>DASXJR010000018.1:0-29942 GCA_036497285.1 Jatrophihabitans sp.
GTCAACGGCGCGCCGTTCCAGCCCGCTGTGGCGGCGGTGCTCGGCGCGGCCGAGCGGCTCGCCCCGGCGGCCGCGCTACAGGCGCAGCGCGACCTGCTGTGCGATGGGCTGTCCGGTCTGGGCTACGACGTCATCCGGCCGCAGGCCACCTACTTCGCCACGGTCGACGTGGGCACCGACGCGGTGGAGTTCTGCCGCGACCTGCCGCACCGGCTCGGCGTCGTGGCCATCCCGAGCAGCGTGTTCTACGACAGCGCGGCCGGCGATCACTACGTTCGGTTCGCGTTCTGCAAGCGTCCGGAGGTGCTCGCCGAGGCGCTCGACCGGCTGGCTCGTGGCAGAACCGGACAGAGTACCCATATTTAGCAGACGCCTACCCGGCCACAAAGGCCGCGTCTCGCATGTATTAACTCTTGGTCACGATCAGCCGGTGGCCGCCCGCAGGTCTTGCGATCTGCTACCCGCAGGAGTTTGGGTGTGCCGTTGGCCGCTGGACAGATCGTCCGCGCCCAGAACACAGGAGGTCACCCACCAGTGAGATTCCACAACGGCAAAGCGCTGCTCGCAGGTGTAGCCGCGCTCGCGCTCGGACTCACCGCATGTTCGAGCAGTGGCGGCGGTACAGGTAGCAATGGCAGCAAGACCGAGGCACAGCCCAATGGAGCAGTGACGGCCGGTACCCACGGCACGCTCGGGTTCGCGAAGTGCGCGACCGAGCCGACGACCTGCAACAGTGGCGACACGAAGCCCGGCGGCTCCATCTCCTACGTTCTCGAGAAGACGATCCCCGGCTGGAACCAGGTCTACACCGTCTCGAACGTGTTCGAGGTCGCCGAGGTCGAGGACGGCATCCTCCCCGGCGTCTACCTCGCGGGCTCCGACCTGAAGCCGTTCCTGAACCCGAACCTGATGGCCTCGGCCGAGCAGACCAAGACGAACCCGCAGACCTTGGTCTACAAGATCAAGCCGAACGCGGTGTGGGACGACGGCCAGCCGATCAACTTCGACGACTTCAAGTACCTGAAGGACGTCAGCGACGGCACGACCTGCCCCAAGTGCGGTGCCGCTTCCTCGGCCGGCTACAGCGCGATCCAGTCGATGACAGGTTCGGACAACGGCAAGACCGTCACGGTGGTCATGAAGACCCCGTTCGCCGACTGGCAGAGCATGTTCGGCGCGCTGCTCCCGGCCCACGTCGCCGCACAGCACGGTGGCACCTCGGGCGCCACCGGCCTGAACGCGTCGTTCCAGTGGTTCGACAAGAACGTGCCGAACTACTCCGGCGGTCCGTACAAGATCAGCGGCTACACGAAGGACCAGTCGATCACCGAGGTGCCGAACCCGAAGTGGTACGGCGCGACCAAGCCGAGCCTGACCAAGCTGGTCTTCCGCATCATCACCGACCAGACCCAGGAACCGTCGGCGCTGCAGAACAACGAGGTGCAGGCCCTCTACCCGCAGCCGAGCCAGGACCTGGTCGACGCGGTGTCGAAGATCCAGGGCGTGAGCACCTACATCGGTAAGGGCCTCGTCTGGGAGCACTTCGACTTCAACGAGAAGAACCAGTTCCTCAAGGACAAGACGCTGCGTACGGCGATCTTCACCGCGATCAACCGGCAGGACATCATCAACCGGACGGTCGGTACCTTCGTCCCCGGTGCCAAGCCGCTCGGCAACCACATCTACGTGCCGGGTCAGCCTGGATACCAGGACAACGTCACGAGCACCAAGCAAGGCTCGGGCGACGTCGACGCGGCGAAGAAGATGCTGACCGACGCCGGCTACAAGGGCGTGGGCAGCAGCCTGATGACCCCGAGCGGGCAGCACGTCGCGTTCCGCTGCACCTACTCCGAAGGCAACACGAACCGGCAGACCGAGTGCCAGGTCGCGCAGACCACGCTCAAGAAGCTGGGCATCGACATCACGTTGAAGACCACCCCGGACCTCGCCGAGCTCGGCACGGGCGACTTCGACATGATCGTCTTCGCGTGGGTCGGTACGCCGTTCGTGGTGGCCGGCGCGCAGCAGATCTACGAACTCAAGGGCGGCGCCGACTACGGGTTCAACAACGACCCGAAGGCGGAGCAGCTGATCAACCAAGCGGCGACCCAGACCGATCAGACCAAGGTTCAGAACCTGATGAACCAGGCCGACGTCCTGATCACGAAGGACGCGTACGAGCTGCCGCTCTACCAGAAGCCGACATACCTCGCGGTCTACAACAAGTACGTCAACATCCGTGACAACGCGACGTCGTCCGGTCCTCCGGTCAACGTCCAGGACTGGGGCGTCAAGGCCTCTTAGCTCAATAGCTCCTCAAGGATTACGCTACTGAGCAGCCCACAAAACGGGATGGGTCCCCGAGAGCTACCGCTCTCGGGGACCCGCTCGCGGGACTCGGAGGTCAACTAACAATGTTGGTATTCGTGATTCGGAGATTATTGATCTCCATCCCGGTGCTCCTGGCATCAACGGTTCTCACGTTCATCATCGTCAAGCTGTCCGGCGATCCGCTGCTCTACCTCAAGCAGCGCCAGCCGCGCCCGCCCCAGGCGTTCATCGACCAGGAGGCGCACCGGCTGTGGCTGGACCGGTCCTGGCCGGCCCAGTACTGGCACTGGATCTCGAATCTTCTGTTGCACGGCGATTGGGGCCCGCCGGTCAAGGGTCACGACAACGTCGGCAGCGAGATCGTGAGCGCTTTCGGCGTTACCGCGCGGCTGGTCATCGTCTCCGTCGTCATCGCGCTCGTGCTCGCCGTCATCACCGGCGTCGTAAGCGCGGTGAAGCAGTACAGCATCACCGACTACACGACCACGACGATCGGCTTCATCTTCCTGTCGATGCCGGTGTTCTGGTTCGCCATCCTGCTCAAGCAGGGCGGGCTGTGGTTCAACGAGAAGACGGGCACGCACTTCTTCGGAACCATCGGCGAGCGGGCGATCCCGCCGATCAGCAGCAACTCGTTCATCGCCAACTTCGGCGACATCATGGGGCACCTGATCCTGCCCGTGATCGTGCTCGGCCTGGTCGGTTACGCGGCCTGGAGCCGGTTCACCCGCGCGTCCATGCTCGAGGTGCTCAACAGCGACTATGTGCGTCTGGCCCGCTCGAAGGGCCTGTCGCGACGGCGCGTGCTCGTGCGGCACGCGCTGCGCACCGCGCTCATCCCACTCACGACGGTGACTGCCCTCGACATCGCGGCACTGCTCGGTGGTGCAATCATCACCGAGCATGTTTTCCAGTGGAACGGGATGGGAACCCTGTTCCTGACCGCGCTGTCGAACATCGACTTCAACGTCATGCTCGGCTGGCTGATCGTCACCGCCACAATCGTGATCCTGTTCAACCTGATCGCCGACATTCTGTACGGCGTCCTGGACCCGAGGATCCGTCATGCTTGAGGTCAACGAGAAGACCGAGCAGACCGCCACCGCCGAGCAGACACGCGTCGAGCGCGAATTCACGGTCAAGGAACGCAATCAGTGGCAGTTGGCGGTGCGTCGCTTCATGCGACACCGTGTCGCGGTGGCCAGCCTCGTCTTGTTCATCCTGCTGATCTTGTTCGCCTTCGTGGGCCCGTTGCTGTGGCAGTACGACTACATCAACTACACCAACGACCTGAGCCAGCCGCCGACCTTGAAGCACCCGTTCGGCACCGACAGCACCGGCTTCGACCAGTTCGCGGTGGTCATGCGCGGCACTGCCCAGTCGCTCAAGGTGGCCTTCATCATCGGCTTCGTGGGCACCGCGGCGGGCGCCCTGTGGGGCGTCATCGCGGGTTACGTGGGTGGCGGGCTCGACTCCGGGCTGATGCGCGTGGCCGACCTCGTACTGACGATTCCGGCGCTCGCGCTGGCCGCAGCCCTGGGCCGCAGCGGAGGCGGCACGCTGCTGTTCATCGGACTCATTCTCGCGGCCGTGTCGGCGCCTTACGTCGCGCGCGTCGTGCGCGGTGTCGTGCTGTCCCTGCGCGAACGCGAGTTCATCGAGGCCTCGCGAGCACTGGGCGCGTCGCACTGGCGCATCATGCTGCGGCATCTGCTGCCCAACACCGTCCCGGTGCTGCTGGTGAACGCCACCCTGCTCATCGCACAGGGCATCCTCGCCGAGACGGCACTGTCCTACGTCGGGTTCGGCATCCAGCCTCCCGACACCTCGCTGGGCGTGCTGATCACGACGGCGCAAGGTGCGATCGACAGCCGTCCGTGGCTGTTCTACTTCCCCGGCATCTTCATCATTCTGATCGCGCTGAGCGTCAACTTCATCGGTGACGGTCTGCGCGATGCCCTCGACCCCCGGCAGACGAGAGAGAGACGATGACGATCGACCTCGAGGTCGACACGACGAAGAAGCCGGATCGCGACGGTGACGACAAGGACGCCCTGCTCGTCGTCGACAACCTGACAGTCACCTTCCCGACCGACGACGGTGATGTGAAGGCCGTGCGCGGCGTGAGCTACACGGTTCGTGCCGGCGAATCCATCGGCATCGTCGGCGAGTCCGGCTCCGGCAAGTCGGTGAGCTCGCTCGCCGTGATGGGCCTGCTGCCGGGCACCGCCCGGATCTCCGGCTCGGTGCGTTTCCGCGGTCAAGAGTTGCTCGGCATGGACGAGAACGAGTACGCGAAGCTGCGGGGCAATCGTGTCGCGATGATCTTCCAGGATCCGTTGACATCGCTGAACCCGGTCTACACGGTGGGCTTTCAGATCGCCGAGGCAGTTCTGGCGCACAACAACGTGTCGCACGACAAGGCCCGCGAACGAGCGATCGAGTTGCTCAGCATCGTCGGCATCCCGTTTCCCGAGCAGCGGGTCGACAGTTTCCCGCACGAGCTGTCCGGGGGTATGCGCCAGCGTGTGGTCATCGCCATCGCGATGGCGAACGACCCGGACGTGATCATCGCCGACGAGCCCACAACAGCGCTGGACGTGACGGTGCAGGCGCAGGTGCTCGAGGCACTCGAGGCAGCCCGGGACGCCACCGGGGCCGCGCTCGTGCTCATCACCCACGACCTCGGCGTCATCGCCGGTCACGCCAAGCGGATCTGCGTCATGTACGCGGGCAAACTGGTCGAGACCGGCACCACCGAGGACGTCTTCTACCGGCCGCGCATGCCGTACACGCTCGGGCTGCTCGGCAGCCTGCCGCGGATGGACCAGAAGCGCCAGGAACGGCTCACTCCTATCAAGGGTTCGCCGCCGTCGCTGCTGAACCTGCCGCCGGGTTGCCCGTTCACCCCGCGCTGCCCGATGGCCGAGGACATCTGCGATCGCGAGGAGCCACCGCTCGAGATGGTCGCGGGCACCGGACATGCCGCCGCGTGCCATTTCCGCAACCGCACCGCTGACGTGCAGGCCGCCGAGCTGTTCACCGACGAAGCGGGATCAGCACCCGGAGGGAAGGAGGTGGCCACCTCGTGACCACGCCATCGTCCGGACTGGATCTCGACACGGCCGACCCGACCGCCACCACCACCCGCAAGGGCGAGCCCGTACTGTCCGTGCGCGGACTGTCGAAGCACTTCCCGATCCGCTCCAGCGGCCTCGTCCGCCGCAAGATCGGCGACGTCCACGCTGTGTGCGACGTGTCCTTCGACATCCACGAGCAAGAGACGGTGTGCATCGTCGGCGAGTCGGGCTGCGGGAAGACCACGACCGGGCGCCTCGTCCTCAACCTGATCGAGGCCAGCGCCGGATCGGTCAATTGGCGCGGACGTGACCTGACCACGTTGTCGTCGAAGCAGATGCGCCCGCTGCGGCGCGACATGCAGATCGTCTTCCAGGACCCGTTCGCCTCGCTGGACCCGCGCATGACGGTGAAGGAATTGATCGCCGAACCGCTGCGCATCCACGGCATGTACCGCGGCGAGGCAGACGGACGCGGTCAGGTGCGCGATCTACTCGCTCAGGTCGGGCTCAATCCCGAGCACGGCTCGCGGTACGCGCACGAGTTCTCCGGCGGACAACGCCAGCGCATCGGCATCGCCCGCGCGCTCGCGCTCAAGCCGAAGCTGATGGTGCTCGACGAGCCGGTGTCCGCGCTGGACGTGTCGATCCAGGCCGGCGTCATCAACCTGCTCGAGGATCTTCAGGCCGAATACGGTCTGTCGTACATGTTCATCTCGCACGACCTGTCGGTGATCCGCCACATCGCCGACCGGATCGTGGTCATGTACCTCGGCAAGGTCGTCGAGACCGCCGATGTGGACGAGCTGTTCCGCCGCCCGTCCCACCCGTACACCCAGGCGCTGATGTCGGCGATCCCGTTGCCGGACCCGACCAAGGAACGCGAGCGCAAGAGGATCCTGCTCACCGGCGACGTGCCGAGCCCGGTGAATCCGCCCAGCGGCTGCCGGTTCCGCACCCGGTGCCAGAAGTTTGCCGACGAGCTGACCAACACCCAGCGCGAGTGGTGCGTCAACGTCGAGCCGACGCTGGAAGCGAAGTTCGAGAACCACTCGGCGGCGTGTCACTTCGCCGCAGCTCGCACCGACATCCTCGACCTCGGTGAGCAGGAGGCCGAAGTCCCGCCGACGCTCGCCGAGTGGCCGAGGACCGCGCCGACGGACGAACAGGCGTCCAAGCCGATGGTCTGTATGCCCGCCGGTACGCCCTCGCACGAGCCGACCCGGCTCGGCGCCGACGCGGAGGTCAACGAGGAGGGGCAGGTCGTCGTCGACGGCGAAACTGTTTGATCACCCACGAAACGTTCCGCAGAAGCACTCCACGTTTTCGCGCGGACCCCGATAAGGCGTCGGACGGAGTGGGCAACCTCGCGAACCGCGTGCACTGAGTAGGGTTTGCCGGTCATGGTTGATCGCAGACGAATGTTGCTGGTGCACGCCCATCCCGACGACGAGACGATCGCGACGGGCGCAACGATGGCCCGCTACGCAGCCGAGGGCGCGCAGGTCACACTGCTGACCTGCACCCTCGGTGAGCTGGGCGAGATTCTGGTGCCCGAACTGGAAGGCCTCGCCGCTGACCGTGCCGACCAACTCGGCGGGTACCGGATCGCCGAGCTGCGGGCGGCGATGGACGCGCTCGGCGTCGTCGACCACCGCTACCTGGGTGGCGCCGGCTGCTGGCGCGACAGCGGCATGATGGACACGCCCGAGAACGACGATCCCCGCGCGTTCTGGGCCTGCAACTCCGACCCGGACAAGTTCGCCCGTGCCGTCGACCAGGCCGCCGCCGTGATCCGTGAGCTGCGTCCTCAGGTGCTGGTGACCTACGACGAGATCGGCGGGTACGGTCACCCGGATCACATCATGGCCCACCGCGTGGCCATGGCCGCGGTCGACCGCGCGGCCGAGCCGGGCGACGGCGGCGAGCCGTGGAGGATCGAGAAGGTCTACTGGACGGCGATCCCGAAGTCGGCCCTGCAGCGCGGCATCGACGCGCTGCGCGCCGCCGGTGACGAGACGTTCTTCGACGGTGTGGAGTCCGCAGAGGACCTGCCGATGGGCAACCCCGACCACGAGATCACCACGATGATCGACGCGACGACCTTCGCCGAGGCCAAGGACGCCGCGATGCGCGCGCACGCCACCCAGATCGCCGTGGACGGGCCGTTCTTCGCGCTGTCGAACAACGTCGGCCTGGAGCTCATGTCGATCGAGTACTACCGGATCGTGCGTGGCGAGGTCGCCGGCGAGCGCGACGCGGCCGGGCACGAGCTGGATTTGTTCGCCGGCACGGCGACGTGACCGACGAGCGACCCGGCGCCGTCGAGTGGGTGACGCTCGCGCTGATCGGCGGCTCCGCGATTCTCAGCGCCGTGCTGGAGCTGCTGTTCTTGTCCCGGTGGTACGCCGGCACGGTGCTCGTGCCGGTCGTCATCCTCGCTGCGATCGGCGGCAACGTGGCCCTGCCGTACTGGGGATACACGGTCCTGGGCCGGGTCATGGGCGCGGTGCTGCCCGTAGGCCTGTGGCTGATCGTGATCGTGCTGCTGACGCTGTACACCCGTCCCGAGGGCGACATCCTGGTGGCGGGAAACCACGGACAGAATCTCGGCTTCTACGGCCTGTTCTTCGGTGGTGCGATCGCCGGCTTCGTCACCATTGCGCGGTTGACCACCCGCCGTTGAGCCGGATCAGCCGGTGAACGGCTCGCGGTTGGCCTCGGCCAGCGCGTTCTGCACCGCCGCCACCGCAGCGTCCGGAAGGTCGGTCTCGACGAGTTCGGCATGCGGGAAACGGGTCAGCTCACGCTGCAGGTCGGCGACCGAGACGTGGCTGACCAGCAGGGCGACGGCTACGCGACCCGGCGGCACCGTCGTACGCAGCTCGTTGATCGTCTCGTCCTTCACGCCGGTGTCGATGAGTCGGGCGAGCAACGCGCCGCCGCCGGCGGACGCCGCACCGACCACCAGGCCGCCGATCGGTCCGCCGAACAACGTGCCGAGCAGCAGGCCCCAGACGCCGGCTCCGACGCCCGCCTGACCGGGTGTGACGTCGGTCGTCTCCCGGACGTGCGACTTGCCGTCCTCGTCGCGGGCGATGAGCACCGCGTCGTGGAGCTGGATCTCGTTGTTCTTCTGCAGGCGCGAGACCGCGAGCAGGAACTCCTGCGCGCGCAGCCCGTCCTCGAACGAGATGACGAGCAGCTTGCTGTTCTCCGGCGGCGTCTTCGGCATGGGACGAGCCTAGCCAGTCACCCCACGAAATCGCCTGGAAAGCGTGGCGATTCCGCGAGGACGCCGACTGCATTCGCGGCATCGTCGGGGTCTATGCGATACCGGTAGTCGTGGTGCACCCAGTACCCCTGCCGCTCGTACATCCCGATCGCGGCCTCGTTCTCGGAATGCACCTGCAGGTAGCCGTGCGTCGCGCCCCGCCCGCCGCCCCAGCGCCACAACGCCGCCATGACCGCTGTGGCGAGGCCGGCCCGGCGCAGCGCGGGATCGACCTCGACAGCGGTGACGCCGAGCCATCTGTCGTCGACGGTGGCGCGTCCGATCGCCACCGCGCGGTCGCCGTCGTTGATCGAGGCGAAGATGACGTTGTCGTGGCGGGTCAACAGCGCACGGGCGGTCTCGCTCGTACCGGCCCCGTCGCGGTAGCGCGCGAACCAGGCGTCGTCCGGACGTGGGTGGAGCTGCACGTCGACGTCGGTTCTGACGTTCGCGTGCAACTGGTCCGTGCGTGCCGCCATCACGAGTGCGCCGTACTGGATCGGCCAGCCGCGCTCGCCGAGATCGGCGTCGAGCAGCCGTCGTGCCTCGCTCGGGATCATCAGTCGCAGCGGCAACCCGTGTGCGTGGTACCAGGCCCGCGCCTGCCCCAAAGCCTGCTCGAGCGGGATGCCGGGCGCGCGCAACGGCAGCACCGAATTGGCCCGTCCGGTGAACCCGCCGGTGGCGCGGAGCAGCCAGCCGCCCACGTGGCCGGTCTCGGCCGCGCGCCATCCGGAGGCCATCACGGCCTGCAGCGCCAGCTCGTCCGCGGTCGAGGGCGGGGCCGGTTTGCCGATCATGATGGTGTTCAGATCGACCTCGACCGGGCCGTGCCTTGTCTCGATGACGGCGACGCTCGCGTCGAGCCGGACGAGGTCGCCGACGACGTCGCCGTACTGCGTGCGTCCCTGTTCGGTGCGGCCGACGACGCGTCGCACGGTGACCCGCCGACCCAACCAACGCTGTTCGAGCACGTTCGGCATACTAGGTCGTGCCGAATTAACGCCCCGGAGGACAGCAGTGACCTACGTGATCGCCGAACCTTGTGTGGACCTGCTCGACAAGGCCTGCATCGAGGAATGTCCGGTCGACTGCATCTACGAGGGCGCGCGGATGCTGTACATCCACCCCGACGAATGCGTTGACTGCGGTGCGTGCGAGCCGGTCTGCCCCGTCGAGGCGATCTTCTACGAGGACGACCTCCCGGAGAAATGGCGCGACTACACGGCTGCCAACGTCGACTTCTTCGACGAGCTGGGTTCGCCCGGCGGCGCGTCCAAGGTCGGCAAGACGGACAACGACCCCGAGTTCATCCGCGGTCTGCCGCCGCAGGAGCACGAGGGCCACTGACCTCTGCTCGCGGCACGCTCGAGTCGCGCGCCAGAGCCGACAGTGGTTAGTTAGAGCGCACAGTGGTCAGTTGAAACTGACCACTGTGCGCCTAACTAACCACTCTCAGTGCGCCCGCGGTGGGTGAGGTGAGTTGAGCGGTCAGAGCGTCGCGAGCGTGGCGACCACCGCCTGTTTGCCGGCGGGTGCGGACTTCCAGCCGTCCGCGCGTGTCCAGCGCTTGCCGTCGTAGGCCACCGAATCGACGCCGAGCCGATCGGCGTTGGCGATGAACCACGCCACGGTCTGCCAGTGCGCACCGGGCACGCGGATCGTCTTGCCGGACGCCTGCGGCGCGTTGATCGGCAGTTGATGGCGCAGCATGGCGGTCACCTCGGCGGTGTGCGCGACCTTGGTCGGCTTGTCGAAGCTGCAGGTGAACGAGCCGGGGGAGTGGCCGAGTAGTGCACTCGAGAGCGCGCGGGCTTCGTTCTCGTGCTTGGCGTACGCGCTGCCGTCGGCGGAGATCTGCACGGCCTGGATCGCGTCGGCCGGAGCCATCGTCCGCCAGTGCGGCACCTTCACCAGCGCGGCAAGGAACTCGCGGGTCGCCTCGGTGACGTCGGTCAACACGGTCGCCTTGTGGTGTCCCCATCCCTGGGACGGGCGCTGCTGCAGCACCCCGACCGAGTCGCGATCACCCTCGTCGGGCGGGATGTTCGTCAGCTTGCTCTCTTGCAGACCGGCCATGAGCGCGAGCACACTCGCCCGCTCAGGGAGCGGGGGTCTGAACTTGGTCGCGGCGCCGACCATCTGCGCGGCGACCGAGGCCTGGCTCGTGTCGACCTCGTAGGCGCCGACGTCGCACTGCGCGGACGAGAAGTGCGTCTCGACGGCGTTGATGATCGCGCGAACCCCGATGACCGCGCCGAGCGCGACAACGACGACCGCGACGAGGGCGATCGACAGCTTGGTGCGAGGGGCAGCCAACAGTTGCCTTACCTCAGGCGTTCGCGTGAAGCACGTCGTTCAACGCGATGCCGCTGCCCTTACGTGAGCGGGCCTCCAGCGCGCCGGTGACGCTGTTGCGCAGGAAGAGCAGGCCGGGCTTGCCGGACAGGGCGGCCGCCTTGACCGTCTCGCCGCCCGGAAGCGTGAGCTTCGCACCGGCCGTGACGTACGTGCCCGCCTCGACCACGCAGTCGTCGCCGAGCGAGATGCCGATCCCGGCGTTGGCCCCGATCAGGCAGCGCTTCCCGACCGTGATCTGCTCGCGGCCGCCGCCGGACAGTGTTCCCATGATCGACGCGCCGCCACCGACGTCCGAGCCGTCGTCGACCACGACGCCGGCCGAGATGCGGCCCTCGACCATCGACGTTCCGAGCGTGCCCGCGTTGTAGTTGACGAAACCCTCGTGCATGACGGTCGTGCCGGGCGCGAGATGCGCGCCCAGGCGTACCCGGTCGGCGTCGGCGATCCGCACGCCGGCCGGCAGCACGTAGTCGACCATCCGCGGGAACTTGTCCACTCCCAAGACCTGGACGCTGCCGTGCCGCCGCAGCGCAGCCCGGGTGTGCTCGAAGTGCTCGACCGCGCACGGGCCGAAGTTGGTCCAGACCACGTTCGGCAGCACCGCGAACACGCCGTCCAGGTTGAGCCCGCGGGGCGCGACGAGACGGTGCGAGAGCAGGTGCAGCCGTAGGTAGGCGTCGACCGTGTCGGACGGCGGGGCGGCCAGATCGATCTCGCACAGAACCACCTCGGTCGTGACCCCTCGCGCACGCGCAGTGCCGTGCGTGCCGGCCAGCGCGCTGAGCTCGTGGTCGGGTTTGGCGCCGGCGCGCATGATGCCGAGTGCGGGCGTCGGGTACCAGGTGTCGAGCGTGCGCCCGTCGCCCGTCACGGTCGCGAGCCCGTAGCCCCATGCGGTTGCATCCACCGCTCAGACAGTAGTCAACGCGCGTAATCACGCCCGTCCTAGGCTCAGCAGCATGCTCGATCTCAGCACCGACGCCGCCACGCTGACCGCTGCCCTCGTCGACATCGAATCCGTGTCCGGCGACGAGGCCACCCTCGCCGACCTCGTCGAGCAGGCGTTGCGCGGTGTGGCCCCACTCACGGTCGAGCGCGATGGCAACGTGGTCATCGCGCGCACCGACCTGGGCCGCGCGTACCGGCTGGTGCTGGCCGGACACCTGGACACCGTGCCGATCGTCGACAACGTGCCGTCCCGGGTCGAGGGTGAGCGGCTGTTCGGCTGCGGCACGTCCGACATGAAGTCCGGCGTCGCCGTGATGCTTCGGGTGGCGCATCTGGTCGGGACGGGCGAACTCGAGCCTAACGTCGACCTGACCTTCATCCTTTATGACTGTGAGGAGATCGAATCGGCGCGCAACGGGCTGGGCCGCCTCGCCCGCACCCGTCCGGACGCGCTGGCGGGAGACCTCGCGATTCTGCTCGAGCCGACCGACGGGGTGATCGAGGGCGGTTGCCAGGGCACGCTGCGGGTCGAGGTCCGGGTGCCCGGTGTGCGTGCGCACAGCGCCCGGTCGTGGCTGGGTGAGAACGCGATCCATGCGGCCGCTCCGGTGCTGGCGCGGATGGCCGATTATCGGGCCCGACAGGTCGAGGTGGACGGGTTGACCTACCACGAGGGACTCAACGCGGTGTTCATCAGCGGCGGTGTGGCCGGCAACGTGGTGCCGGACGCCTGCACGGTCACCGTGAACTTCCGCTTCGCGCCCGATCGCAGCGAACAAACCGCACTCGACCACGTGCGCGAGGTGTTCAACGGGTACGACGTGACGCTCACCGATTCGGCGCCGGGCGCCCGTCCCGGTCTCGACGGTGAGCTGGCCAAGGCGGTGGTCGCGGCAGTCGGCGGCCAGGCGCGGGCGAAGCTCGGCTGGACCGACGTGGCCCGCTTCGGCGAGCTCGGGATCCCGGCGGTCAACCTCGGCCCGGGCGACCCGAACCTCGCCCACAAGGCCGACGAACACGTCGTGCTCGCCCAGATCGGCGCCACCGAGTCCGCACTGGTCAGGTTCCTCTCGACAGCTAGCGTTGCCCCGTGAACGACAACCACGACGAACGAAGTGAGCACCAGCGCGGGCCCGTCGTGCTGCGCCGCGCCCAGATCAGCGCCGGCACCACCGACCAGCGGTTGCTCGATTCGCGGGGCCCGTCCGACTGGGTGCATACCGATCCGTGGCGGGTGCAGCGGATCACGGCGGAGTTCGTCGAGGGCTTCGGCCTGCTCGCCGAACTGCCTGCTGCGGTTTCGGTGTTCGGCTCGGCCCGCACGCCGCACGAGTCGCCCGAGTACGCCACCGGGATTGCGCTCGGCGCGGCCCTGGCAAAGGCGGGCTACGCCGTCATCACCGGCGGCGGTCCCGGCACGATGGAGGCAGTCAACCGCGGCGCCTGCGAGGCAGGGGGCATCTCGGTGGGGCTCGGCATCGAGCTGCCGTTCGAGCAACGCCTCAACGAGTGGGTCGACCTCGGCATCAACTTCAGATACTTCTTCGCCCGCAAGACGATGTTCGTGAAGTATGCGCAGGCGTTCGTGATCATGCCCGGCGGCTTCGGCACGCTGGACGAGACGTTCGAGGCGCTCACACTGGTGCAGACCCGCAAGGTGACCAGATTCCCGGTGGTGCTTTTCGGCACGGACTACTGGGGCGGCCTGCTGGATTGGCTGCGGTCGACGGCACTGGCCGGGAAGAAGATCGCCGAGCCGGATCTCGATCTGATCCACGTCACCGACGACGTCGACGACGCGGTGGAGCGGATCATCGCCGCCAAGGAGCACGAAGTGGCGGAGGCGGCGTCGATGGCGGCAGAACGCGACGCCCTCCAAGGATGAACACGATCTGTGTGTACTGCGGCTCCTCGGAAACCATCGACCCGTGCTATCTCGAGCTGGCGGCCGCGGTCGGCACGCGGCTGGCGGCCGACGGCTACGGGCTGGTGTCCGGGGGCGGCCGGGTGTCGATGATGGGCGCGCTGGCTCGGGCAGCTCGCGCCGGCGGTGCACACACGATCGGCGTGATCCCGCAGCACCTGGTCGGCTACGAGATGGCCGACGAAGAGGCTGACGAGCTCATCGTGGTCGACACGATGCGGGAACGGAAGCAGGTCATGGAGTCCCGCGCGGACGGCTTCCTGGCGCTGCCCGGCGGGATCGGCACGCTCGAAGAGCTGTTCGAGATGTGGACGTCGCTGTCGCTGACCATGCACGAAGCGCCGGTCGTCGTGCTCGACCCGGACGGGTTCTACGCGCCGTTGTGGACATGGCTCGAGGACCTCGTGGCGCAGGGGTTCGTGCGGCAGGCCGCGCTCGACGTGCTGGTCCGCGCGAAGACGATCGACGACGCCTTCGCCGCGCTGTCGATGAACGATTCCTAAGCCGCACCAGCGTCACTCAGCGCGTTCGTGTGACGGTCCCGTCGTGACGGGACAACAGTTCGGGCCGACGCTCACCACGAACAGGCTCGCCCCCGGGCGTTCCAAGGTGCCTGCGGTACTCGCGATCTTCTGGATCACGAAGGCGCTGACGACGGCGCTTGGGGAATCGACCTCGGACTTCCTCGTCCATGCGATGCCGCCCGTAGCGGCCGTGCTGGCCGGGTTCGTCGTGTTCTGCCTCGCGCTGAGCCTGCAATTGCGCAGCCCGCGCTACAGCGCGGCCCGGTACTGGTTCGCCGTCGCGATGGTCGGCGTGTTCGGGACGATGGCCGCGGACGTCCTGCACGTCGGCTTCGGCGTGCCGTACCCGGTCTCGGCGGTGCTGTTCGCCGTGGCGCTCGCTGCGGTGTTCGTGCTGTGGTATCGGCTGGAGGGCACGTTGTCGGTGCACTCGATCGACTCGCGGCGCCGCGAGCTCTTCTACTGGGCGGCCGTCGTGACGACCTTCGCCCTCGGCACCGCGGTGGGTGACCTGACGGCCTACTCGTTCGGACTCGGATACGCCGCTTCAACGGTGTTGTTCGCCGTGCTCATCACGCTGCCGGCCATCGGTTACCGGTTGTTTGCGTTGAACGCGGTCGCCGCATTCTGGTCGGCATACGTGCTCACCCGCCCGCTCGGCGCTTCGGTCGCCGACTGGCTGGGCAAACCGACGGCGGACGGCGGCATCGGCATCGGCGCGGGCGTGGTGAGCCTCGTGCTGGCCGCCGTGATCGCCGCGATCGTGGTTCACCTCGCCCGCTCGGGTGCGGACGCGCCTGGTGACGAGGCGGGGTGACTACCGGCGCGGGATGCCTGCTCCGTGCTCCTGGAAACGCATCAGGTGATCGTTCTCGTAGGCGGTGCGCCGGGCGGTGTCGTCGAGCTCGCGGAACATCTGCTTGATCATGCGGATGCCGCCGGGATGTTGGGCGGCGATCTGCTCGGCGAGCTCGACCGCCTTGCCCTCGGCCTCGTCCGCAGGGGCGGTGTGCTGCAGGAGTCCGATCTCGGCGGCCTCCGCCATGCCGACCGTGCGGCCGGTCAGCACCAGCTCCTTGGCCCGTGCGACTCCGATCAGTGGCCCGAGGCGGGCCGGACCGACCGGCACGCCGAGCCGTGCGCCGGCCCAGGCGAGTCGCAGGTTGTCGCCGCCCACGCGCAGGTCGGCACCGGCGACGAGTTCCGCCCCGGCACCGACGCAGTTGCCCACGGCCACGACGATGATCGGGACGGGGAACTCGTCCAGCCAGCTGTACAGCCGGGTGAACGCCGCCATACGGGTGAGGCCGCCGGCATGATCGAGCTGTTCGCCGATGTCCGCACCCGCGCACAGCGCGCTCGTGTCGGTCGTCGAGACCACCAGCGCACGCAGCTCGTTGTCGGCGGCGAGGTCGGTAAGGATCTTGTCGAGCAGCGCGAGCGTCGCCGAATCGAGCGCGTTGCGCTTGTCGGGACGGTTCAGGCGCAGGATCGCGATGGCGGCACGGCGCTCGACGACGACAGGTTCGTACACGTCGTCATCTGACCACACCGGGTGGGGATGGAGGCCGGGTCCGTGACACGATCGACGAGTGCTGACGTTGGCGGTTTTCGGGGTGATAGCCATAGCGTTGGCCGTGGCGCTGTTCTTCCTGGCCGTGTACGTGCTGCCGTCAGGCGAGCAGATTGCCGCCCCGATCCGCGACGAGCCGGAATGGGACCTGCCGCCCGACCGCAACCTCGGGTCGGAGGACGTGGCCGCCGTCCGGCTGCCGGTGGCGCTGCGCGGCTACCGCTTCGCCGAGACCGACCGGCTGCTGGATCGCCTCGCCGTCGAACTGGGCAAGCGCGACGACGAGATCGCCCGGTTGCGCAGCGGCCACGGCGAGGAGGACGAGCGTTGGCAACGGCCGCCCGCATCGGAGACCGGTAGCGACACCGATGGCGCACCCCGTACGGCTGCACACCGCCGTGACAGCTGACCGCCCGCGCTGCGACTGGGCGACCTCGGCGCCGGAGTACATCGCCTACCACGACGACGAGTGGGGCACCCCGCTGCACGGTGAGCAGGCGTTGTTCGAGCGGGTGTCGCTCGAGGCGTTCCAGTCCGGGCTCTCGTGGCTGATCATCCTGCGCAAGCGCCCGGCGTTCCGCATCGGATTCGCAGGGTTCGACATCGACGCCGTCGCCGCGTTCACGGACGCGGATGTCACGCGGCTTCTCGCCGACACCGGCATCGTCCGCAACCGCGCGAAGATCGAGGCGACGATCGCGAATGCGCGCGCCGTCCGTGACTCGGTGCCGGAGGGGCTGGACGAGCTGTTGTGGTCGTACGCGCCGGCCGAGCACCACCGTCCGCGCACGTTGGCGGACGTGCAGCCGGTGTCGCCGGAGTCCGTGGCGCTCGCCAAAGACCTGAAGAAGCGCGGTTTCCGGTTCGTGGGGCCGACGACGGCGTACGCGACGATGCAGGCGACCGGGATCGTCGACGACCACATCGCGACGTGCTGGCGGGCTACTTCCCGGTGAATATCGGCTTCTGCTTGGCGACGAACGCCGCGGTGGCATTGCGGTGGTCCTCGGTCGCACCCATCTGGGTCTGCAGTTCGGCCTCGCGCTCCAGCGCCGCATCAAGGCTGGACGTGGCCGCGAATGCGAGCGACTCGCGGATCGCGGCGTAGGCGGCTGTCGGGCCGGCGGCCAGCTTCGACGCAAGTTCGAGGGCCGCGGGCAGCAGCCGGTCGGGCTCGACGACCGCGTTGACCAGCCCCATGTCGAGCGCCGATTCGGCGGGAATCGGTTCGGCGAGCAGGCACAGTGCCGTGGCGCGCGCCGACCCGATGAGCCGGGGAAGCGTCCACGACACGCCGCTGTCGAGAGACAGGCCCACGTTGGCGAAGGCGATCAGGAAGCCTGCCTTCGCCGACGCGATGCGGAAGTCGCAGGCGAACGCCAGCCCGGCACCGGCGCCCGCGGCCATCCCGTTGACAGCGGCGATCACCGGCTTGGGCATCGTGGCGATCGCGCGCACCATCGGGTTGTAGTGCTCGATGACCGTCGACAACGGCGCCGGGTTGCCCGACTCGAGCGCCTCGCTGTGCTCGCGGAGGTCCTGACCGACGCAGAAACCGCGACCGTTGCCGGTCAAGACGACCGCACGGATGGACTCGTCGCGCGCGACTTTCTCCAGTCCCGTCACCAGCAGTTGCTTCAATGACAGTGACAGCGAGTTCATGCTGTCCGGCCGGTTCAAGGTCACGATCGCGACGCCGTCGGCGCGCTCGATCAGCAGTTCATCGGTGTAGGTGTCGGTCACGCAAATGGACGTTACCGCCACCCAGCGTTTGGGGTGGGCCGGTCGATCAGGAACAATGTGTGCCAGCAACGACGCACGTGAGCCCACGGCTCACCTTCCGAGGAGGTACGCATGGCGGCCATGAAGCCGCGGACGGGTGACGGCCCGCTCGAGGTCACCAAGGAGGGGCGCGGAATCGTGATGCGCGTTCCGCTCGAAGGCGGCGGACGCCTCGTTGTCGAGATGTCGGCTGACGAGGCCGAGGCGCTCGGCGATGCGCTGAAGTCGGTGGGCAACTAGTCACCCCACGGAATCGCCTGGAAACGTGGCGATTCCGCAGGGGCCCGACTAGCGCCTGGTTTGCGTTCGGCCCCGGACCGAGAGGTCCGGGGCCGAACGCGTCTCCACCGGTTGGAAGGATCGGGTTGATGATCGACGTTCGCCTGGCACGTCGGGACGCAGACGCCGAGCCGGTGGTCGAAACGGCCTCGGCTACGGCACTGCGGGAAGCGGCGGCCAAACTCGCGCGGCGCTTGCCGCCCGGACGGACCGTGCTCGCGCGGCCGGGTCTGTTCGGCGATCGGCTGGCGGCATTCGTCGAGGGCCTGGTGCTCGGCGGGTACCGGTATTCGCTCGCCACCTCGCCCCCGCCTGCCGCCCGCACGGTGGAGCTCGCCGAGATCGACGACGCAGCCGCGCTGGAACGTGGCCGGCGCGCTGCCGCGGCCACCGCTTGGGCGCGCGATCTGACCAACACCCCGTCTGCGAGCAAGACGCCGGCCTGGCTCGGCAAGCAGGCGGAGAAGGTGCTCGGGCCGCTCGGCGTGACGGTCACAGTGCACGGCACCAACTGGCTGGCCGAGCACGGATTCGGCGGTGTGCTCGCCGTCGGCGGCGCCTCGGCGAGCCCGCCGCGGTTGATCGGCGCGTCGTGGCGGCCCCGCGGTGCGGCGCGTGGGGTGCATGCGGTGCTGATCGGCAAGGGCATCACCTTCGACACCGGCGGGCTCAACATCAAGCCCGGCGACGGCATGAAGACGATGAAGACCGACATGGGTGGCGGCGCGGCGGTGCTCGCCGCGATGCAGTTGATCGCGGCTTCGAAGCTCCCGGTGCGGGTCACCGCGCTCGTGCCCGCAGCCGAGAACTCCTTCGGTGCGGCGTCGTACCGACCCGGTGATGTCGTGCGGCACTACGGCGGACGCACGAGCGAGATCCTGAACACCGACGCCGAGGGACGGATCGTGCTGGCCGATGCGCTGGCCTACGCGGTCGCCCGGCTGCGGCCGTCCGTCCTGATCGACGTGGCGACGCTGACCGGTGCCATGAAGGTGGCCCTCGGAATGCGTACCGCCGGGTTCTTCTCGACATCGGACCCGCTGGCCGATCAGCTGGTTGCGGCGGGCGCGGCCGCGGGCGAGCCCGTGTGGCGGATGCCGTTGCTGCCGGAGTACGAGTGGCAGCTCGACTCGGACGTTGCTGACGCGAACAACGCCCCGGGTAATCCCGGCGCGATCACCGCCGCGCTGTTTTTGCAACACTTCACCGGTGGCTTGCCCTGGGCGCACCTCGACATCGCCGGGCCGGCGCGGGCGCTGAAGGACGACGGCCTGTTCACCAAGGGTGCGACCGGATTCGGCGCGCGTCTGCTCGCCGGCTGGGTGAGCTCGCAGGCATGACCGAGTGGGTGCTCCCGCTCGTCGTCCGCATCGAACGCGACAACCCGCCAACCCGTACCGACGCGCTCGAGGCGGCGGCCACGGCGGTGCTGACAATGCTCACCACGCGGGAGCCGGCATGGATCGAGCCGGTGCAGGCATGGGACGGCAGTCGGATCCGCAAGGTGGTGCGCCGGGCACGGGGTGCGGAGTGGCGCCGCGCGTCGGTGTTGCCTGGGATCACCGTGTCGCAGGGCAGCGCCGAGGTGCGGGTGTTCCCGCCCGTCCCGGTCGACGAGTGGCCGCCGGAACTGGCGCGGCTGCAGGTCGGCGGCACGGAACTGGACGATCCGTCGCCACCGCCGGCGCCGGACGAGCGACTGCCGCTGATCCTGATCTCGCCGGACGTGCCGATGAGCGCGGGCAAGGCCATGGCGCAGGCCGGGCACGCGGCGCAGCTCGGCTGGCGGTCGCTGCGCCGGCGTCAGCGCGCGCGGTGGCGGGAGGCCGGATTCCCGGTCGCGGTACGGGTGGCGAGCCCGCGGCAGTGGAGCGCCGAGCTGCGCGGGGGAGCGCCGGTGGTGCACGACGCCGGGTTCACAGAGGTCGACCCGGGCACCGCGACCGCGGCCTTCATCGGCTAGCCAAACGCAACTTTTGGCGGCGTGACGTGCTATTTGACGGCTGGCCGCCAAAACCGGACGTCCGGACGTCAGGACGAGTGTTCGGAGCAGAGGCCGAACAGCTCGACGGTGTGGCTGATCTCGGTGTAACCGGCAGCCGCCGCGACCCGCTCGGCCCACGCCTCGACCTCCGGCCCCTCGACCTCGACCGACCGACCGCACGCGCGGCAAACGATGTGGTGGTGGTGGCCGTCGCTGTGCTCGGCCGCCGCCCCGCAGAGCCGGTACTGGGTCTCGCCGTCGGCGCGGTGCACGACGTCGGCGAGCCGGTTCTCGGCCAGCAGGTTCAGATGCCGGTACACCGTGGTCAGCCCCACTCGGTCACCGCGATGGCGCAGCTCGTCGTGCAACTCTTGCGCCGTACGGAAGCCGTCCGCCTCCCGCAGCAGCCCCTCGATCGCGGCAGCCTGCCGTGTCTGGCGCACCCGACCCGGAAGCGTCACCCAGGCTCCTTCTGGATCAGCGACTGATACAGCTCAACAGTACGGTGCGCGATTGCGTCCCAACTGAATTCGTGCACTGCGCGCTCGCGGCCGGCCCGTCCCATCGCCTCGGCGCGCGCCGGGTCCGCGCACAACGCGTTGATCGCCTCGGCGAGACCGTCCTCGAACTCCTCCGGCGGCACCGTCAGGTACGGCACGAGCATCCCCGTCAGGCCGTCCGCGACCACCTCGGGGATGCCGCCGATCGCGGAGGCGACGACGGCCGTCTCGCACGCCATCGCCTCGAGGTTCACGATGCCCAGCGGCTCGTACACCGAGGGGCACACGAACACGGTCGCGTGCGTCAGAAGCTGCGTGATCTCGGGGCGGGGCAGCATGTCCCGGATCCAGATCACGCCCGACCGCTTCGCCGAGAGCGAGGCCACCGCCTGCTCGGTCTCCGCCGCGATCTCGGCGGTGTCCGGTGCGCCGGCACACAGGATCAGCTGGATCGACGGATCGAGCGCGGCGGCGGCGTTGAGCAGATGCCCGAGCCCCTTCTGCCGGGTGATCCGCCCGACGAAGATGACCGACGGACGGGAGCGGTCGACGCCGAACCGCTCGAGCACGTCGTCCGAGCTCGCCGGCGAGTACAGGCTCGTATCGATCCCGTTGTGAATGACGTGCACCTTCGCCGGGTCGACGAACGGGTAGGCGTCCAGCACGTCCGCGCGCATGCCGTACGAGACCGCGACGATCGCGTCCGCCGTCTCGTACGCTTGCCGTTCGGCCCAGGACGAGATGCGGTAGCCGCCACCGAGCTGCTCGGCCTTCCACGGACGGGCCGGTTCCAAGGAATGCGCTGAGAGCACGTGCGGCGTGCCGTACATTGCGGCGCCCCATACACCGGCCATGTTCGCGTACCAGGTGTGTGAGTGCAGCACGTCCGCGTCGGCGACCGCCGCCGCGATCTCGAGATCGGTGCCCAGGGTGCGCAGCGCGGCGTTCGCCTCGGCCAGTCCGGCCGGGACTCCGTACGCGTACACGTCCGGCTCGGTGCGCGGTGAGCCGAACGCGTGGACATCCACATCGACGATGCGGCGCAATTCCCGTACGAGGAATTCGACGTGAACTCCTGCGCCCCCGTAGACCTCCGGCGGGTATTCCCGGGTCAGCACCGCAACGCGCATGAACGTGACCCTAGACCGAGCTGGACCGACCCGGCACGCTGCGCGTTAGGGTGACCACATGGCCAGGGAGCCGCGGGTATTGGGCATCGTCCTCGCAGGCGGTGAGGGCAAGCGGCTCTGGCCTTTGACCGCTGACCGGGCCAAGCCCGCAGTGCCGTTCGGCGGCAATTACCGCCTGATCGACTTCGTGCTGTCGAATCTTGTCAACGCGGGATACCTGCGTATCTGCGTGCTCACGCAGTACAAGTCGCACTCGCTCGACCGGCACGTCACGCAGACCTGGCGCATGTCGACGGTGGTCGGCGACTACATCACCCCGGTGCCGGCGCAGCAGCGGCTCGGACCGCGCTGGTACACCGGCAGCGCCGACGCGATCCTGCAATCGTCCAACCTCATCTACGACGACAAGCCCGACTACATCGTGGTGTTCGGCGCGGACCACGTGTACCGCATGGACCCGCGCCAGATGGTCAATCACCACATCGAATCCGGCGCGTCCGCGACCGTCGCGGGCATCCGCGTGCCGCGGCTCGAGGCGACCGCGTTCGGAGTGATCGACTCCGCGCCCGATCACAAGGTCAACGGCTTCCTCGAGAAGCCGGCCGACCCGCCCGGGCTGCCCGACAGCGCTGACGAGGCGTACGCATCGATGGGCAATTACGTCTTCAGCACGCAGGCCTTGCTGGACGTGTTGCGTGAAGACGCCGAGGACGAGGACTCGGTGCACGACATGGGCGCCAACATCATGCCGCTGATGGTCAAGCAGGACAGCGCCTACGTGTACGACTTCAAGGACAACGACGTGCCCGGCGCCGAGGACCGCGACAAGGGCTATTGGCGCGATGTCGGAACGATCGATGCCTATTACGACGCGCACATGGACCTCGTCGCAGTGCACCCGATCTTCAATCTCTACAACCAGCAATGGCCGATCTACACCCACCACGAGCAGCTTCCGCCGGCCAAGTTCGTGGAAGGCGGCATCGCGCAGGAATCCATCGTCGGCGCCGGCACGATCATCTCCGGTGCGACCGTGCGGCACAGCGTGATCTCGCCGAACGTCCGCCTGCACGCCGGCGCGTACGTCGAGGGCTCGGTGCTGATGGACGGTGTGCAGATCGGGCCGGGCGCCGTGGTGCGCCGCGCGATCCTCGACAAGGATGTCGTCGTGCCTGCCGGTGCGCACATCGGCGTCGACCACGAACTCGACCGCACCCGCTACCACGTGTCCGACGGCGGCGTCGCCGTTCTTGGCAAGTCCCAGCTGGCTCTTCCTTAGATGGCAGTCGGTCGGTCCGCGACGACGCGCACGAAGCCGCGTTGCGCAAACACCGCATAGCGGTCGAGCGGTACGAAGGGCAAGCCTGCACGAGCACACGCCGGTGAGTGCGGTCGAGCGCGGCAAAGTGGTCACCGACCGCGGCACGATCAGCGCACCGCCCGCGTGTAGATGGTCGCGCAACGCCCGTCCCGCGGTGCTTCGCTGGATAGACTCGCGCCAGCGTTCAACTTTCTCGGGGGAAATGATGCGCAGTCGTCTTCTCGCTGCCGGCCTGCTCGCAGCCACGCTGCTCGCAGCGGGGTGTGCCGCAAAGAGCACCGGCGGCGCCACAAGCGCACCGCCGGCCACGGCCGGCGGAACTGCGCCGGTGACAAGCACGAGCGCAGCCGCGTCGTGCACGCCGGCCACGATGCAAACACACACCGGGGGCACGCTCACGGTGGCAACCGACTCGCCGGCCTACGGGCCGTGGTTCGTCGACGACAAGCCGAGCAACGGCAAGGGCTACGAATCTGCCGTTGCGTTCGCTGTCGGCAAACAGCTCGGATACTCCGCGGACAAGGTCAAGTGGGTGGTGGCCTCGTTCAACAGCGTGATCGCGCCGACGCCGAAGAATTTCGATTTCGATATCAACCAGGTCTCGATCACCGCGACCCGGGCAAAGGTCGTCGACTTCTCCAGCGGGTACTACGACGTCGCGCAGGCAGTCGTCGTGCCCAAGGACAACAAGTACGCCGACGTCACGACAGTCGCCGGGCTCAAGGGCGCGAAGCTCGCGGCGCAGAAGGGCACGACCAGCTTCGATGCGATCAACAACGTGATCAAGCCAGGGCCGACGCCCGCCGAGTTTCCGACGAACGACCTGGCCGTGCAAGCACTCAAGAACCACCAGGTCGACGGGCTGGTCGTCGACCTGCCGACCGCGTTCTACGTGACCGCGGTGCAGGTGCCGGACGCGAAGATCGTCGGCCAACTGCCGGTGACCGGAAAGCCCGAGCAGTTCGGCCTGGTGCTCACCAAGGACAGCTCGCTCACGTCGTGTGTGTCGAAGGCGGTCGATGCGCTGCGCGCGAACGGCACGCTGAAGAAGTTGCAGGACAAGTGGCTCGCGTCGGCGGCAAACGCGCCGATACTCAAGTAGCGCCGTCGAAGTGACGGCGACCGACTGGCAGCCGTCGGAGTTACAGCGCGGACGGGACGCGTACCGCCGCGCTCGCTCCCGGCGCTCTGCACTCATCGCACTGATCAGCACGGTCGTATTGGCCACGGTCGTGTCGGTCGTGGTCGGACGCAGTTCCGGGTGGGACCGCACCAAGAGCAACTTCTTCGATTTCCGCGTCGGCTTCCAGGGCCTGCCTGAATTGCTTCGCGCGCTGTGGATCAACCTGCAGATCATGGTGATCGGCGAGGCGTTCATCCTCGTGTTCGCCGCGCTCATCGCAGTGCTGCGCACCTTGCGCGGACCGGTGTGGGTGCCGCTGCGCGCGCTTGCGACCGTCTACGTCGACGTCTTCCGCGGACTGCCGGTGCTGATCGTGCTGTACCTCGTCGGCTTCGGCGTGCCCTCATTGCAACTGCAGGGAGCGCCCAACAGCCCGTTCGTGTTATGCATCATCGCGCTCGTCCTGACCTACACGGCGTACGTGGCCGAGGTGTTCCGCGCCGGCATCGAATCCGTGCACCCGTCGCAGCGGGCCGCCGCACGATCGCTCGGGCTCAACCACGCGCAGACCCTGCGCCATGTCGTGTTCCCGCAGGCGATCCGTCGCGTGCTGCCGCCGCTGCTCAACGACTTCGTCAGCCTGCAGAAGGACACCGCGCTCGTGTCCACGGTCGGGCTGATCGACGTGGTGCTCACCGCGGACAACCAGAAGTCGCAGGACTTCAAGTTCGTCCACCTCGTGATGGCCGGGCTCATCTTCGTGGCGCTCACCGTTCCGCTGACCCGACTCACCGACTGGATCGCGCGCCGCCAGGGCTGGTTCGGTGCCGGCGGCGGGGTCGTCTGATGCTGCAAATCACCGGTCTGCGCAAGGTGTTCGGCAGCACTGTGGTGCTGAACGGTCTCGACCTGGGCGTGGCCGAACACTCGTGCACCGCGTTGATCGGCGCCTCCGGCTCGGGCAAGTCGACGCTGCTGCGCTGCATCAACCTGCTCGAGGTCGTCGACGACGGCGTGATCGACTTGGACGGGCGGGACATCACCGATCCCCGAGTGAACGCGAACGAGGTACGCACCCAGGTCGGCATCGTGTTCCAGGCGTACAACCTGTTTCCGCACCTGCGCGTGCTCGACAACGTCACGCTCGCCCCGCGCCGGGTGCACAAGGTCAAACGTGCGCAGGCGGAAGCGGACGCGATGGCGATGCTCAAGCGGGTCGGTCTCGCGGACAAGGCGTCCGCCCGTCCCGACGAACTGTCCGGTGGGCAACAGCAGCGCGTTGCGATCGCGCGCGCCCTGGTCACCAGGCCGCGGTTGATGCTCTTCGACGAGGTCACCAGTGCGCTCGACCCGGAACTCGTCGGTGAGGTACTGAACCTGATCCGCGAGCTCAAGGACGAGGGCATGACGATGCTCGTCGCCACGCATGAGATGGGCTTCGCCCGCGAGGTCGCCGACCAGGTCTGCTTCCTCGACGCCGGCCGGGTGCTGGAACAGGGCTCGCCCGAGCAGGTGCTCGGCGCGCCGCGGGAAGCCCGCACCCGGCAGTTCCTGTCCCGGATCATCGAGGCCGGCCGGCTCTGAGCGCGGGTACGGGACAATGGATCGCGTGAAGGACGAACTGGTGGCCGCCCTGCGTTCGGCAGGCGTCACCGAGTTCGACTCCGCCGTGCGGCGACGCGCCGAGTACTCCTCGGACGCCTCGAACTACCGCGTCGTCCCCAGGCTGGTCGTATTCCCCCGGCACACCGACGAGGTCGCGGCCTCCCTCGCCGTCGCCCGCGAGCACGGCGTCGCGCTGACCAGCCGGGGGGCCGGCACGTCGACGGCCGGCAACTCGATCGGCCCGGGCATCGTGCTCGACTTCTCACGGCACCTGAACCGGGTGCTGTCCGTCGACCCCGACGCGCGCACCGCCACTGCCGAACCGGGCGCGATCCTCGACGACATCACCGCCGCCGCGGGCAGGCACAGGCTGCGCTTCGGCCCGGATCCGTCCACCCACGCCCGGGCGAGCATCGGCGGCTCGATCGGCAACAACGCCTGCGGATCGCGTGCCCTGCGGTACGGACGCACGGCCGACAACGTCGTCGCGCTCGACGCGCTCACTGCCTCCGGCGTACCGCTGCAGGCCCGCGGTTTCGGCCGGGACGGGCTGGCCGCGGCGGGTCCTCTCGGCGTCGAGCTGCAGCGCATCGTCGACCACGAGCGGGCGATGATCCGCACCGAGTTCGGGCGGTTCCGCCGGCAGGTGTCCGGCTACTCGCTCGAGCACCTGCTGCCTGAGAACGGTGCCGACCTGGCCAAGTTCCTGGTGGGCAGCGAGGGCACCCTGACCGTCCTGACCCGCGCCACCGTCCGCCTGGTCGAGTCGCCGCGAGCCGTCGCGCTCGCCGTGCTCGGCTACCCCGACATGCCGACCGCCGCCGAAGCGGTGCTCGCGCTGCTGCCGCACGAGCCGGTGGCGCTGGAGGGCATGGACGCCCGGCTCGTCGAGGTGGTCCGCAGCCTGCGCGGCTCGTCGGCGGTGCCCGCGTTGCCGCGCGGTGCCGGATGGCTGTTCGTCGAGACGTCGGGCGCCACCGAGGCCGACGCGGTGCGTGCCGCCGCGAAGCTGATCGCCGACGCGGGCTGCCTCGACTCGGCCGTGGTCACCGGAGCCGCGGCCCGCGCGCTGTGGCGCATCCGTGAGGACGGTGCGGGGCTGGGCGGTCGCACACCGTCCGGGGCGCCTGCGTGGCCCGGGTGGGAGGACGCCGCCGTTCCGCCCGCGCACCTGCCGGCCTACTTGCGTGAGTTCGAGGCCCTGCTGCGCGAACACCGTCTGGACGGGCTGGTCTACGGCCACTTCGGCGACGGCTGCGTGCACGTGCGCATCGACTTCCCGTTCGAAGACGGCGCTCGCCGGTTCAACCGCTTCGTGGTGGCGTCCGCCGGGTTGGTCGGCCGGCACCACGGGTCGCTGTCCGGCGAGCACGGGGACGGACGCGCGCGCAGCGATCTGCTGCCGTACATGTACTCGCCGCGTGCGATCGAGACCTTCGGGCGGGTGAAGCACCTCTTCGACCCGGCCAACCTGCTCAACCCCGGCGTGCTCGTCGACCCCGACCTCGTCGACGCCCACCTGCGCGTGCCGAACGCGCGCCGGCTCACGCACGTCACGTTCGCGTTCCCGCACGACAACCACGATCTGTCGACGGCCGTGCACCGGTGCGTCGGAGTCGGCAAGTGCCGCGCCGACCTGACCGCGGGCGGCGGCGTGATGTGCCCGTCGTTCCTGGCGACACGCGACGAGAAGGACTCCACCCGCGGCCGGGCCCGCGTGCTGCAGGAAGTCGCCAACGGCACGCTGGTCAAAGGCATGCGCGACAAGGCGGTGCACGAGGCGCTGGACCTTTGCCTGTCGTGCAAGGGCTGCTCGTCCGACTGCCCGGCCGGTGTCGACATGGCGACCTACAAGGCCGAGGTGCTGCACCAGCGCTACAAGCGCCGGCTGCGCCCGCCGTCGCACTACAGCCTGGGCTGGTTGCCTCGACTGGCCCGGCTGGCCTCGCGCACGCCCCGGCTGGCGAACTCGGCGCTGCGCCGCCCGTTGCTGGCGGGCGCGGCCAAGCGACTCGGCGGTATCGACCGGCGCCGCGAGCTGCCGACCTTCGCCCGGCGCACCTTCCGCGCCCGATTCAGGCCGTCGGCCGGCGGCAAACCGGTGCTGCTGTGGGTGGACACGTTCACCGACCACTTCAGCCCCGAGGTGGGCGAGGCGGCGGTGCGGGTGCTCGAAGCCGCCGGGTACTCCGCGCAGATCCCGGCGAAGAAGGTCTGTTGCGGACTCACCTGGATCTCGACCGGCCAACTCGACGGCGCCCGCGCGCAGCTCAAGGCGACGTTGGACGCGCTGGCTCCCGCCCTTGCCACCGGCATGCCGATCGTCGGCCTCGAGCCGTCCTGCACCGCGGTGCTGCGCAGGGACCTGGCGGAACTGCTTCCGGACGACCCGCGCGCGCAGGCGGTGGCCAAGGCCACCCGTACCCTCGCCGAACTGCTCGCCGACACCCCGGGCTGGACGGCTCCGGACCTGGCCGACGTACACGCGCTAGCGCAACCGCACTGCCACCATCACGCGGTCATGGGCTGGACCGCCGACGAGACGCTGCTGCGCGATGCGGGCGCCGAGGTCACCGCGATCGGCGGCTGCTGCGGGCTGGCCGGCAACTTCGGTGTCGAGCGCGGGCACTACGAGGTGTCGGTCGCGGTCGCCGAGACCGCCCTGCTGCCGGCAGTACGCACCGCGCCGTACGACGCGGTCGTGCTCGCCGACGGCTTCTCCTGCCGCACCCAGCTCGAGCAACTGGGCCGCGTGCACTCCGTCCATCTCGCCCAACTGCTGGCCGACCGCTTGGCCCCGCAGCAGGGCGACACGCCGCAAAACACCCGGCTGGGAGGCCAACTTTGAGCGAGGGCTTCGTACCGCCGCCGTACCCCTACGACCGCCTCGACGAGATCACCGAGATTGCCGCCAAGCACGACGGCGGAGCGGTCGAACTGTCGATCGGCACTCCGTGCGACCCGCCGTCGGCCGGGGTGCTCGAAGCGCTGAGCGTCGGCGACACCGCGCGCGGCTACCCGCCGTCGATCGGCACGCCCGGCTACCGCAACGCGGTCGCCGAGTGGATCCAGCGGCGCCTGGGCGCGACAGTCGACCCGGCGGATCACGTCGCCGCCGTCGTGGGCACGAAGGAATTCGTCGCGTCGGTGCCGCAGTACCTGAAGCTGCGCAGCCCCGAGCGGGACACCGTCCTCTACCCGGCGATCAGCTATCCGACCTACGAGATGGGCGCCACCCTCGCCGGCTGCCGCGCCGTCGGCTACCAACACCTCGACGAGATCGCCGACGACGACGCCGCCCGCGCGCTGTGCGTGTGGGTGAACTCGCCCGCCAACCCGACCGGCGAACTGCACGACCTCGCGGCCGCGGCCGCGTGGGGTCGGGCCCGGGCCGTGCCGGTGCTGTCCGACGAGTGCTACGTCGAATTCACCTGGGAGGGCTCGCCGCGCACGATCCTGTCCGAGGGGACGGACGGCGTGCTCGCGGTGCACAGCCTGTCCAAGCGCGACAATTTCGCCGGCGCCCGGATCGGCAGCTACGCCGGCGACGCCGAGCTCGTCCATTACCTGCGTGAGGTGCGTAAGCACGCCGGACTGATGCCTCCCGGACCGGTGCAGGCCGCCGCGATCGTCGCGCTCGCCGACGACGCGCACGTGGAAGTGCAGCGCGAGCGCTACCAGCGCCGGCTGACGATCCTCGCGCGCATCCTCGGCAAGGTGGGCTACGAGGCGCCGCTGCCGCGTGGCGCGTTCTATCTGTGGGTGCCCGCGCCGGGCGGGGACGCCTGGGCCGCCGCCCGCGACCTGGCCGAGAAGATCGGGATCGTGGTATCGCCGGGCGAGTTCTACGGGTCGGTGTCGGCGGGCTACTTCCGCGTCGCCGCTGTGCAACCGGACGAGCGGATCGCGCTCGCCGCCGCCCGCGCCGGATTGTGAGTCAGCCCCGACCCGCGAGCCACATTGAGTGGCGCGTCCGGCCGGTGAGTGGCGCGATATTTCGCGCCACTCAGGGACGTTTCGCGCCACTCAACGAACCGGCGAGCGGCGTTTAGCCCCACGCGGCGTATGGGTACCCAACTGGTATCCGGCGGGAAAACCGTCGTAGATCTACCGGGAAGGGACGCGATACCTGTGAGTGGCACCGACAAGGCCAACAACAAGATCGAGGACCTGGGCGGCAAGGCGAAGCAAGCCGTCGGTAAGGCG
>DASXJR010000019.1:0-57526 GCA_036497285.1 Jatrophihabitans sp.
GTGGGACGGTCCGCCATAGGCGACCTGATGCACCTCGAGGTCTACCGCGACACCCTTCTTCTTCAGCTTGCCGACCGCGGCGACGATCCTGTTGTGGATCTCGTCCTCGTCGACGTGCAGCGGGTACTGCCCGCCCTTGCCGCTCAGCAGTTCGACGACATGCACCACGACCAGCCGCGCGCTCTGTGCCTGTGCCGTCGACGCGGCTACGGCAAAGGCGGCGTCGGCCTCGTTGGAACCGTCCGTCCCGATGACGATCGTCTTGAACATCGTCACACCCCGCTCCGCTCCATCGACCTCTCCCGGAGGTCGTCCGACCACCGCGATCGATGCCGATGCACGATCACGGATCGATCGTGCATCGTCCGGCCCTGACTGCGGGCCGGGCAAACGTCGTCAGGCGCCATGACATCCGCGCGCCGTGACCGGGACCTTCGGCCCTCCCTCCGGGCCGCGGACACGGTCACGGTGAACCTGGACGATTGGGAGGTAGACACTGTGAAGCGCCTGCAGACGCTAGTGACCCTCGAACTGTTGACCGGCGTGTTCGCCGTTGTCGGTGGCCTCCTACTGATCGGTGCGCCCGACGGACACCTGCTCGCGACCAACCGGAACGCTTTGGCCAACAGCCCGTTCGTGGACTGGCGGATGCCGGGCGTGCTTCTCGTGGCGTTCGTAGGGATCGGCTTCCTGATCACCGCCGCGCTGCAATGGCTCGTGCCGCGAATCGGCTGGTCGATGTCGCTGCTTGCCGGCTGCGGCCTGGTGGCGTTCGAGACGGTCGAGGTGGTCTTGCTCGGGTTCCAGCCACTCCAGGCGATCTTCGGAGCCGTCGGTGTCGCGGTGATGATTCTTGCGTTGGGCAGCCCTCGCTCGGTGTGACCCTGCGCCGGACCGGCTCGTCTAACGGCCGCGGAAGTCCCCGTGCTCGAAGTGTTGGTGCAGTTGCCAGGACGACGCGGACGGAGTGAAGACGGCGGCGACACCGAATCCCACGACCAACGACGTGGCGACGAGCCCCAGGCGCACGACCCGGCCGCGAGCGGCGAAGTCGTCGCGGCCGCGGCGGATGTCGCGGGCGGTCACCACGACGGCCTCGTAGATGTGGCCGAGGAAATGTAGCCCGGTGAAGGCGATCCACACGATGAAACTGGCCTGGTGCAAAGTCAACCAGGTGTCGCTCGCGCCGTGCGTGGCTAGCAGTGCGACCCCGGTGCCGATGACGGCGACACTGCTCAGGATCACGAACGGGCCGATCGCACGCAGCAGTAAGGGCGGCGCCCCGCGCCGGACGTAGTCGCGGTGGCGGGTGTAGTAGCGGGCGAACCGGTAGCACGTCGTCGCGGTCTTGAGTACGAGTGGCCCGATCAGCGCCAGCCCGATGACCGTGTGCAGTGTGATGTACCCGCGCACGTCCAGGATCGTCACGCCCTCGATGATCAGCAGCACGCTCAGCACGATTCCGGTCGAGGCGGTCAGCCGGGAGTTCCCCTCGACGCCGGGGCCGGCATCCGATTCAGGTGCGCCGGTGGGTAGCGCGAAATTTCGGGTCACGACCCGCAATCTTGCTGCGCGCAACCTGAAGATCCACTGTCGTCCGCGCGACAGTGGTCAGTTCCGGCCACAGTGGTCAATTGCAACTGACCACTGTCGCTCGAACTGACCACTGCGCGTGCGCGCCGACGAACAGGCCGACGGATCGAGCAGGAGTCGGGTCAGGTGTTGTGCAGGACTGCCGCTCCGCTGAACGCCCCGGCGGCGAGGTCTGCGAGTGCGCGCGGTGCGTCGCTCATCGGGTAGCCCGTGGTCTCGACCTTCACCCCGAACTGGTGCGCGAGGGTCAGGAACTGTTCGCCGTCGCTGCGCGTGTTCGCCGTGACGCTGCGCAGCACCCGTTCCTCGAACAGATCCCGCTCGTAATTCAGCGGCGGGATGTCGGACAGGTAGATCCCCGCGACGGCAAGCGTCCCACCGCGGTTCAAGGCCTGCAGCGCCACCGGTACCAGTTCACCGACCGGAGCGAACAGCACCGCGGCGTCCAGCGGCTCGGGCGGGCTGTCCGCCGACCCGCCGACCGAGTCCACGCCGAGCGCTGTGGCGAGTTCGCGGTTGCGCTCGCCTCGGGTCATCACGTGCACCCGCGCGCCCTCGTGCAGCGCGATCTGCGCGGCCAGGTGCGCGCTGCCGCCGAAGCCGTAGATGCCGAGCGCCCCGCCGCGCGGCAGCCCTGAGGTCCGCAGCGCGCGGTAGCCGATGATGCCGGCACACAGCAGCGGCGCGGCATGCTCGTCGTCCAGGCCCTCGGGCAGCACGTATGCGAAGGCCTCGTCGACGAGGCAGTGATCGGCGTAGCCACCATCGACGTCCCAACCGGTGAACGTCGGCGCCAGACAAAGGTTCTCCCGTCCGGAGCGGCAGAACTCGCAGGTGCCATCGGTGCGGCCGAGCCACGGCACGCCGACCCGGTCGCCGACACCGAAGCGGCTCGCACCGTCCCCCAACGCGTCGACGCGACCCACGACCTCGTGTCCCGGGGTCACGCCGTGCCGCTTCGGCTTCAGGTCCCCTTCGGCCAGGTGCAGGTCCGTGCGGCACACCCCGCAGCAGCTGACGGCGACGCGGATCTGCGCCGGCCCGGGCACGTGGACCGCCTCCCGCTCGACCAGCCGCAACGGTCCGGTACCTATCGGCGCAGGTTGATCGACGATCCACGCAAACTCAGGCGGCGATGCGGTCACGGCATGCGGCCGCTGCCCTGACGTTCTCGCCGGGCGAGCGAGCGACGCGTGGCCCGCGCTGCCGAGTCGAGGCGCACCATCGCAAGCCGCCTGGCGGACTCCAGCAGGTGGTCGGGCGCTACCAGCACACGAAGGTCCTCGAGGGCCAGCCGTACAGCGAACTCGATCTCGTCGTCCTCGATCTCAGGACCGAAGAACAGGCGAATCTCGGCAGTGACGGTGGCGTGCTCCGGGTAAGTCGCGGTGGTCAAGTCGGGCTCCGTCCGTCTTCCTCCCTGCACCCTCCCGCATCTACAGCCTCTCCCGCACGGCGCGCATGAGGCAGGGCCCTTCGTCCCGGGCGTCATGGGGACCTGCCGGACCTTTGACCCTAGGGAGACCATGCACGCGTGGAGACAGTGAGGGTGGCGACGGCGGCAGGGGGCTCCGCGGTGCAGGTGACGAGGACGAGGTGCTGACCGAACTCGCGCGCCTGGGGTCGACATGAGTAGACATCGCATGCATCCGGCCGACGCGGCCTGGTGGCACATGGACCGCCCTGCCAACCGCATGGTCGTGACGAGCGTGCTGTGGACGGACGAACCGCTCGATTGGGACCGAGTTCGCGAAGTGCTGCGCGATCGCTTCGTGGCGCGGTACCCGCGGTTCTCGCAACGCGTGGTCGAACTGCCCACACTGGCCTGGTGGGAGGACCTCGACGCCTTCGACATCGAGGGCAACGTCTTCGAGCACACGCTCGACGCTCCGGCAGACCGCGACGCCCTCGCCGACTTCGTGACCGCCCTGCTGTACCAGCGCCTGCCGATGGAGCTACCGCTGTGGCAGATCCACTTCATCGACGGTTTCCAGGCCGGCAGCGCGATCGTCGTCCGGATCCATCACTGCGTCGCCGACGGCGTCGCATTGTCGCGGGTGTTGCTCTCGCTGTGCGACTCGGAACGTCCCGACGACGCCGAAGCCACTGTCGTGCACGGTTCGGCGACGCAGGCAGGCGGGATGGTCTTGGACGACCTCGTCCACCCGCAACGCGTCGAGGCATTGCTCAGCCGAGCACTCGCCGGCACCCGTGCGTTGGGCCGGGTGGTGTCACTGGCACCGGACGTCCCCACCTGCCTGCGCGGAACGCTCACCGAACACAAGCGGCTGCTGTGGAGTAACCCGTTCCCGCTGCACGACATCGAAGACCGGGCGGGTTCGGCCGACGCGACCGTCCACGAATTCGTGCTCGCCGCGGTCAGCGGCGCGTTGGGCACGTATCTCGCGCGCTCGGACGGTCAGGTTGCAGACATCCGCGCAATCGTCCCGGTCAACCTACGGCCGCTGGAAGCGCCGCTGCCCCGGAGCGCGAGCAACCGGTTCGGCCTGATCTACCTGCCGCTGCCGGTCTCGGTGGACGACCCGGAGCTGCGGCTGGAGCGGGTCCGGCACGAGAGCCGCACGATCCTGCGTTCGCCCGACGGGGTGCTGACCTTCGACCTGCTCGACCTGTTCGGGCACACGGCATACGGCGTCGAACAGGCCGTGCTCGACCTGTTCGCCTCGAAGGGCAGCGCGATCGCGACGCACACGGCGGCACCGGACCGGGCCATGTTCCTGGCCGGACGGCGGTTGCGTGGCGTGATCACGTGGCCGCCCGAATCGGGCAACGTGGCGCTGGGCATCTCGACCATCCGCTTCGACGGCAGCGTCGTCGTCAGCCTGTGCGCCGACCGAGCGCTGGTCGACGACCCGGAGTTCCTGCTGGCGCAGATCGAGCGCGAACTGTCTCGCGCGCTGAGCCCGATGTCGGTCGGATAGCGCAGCCCTCGGCCGCGCGGCGGCCTCCCGAGCCCAGTCGACCGCGCCCGCGTTCGCACTGGACGAGTCCACGACCGGGCGGATGTCCGGACCGGACGTGTCGGCCACCCCGGGATCGGGCTGCGAGGGGGTCGTCATCGTCAGCTTCGTTGCGCCGCTAGGCGGGTGGCGTCCGCCGTCCCCTCGGACTCGGCGATCACGTGACCGTCCTGGTTGACGACCGCGACCGGGCAGTAGGCGTGCTCGAGGTACCACGCGGAGATCGACTCCTCCAGCACGAGCTCGTTGCCGATCACGAGCGCGGACGCCCCGCGGGTGCGGTCGAGCAGCTCCGTGTACCGATCTCCGGGCGCGAAGTCGACGACCAACGCGACGTCCGGCGCGAATTCGCGGATCTGGCAGGCTGCGGTGTTCAACAGCTCACGGTCGTGCACAGATGCCGCGATATCGGTTGCCGGGGCGGGGTACAGCTGGTCGATGGTGCGCCACACCCGGACGAGATCGATAGCCACGTCGTGCTCGCGGGCGCGTCCCACGGCCACCGTCAGCAGCGAGTCCGCCCCGGCGTCCGGGACGCCCACAACAACCGCGCCGGCACTCGTCCACGTCGTCATGCATCTCCCCCAAAATCGTCCGGTTGACCAATCGTTGCGGCACTTCGATAGGTCTGGCACCTGCCAAGTTCCCATCGACTAAAGGACGTTGGTCCCTCGCCAGGAAGAGGCTGAGTGACGAAGCTTGGTTTGTGGCCCTGGGAGGTCGCGATGCCGACGCCGGAGGGGATTGCGGGGGCGCCCTTCGGCGTAGGCGGGGACCACTCCAAGCACCGACCGCGCGCCTTGCGACAGGCAGCGCACTTCGATCCGCGTTGCGGAGCGCTGATCGAAGTGGTGACGGAGTGAATCCCACCGACTTCCCTGGGCTACACCCCTGTCCGCGCTCTTTCCAGCGTCCGGTCAGCTGATGACCAGGACCTCGTTGAGATGTCGGCGCGGGGACCCCGGCGTCGGCGCGGCACGACCGATCCGCAGCAGCAGGTGCGGGTAACCCGTCAGCCGCAGCCCGCGGCGCAGCTGCACGCGGGCAGCCGGGACCTCCACCGCCTGCGTCAACGGCGACGCCGTCCACCCCGCGGCCGAGAGCTCGAGCCACACCCGTTCGAGCGCCTCACCGGCCCGTAGCCAGCCTGCCCCGGAATCGTGAGCTGTGCAGACAAGCAGCAGCGTCTGGTCCCCCGCCGGGTCGCGCAGTGCATCGCTTCCGTGAGTGTCGAAGTCGCGAATCGATACGCCCTCGGCGGAGCCGCGCCCTACATGGGGAACCGAGGACGCGTTCACTCCGTCGCGCCGGCGTGGGTCGTCGGTCGTCCAGGCCCGCTGCTCGGCGCGGTATTTCGGATCCAGCAACAACGCACGATCTGCCCGGGCGGTCAGGTCCGCGACGAGAGCCCGGTCCACGTCCGTCACGATCTCCACCAGCCCCGCCCCCTCTGCCGCGGCGGCCAGGCTGAGCGCCTGCACCATCACCTGGGGCGCCCGCTCCGGCCCGAACCGGCGGCGGTTCGTGTGCCGGCGGCGCAGCTCCGGCGCCAGGATCGCGAGGTCCGCATCAGCCTCGGCACGGAGATCATGTGAAGCGTCCGGCAACGCGATATCAACCGATGCCAGCAGGTCCGGATCGCTCGGGTCGGGAAATCGTCGGACCTGCGCCACATACCCCAGCGCCGCGGCGGCCACGCGCAGGTTGAACAGTGCACAGCCGCAGCTGATGGTCAGCTGGCGCCCCGTCGGATCCAGCACCCCCAACTGGCGGCGTCGGTCGGCGCGCACATCGACGCAGTCGGGCCGCAGCGCGAAGCACCACGGCTGCGTGTTGTGGATTGACGGCGCCGCGACCGCACCGAGCACGAGCACGCCCAAGTCGTGCTCAGTGAGGTGTCGGGTCCGGCCACTCACCTATGGAGTTTGGGCTCTCGTGCGGTCCTGCCGCAGGTGCCGGTGGGGCTGGCCGGTGATGACCTAGGTCCCTAGGAGCTGCGAACCGCGCCTACCACGCTGGAACAAATAGCTAACAGCTGCTGAAAACCCCGAGGAACGGCCACATGACCACGGTTACCGACACAGATCTCGCGCGCACGTTGCGCCGTGCGGCCATTCGCGCGACGCGGGCGCCGTCCGTCCACAACACCCAGCCGTGGCGCTTCGTGGTCCGGGAGGGCGGCCTCGACATCCTCGTCGATTGGACGCGACGGTTGACCGTGCTCGACCCGCGCGGGCGGCAACTGCTGATGAGTTGCGGGTGCGCCGTGTTCAACGCACGCGTTGCGCTTGCTGCCGCCGGGCTTCGGGTCAGCGTCGAGCGATTTGCCGATCCCACCCGTCCCGATGTCGTTGCCCGTCTCGTCCCGTCCGGGTCCTGGGCACCCGATCCGGTCCTCGCCCGGCTCGAGCCGGCGATCGACACCCGGCAGACCAACCGGCGCCGCTTCACCGACGAAGCCGTACCGGACGAGGTCATCGAGGTGCTGCGGGAGGCCGCGCACGCCGAGGGGTCGGAGCTGTTCCATGTGGCGAGCGAGGAACATCGCACAGCGCTGGCGACACTCAGCCGGCTCGCCGACAGGATAGAGAACGCCGACCCGGGCTATCGGGCCGAGCTACGGCGGTGGACCAGCGACGATCCTCGTCGCCTCGACGGGGTGCCCGCGTTCTCCGTCGCGCACGTGACCGGGCGGGCACACGACGACATCCCGCTCCGGGACTTCGACACCCGCGGCATGGGATGGCTGCCGGACAGCACCGAGTCCTCGGCGCGGCAGTGTCTTGTACTCCTCGGCACCAACGCCGACAACCCGGCCGCGTGGGGACAGTGCGGTGAGGCGCTCGAGCGGGTGCTGTTGGAGATCTCGCGACTGGGCTTCACGTCGAGCCCGCTCACGCAGGTGATCGAGGTGCCGCGTACCCACGCCGAACTGCGGGACGCGCTGCACCTCTGGATGCATCCGCACATACTGATCCGGATCGGCAAGGCCCCGCTCACGATCCCGACAAGGCGCCGACGACTGGTCGAAGTAATGGCCGTCGAGGAGTGACTAGATCCGCCCCCATCGCTCACCCCGGCGATATCCTCGCCCATATGGACACGGGTGAGCACCACCCGAACCGCGCTGAAGGATTGCCGTCTGCCGCGGTGCCCCGGCTGGCCCTCGACGATCTGCTGGCCCAACTCGTCGAGCACGCCGCGGACATCCGCAAGGCACACGAACGATTGCGCGGGTTGCTCGCCGCCAACCGGATGATCATCCGAGACCTCAGCCTGCCTGCTGTGCTCAGGCGGATCGTGGAGGCCGCTTGCCAGCTCGTCAACGCACGCTACGGCGCACTCGGTGTGATCGCGCCGAGCGGCGTCGGGCTGCAGTCGTTCATCACCGTCGGAATCGACGAAGAGACGGCCGCGAGGATCGGCAGCCTGCCCACCGGCAAAGGCCTGCTCGGTGCGCTGATCGAAGAGCCCCGGGTGATCCGACTCGCCCGGATCCCTGACGATCCGCGCTCGGCGGGCTTCCCGGCCAACCACCCGCCGATGCGGGGATTTCTCGGCGTCCCGATCACCGTCCGCGAAGAGGTCTTCGGGAATCTGTACCTGACCGAACCGGCAAGCGGCGAGTTCTCGCCGGACGACGAGGAAGTCTTGCTCGCGCTGGCGGCCACGGCGGGCGTCGCGATCGAGAACGCGCGGCTGTTCGAACAGGCCGAGCAGCGCCAGCGCTGGCTGCAGGCGTCGATGGAGATCACCACCCAGCTACTGTCCGTCGACGGGGACGAGCCGCTCGAGCTCATCGCCGGGCAGGCACGCGAGATCGCCGACGCCGACGTGGTTACGGTTGTGCTGCCGATGCCAGACAGCGACCGGCTCATGGTCGAGGTGGCCGCGGCGCGGGAAGAGGTCCAGCTCGCGGGCTACCAGTTCTCTCCCGAGAACACCTTGTCCGGCCAGGCCATCGCCACGGGGCGACCGGTCATGATCGACGACGCCGCGCACCAGGACATGATCCCCGTCCACCTGTTGACCGCACTGCCGGTCGGCCCGGTCATGGCCGTGCCGATGTCGACCAGCAACGGGGTGCGGGGGGCGCTGGTCGTCGGCCGGGCCCTGGACGGCCGGCCGTTCGACGCGGACGATCTCGACATGGCGATGACCTTCGCGAATCACGCCGCCGTGTCACTGGAACTCGCCGACGCCCGCACCAGCGAGCAGCGGATCGTGATCTTGGAAGACCGCGATCGCATTGCGCGGGACCTGCATGATCACGTCATCCAGCGACTGTTCGCCGCCGGGCTCAGCCTGGACGGACTGCTCGGCAGCGTCCCGGCGCCCGCGAGTCACCGGATCGGCTCGGTGGTGGACGAGATCGACGAGACCATCCGGCAGATCCGCACGTCCATCTTCGAGTTGCGCGGGCAGCTGGGTCCGGCGACGGGATCGGTGCGTAGTCAGTTGCTCGCGGTGGTTTCCGAGGTACGCGCGTTGCTGCGCATCGAGCCCCAGGTCGATTTCCTCGGCCCGATCGACTCGGTCGTCCCGGAACCGGTCGTCGAGGATCTGCTCGCCGTGCTGCGCGAGTCGCTCAGCAACGTCGCCCGGCACGCGGACGCGGACACCGTCCACGTCCGCCTGAGCGCGTCCTCGACGGAGACGCACCTCGTGGTCACCGACGACGGCGTCGGCTTTTCCGAAGCCACCCGCCGCAGCGGACTGGCCAACCTACGTGCCCGCGCCGAACTTCGCGGCGGATCCCTCACGATCGAGTCCCCGGTCCATCCAGCGTTGCCACACAAGCCCGGAACCCGCATTCATTGGACGGTGCCACTGCCATGACCGACACACCCATCCGCGTCTTCATGCTCGACGACCACGAGATCGTGCGGCGCGGCATCGCCGATCTGCTCGACGCTGCCGACGACATCTCCGTTGTCGGCGAGGCGGCCACCGCGGCCGAGGCGCTCGCCCGGATCCCCGCCGCCCGTCCCGACGTGGCGGTGCTCGACGCCCGGCTCCCGGACGGCAGCGGGATCGACGTGTGCCGCGACATCCGGTCTGCGCTGCCGGAGATCCGGTGCCTGATCCTGACGTCCTACGACGACAACGACGCCATCTTCGCCGCGGTGATGGCCGGCGCGTCCGGCTACCTGCTGAAGGAGATCCGCGGGTCGAACCTGCTCGACGCCGTCCGTCAGGTGGCGGCCGGGCGGTCGCTGCTCGACCCGGCGGTGACCGAGCGACTGCTCACCCGGCTGCGCGAGGGCGCGCCGCAGGATCCCCGGCTCGCGTCGCTCACCGACCGGGAGCGCGACATCCTGGGCCTGATCGCGGACGGGTTGACCAACCGGCAGATCGGCGAGCAGCTGTTCCTCGCGGAGAAGACGGTCAAGAACTACGTGTCCGCGCTGCTGGCCAAGCTGGGCATGGAGCGCCGCACGCAGGCCGCGGTGTACGGCGCCGAGGTACGCCGCCCCTAGCCCGACCGGCCCTCGCGCCAGCGCTGCCTATCGTCGTCGCGCCGCCGCGACATGCGTCTGGCCTGATCCCGGGCTCTGTCCCGGGCCGCCCGCCCCGTGGTGCGCGCTGTTGACGACCATGAGCGGCACTGCGAAGCGTTCCATCGCGATCACTGCCGCATCCTCGATGTAGTCGTGCGCACTGTGACCCCGGCCGTTGCCGATCACGACCAGCCCGAAGCTGCCGCCGATGCCGCCCAACTCCGTCGACATCGACGTCCGCACGACTTCCACGACGACCGACGGGCAGCTCTCGGGACCGCGCTGCTGTGCCCACTCGAACAGCCGATGCTCGAGGGCGACGGTGTGGTCACGCCGCGCAGCCTCGAGGTCGACGTCCGGGCTTCGCTCCGGGGCCCATGAACTGATCACCCGCACTTGCCCGTCGCGGCGGCTGGCGGCGGCGGCGGACACGTCGAGCACCTCGCCGGCGAGGTCGGCACCATGGACGGGCACCACCACGATTGCGCTTTCCAACTCATGGCGTTCCGGCACGAGAACCAGGACGCCGCGGTGCGCGGATACGTCGGGAAAGCCGCGGACGAGACGCTTGGCCTCCCCCACCGCGGGTCGGTCGGGTGCCGTCGCGGGCACGCCGGTGACGACGAGGTCGGCCACGCAGACCGCGTCGCGGATCAACTCAGCGCGGTCCGTGGCGACGACCGATACGCCGAAGTCGACCCGGTCCGGCACCTGCCGGCGTCCGTCGGCGGCGACACGCGCCATCGCGTTGCGGACTTCGTCACGGTGTGCGTCGGCGGCACGTAGCGCCGGGAACCAGCGCATGCCGGACACGGCCAGTTCGCGGTATGCCGCCACGAGGTGCAGGTCGTCGCCGGGACGTGCGTAGTCGCACGCCCAGCTCACTGCGGCAGCGTCAGACCGATCGGCGCCAATGATTGCGACGATGCGCGATCTCATCTGCCCAGGCGGAACACCGAGCGCATCGTCCGGCGCGGCGATCGCGCCACCGGTGCCGACGTGAGGCCGAGCTCACGCGCCGTCGCCCGCAACCGGTCACGCTTGCGCTGCAGGGCGACGCCCTCGGTACGCCACCGAGCACGAGACGGCATCCGGGCGCGGCTCGGTCGCCGCGATTGCCACAGCAGAACTCCGACGCGCCAGGACAGGTCCTCGGCCACGAGCTGCCCCACGAGCGGGTACATCCCGGACCAGGCCTCGGGTACCCAGGCACCGACCGAACCGATCCAGATGTGATCGGGTGGGGTCTGCGGTGCCTGCTTCGACGACTTGCGATTCTTCTTTCCCGTTATCGGCGGAGCTGGGTCAGAAGTAGTGATGCGCCCGTCGTCGTCAATCATCTCTGGCTCCTGGTTTTTTCCACCCGTAGCCGCAACGGTGCACCGTCCGAGCGTCCTTACCTAAGGGACGAACGTCCCTGCTCACTCCGACCGACGTCGCGGGTTTGAGGGACGCAGAGCAGCACACCCCGATCACCAGGCACAGTCAGCACACTCGGTTGTGTTCGCGGGCATCTCTAGCGCCCGATGAAGGCGAGGATGTCAGCGACTCCGCGGGTTGCCTCGGCCGGTGAGCCGGAACAGTCGACCGCGATCGCGGTGGGCCACGCCGTGCGATGCTCGGCCATCGCGAGCGCCACCCCTCGTCCGGCAAATGCGAGGCTCTCGTGCCGTTCGAGCGATCGAGCAGGGGACCCCGCCCGTCCACGTAGTCGAGCGCGAGCTCGCGAATGTGTCGATCGACCGCCTCGTCGATCGACGTCCCGACGAACGGTTCGAGCTCGCACCGGGTGTCGGCCCAGCAACGACGTAGCCCGCGCTGCCCCCACCGCCACGCTGAACTCGGCACCATCTGCGACGCCCACGCGGCAATCTTCAGCTGACGACGACACGAGGACACCGGCAAGCAATCCCGAGCCGCCGGGGCGAAGGTCCCCCGAACCGCGCCGACCACGCACGTGGCGGTTCCCGAGATCACTTCGGCGCGGTAGTTTTGTCTCGCTAGCCCGGGTGATCCGGGATGCCTCTTTCGGGGGATGAGGCAGATGTCGGCATTACCGATCACGATCGAAGTGGACACGGCCAGCGACAGCTGGGGATTCGTCGGCGTCGTCAAAGTGGGTAAGTACGAGGCGTACCGAACCATCGAATCCTTCGCCACGCCGGCCGAAGCCGAGCAGGAAACCCAGGCAATCGTCGGCGGTGTCCTCGGAGAGATGCTCGCAGGTGCTGAGTGGCGACGCGTCCGGGAGACCACCGGCGCAACGCCCACTCGACGCGATTTGTCGCTCTCGGTGCTCAAACGCTCTCACGCGCCGGCGCCGCCGCCGCCTGGGTAAGCGACCCGACCGCTGGCGCGAACGGTGCGCCACGCTGCTTGCGCAGCGCGACGCACCGTCGGTCGCCGAGGCTCTCTAACCCTCCCTGACCGCACTCAGCGTTGTGCGGTCCCTCATGGGGCCTCGACCAGTTCCGCCCGCTCCAGCCGGAAGCAGGCAAGCTTCGCAGCCATCTCGGGCAGGCTTTCGCGCGACACCGAGCCGCGCAGGTCCTCGGTCGCCGTGCGCACCGCATGTGCGATGGCGTCCGGATCGGGTTCGTAATCGACGAGTACACGGACGTCGGCACTGATCGAATCGATCACCGACGACGATGCGTGTGTCACAACAACCGGCCCTCCGTTCGGCCTGGGTTCGCCTTTCGGTGCCCATCGTTACGAGCCGGTGCCGGGCGCAGTAAGGGACCAACGTCCCGCGCTGGAAGTCTGCGAGGTGCGACTCGTCACCCGTCGGCGGCACACTGACCTTCGGCCCTACCAGGGCATTCGGATCCGCGATGTTCTTGCCTCGCTAAGCCCCTGACCATCGATTGCGAGGCACGATGAAGGCGAACATCGGGGACTGGTTGTTCGTGAACAGCCACCGCGACTCGACCCACGCCCGCCGAGCGAAGATCCTCGACGTGGGCCGTGGCGGCGAGCCGCCGTACACCGTCCGATGGGCCGATACGAGTCATGAGGGGATTGTCTTCCCGGGGCCCGATGCCGAGGTTCTCACCCCGGAGCGACTCGCCCAACTCGACCGGATCCAGGCACAGCACGTCACCGAACATCACCAAGGGTGACCGCCGGGCACGACGGTCAGACCGGGACGACCGCGACCGGGCACCGCGCGTGGTGCAGTACGCCCTGACTGACTGAACCGACCTGCACGCCCGGATACCGGGTCTTGCGGCGCCGACCGACGACGAGCAGCCGCTGTCCCTGGGACTCGCGCAGCAGCGTCTCGATCGTGCGGTTGACCTGCACGCTGGCGCGGATCGACACCTCGGGATAGTCCGCACGCACGCCGGCCAGTGCTTCGTCGACCCACCGCTCCGCGTCCTGCCGAAACACGATTTCGTCGGCGAACATCGGTGCGTGCGCGTAGATGGCATGGACGGTCAAGGCGTGCCGTCGTGCGTACTCGGCAGCGAAGCGCAGCGCAGGCTCGTTGTATTCGTTCACGCCGACGACGACGTCACCGGGTGCCGTCGGGAACTCGCTGACCACCACGACCGGGCACGGTGAGCCTGCCGCAAGCACGGCGCTGAACGATCCGAGCAACACCTCCCCCAGCCACGGCAATTGCCGGGTTCCCGTCACGATCGCGCCGGCGGCGGACCCCAGGGTGCGCAGGATCGACAGCGGATTGCCGCGTAACACCGCGCCGGCAACCTCGGTTTCCGGGTGTGCGCCCTTGGCCATCGTGACGGACGCCTCGACGGTCTTGTCGGCGTTGCGCTGAAGTTCGCCCAGCACGAGATTGTCGGCGCGACGCGACCAGGTGGGCACCGACCGCCAGTCGACGACCGACACGACCTCCAGTGCGACCCCGCGGGCGGATGCCTCGTGTGCCGCCCACCGCACGGCATCGACGGTGTCGGAGCCCACTTCGCCGCGGATGCCCGTCACGGCTGCGATCACCGGTTGTCGGGTGGCGAGGCCCCGAGCCTCGTCGACCAGCTGGGTCGTGAGGATCCGTCGGGTGGGATGCGACACGATCCTGTTGCGCGCGGCGAGGCGATCGATCTGTGCAGTCATCCGCGCACCGTCCCTTCGCCCCCGCTTTTCATGACAACGCGCGGCAGATCGGGGCGCTAGAGGCGAAGGACCCACGGGGCGGCGAACAGGGCGCGGGACGACCGATTCAGCCGGGACCTTCTTCCCTACCCGCCCGAATCGTCCGGTGGTTGATTCGCGGGCATGTCCCCCGCGGTGCGACCGGGCGAGGGCGCTCCGGTCAGATTTCCCCTTCATGTCACGTGCGATAACGGCGTCGACGCCACGGTGTCGCTCGCCGACCCGGACGAGGTGCTGGTCGCGGTCGAAGTCACCGCGGGCCATCTGCCGGTGACTGCGCGCAGCGAGCTCGTCGAAGCGGTCTTCGAACTGCCGGAAGTACGTCACAGACACCGTGTGCGGGCCACCGTCCCGCTGGGTGACTCGGAACTGCTCGAAGCGTTCGCCCGGCATTGTCCGAACTTGCGAACGCGGGCGGCCGGCGCGACGTGCCTGGTCGATGCGCAGCGATAGCGCAGAGGAGTGCTTCGGCCCGCGCCGAAAACGCGTCGCTTGTGTCTGTCCGCAGGCAGGCTTAGAGTCCCGAACCAAGCATCCCGCAGCTTCCTGCTCGTGAATTGGGTGGGAAATCCTGCCGCCGCAGACCTTGGTGGCGTACCGGTCACGATCACGTCGGAGGCGGTATGCCGATCGTCTGCTGAAGCTCTCGCCGGTGTGCGCAACGACGTGTCCGACCCCACGGAAGGGAGGGGTCGGAGGGCCGGGACCCAGCGCCACCGATGTCGGACCAGGCAGCACCGGGTCAGTCGTCGATGCGCGCAGTTCCGTCGAGTACGCGCTGCGCGATCTCGGTCGGCGCGAGACCCTCGACGAACGCTCTGGCACGCAACCGGGCCAATGCGTCGGTGACCGAGCAGTGCAACTGCTCTGAGAGCGCTCCCGCGGCCCGGTGGACGAGCGCGTGATGATCGACGTGTTCGGTGATGGTCGCAGCGATGTCGTCGGCAGTTCCACCGCGCGAGTCGCCGACCAGTACGCCGACCAGTGCATCTGCGACTCGGCCGAGGTCGACCTGCTCCGCTGACCGGCCGCGCAGGTCGAACGCGATCAGGGTGCCGAGTCGTGCATTGTGGGCGCCGAGCGGAACTGCACCGACGGACGTGATTCCCAAGCTCCCGACGGCGGCGCCGTACTCCGGCCACCGTCGTAGCAGCCCGCTCGCGCCGACTAACACCGGGCCATCCATGACGCTGTCGTGCGCCGGTCCTTCACCCAGGGTGAACTCGTACTCCTGGGCTGTCCGTGCGATCTGGTCCGACGCCAACACGCCGAGTTCGCGCGGGCCGTCGACGAAAGTGACAGCGGCGTGCTGCGCACCGACCATGGCCGCGGCGGCGGCCACGAAAGACGCAGCAGCTTCCGCGCCGGAGCCGTTCATGACCTTCATGAGGCGGATGGCGTAAGCGTGGAACAGTTCAGCCGCCGCGCGGTGCCGTAGCTCGCTACGACGGTGGATCAAAGCCATGGACGTGTGGTGCTCACTGAGCGAGGGACGCAGCTCGATCGCACGCTCGTGCCGAGCGGCCCTCGCAGCGGCCCGATCAGCACGGAGCCGCTCTGTGGCCTCGGCGCTCAACACGCTGGGCACCATCCAACGCCGTTCGTCGTGCACTACTCCCCCGTGAGTCGACTCTGATCAGTCCGGCCGATAGACCTGCGAGGTCACCGCGCGTTGTCACTCTCCTGCTCGATGAGCATCACGACGCCCTCGTCCCGATTCCCGTTCAAAGGACTGAACATGATTGTGCACCGTATTCCCGCTCCCAGGCGGTTGACCGCCTGCACCTCGAGCGGTTCCTCGCTGCGGGCGCCTGTCTTCACGGAGCGCACGGCCGATTCGTACAGCAGTCTCGTCGGTAACCCGAACTCCAGGTCGAAGAACGGCTCGCCGTCGACTTCGTCGATCCGAAGCCCCCAGATTTCCTGCGCACCGCGGTTCCACGCACGTACCTTCAAATTTGCATCGAGAACTATCACCGCAGCGGCGACGCTTGTCAGGACGCCCTCGACAAAGGTGCGCGCTTCGTCCAGCTCTGCCGAGCGGTTGCGCATCTCATCATTCATCGTCTCGAGCTCTTCGTTGCCGGACTGCAGCTCCTCGTTGGTGGTCTCCAGCTCCTCGTTGGTCGACTGCAGCTCCTCATTGGTGGTCTCCAGCTCTTCGATGCTGGACTGCAGCTCCTCGTTGGTGGTCTCCAACTCCTCGTTGGTCGACTGCAACTCCTCGTACGCGGTCTCCAGGTCCTCGCGGCTGCGCTTCAGGTCGCGCTGCATCTGTGTCGTGCGCGTGGTGTCGATGAACACGAGCGCGGTGCCTCGCAGCGCGCGATCCGGTCCGAACAGCGGCTGGATCATGATGTCGAAGTACTGAACATCCGCGTGCATACGGTTTAATTCGACCGAATTGATACGCAGCGCACGCAACTCCGCCTGGACCCGTTCAATGACCGAGCGCAGTTCGGCCGGGCGGTAGGAGAGCTCGAGATCGCGGAACGGCCTGCCCAGGTCGCTGTCCGACAACGTGAATGTCGCGCGCGCCTCGCCGTTGATCAACGCGACGATGCCGTCGTTGTCGAGCACGATGATGCCGTTCGGATCGACGTCGACCGCGAGTTCACGAAGTTGCCGTCGGCGCGCGTCGACGGCAACGCCCGCTCCGTCGAGCCGTTCGAACCGGATCGACGGTTGGTACGGCGGTCCACTCTCGCCGGGGCGTCGGCGGAACATGCGCTGCCGCATGTTCGCGACATCGAAGCGTTCGCCGTCGGACAGCAGCATCTCCGCCTTGCCCAGGAACAGGTAACCGCCCTCACGCAATGCGAAGTGGAACCGGTCGATGATCTGCGTCTGCGTTTCGACGTTGAAGTACATCAGCGTGTTGCGGCACGACAAGAAGTGCAACCGCGAAATCGGCGCGTCACGAGTGATGTCGTGCCGACCGAAGATGACGCGCCGCCGGAGGTCAGGGCGGAACACATGGTTGACGCCGCTGCGCTCGAAGTACTTGTCCAGCAGCCCTTCCGGCATCGGCTCCAGCGCCTTCGCGGAGTAGACACCGGTCCTCGCGTGGTGCAGCGCTTCCTCGTCGACGTCGGTGCCGTAGATCTTCACTCGTTCGGCGAACTGCTCGACGCCCATCAGTTCGGCGAAAGCGATGGCCAACGAATACGCCTCTTCGCCACTGGAACATCCCGCGCACCAGAGCCGTAGCTCCTCGTCGTCGCCCGACTGCTCCAGAATATGCGGCAGGACATCGCGCTGCAGGTACTCCCAGGCACTGTTGTCCCTGAAGAACCCGGTCACGTTTATCAGAATCGTGGTGAACAGTGCGCCGAACTCGGCCGAGTTCGCCTCGAGCAGATCGCGGTAGTCGGCGAAGTCCTCGACGCCGACGTCCTGCATCCGCTTCTGTATTCGGCGGGTCAGCGAGCTGCGCTTGTAGCCGGAGAAATCGAATCCGCGAGCATCGCGAAGGAATGCAAGGAGGTCCTCCAACTCTTCGGCGTGCTCGGTGACTTCCTCGTTCACTGCGCTCTCCCCGCTTCGACGAGCGCTACCACGACGTCCGCTATCTCCTCGACGGGCAGGATGAAGTCCACATCACCGGTCGCGATCGCGGCCTCAGGCATCCCGCTGAACTCGGCAGTGCTGGGATCTTCGACGATCACGGTCCCGCCATACGCCTTCACTGCGCGTACCCCCATGGCACCGTCGCTGCCGGTGCCGGTGAGGACGCATGCGATCACACCCGAACCATATGCGCCGGCGACGGACTCGAAGAGCAGATCGGCTGAAGGTCGGACGAAGTGCACGAGCGCGCTTTGCGTGAGGCTGACGGTACGGGAGGAATCCACGAGCAGGTGGCGATCGGGAGGAGCCACGTAAACCACTCCGGGCTTGATCGTCTCGTCGGCCTCCGCCAGCTTCACCGAGACCGCGGTATGCCGTCCGATGACCTCAGCGATCACCGTCTGGTGGCGCGGATCCAGATGTTGCACGACGACGACCGGCACGGCGAAGGTGTGCGGCAGCGCGCGTATCAGCTTGCGCAGGGCGTTTACGCCACCAGCAGAGGAGGCCACGGCCAGGATCTCAAATCGATCTGTGGGCGGGCCCTGAATCGGGTTGTCGCCGTTGGTCGGCGCCAGATCCACCGGCACGATGCCCAGCCTAGCCCTCCCCAAGACACGTCCCCCCTACGCGAACCGGCGCAGCGATCAGGGACGCAGCCCCAGATTCACGACCGCGTCTGCGACAGCTCGCAGCGTCACGTTGCGATCGTTTGCATGCTTGCGCAGCAGGCAGAACGCCTGATCGACACTGATCTTGCGCTCCGCTGCCAGGACTCCCTTGGCCTGTTCGATGATCACCCGGCTGTTCAACGCGTGCTGCAACTGCTCGATGGTGCGTTGTTCCCGGGCGTGCTGGGACGCCTGCAGGACGTATGCGGTCGCGATGTCGGTGAATACCCGCGCCGTCGCGACCTCGTGCTCGGTCCAGGCGTGCTCCCTCGCGCGGTGCAGATCGAGCGTTCCGATGCACTCGGCGTTGCCCATCGGGATCGCGGCGACCGCGACGACCCCGACCCGTGCGGCCAACGCGGAGTACCGCGGCCAGCGGGTCGAGTGCGACGCGAGGCGGGACACCAGGATCGGCCGGCCCGATCGCACCGCTTCCTCGCACGGGCCCTGGCGGTGTTCTTCCTGCACCCGCTCGAGGGCGGCGATCGACTCGCGGTCGGCAGTCACGAATCGCAACGCGCCGTCTCGTACCAGCGACACCGCCGCTCCGTCGGCTGCGAGAACCCCGGTGAGTCGGCCGGTCAGGTCGTCCAGGACCTCCTCGACATCGAATCCCTCGGTCAGCGTGCGTGCGAAGCCCGCGAGGGCTTCGGTGAGCCCTCTGAACTGGGTCATCGCGCTCCTCCGATTCGATACCCTCCGGCCCGGGTCGACGACGCGGGTGCGCCTTAAGTAAACCCTCTGGCCTGCCGCCAGGACAGAGCGAACCGCCAGGAGTGTCGCCGGTTTCGCTCCCTGTACTTGTCCAATAGCTGCCGACGTGCATATGGTTCCTGTCAGAAGTACCTCGCACAGCATCCACTCGTGAAATCGGGTGGGTCACGGCCGCCGCGGTCCCTGGTGGCGCAGCTTCGCATGCGCACCAGGAGATGACCATGACCGCCGCACAACCATATGCGCACCGCCGTTGCGGCGCGCGTGCCTCCAATCGGGTCGGGCCGGTACACGGACACCCTGGTCGGCCCGCATAAACGGGCGCGCTCGCCGGCCGCGGTGGGAGGGGTCGGCGGGCGCGCCACTTTTTGTGCCCGCGTGGGCACGGACCAACGACCCTGACGATCTAGACCGCTTCGCGCGAGCCTGGTCATAGGGCGCATTGCGCCCGCGAGCGGGGAGGTTCGATGAAAGTCGACCAGTTGATTGCGACGGCACGCGAGACCATGACCGTGCGGCGAGTGTTCGGAGAGCCGTACGAGAAGGACGGCGTGACCGTCATCGCCAGCGCTCGGGTGTCCGGCGGGGCGGGCGGCGGCGGTGGGCACGATCAGCAGGGCCAGGAAGGTGAAGGCGGCGGCTTCGGCGTACAGGCCCGGCCCGCCGGTGCCTACATAATCAAGGACGGCCGGGTCCGTTGGATGCCAGCCGTCGACGTGAACCGGGTGATGACGGTGATCGGAACCGTCCTGGTCGCCCTCTTGGTCACCCGCGCGCGGATCGTCCGGTTGCGCACTCGGGCCGGTATCACCAACGCATAGCCGGCCGCGCGCCTCAGACGGTGAGGTCCCGGCCGCCGTGCCGGTACGCGGCGGCAGCTTTTTCCTGCGCAGCGACGTAGCCACGCACCCGGGTCAGGCGACGGTCGCGATCCTCGGCCGAGGTACGCACGATGGTCTGCCGCGCCGAATAGCTGGTTTCGATCAGTTGCTCGGCCTGCGGCGCGATGACCGCGACCGCGGCCTTCTGCTGAGCGGCATCGGAGAAGTGCTCGACCGCACGCAGGTCGGACTCGAGACCGGTGGCCATCTCGAGTAGGTCGCGCAGTACCTCTCGGGCATCTGCTCGGAAGATGACGCCGTCCGGTGCGGTCGTCAGCATCGCCTCGGTGTACTGCATCTCGCGGGCCAGTCGGTGACGCAGCATCGCCACGTCGCGTCGCGGACCGGGCACCATCCATTGCACCCGCGTCGCGAGCACCCGCTCGTGCCAGATCCGGACGCCGCGGCGCACGCGTCGGAACACCAGCCAGCCAACCAGCGCAGCCAGCGAGAAAAGGACGAACGCGCCCGCGGCGAGTTCGAGCAGGGTTGTCATGCCACCATCGTCCGACTTCGGGCCCGGCCGCGCCAGTAAGCATTTCGCTTTCTTCATGATCGACCGTGTTCATCACCCGAGCGAGAATTGTCGAGGCCCGAGATCTCTTGTCCAGCGAGTGACCGCACTGGCCCTCAGAACTGACAGGCCCTGGAAAGGATGGCCAACTCACATACGACACTGAAAGTTTCATATATGGGTAGCGCGGACCGTGACTCGCTGATAGTATCGAAACTGACAGTTCAGTTTCGGACGAAACTCGACGCAGTGCCGAGCACCACCCATGGCCGACCAACCAAATCCCGACTTCTGAGAGGTACTCGTGAAGAACCGCACCATTGGTGATGTCACCGTCAGTGCGATCGGACTCGGCGGAATGCCGATGTCCATCGAAGGCCGCCCGGACGAGGCCCGATCGATCGCCACCATTCATGCCGCGCTCGACGCCGGAGTCACGTTCATCGACACCGCAGACTCCTATCACCTGCGGGCCGACGACGTCGGTCACAACGAGGAATTGATCGCGAACGCCCTGGCCAGCTACGGCGAAGACACGTCCGACGTGCTCGTCGCCACCAAGGGCGGTCATCTCCGTCCCGGTGACGGATCCTGGACGGTGAACGGCTCGCCGGACTATCTCAAGCAGGCAGCCGAAGCATCCCTGAAGCGGCTCGGGGGCGACGCCCTCGGGTTGTACCAGTTCCACCGCCCGGACCCGGCCGTCCCCTATGCCGAATCCGTCGGCGCTCTGAGCGACCTGCTCGATGCCGGCACCATCCGCATGGCCGGGATCTCCAACGCCAACCCCGACCAGATCCGCCAAGCCAACGACATCCTCGGTGGCCGGTTGGTTTCGGTGCAGAACCAGTTCTCGCCACGATTCCGAAGCAGCGAACCCGAACTGCGACTGTGCGACGAACTCGGCATCCCGTTCCTGCCCTGGAGCCCGCTCGGCGGCATCGGCGCGGCGGGTGGACTCGGTGCGCAGCATGCTGCCTACGCCGAGATCGCCGCAGCGCACAGCGTCAGCCCTCAGCAGGTGTGCCTGGCCTGGCTGCTGAGCCTGTCACCGCACCTGGTGCCGATCCCCGGGGCATCCCGGCCGGACACGATCCGCGACTCGGCCCAGGCATCCGAGCTGCACCTCAGCAACACCGAGCTCACCCGACTCAACGGATGAGACCCACTGGCGAGAACGGACAGACCATGACCGCTGAAACACGAGACCTCACCGGGACCGCTGTCGCCGTTACCGGGGCCAGCTCCGGTATCGGCGCGGCGACGGCACGGCTTCTGGTCGAGGCCGGCGCCCGCGTGACCCTCCAGGCCAGGCGCACGGAGCGACTCGATGAGCTCGTCGCCGAACTGGGCGCCGACTGCGCGGTCGGGGTCGCCGGCGACGTCCGCGACCCCGCTGCGGCAAACGCCCTCGTGGACGCCACTGTCGAGGCCTTCGGCCAACTGGACAGCATCGTCATCAACGCCGGCATCGGAATGTACGGCGGAATCCTCGACCGGACCGACGACGAACTGCAGACCATGATGCGCACCAACCTGGAAGGAACCGTATGGTCGACCCGGTCTGCCGTGCGGCACTTCCGTGCCGCGGGGGCGGGCGACATCGTGATCGTGGCATCGGTCGCCGGTCTGCGCGGCGGCGCCGACGAGGCCGTCTATGCAGCGACGAAGTTCGCCCAGGTGGGGTTCGCCGGAGCGCTGGACCGCGAGGTCCGCGCCGACGGCATCCGGGTCACCGCGATCTGCCCAGCGGGCGTGGAGACCGAATTCGCACTCGGTGCCGGACGCACCGAGGGTGACCCCGCGCTTGCCGCCTACCTGCGTCCCCAGGACGTTGCCTACGCGATCACGACCGTGCTGCAACAACCACGCCGCGTCCGCACGACCCAATGGCAGCTGTGGAGCATGGGCCAGAGCAGCTAGCGCGGCGACGATCAGCCGCAGATCAGCTGCGTTCCTCGGCAGCGGAGCCCCGCCGTGGACCACGACGCATCGGTTACACCGAGATTGATGCGTGGCAGATCGCGACCCAGCCATCGCTCTCGACCGCGATCCGCCTCGCCGCATGCATGGAAGACCTACCCGCCCGTACACGAAGGAGCATCGATGACCACCACTCTCGAGGTAGTCGCGCACCGCATGTTCATCCGCAACGTTGCCGACTATGCGGAGCCAGCCTTGGCCGAACTTGCCTGGATCGATCCGGACATTCGCAGCTTCTGGGTTCAGCAAGCCCAGGACGTGAGGGCCGACCTCGTCGACCTTGCAGACCTCGACGCGGAAGGGCGCGACAACGGCGACCACGCCACGTTGTCGCGCGGTCCCGGCCGTGGCGCCCATCCGAGATCTTCGCGACCTGCAGGACCGCGAAGCCACCACACCTAGAATCGAAACGGTCAGTTCAGTTTCCATCGACGAGCCGGGGAGAACAATGTCAACCGAGCACATCACCCGCGACTCGACACCCACAGGAACGCAACGCGGACGCCCGCGCAGCGCGAGGGCTGAGAACGCCGTGCTCGAGGCAGCGGCAGAGCTTCTGCTCGACCAAGGGCTTGCGGCGGTGAGCATGGACACGATCGCAGCGCGGGCAGGCGTCAGCAAGGCGACGATCTACCGCTGGTGGCCCACCAAGGAAAGCCTCGCGCTGGACGCGCTCTTCCACGACTGGGAGGGCGTCCCAGCGGTCGACGACACCGGATCTCTGCGCGGCGATCTGCTCAAACTCCTTCGTCCATGGGCGCGACTCGCCGTAATGCGCCCGTACGGCCGCGTGATCGCGGCGTTGCTCACCCAGGCACAAACCGACCCGGAATTTGCCAGCGAATACCGGGCACGGTTCGTCAAGCCGCGCCGCGACCAGGGACGTGCGATCTTCCGCCGAGCGATCGAGCGCGGCGAGATCCCCGCCGCCACGAAGATCGAGGTCGCGCTCGATCTGCTCTACGGGCCTATCTACCATCGTCTCCTCCACGGCCACGCCCCACTCAACGACCGCTTCGTGCGCGACGTCATCGACGTCGCGCTCAACGGCATCGCCCCCGCAGGCGGGCGGTCATGAGAAGGAAGCCGCTGTCGCCGACGGGTTGTCCCCAACCCCAGGCCCCATTTCCCACCCGTGAACCGGCGGACGCTCGCGCGGCGGCCAGCGAGCGGCAATTGGTGACGACTACTGGTCAGCTGAGACGAACTCGCTCACACGCCGGGCAAGGAGTTCGGCCTGGGTGATCAGGCCCAGGTGTCCGTCCTCGAAGAGGTGCAGGGTGGCGCGGGGTAGCAGGTGGCGCATGAGCCTGGCGTTCGCGGTGGGAATGATGGGGTCGTCCGTTCCGGAGAGGATCAGCGTGCTCTGCCGGATGAACGGAAGTCCGGGCAGGCTCGACCAGCCGAGCCCGGCCCCGAGTTGGTAGAGGTAGCCGCGACGGCTGCCAATACGTGACTGGTCATGCAGCAGCCGACCCGCGAGTTCCGGTTCGTCGCGTAGTCGGCCGCCGTAGAGCTGGGCCGCGATGCGCATGGCGAAGGTCGCGTCCCGGTAGCGGCGCGGCGTGATCATTTTGGCGAGCACCCGCGGACGTGCCGGGATCATGATCATGCCGGTTGCGGTGCTCACCAGGATCAGTCGACGGCAGCGGCGCGGATGCTGGAACGCGATCTGCTGCGCGAGCCCTCCGCCCCAGGAGATTCCGAGGACGTCGACTTGGTCGTAGCCGAGTTGATCGAGCAGCTTGGTGACGAACCAGGCCAGCCCCGCGAAGTTGTAGGGCACCCGTGGGGCGGGCGACGAGCCCGCGCCGGGGACGTCGAAGCGGATCACGGTGATCGCGGGATTCACTTCGTCGACGAAGGGTTCGAGCAGTTCCAGGCTGGCGCCGATGCCGTTGCAGAGCAGCAGCGGGATGCCGGTGCCGGTGCCGGGACTGACTGCGACGCGGACGTCGTGCCTCGCTACCCGGACCCATTTCAGGTGCGTTGCAACTCGTTTCTTGCTCACGCGAACGCGCCGATTCCCGTGACATCCCTGCCGACGATCAGGGTCTGGATGGTCTCGGTGCCCTCGTAGGTGTGCAGCGCCTCCATGTCGGCCATATGCCGCATGACGTGGAAATCCAGCAGGATTCCGTTGCCGCCGAGCAGGTCACGGGCCTCGGCGACGATCTCGCGCGCCTTGCGGGTGTTGTTCATCTTCGCGATCGCCGCAATCGTGTCGGTGAGGCTGCCCTCTTCGATGAGACGACCGAGGCGCAGGCAGTAGAGCTGCATCGAGCAGAGTTCGGCGAGCATCTTCACCAGCTTGTCCTGCACGATCTGGAACGCCGCCAGCGGCTTGCCGAACTGGGTCCGTTCGGTGCAGTACTGGATGGCGACCTCATAGGCCGCCGTGGCATGACCCAACGCACCCCACGCGACGGCGTGGCGGGTGCCGGCGAGCACTCGTGCGGTGTCGCGGAACGACTGCGCGTGCGGCAGCCGGTTCGACTCGTCCACGACGACGTCGGTCAGCGCGATGTGGGCCTGCCACACCGCCCGCAGCGAACCCTTCCCGTCGATCCTGGTCGCGACGAACCCCGGCGTGCCGCGCTCGACGAGGAATCCCTTGACCTGGCCGTCGGCCACGTCGCGGGCCCACACCACGACAACGTCGGCGATCGTGCCGTTGCCGATCCACCTCTTCTCGCCATTGAGCTTCCAGGTGTCACCATCACGCCGGGCGGTGGTCTCCAGCGCGACCGAGTCCGATCCGTGCGCGGGTTCGGTGAGCGCGAACGCGCCGATCGTTTCCAGTCTCGCCATCGGTGGTAGCCAGCGCTGCTTCTGTTCCTCCGAGCCGAGCTTGGCGATCGACTGCATCGCCAGCCCCGCCTGGACCCCGAGGAATGTGCCGAGGCTGCCGTCCCCCCGGTTCAACTCCAGATGGATCAAGCCGTTCGCGATCGGGCTGAGCTCCGGGCAGCCGTAGCCCTGGATGCCGTCACCAACCACGCCAAGCTCCCCGAGCCGGCGCACCAGCTCGAACGGGAACTCGGCGCGCTCCCAATAGTCGTTGATCACCGGCAGCACCTCGTCGTCGACGAAGCGGCGGACCGTTCGCGAGTACTCGAGCTCGGTCTCGCTCAGCTGGTCGCCGATGCGGAAGAAGTCGGTGCCGCGTGCACGACCGATGCCTTCGAAGCTGATTCCGTTGGACATGGCTCGCCTCACTTGTCGAAGATGTAGGTGCCGGGGGCGTCTGCCAGCGGCGGCATGGCCGCGGTTCCCGGCTGGTCCGGGGCGGGCTTGCGCTCACCGCAGCGGGCGTCGAGCCACACTGCGACGTCGCTCCACCAGGTGCCCTGCTGGGTCTCGGCCGTCTTGATCCACTCCTCGGGGTTCGCCGGGTTCTCGCTGTTGAGGTGGTAGCTCGACTTCGGGTTGCCCGGCGGATTGACCAGCGCGGCGATGTGACCGCTCGTCGACAGGACGAAACGGGTGTCGCCGCCGAGCAGTTGGGTGGTGCGGTAGCAGTTCTGCCATGGCGTGATGTGGTCGGCGATACCGGCCACGACGTAGGCGTCGACCGTGATCCGGCCGAGGTCGATCGGTACGCCGAGCACGGTGATCGCGCCGGGCGTCACCAGGCTGTTGTCGACGGCCATGTCGACGAAGTCCGCGTGCAGCCCCGCAGTCATCCGTGTGGTGTCGGAGTTCCAGAACAGGATGTCGAAGGCCGGTGGCTTTTTGCCGAGCAGGTAGTTGTTGACCCAGTAGTTCCACACCAGGTCGCCCGGCCGCAGCCAGGCGAACACCTCCGCGAGGGCCCGCCCGTCGAGGTAGCCCTTGCGCTTGGACACGGCTTTGGCCGTCTGCGCCATCCGACGGCTCAGGAGCGCCGAACCGGTTCCTGCCGAGTCGTTGTCGATGACGGTGACCGCAAGACACAGCGCAGCGATCCGCTCCTGCTGACCGATGCCGGCAAGGTAGGCCGCGGCGATGCTGGCCAGGATCCCCCCGGAGCAGATGCCGCCGAGGACGGTGCGCTCACTGCCGGTGATCCGCTCGACGGCCTCGAGTGCCTCGACGATCGCGCTGAGGTAGGTGTCGAAGTTCCACGCGGCGTGCCGGGCATCGGGGTTGCGCCACGAGATGACGAACATCTGCCGGCCCTGCCGGACGCTGAACTCGACGAGGCTGCGCTCAGGGGCAAGGTCGATCGCATAGAACTTGTTGATCGTCGGTGGGACGATCACGATCGGGACCTCGAAGACGTCCGGCGTCTGCGGGGTGTACTGGATCAGCTCGAACAACTCGGTGCGCACCACCACCGAGCCGGGCGTAGCCGCAACATTGCCGCCGACCTCGAACGCCGAGCCGTCGACCATCTGTGGGATGCGCGGCGAGCTGCTGAGGTCCGTTACGAGCGCGGTCGCGCCGCGGACGATGCTCCGGCCGCCGGTGTCGATGGCTTCCTTGGCCGACGCCGGGTTGACCAACGGCAGGTTGCTCGGCGCGAGCGCCTCGATGAGGTTCTCGACCAGGAACTTGGCGCGCTGCTCGTCGCGCCAGCCAAGGTCTGAGTCGGCGAGCAGCTGCTCCGCGGTTCGGCCGGCGGCGAGGTAGCCCTGGAGCAATCGGTGCAGCAGTGCGTTCTGGGTCCAAGCCGGGTCGGCGAAGCGCCGGTCCCGCTTGGACGCCTCGAGGGTCGACGTGCCGGCGGCGACACGTGCAGCCTCAACTGCGAGTGAGCCCAGCGCGCGGGCCGTCTGGCGTGGGTGCTTGCACAGGCTCGCAGCCAGGCGGGCCGTCGACAGGTCAGGGGCGAAGCGGCGCAGCGGCCCGAGTGCGGCATCGACGAGCAGGACGTCCAGCGCGGTGGCGTGGTCAGCGGTCTCGTCCGACGTAGGCGTGCTCATGATCCGTTCTCGCTTTCGGCGTCGGCTGCCGGCGGGACGATCTCGCGTTTGAGAATCTTCCCGGTCGGGCCTTTGGGTAGGGAGTCGACGAACCAGACGAGTCGCGGGTACTTGTAGGCTGCCACGTTGCGTTTCACGTAGGCACGCAGGTCACCGGCGCTGAGTTCGGCGCCGGCGTGCAGCACGACGGCGGCCCCGACCTCTTCACCCAGCGTCGCGTGCGCGACGCCGATCACCGCGGCCTCGAGGACCGCCGGGTGTTCGTAGAGCAGCTCCTCGAGTTCGCGTGGATAGATGTTGTAGCCGCCACGGATGATCAGGTCCTTGTTGCGGCCGACGACGTAGAAGAACCCGTCCTCATCGACTCGCCCTAGATCACCGGTGCGGAACCAGCCGTCGGCGGAGAGCACCGCTGCGGTGGCGTCGGGCTTGTTCCAGTAGCCCTGCATGATGTTGTCTCCGCGGATCGCGATCTCGCCGACCTCACCGGCTGCTAGCTGTTCGTCGGAGGAGTTCACGAGCTTCATCTCGACGCCGGTGATCGGGGTGCCGATCGAACCGGCCTTGCGGGCGTCGGCGCGGTTGAAGCACGCGACCGGCGAGGTCTCCGACAAGCCGTATCCCTCGAGGATCACCGTCCCGAACCGCTCCTCGAAGGCCTGCAGAACCTCGACCGGCAGGGCGGCGCCGCCCGAGATGCAGAGCTTCAGCTTGGGCCGTTCCGTCGACGCGGAGGCGAGCAGCGCGCTGTACATGGTGGGCACGCCGGCGAACACCGTTGCGTGATGCGCGACGAGTTGGGTGAGGGCGGCCTCGGGGTCGAAGCGCGGCAGGAGCAGCAGAGTCGCGCCCGACGCGACCGAGGCGTTCAGGGCGCAGGTTTGACCGAACGCGTGGAACAGGGGCAGGCCACCGAAGACCACGTCGTCGGGGCCGAGACGCAGCAGGTCACCGAGCGAGGCCTCGACGTTGTGCACCAGGTTGCCGTGGGTGAGCTCGGCACCCTTGGGCTGGCCGGTCGTTCCCGACGTGTAGAGCAGTACGGCGGTGTCCGAGGTCGCCCGGTCGGCCACCTCGTCACCGGCCGCGAAGTTGGCGATCATCGCTGCGAAGTTCGCCGGCTCGGCCGGCACGACCTTCGCGCTGTCTGCGCCGGCCATGGCCTCGTCAGCCACCACGGGCCAGACGAAGATCAGCTTCGCGGCAGAGTCGGCGAGGTAGTAACGGATTTCGCGGGCCTTGAGCAGCGGGTTCATCGGCACGGCGACGGCCCCGGCCCGAAGGATCCCGTAGTAGACGACGGCGAACTCCGGCACGTTGGGCAGCATCAGCGCCACCCGGTCTCCCGGCTCGACACCCTCGGCGGCCAACATCGCAGCGACGCGGGCGCTGGACTCGTCCAGCTCTCGGTAGGTCACGACGGCCTGATCCAGGCGAAGTGCGACACTGTCCGGCTGTGCCGATGCAGTACCGGTGAGGAATTCTGCGACGTTCATGGTCAGCTCCTGGTTGGCTTCTGAAGTACCTCAAGAGTCCATGTTTGCTGCACTGAAGGCATCGTTCACCGGCACGGACCTGACTCCGTTCCGACTGTGCACGAGCACAAAGCGACGCTACGCTGGCCACGATGTCGACGACGGACGTAGCACCGGCGGTGCGCGCGCTCAGCCGGGCTCTGCTGCCGGAGGCCGAGCAGCTGGCCGTTGCGATGGCGGCGCGCATTCGGGCCGAGGTCGCGTTCTACGCCGACGAGACCTTGGTGTCGGCTGAAGCTCTGGACGCATCGTGCTGCGACAACGTCCGCTACGTGCTGGGCAACCTCGCCGATCAACCGGTCGTGCAGAACGAGGTACCCCGGGCGACCGGAAACCTGCGGGCTGAGTCCGGAGTCCCCTACGACTCGGTGTTGCAGGCCTATCGCATCGGCGGGCGCTACATCTGGGAACTCCTCGTCGACCGGGCAGACGACGACGCCCGCGACACCCTCCTCCGGGCCGCCGCCGATATCTGGACGGTGACTGACGAACTGTCGGCCCAAGTCACCGACGCCTATCGTGCGACGCTCGCCGACCGGGTGCGCCGCGACGGTCAGGTCCGGGCCGCGCTGCTGAGCACCCTGTTCGACAGCCCGGCTACCGACGTCGATCAGCTGCGGCAGTCCGCGTCGTCGCTGCGCCTGCCTCAGCAAGGTGATCTGGTCGTGGTCTCCGCCGAGTGCCCGGCGCCTGGGACGGAGGCACTAGCCGCGATCGAGGAGACGCTGCGGCGCGGCGACGTCACCACCGCCTGGCGACTCGACATCGATCACCACGATGGCATCGTGGTGATCCGTCCGCGATACCGGATCGACGCCCTGCTCGGCGACCTCACGACTGCGGCGGCCGGCCGTGTCGGGGTCAGCCCAGTGTTCGGCCGGATCGACGAAGCCCACCGCGCGCTTCGTCAAGCCCGTCTGGCCTGTGCGGCGGGGAGTCCGGGCCAAGTCGACGTCTGCCGGTACGAGGATCGTCCGAGCGCCACTCTGCTCGCCGCGGAGCCCGACCTTGCGCAGGACGTCATGCGTCGAACCCTCGGACAAATCCTCGACCTCCCCCCGGCCGACCGCGACACACTATTGGGCACCGCACGGATCTGGTTCGAGGCCGCCGGCTCGACCGGCGAAGCGGCGACCAGACTGCACCTGCACCGCAACTCGGTCCGGTACCGACTGCGGCGCCTGGAAGAACTGAGCGGACTCGACCTCGGCGCACCTATCGACCTCGCGGCACTCCACCTCGCACTCGAGGCCGCCCGGATCTTCGAATTGGGACAGCCGGATAGTTGAGCGGGCGCTCTCAACACCAAACCTCGCCCTCGTCCTGATCAGCGGCGTCCTAATCGGACAGAGGCCAAGCCTGTCGCCGGGGCAAAGATCGCCCAGGGCCAGCCGACATACGGGCCGCCCTCAGAGTGCGGCGAGTGCCTCGGTCTTGGTCACGGGGCGGCCGAGTGCGCCGAACTCGTGCAGGTCCTCGAACACCTCGATGCGGATCGACTTGTCCAGGCCTCCCACCTTGACGGGCTCGAAGCCGGCGGCCGCGACCAGGCCGGCGACCAGGTCGCCGGCCGCCGCGTCGTCAGCGGCGTAGAACCCCGCCGCCCGCTCCGGCTCACGCCGCGCGGCCGACGCGAGCGACCCCGCCGACAGCGTGCCGAACGCCTTGACCAGCACCGCCCCGGTGGGCAGAAGGCCGGCCAGCAGTTGGCCCGCCGACTCCCGCTCGCCGATGACCTTGCGGAAGCCGCCGTTGCCGTCGGGGGCGATCGGGTTCGACGGGTCGACTATCACCTTGCCCGCCAGTCGGTCGCCGTACCGGGCGATCAGTTCCTTGAACGCGTCCAGCCACACGGCGAACACGAGCACGTCCGCCCGAGCCACGGCGTCGTCGATGGTCACCGCCTCGGCGTGCCCGCCAAGGTCGGCCGCCAGCTTCCCGGCCACGTCCAGGTCACGCCCGGCCAGCAGGAAGTCCTGCCCGCCCGCCGCGAAATCCGCCGCCAGTCCGCTGCCCACGTTTCCGGTGCCGATGATGGCAACCGTGCTGGAAACAGTCATTACAGTCCGCCTCTCGTGAAGGGGTGACCGTGGGATCCGCCGACAGGCCTCCGCCACCCTCAGTAGTTGAACGATCAACTGAACCGTACGGCGTTTGACTTGACCCGTCAAGTCATACTTTGGACGTCTGATCAGATCATCTTTATCTACAAGGCTTCTTGGGCAACATATCTGACGCCGGCGCTGCATTCACTTGAACCTGCAACATGCTCGCCGCGCGTACGAGCAGCCATGCTGCTACCCTGCCGCAATGACCGCGGTCGAGGAATCCCCGGCGGCAGGCACGCACGCCGACTTGTGGCTCACGCCGGATCAGCTGGCCTCGTGGCTGTCGCTCGCCCGGTTGGTGACCCGGCTGCCCTGGGCCATCGACTCCCAGCTCCAGCGCGACGCCGGCCTGAGCATGGTCGAGTACATGACCCTGGCGATACTGTCCAGCTCCCCGGAGCAGACCATGCGGATGAGTGATGTGGCCGAGCGCGTCAGCTCATCACTGTCCCGGCTCTCCCACCTGGTCAAGCGACTTGAGAGGCGCGGCTATGTCCGCCGCGAGCCCGACCCCGCCGACGGCCGCTTCACCAACGCAATCCTGCTGCCGCCCGGCAGCAAGAAGCTAGAGTCGGCGGCACCTGGACACGTGGCGTACGTCCGCCAGCTCGTCATCGACAACCTGTCCCCCGAGCGGCTGCGCCGACTCACCCAGGACGCCGACCGCATCGTCCAGCGCATAGCCCTGCCCGCAGGCTGACCGGCCACGTCGATCCCGGGGCGCGGCAGCGCGGAAGCCGGCCGGCTCCGGGTAGCTACCACCGCGCGCTCCGAACTGCTCACCCCCGCCGAGCGCCTCCCGGCGACCGCTGAGTAGCTCGGAGAGTCTGGATCCGGTTCGATCATCGCTCGGCGCGAGTCGGGTAGTCGATCGCGCGGAAGCAGCCGTGGACGTGGTCGTTGACCACGCCGACGTTCTGCATGAATGCGTACACACTCGTCGGTCCGACGAAGCGGTATCCCTGCGACTTCAGCTGCTTCGCGAACGCCTCCGATTGCGCGGTCGAGGTGGGGAGGTCGGCGAGGGACCGTGGTGCGCGCTTGCGGTTCGTCTCGTAGGACTTCACGATCGCAGCCAAGCTCGGCGATGCGGACATCACCGCGCGGGCATTGTCGACGGTGGCCTGGATCTTTGCCCGGTTGCGGATGATCGAGGCGTCCTGCACGAGCCGGTCGACGTCCCGCTCGGTCATCGCGGCGACCTTGGCGACGTCAAAGCCGCGGAATGCCCTTCGGAACGCGTCCCGTTTGCCGAACACGATCGACCAGCTGAGCCCGACTTCGAATACGCCGAGAGTGAGCGCCTCGAACATCGCGGACTCGTCGTAGGTGCGGGTACCCCAGACCTCGTCGTGGTAGTGGACCGACGGCGTGTCGCGAGTATCGGCCCAGGCGCATCGTGGCTTCCCGTCGTGCCCGATGATCACGTCGCTGCTAATCCGGCCTCCCACGATCCCGACCCGAGTCAGGGTCGCTTGTTGACCTCAGGGATGCATCACACGAACGAATGACTTCTTACGAGGACCGGCCCGGTCGTGCGCCAGGAGTACGAGCGAACGACATTGGATATGTTGGCGCGGCGGCGGCAGGTGGGATGCGTCGCCGCAGCTACGAGATCGAGGACCACCTCGCTGCTTCGCCGCTGTCCTACACGCTGCTCCATCCATCCAGCTGCGCCAGCAATTTGCTCTACACAGCTGAGTCGGTTGCGGCCGAGAGCATCTTGCCCGCCGCCGCGCCCGCCGGGCGGGTTGATTACATCGACATTCGCGACCTGTCCCAGGCTGCAGCGCTGGTCCTGCGCGAACCAGCGCTGCACGGCAAGACCTACGACTTGTCCGGCCCCGATGCGTACACCTTCCCCGAGATCGCGGAGCTACTGACCACGATCCTGGGACACGAAGTTACGTTCGTCGCCGCATCGCCGGACGAACGCCGGTCGGCGATGGCTAGGAACGGGATCGCGCCGTGCTTCGCCGAACTCCTCCTCAGCCTGGAGACCCGTGCCGAAGCCGGCCAGATCGGCACAGTCACCACGACATTGAACGACCTGCTCGGCCGTGAGCCGCGGACCGTCGAGCAATTCCTCATCGAGAACGCGAGCCGATTCAGGACTTGAACCGGAGTTGGCTTCCACGTCGACGGCCGCTTATTTTTCCGTACTAGTGATGACTGCGTGGACGGCGGCGCGTACGCGAACAGCGACGGCCTGGTCATCATTCGCCTCGAGCTTTCCATCGAGGAACAGGAACGCGAGTCCGTGCACCAGCGCCCAGACCGCTGTTGACATTGCATCGGGTTCCGCGCTGGGGAACGCCCTGGCGACGATGGCGTGGACGTAGCCCGTGATGGCTTGGGTGGCGGCGACGCGCTCCGGGCTGAGGTGATCACAGGGCTCGCCGAACATGACGCGGAACAGCGCCGGGCGGCGGAGTGCGAAGTGGACGTAGGCGACCGCGACGGCGGCGAGGTCGTCGGCGGTGGACGGGGACGGATGGGCAGCCCCGAGGTCTTGTGCCAGCTCGGTGTAGCCGACCGCCGAGACAGCCGAGAGCAGCGCCTCGCGGTCGGCGTAGTGACGATACGGAGCGGACGCCGCCACCCCGGCGCGCCGGGCCACGGCTCGCAGCGACAGATCGGTCGCACCTTCCTCGAGTAGCTCGAGCGCCGTGCGCACCAGCGTCGCCGGCAGGTCGCCGTGGTGGTACGAGGCTGCGGCGGTTGACACAGATCACGTCTCCTCGATGTGGACACTGCTCACATGGTTCGGCTAATGTGAGCGTCGTTCACATGGTACGCGATTCCGAGGCGGTCGTTCGATGTCGACAGAGCTTTTCACCCCGTTGGCGCTGCGTTCCGGGCTGGTCCTGCGTAACCGCATCGGCAAGGCGGCGATGGAGGAGGGGCTGGCCGGGCACGCGCAGCTACCGGACGAGCGATTGATCCGGCTCTATGAGCGGTGGGGCGCCGGTGGCGCCGGGATGCTGGTCACCGGCAACGTGATGGTGCACAAGGAGGCGCTGACCGGGCCGCGCGGCGTGGTGCTCGACGCCGATGCTCCGCTGGAGCCGTTCGAGCGCTGGGCTGCGGTCGGCAAGGCCGGCGGTGCGGCGATGATCATGCAGATCAGTCACCCCGGGCGGCAGGTGCGCGCGAACATGCCCGGCGTCTCGTGGGGGCCTTCGGCTGTCAGTCTCGAGATGGGCAAGTTGTCGAAGCGGTTCCGGCCGCCGACTGCCATGACGTCCGACCAGATCGACGAGACGTTGCACCGGTTCGTGGTCAGCGCGGTCAAGGCCGAGCAGGCGGGTTTCGACGGGGTGGAGATCCATGGCGCGCACGGCTATCTGCTCTCGCAGTTCCTGTCGCCGTTGGCCAACCGCCGCACCGACGCGTGGGGCGGGTCGCTGGAGGATCGCGCCCGACTGTTGCTGGAGATCGTCGAAGCGGTTCGCGCGTCGGTGTCGCCGTCCTTCACCGTCGCGGTCAAGCTCAACTCGGCGGACTTCCAGCGCGGCGGCTTCGATGAGGCGGACGCGCAGCAGGTCATCGCGATGCTCGAGCCGCTCGGGGTTGATCTGGTCGAGCTTTCGGGCGGTAGCTACGAGAGCCCGGCGATGTCGGGCCGGCCCAGCGACGACCGGACGATGGCGCGTGAGGCGTACTTCCTCGACCTCGCCGCCGACCTGGCCACAACCAGTGCGATCCCGTTGATGCTCACCGGCAGCATCTCCCAGCGCGACACCGCCGAGAAGGTTCTTGCGAACGGCGTCTCCGTCATCGGCATGGCAACCGCACTCGCGGTCACGCCGGACCTGGCCGACAGATGGCAGGCCGGCGAGGACGTGCACCGACGGCTTCGCCCAGTCACCTGGACGGACAAGGCGCTCGCCTCGGCCGCGAGCATGGCGCTCGTCCGTTACCAACTGCGGCGTATCGCACGCGGCAAGGACCCAGCGCTCGGGACACGTCCGTGGTTCGCGTTTGGCTGCGACAACGCCGACCAGAACCGGGCACTGCGTCGCTACCGCGCCTGGCTGCAGGAGGTCACGTCATGAGCACGCACAATCACGTCGCCATCGTCGGCACCGGGTGCCGAGGTAGGCCTTCGGAGAGCCGTCCCAGACCCTCAGCCATCAGCGGGCTGGCAGCGCGCCCATGATCGCCGGACCACGGACGGCGTCGCCTCGATGATCCGGGCAATCGAGCGCACGAGCCGCTCCATGCCGCGGAATACCGCGGGTTTGGTGGGCGATACTGGGATCGAACCAGTGATCCCTACCATGTCAAGGTCACGTCTCGGCGGCACGAGCCGACTCGGCGCGGCACGACGCAGCACGAAATGGCAGCAACAGAAGGTGATTCTCCTTCGCGTCGTGCCGTCTCTTGTCGGCCGGTGTTTGCTCGTGGTACCTCGTCCAGCAACGAATGAGCAACACAAACCATGGCATCATCAACGGCATGGCCGACCGGCGCGCACCCGTGGTGCCGATCTCCAGTGACGGTCCGTACCGGCTCGCGCCGGCCCGTGTTGGCCCGTCCCGCCTGTCGGATTCGAACGACGAGCTGTCCGTTGTCGTCGCGCACGACCGCGCGGCCGGAGCAACGCCCAGCACCACATCGCGGAGTTGACGTCATGGGCTACTCGTACCGCCGGGTCGGGGCCAAGGGCAAGCCGCGCTACGCGGCGATCTATCACGACCAACGCGGGCAGCGCCGCTCCGCCGGCACCTGGCTACCCCACCACCAGCTCGAGGCCTCATCAAAGGAGAAGCGAGATGGTGCAAGTCATTGCCTTCGACGTGAACGAGACCGTGCTCGACCTACGCGCGCTGGACACCTCGTTCGAGGAGTTGTTCGGGGATGCGGCGCTGCGGCCGCAATGGTTCGCCCAGATGCTGCAGCTGTCGTTCGTCGGTGGGCTCACCGATCACTATGTCGATTTCGGCACGGCGCAACGCGCGGCGTTGCGGATGATCGCGCAACGGAACGGTCGCACGCTGACCGACGACCAGATCGCGCACGTCGTCGATGGGATGACCCGACTGCCTGCGCATCCCGACGTGCCTGATGCGCTTGCGGCACTGGCCGCGACCGAGCTAATGGTCGTGGCGCTGACCAACTCGACACAAGCCATCGCCGAGGCACAGCTGACCAATGCCGGCATCCGGCAGCACTTCGCCCATGCCTTCTCCGCCGACGCGGTCAGACACCTCAAACCCGCGCCGCAGCCGTACCAGGCCGTCGCCGAGGCCGCCGGGGTGCCGATTGCCGAGGTCCGTCTGGTCGCTGCACACTCATGGGACATCAGCGGCGCACTCGCCGCCGGGTGTCAGGCCGCCTTCGTCGCGCGTGCCGGCATGGTCCTCAGCCCGATCGGTCCGCAACCGGACATCGTCGGTGCAGGCATCGATGACGTGGTGAAGCAAATCATCCGCACCGACACCTGAGCGTGCCGCAAGTCCGTGACGAAGGGCGCGACAGAGCCGCCTATGCGTCGTCCGCCCCGGCGTGGGCCAGGGGTGCGCAGATGCAACTGCCAGATGCAGGTGACTGTCGATGAGCATGCCCGCAAGTTGCGTCGGGATCGTCGGAGACGTCCGCGACCAGGCACTGACCTTGACCCGTGCGACAGCTGCCATGGTCGAGCCAGACATGATGTCTTGCGGGACGCCGACCACCGGGGGCCAGACCGGTGGCCGGCGTTTGGGCCCGGCGGGTCGCAGGTTGCGCCGGTGCGCGTGTCGCTGTCTAGTCGGCGAGCGGTGGTGGTCGAAGGCGATGGCCGCGCTCGCGACGATCAGCCAGACGGGCCCGACGATGCCCTGGTAGCCGGCGATCGACATGCCGGCGCCCATGAACGCGACGGCGAGCACCGGCAACAGACTGAACACGCCGAGCCAGGCGGGTACCAGCTTGTCGCGCAAACCGATCCACGCGAACGCGCCGGCCGAGACGATGACGCCGAGCCAGCCGATGAACGGGCCGAAATCGTTGACCACGTAGTAGACGAACTTGGCCTCGTCGCCGAACTCTTTACTGTCCAGGCCGCCGGGCAGGTAGATCGCCATTCCCAGCTTCCACCCGTAGCCGAGTATGAGCGCCGCCGCCGAGGCGACGATGCCGCTGCGCCGCATGTGTGCGCGCTTTTGTGAGCTGCCCGCCCTACGGTTCGACACATGCCAAGTTGATCGCGGCCGATTTGCCGGGAAGCAGCGTCACTCTCGTCGTATAGCAGGGGGCACCACGTGAGGTAGTCAGCTCGTACCTGCCAGCGGCCAGATGAAAGACCGCAATTCCGTCACGATCTATCGGCGCCTCAACCCGCGCTCCGCTCTGGCTTGTCGCAAATGCGAGGTGGTGGAACAAGGGCGCGTGAAACACTGCAAAACGGCGGGGCGCGCCCGGGTGCTCGTACCGGAGTATCGCCCGCACACGTAGCTCGGAGATCGGTGAAGTAGTCATAGATGCTCGGGGTGCACCTGAGCATGGGCCGCATGTTGACCCACCGGTCGCTCTCACTGCGGTCGAACTCGACCCGGTGCAGTCGCTTAGTAGCGCAAGGGCCAAGACGACGATCAGCAACGATCCAACGCGCGTCATGATGTGTTGACCATACGGCGACACGTTCCCTCGAGTCGCTCAATTCGGCCGATCCGCGCGCGGACGACGGCATGTCCGGTAGTTCGTCAGGTCTCAAGAGATTGGTGGGGCGCGGTCCGGGGCCGGTGGTATTCGACGAGCACGGCATACGGTGCGAACGTGCTGCGGGTCCGCTGCGCGGTCGCACGCCAGCCGAGCGTTTCGTAGAAGCGCCGAGCTCGCGTATTGGCCTCGAAGACACGCAATCGCAGGTGCCCGCTTTCGGTCGGGGCGGTCCGGGCGAGTTCGCCGAGCAGAGCGTTGTGCAATTGCTGGGCGGTGCCGGTGCCCCAGGTGCGCACGGCCGTGCCGAAGTGCAGCAGCTCGTTGGCTTGGGTGGCGGCGAACCCGACTACTTCACCTTCACCGTCGACGCAGATGTAGACATGCGTCGAAGGATCGTCGAGTTCCTCCGCCCAGCGCCGGCGCACCTCTGAGCGCGGGAACGGATACAGCTCCTGCGGGAAGATGTGCGCTAGCCCGGCCACCGCTCCCTCCTGTTGGACGTCGAGTAGCGCGTCCAGGTCGCCGGCGGTGGCCGGCCGGACACAGACGCTCATCCCTGCATGATCCCAATCGCCGCGGACAAGCCGGCACACTGAGGCAAATCTGGTCGGTGCCGGTGTGCCAATCGGCGGTGAGCCGTTAGCGCTCCATCTTGCATGCGGTAGGCCTCGACGTGCCGCTATTCGCGGCGTCGCGGCAACGACTCCATGACACGCCGAGCGACGACGCCAACGAGCGCGAGCAGAACCCCAGCAAACGCCGACGCGCCGATCAAGGTGAGGCCGAATGCAGCATGCGGATGTGACCACGACTGAAAGCTCTCGTCGCACCCTCCGGTTCAATGTGCAACACGAGGGCGAGCCCGCCGATGATGCCGGCTACGACCAGCGCTCCGCCGAACACCAAGAGCCCGATGACGGGATTGTCATCCTTCACAGGGGGCGCAGGGGTGGCTGGCGACGTGGCGCCGCCCTCGTGCGAGTCTTCCTCGGTCGACATGGCATGGTCCTCGACGATGGTGTGGGCCGGGCGTGATGATCATGGCAGAGATTGCCGCCGTGCGGCAGATGCGTGCACGCGAAGCGGCACGCCACGCGGCAGACCGGTTGGCTGCTGCGCCATTTCCTGCCTCGCCCACGACTATGTGCCGTCAGCCGGGACACGCGCCTCGGACAGAACATGCGTGATCCGGAACGCGGCCGCAGGGCCAGTGCCGGCTGGATGGGACGAGGAGCGACGGATACCCGCGATCAGCGTGGCAGTGGTCGCGCTTGGTCCGACTCGCGCATTGCCGCATCGCAATCTGCGCGCTTGGCGTCGCGGCCGCTGTTGTCGGCTTCCCGCTGATGTTCTTGATAGCCTGGCGAGAGTCGCGAGCTCGTCCGCCTCGTCCGCAGCGACTGTCTGCTGCCGGCCGCTGCCCACTCTGTTGTGATGGCGGAGTACCCGTCGGACGACTGCGAGTTTCTCGACGTTGGGTCACGAGGCGGGCCGCGAAAGCCACCCAAAGCCGCGGCGGCGACTGTACGCCGCAAGTCCCGACGCGGCTTCTTCGACTGCACCGCCGCGTAGATCGGGGCCAGGATGGGTTCGCGCACCGGTCGCCGCCGATTCCTCAAGACTCTCGGCTGCCCCACATCGGCGGCGAATGGCCGGCCGTTGTCATCGACCAGTGGTGGACCTACGGTCCACCGCCCGCGATCGGTTCTACAGGTCGAGCGTTCCGGACCGCGCTTGATAGCGTGCTCGTACCCGACGGACCGGCGCACCGGCCGGGAGCGGTGGAGGGGGTGTCGACTGGTGTCGACGACGCCGAGATGACCCGACCGGACCCCGATGCGATCGGTCGCGCGGTGGCCGCGGCGTTCCGGTTTGATCCGAGCGTGCGTGCCGACGCGGATCACCTCAGCGCGGTCCTGCACGACATAGAGCCGTCCGTGCGCCCGGCGCAACTTCGTGCGGTGGTTGCTGCGGTACACGGCGACCTCGCCGGAATGCTGGCGCAGCACCCCACAGAGTCCGACGACGCGATCGCCACGCGGTTCGCCACCGTCCGGGGGGATTTCGACCCGGCACAGGGCGTCGAGGTGGTGCGCGTGTTCCGGCAGACCACGGCGGGGCTCACCCTGCCACCTCCGCCCGGCGGTAGTTCGGACGAGGGGCGAGAGCAGCCCTTCGCCGCACCGACCGCAATGCCGCCCGCCCCTCCGACTGCGGCGCCACCTGCGGCACCCACCGCCGCGCCATCCGGTGCGCAGACCGGCCCCTTCGCGCAGATGGCGGGCGACGCGACGCAGCTGCGGCCAGAACCCGATCTGCCCATACAGCCCACGCGGCCGAACCAGCCGCCGAAACGCTCGCGACGCCTGGTCTGGATCGCCGCCGTGGTGATCCTGGTGGCGGCCGTCGCGGTCGTCCTCGTCCTGAACGGTGGCGCCAGCAAGAAACCATTGGTGGCGTCCACAGGCACAGGCGCATCCGGGCACACGACGAGTTCGGCGGTCTCCGGAACCTCCTCGGCCGGCCGGGTATCGTCGTCGGCAGTCCCGCCGCCCAAGCCGTTCACCTCGGCGGTGCTCTATGACAATTTCGCCCGGCCCTTCTTCGCACTCGGCGACTGCTACATCCCGACCGATGACCCTCAGCACCACTTTCCCTTCGTGCTGCGCGACAAGGAACTCGTCAACTGCAGGACTCCTGCCGGGACCGTGGGCGCGAACCTCTGGTGCAAGAACACCCTTGCGCAGCTCGAGGCCGAGCGGCGGCACTACTTGCACGTGGCTGCGCCGGGCTCGATGAAGGTGGTGCCGGGCAAGCCGGCGGGCTGGACGGCACCCGCCGACGGCGTCCAGCGCAGTTACCGGCGTGGTGGCCTTCCGGGTGAGCCGGCGCGCGTCTACTGGGATTCGCCGAAGCTGTTATGCGGCGCCGAACTCCAAGCATCGAACGAGTCGCCCGCACAGTTGGTCGCGTTCTTCCACCACGGCCGCTGATAGTCGGTGTCGACCAGGGGTACGTCAACGGCGACGCAGCACGAGCACCATCGTCGTGTCGTCGCCCCCGGTCTCGGCCGAGGGGGCGAGCCAGCCGCGCAGGTCCTGCGGGAGCACGCCCGAAGCGCCCGGTAACGCATGGAGCTGCCCGGCGACCAACGCCCGCCACTCTGGATCGCGTTGCGCCTCGGAGAAGCCGTCCGTGCAGGCCCAGACCGCCACGACGCCGGCAGCGGGCACCGTCTGCAGCCGCAGCGACAGTTCGGGCGCGGCGAGCGAGTCGGTCTCGACGCCGATCCTGGCTTGTGCGGCGCACAGTGGATGGTGCCTCGCCGCAGCGTCGACACAACCGAGCTCCCCGTCGCCGATGGCGATCGCGCTCACCCACTTGGCACTCGCGCGGATGCCGAGCACCGTCGTGCCATACGCGCTGCGGACGAAGTCCAACGAGTCGCTGTCGCGCCCCATCTCAGCCAACTCGAGCCGATCGAGGGGATGGCTGGCGAGGTCGGAGGCGACAGCCGCGCGCCAGGCGCGCACGAACGAGTCCGCCGCCGCAGGTAGCGCGTCCTGCTCGCTCTCCGCACTGTCAAGAGTGCCGAGCCGGTCGGCGAGCAGATCGGCTGCGAGCCGAGCGCCGAGCGCCGAGCGGGGGTGCTGTGCCGCACCATGCCCGTCGGCGACGACGGCGACCACGCCGCTCCCGTAATCGCGGTATGCGTACGCGTCCTGGTTCGGCAGGCTTTGTCGGCGATGGTCGGCTCCGGTAACCGACGCACCGACGACGGTCCATCCGCCGTCCGTCCGGTCCGCCAGTCGGTACGCGTCGGTGATCATGTCGTGGACGCGTCCCACACCGGCCCGGAGGACACCGGCATCCCGACGCTGGCGCCGTCGCGGCCGGTCGCGAGTGAGGCCACCCGCGACCCCTGACGCGACACCCACTGAATCATGGCAACCAGATCGGACGGATTCGCCGCCCGAAGCGGAGTGCGGTCGGGATGTGCGATGAAGGTCGACAGTGCCTCCATGTCCGCGTCCTCCCCGATGCCCACTGCCATGCGCACACTCGCTCGACCCCAGGGTTCCGCGAGCAGCACAGGAATCGCATCGGCGGTCGTCGGGCCAGCGGTATGGGTGGGTTTGCCATCGCTGACCAGCACGATCACCGGCGCGAAGCCGCGCCCCACCTCGGCCAGTTCACGCATCGGATCGACGAGCGCGAGGATGGCGGCACCGAGTTCGGTCAGTCCCTGCGGTACGGCGCCCACCGGGTCCCAACGGAACTGCTCGACCGGCACCGGCCGCCGCTGCAGCCAGCTCGTCGTCGTAGCGAACGTCATCGCGCGCATCAGAATCTCCGCCTGCGGATGGTCGCGCGCGTCTTCCCGCAGCTGGGGAAGAGTTTCCTCGATGGCCGTGTTCAGCGCCTGGATCTTGCCGCCGACGGCCATCGATCCGGACACATCGAGCAACCAGATGAAGTGCAGCGGGCGGCGGCCGACAGCGCCGCCGAGACGGTCGCTCATCGGCCCTCCCCGGTGGTCGGCACATCATAGACAACAGGCCGTTGCGACTCCAAGATGGGCGGGTGCCCGCTGCGATGCTGATACCCGGCGACGTCGTGACCGCCGACAACCTCGGCATCGTCCGGATCGTCTCGAAGATCGGCGGCGGCGGTCAGGGCGAGGTGTACGTCGGCGAGAGCTCCTCCCTCGGCCGGGTCGCGGTCAAGTGGTACGCACCCCAGTGGGCGACCGAGCAGCAGCAGGTGGTGCTCGATGACCTCATTTCGCGCGGGACCCCGGACGCACGATTCCTGTGGCCGATCTCCCGCGTGGCCAAGGCGTCCGACCAGCACGCTGTGACACTCCCTTCGGCCGCCGGCTGCAAGTCGTTCGGTTATGTCATGCCGCTGTGCGAAGTCGGGTACGTGCCGCTCGCTCGCCTCGTCAACGGAAACCTAAACCCGGCGTCCGACCCGAGCTTCGCAGCGATTCTCGCGAGCTGCCGCCAACTGGTGGAATCGTTTCGCCTGCTGCACGCGGGCGGGCTGTGCTATCGCGACATCAGCCTGGGGAACGTGCTTTTGAATCCGGCCATGGGGGACATCCGAATCTGCGACGTCGACAACGTCAGCGTCGACGACGGTACGTCGGCGGTGCTCGGCACGCCGCTGTTCATGGCACCGGAGATCGTGCGTGACACGACGTACAGCGTCGTGCCGAGCCGACGGACCGACCTGCACTCGTTGGCAGTGTTGTTGTTCGTGTTGATGTTCATGGAGCATCCGCTGATCGGCCAACGGGTCGATCAGGGCATCTGGGACGAGGCGCACGCTCACCGACACTTCGGCACCGACCCGCTGTTCATCATGTCGCCGACCGATTCCTCGAACCGGGCTGTCAAGCCGCATGTCGAGCGCTACTGGCAGCTATATCCGGAATTCCTGCGCGCGCGGATGCTTACGGCGTTCGGCGAGGGACTGAACGATCCGCGCGCGCGGGTCACTGAGGGCGAGTGGGGACGGGTACTCACAAGGCTGCGCGATGGGATGGGCACCTGCCCTCGGTGCACTGCCACGGTGTTCCATGACCTGGGCTCGCCGACCGCCGGGGTGTGCGTTGCTTGCGGCGCGCCCTTGGCCGATCCACTGGTCCTCGTCACCGGCCGACGGCAGATGGTCGCCTCGCGGCATCTCCTGCTCGGAGCAGACCTCGACCGCTCTGGCGCGGCGCACGAGCCGATCGGCCGGGCCGTCGTGCATCCACAGGACGGCAACCGTCTGGGGCTGAAGAATCTCACCGCCCGGGCGTGGACGGTAACCATGCCCGACGGTGTCGAGTACACCGTCGCCCCGCAGCAGGCGATCGAGCTGACCGACGGGATCACGGTGCGCGCCGGTGACTTCGTCGCCGAGGTACGACACGCCGTCGCGGCCCGCTAGGGCTCAACACCGCCGGCGAGGTAGACCTGCTCGATGTTTGCCCGGAAGAGGACGGCAGCTGTCAAGGCGACACGGCTCAGGCCGTACGTTCTTCGCGCGCGACCGGTTTGGGGTCACCGCGGCGCAGGAATGCGCCGCACAGCAGGATGGCGAGCACTCCGATCACCACGGCCCCGGCTAGATCGGCGAGGTATGCAGCAGTGGTGTGATTCCAGAGCGCATCCGCCGGGCCGGTGTTGAAGTGGGGGCTACGCGTGCGTAGCACGCGATTCAGGTCGATCGACGAGCCGACGGCCGCGTACCCCCAGCGCGCGGGAAAAAGCCAGCTCACCTCGGCGAGGCCGGCTTTGCCGGCGATCGGAACGAGCCCGCCCGTCATGACCAGCTGCGCCATGGTGATCAGGACCAGCAGTGGCATGGTCTTGTCGGCGCTGTCGACCAGTGCCGAGACGACCAGTCCGACCATCACCGAGGCCAGTGCGGTGACGACCACTGCTATGACGACCTCGAACAGAGAAGGTCCCAGAACGCCGTGGCTCGGGGTACGGCCGAGCACGCCGATCAGCGTGAACACCACGGCCTGCGGCGCCGTGAGCAGGGTCAGCACGATTACCTTCGAGCCAAGATAGGCGAGCAGCGACAGTCCGATCGCCCGCTCGCGGCGGTAGATCGGCCGCTCCTTGACGATCTCGCGGACCGAATTCGCCATGCCCATGAAGCAGGCACACAGGATGAGCACCAGGAGCACGGTAGGGGCGTCCTGGTTCGGCTGCCCGGAGACAGCGTTCAGACCGTGTTCGGCCGGTACTACGCGCGGGATCAGCCCGAGCAGTACCGGGAACGCGATGATCAGTCGCAGATACGACCGATCGCAGGCGACGACGCGCAGATACCGGCGAACGAGCGTGGCCAGTTGGCGGCCGACCGACTGCTGACGGATTCTCGGCAGTTCTTCATGCGCCGTGGGCAGCGGCGTCCCCACCGCGGCCGCCCGGTACATGTTCGACTCCTGGAACCGCCGACCCCATTCTGCGCCGGGCCTCGCCTCGAGAGCGAGAAACACGTCGGCGAAATCAGCTTTGCCGAAGTAGCTGAGCGCTCCCCGCGGCGGCCCGAGATAGGCGACGTAACCCCCGGGCGCGAGCATCAGCACCAGGTCGCAGACGTCGAGGTTGGCGACGCTGTGCGTGACGACGACCACCGTCCGTCCGTCGTCGGCAAGCCCCCGCAGGGACTGCATGACCGACTTATCCAGACCGGGATCCAGGCCGGAGGTCGGCTCGTCCAGATAGAGCAAGGACGGCTTGTTCAGTAGTTCAAGAGCCACGCTGGTGCGCTTGCGCTGCCCTCCCGACAGCCGGCCGACACGGGTATCGGCGTGGTTGGTCAGGCCCAGCTCGTCGAGCACCTCCTCGACGCGCGACGCGCGCTCGGCGGCGCTGACGTCGGCCGGGAAGCGCAGCTCCGCGCCGTATTCGAGCGCTTTCCGCACCGTTAGCGAGGTGTGCAGGAGGTCCTCCTGCGGAACGTACCCGATGCGTCGGCGCAGCTCGTCGTACTCGCCGTACAGGTCGCGCTCGGCGTAGCGCACCGTGCCCCGATCCGCCGGGCGGAAGCCGGTGAGCGCGTTGAGCAACGTCGACTTGCCAGCGCCGGACGGCCCGACCACGGCCAGCAGGGTGCGCGGCGGCAGCCTGAAGCTCACCTCGTGCATCAGTTGCTTCTCGCCGGCGAAGACCGACAACCCGCTCGCCTCGAAGCTGACCTCGCCCGTGTCGACGAACTCGACCAGCGAGCTTCCCTCGACCTGCAACAGATAGTGGCCGATGGTGATCAGGTCACCGTCGAACAGCACCGCCTCGGTGACCCGTCGGCCGTTGACGAACGTCCCGTTCGCAGAACCGAGATCGACGATGGTTGCATCGTCGCGCCCGACACGAAGCTCAGCGTGCGAGCGCGATACCAGCAGATCGGCGAGGTGGATGTCGCAGCCGGGGTCGCGTCCGACGATCATCCGCCCGGCGCGCAGCGGGTAGGCGGCACGTTGCTTGTGCTCCAAGCGGACCGATGCGGCGGCCGCGGTACCGCGATCGAGCCGTTGGGCCGGTGGGCGCTGCGGCAGCACAGTGAGTTGCTCGCCGACGCGGCCACCGAATCCCGATCCGCCCGCTGACGGGACCGATGCAGGTTGATGACGCAGCACGAGCTCCGGGCCGTCCGGGTCGCCGAGGCGCAGCCGCACGATACCGTTCGCCGGGACGAGCAGGCCGTCACCATCGAGTCGTGCAGCCTCGTGCCAGGTCCCATTCGCGCTCACGTCGCGAATCCGCCAACTGCCGTCGCGCGGTTCGATGACGAGGTGACGTCGCGAGACGTGCGGCGTATCGATGACCAGGTCGGCGTCGAGTGAGCGACCGACCGTGCATTGCTCGTCCGCGCCGAGGACGACTTGCTGCGCGGTGCCCGATCCGTCGCCGGCCGCGACGCACAGCGTGGCAGCGGCGGTGTACTCCGCTGGCATCAGTTCTGCCCCGTGTCCAGGACGACGCTGTCGGCCGCGCCGCCCACCACCAGCCCGGTCGCGTTGCTCTGTACCGACGTCAGTCGCAGGTTGAACGGCAGGTCGGGCAGAGATACAGGGATTGGCGGGAACGCCGATGCGACACTGCCAAGCAGATCACCGAGGCCGCCGGGCAGGCCACCACCTGCCACTCGCAGCGACGTGGGGGTGATGACCACGCCATCGTCCTCCACGCCGAACTTTGCCGACCCCCGAACCGTTACGGTCTGCCCGCTCTCGTTCATCGTGCCCGTCACCTCGACCGCACCGTCGCGCCCAGCTAGCTTGATGTCACCCGGCTGGTGGGCAAGAAAGGCGTTGAGATCGGCGTAGCGCAGGGTCACTGCGGCGGTGACATGGTCGACCGGGATCTTCGCGAGCTTGTTGTCGATCACGGTCGACAGCGGGATGTGTGCTCCGTGCAGGTGCGCATCGATCTGCTCGATGCGCGGCGCATTCGTCGCCGTGATTCCGCTGATACCCACGTGGATGTCGGAATAGCGCCCGAATGCGACCTGGGTCAAGAACGGGAATCCGCCGAAGGTGACGGTAGGCCTGCTCGTCAGCCCCTGACTCTGCTGAACGATCTGGCTGACCGCCTGGCTTGATGCGATGTGCGCAGCGAGGCGATCCGCAATCGCGAGCAGCGCAAGGACGACAAAGAGCACGATCGTGGTGCGGCGAAGTCGACGTCGACGCTTGGTGGCGGGAGGCGGCAGTTGCTGCTGTCCCACAACAGGGACCGTCGATGCCGCTGCCGGCTCGATGCCCGGCCGCGAGATCGCGAGAACCGGACCGGTCCGGTCGCCGAGTGTGACGCGCATCTGCCGCCCGGGAGGCACCGGCATGCCGTCCCCTGCGATGCGGTGGCCGTCGCACCAACTTCCGTTCGCGCTCACGTCGCGGATAACCCAGTCGCCGCCGGTGTTTTCCAACAGCAGGTGCCTGCGAGACACCATGCTGTCGAGCACGACGACGTCGGCATCGGGTGAACGGCCCACGGTCCAGGCCCGATCAGGTGTGAGGATGGTGCGGTCCGCCGGCCCCGCCTCGCCGTGCGTTACAACGGTAAGGGCATCCGGCGCAGCGCCGGCCACCGAGCGCTGCACGGTCGGCTCGCCGGGCGGCGGCACACCGGCCCGGACGTCCGCGCGGTGTGCCTGCGGGCGCAGCCGATCGTGCTCGCGGGAGTCGCCGAAGGAGGCGTCGGGCACGCGTTGTCCTCCCGTCATTCCTCGTCGGACGACGTGCTGACGAGCAAAGACTAGTTGCGCCGGGGCGCGGAGAACATGGGCGAACGGGCGACGGTGCAGCGGCGTTGGGTCGAGTCCGGCAAGTCCGACATTGCAACCGGTGTGCTCTTCGGTGCCGCCCGGATATCCTTCCGACACCGCTGGACTCGTCGATCGTCAACGTCGCACGCCGGTAATCAAGCACGATCTGCACTTCAGCCCGGCGCGTCTCACTGGGTGATCGACGCTTACGTGATCACCTTTGGCAGCCTGCTGCTCTTCGCGGGCAGGCTGGGTGACCTGATCGGGCCGTGATCTTTGCACGCCTCCCAAACGCGCCGGTGCCGTCCGTAGGGAAAGGCGTGCACATCAGCTCGCTCATCGGCTACTCCGGCACCGCCGTCTGCTCCACGGGCTCTGGATACTCGCCGAGGGTGTACCGAAGCCTGTGGTTGAGATCGTTGATCGCCTGGCGCAGCTCGCGCTCACTCGCCTGTTCGACGAGTAACCCGGTGTCGATCAGTCGTCGGCTGACCTTTACGGCGAGGTCGTCGGGCAGGTCGCCGGTCATGATGGCGCCTTCCAGGATCGCGGCCCATCCGATCAGAACGGCGGCGTCTTCTCGACCAGCCGGGTTGGGCGTCGGCTCCTGCGTCGATCCGGTGGACTCGGGCATAGTCCAAGCGTCTCTTACCTTGACATGACTCGTCCACCACGCACACATCGGCCTCGGCGGCGCGCGGACGGCGGCAAATCCCGTCGGGCAGTCGGAGCGTTCGGTGCACTGTGCACGACGTGGTGGTGCCGCAGTGATCAACCGCCGATATCTCCGATGTCGAGGCCGGTATCGACCTCGCGGCGCCGCGTGTCACGGGTACGCGTTGACCGGTGGCCGTGGCGACGGCGGTGCCGGCTACGCCAATCGAGCGCGGCAGCAGCACCGATCAGTGGTGCGATGACCGCAATGCCGATGAGCAGCCCCATCCGCCGAGTATGCGCTCACCGTGCACGGAGATGTCGATCTCAGCGCGAATCGAGTGTCAAGGCGAGTTCGGGGAACCGGTGCGCCCTCCGGGCGGCAGATCCGGTAAGGCCGCTGCGCGACAAGACCGTGCGCTGCGATCCGATTCTCTACTCCACGCGGTATTCGTCACCGTCAGCGCGGCGAAAGGTCTCGATCCGCCTAATGGCCTGCGCCTCACTAAGTTTGCGCAACGCTGGTGACGATCCCGGTCAACAAGCCCCTATCGTCGCTGGCCGCGTAAAGGCTCTGGCACGCGTCGCACATCAGCCAATGCACGTGATCGTGCCGAGGCGCGATCAACTCGTCGTCAAACTCGTGGCTCCAGGCAATTGGCCTTCCGTCGCAGAACTCGCAGCGACCGTCGCTTAGCAGGCGATCAACTGAGATCCGGTGACTCATCTCGTTGATCTCTCCGACCTGGTCCGGATGCAGTTGGAGGTAGCGATCAACGCTCATGTACACAGCGCGCGGCTCGTCGACGCTCATACGGTCATAATCGCTGATCCCTAGCAGCGAGGCACGCTCATCGGCCGATCCGGGCGGGCCGCTGCCAGTACGACCCAATCTTGTGGCTTGTCGGTTCCGATTTCCGTAGTGATTTGGATTGCCCATCACCCGCACCCTAGGTAGAGTAATACCTATGGTTGCTGGTGTGCGCCGGATGACTATCCCCACCCAACTAGTGCTGCGTGCGTTGCTCGCCGATCCCGCTCGTGCGATGTACGGGGCTGAGATCGGCCAGGCCGCCGGATTGCCGAGCGGCACTGTGCATCCGATGCTGGCCAGGCTGGAGGGCGCTGGCTGGCTGGAGTCTCGTTGGGAGGACATCGATCCTCGGGCCGAAGGTCGTCCGGCGCGCCGGTACTACCGGCTGTCCGCTGATGGAGTGCGATCGGCCCGCGATGCGCTCGCGTCGTCCTATCAGAGCCGTCGCCGCCTCCGGGTCACCCAGGCCAAGGTCACGCCGTCATGACCGAGCACGAGCCGAACCGCGCGAGGGCCGGGCTCGTGGTCCGGGCGGTCACCCGGATGTTGCCCGCCGGCCCGATCCGAGACCGGTATCGCCAAGCGTTCCTGGCCGAACTGCACGGGCTCGGCGGGATTTCGAGCATGCTGTTCCTGTTCGGACTCCTGAGCCGCTCATTCGCGCTGCGCGCAGCAGTACGCAATCCGTCGGCCGACAGTTCGACCATCAGCGCGCCAGCAAAACCGCTCTTGTGCCGCACCGGCCTTCACCACCGTTGGCGCACATACCTCAACCCGGACGGCGAGCCCTACCGACACTGCGTCAGATGCGGCGCCGACCGATACGACGGCATGGGCCAGACCAACGTCGCCGGCAACGTCGCCGGAAACATGGTGATGCCGGGCTGGTAATTGACAGCGACAGGCGTGACAGCGGCAAATCTGGTTGGTGCCGGTGTGCGGTCAAGTGCGGGAACGGCCCTCCGGCTCCAAGACCTTTCTACTTGAGGGCCGGGATCTTCACGTTGGGATTGGTCCGTCGGACGTTGCCGAGGTCGAACTCGTAGTCGGCGCGTTCGAGCATCCAGTGCCAGTAGGCGGCGAGGTCATCGGTCCATTCGCGCGGGACGTTCGCAACGGTCAGCCACTGAAGCGCCCGCACGACAAGACAGTCCCGGAGCGCACCGTCGGGTTCGATCCGAACCTGAACGATCGCCCCTTGCGCGATATAGCATGGCCGCGCGCCGTGGATGGCGTGGCGTGTGACGGCGCGCTGACGACTGACCGTTGGACGAGCCTCATGTACTGACGTAGCCGATGCATGCGTTGGCGCTACCGGTGACGACCGTTCCGTTACGTGCCTGCGCGAGTGAGTCGTGCACCCAGCGAGGAGCGCGGCAACTGCCAGCGACATCGGGACGATGCGACAACTACTCATGTAAGACAGACAACCTGGGCCTGCATGACGTTGCGTAGGGCGCGCCGCATGTGATCAACGGCGCGCGCGACGCGGTCACGTCGGCGGCAGATCGGGACGACCGGCTCTCAGGCCGTTCCGGTCGTCTGGCCTGCGCGCGCTGACGGCGGCAAATCCGGTAGGGCTCGGTGGCCGCGTTCCGCGCGGCGCTGGGCGGCGCGGTCAACGCAATGGGCGCCATCGGCTCACGGCGTCGTGTCGGAAAGCTGCTTCTGCCATGGCCATCTCCCGGTGATCTCCAGCTCTAGGGCGAAGCTCAGGAACGTGCGGATCGCAACGATGCCAGCCAGCACAGCGATGCTGGTCAACGTCGGAGTGACCGCGACGGTGCGAATGATGTCTCCGGCGACCAGCAGCTCTAGGCCCAGCAGGACGCTGCGCCCGAGCTGCTGGCGGAACCGCGTGTAGGTGTTCGATTCGTGGCGGCGTAGCCTGCCGACGGCGCGCATAGAAGCGCTGAGGGAACCCAGGACGATCGCCGTTACTCCGGCGGCGTCGATGACCTTCCCGACCACCTCGACGGTCTCGTTGAAGCTCATTGGAGTGCCCCTCGCCCGGTCGTCAAATTCGTCCACAGCACGGACCACCCTGGAGGTCGCAACCATAGATTCGGCCATCAGTGGTCGCTACCGTGGTTATTGTCCGCGTCCCCGATGAGGCACGACGGAAGGACCTTCGATGGCTACCACCCGAAACCACATGGCCGCCCCTGAGGAAGTGTTTCCCGAACGGCTACCGGCTCAGCTCGTCAACGACTTCCACGCCGCGTTCGGCGAGCATCATGCCCGTGCCGTCCACACCAAGGGTCTAATCCTGCAAGGGACCTACACCCCGAGCGCGGAGGCAAGGGAACTGTGCCGCGCTCCGCTCTTCTTGGAGTCCTCGGTGCCGGTGGTTGTCCGCTTCTCCGACTTCACCGGTCTCCCCGACATCCCGGACACCAAGCTCAACGCGAACCCCCGTGGCTTCGCGATCAAGTTCCTGATGTCCGACGGGTCGAACACGGACATCGTCAACCACAGCTTCAACGGATTCCCGGTCTCGACCTCCAGCGACTTCAGCACGTTGTTGCAGGCGATCGCCCACAGCGGCGGGGAGCCAACCCCGGGTTCCGAACTGGCGGAGTTCCTCAGTAGCCATCCCATCGCGAAGACCTTCCTGACCACCCAGACGCAGCTTCCGCAGAGCTGGGCGACCACCAGCTTCTACTCCGTCAACGCGGTGCAGTTCACCGACGCGCAGGGTCGGAACCGTTTTGTCCGGTACCAGTTCATACCCGAGGCCGGCGAGCACAGCCTCGCCTCCGGCGAGGAAGCAACGAAGTCCGCCGACTACCTATCCGAGGAACTGGTCGCGCGCCTCGCCGCCAATCCGGTGCGGTTCACCTGGTACGCCCAGATCGCCGACGACTCTGACGTCATCGACGATCCCGCCACGCCCTGGCCGGCGGATCGGCAACGCGTCTCGCTCGGTCAAATCGTGATCGACCAGGTCGGGCCGAACAGCCAGGAGGCGGACCGGTCGCTTGCGTTCATGCCGGGGACCCTGCCGCCCGGCATCGAGTTCGCCGACCCCATGCTCACCATCCGGAATGCCAGCTATCCGAACTCGTTCCAGGAACGCAATAGCTGACCGCCCCGCCCCCATCGCAAGGCCGTCGCAGCCGCAGCACCTCGGGGCGTGCAGGCCGAGCCTGGTGGCCGCCGAACAAGGCCGGAAGGGCAGCGGCGAGTCGCGATCGGGACCCCCCATCACGGTAAGTCGAGCGGCAGCTCCAGGCCGCCGACTGGGTGGTCAGCCCCTCGGGCCCGACCCCAACCTCACCGAGTTGTCGGTCTCCTCATCCAGTGATGCAGGGCTACCAGCTGTACAGGGTGATCAACGAGGACACGCTCCACCGGTTACTGTGGGCCTGCGGACCTGACGCCGAGGAGCGTCTGTCAGATGCGCCCACATCGGCCGATCCGCGCACTGACGGCGGCAGATTCCGTCGGTGCTGCTGTCCGGTCGCGCGTAGTCAGATCAACGCTTCCGGGCGGATCGGCCGCGAACAGGGGCGCGTCGTCGGCGACGAGGAGGAGCTCGGCGAGTAGCCAAGATGCGGCGCGGTCACCGGTGACCCGGAGGCTGGCGCGGCCTCCTCCACCTAGTCGCGCAGTTGATCGCGGTTGGCAGGTGCCGCGGACAGCCATTGAAAAGCCCGGGGCCGAACATCTCGCACTGCGCTGGATATAGCGCTGCGTTTACACGACCTCTTCGAGCTGGGCGAAGTGCGGGCCGAGCGTCGTGCGACGTTGTACGGAAAGGTTGAGCAGGCGGCCGAGGCTGCGAACGGGACTCGCAACCCCGACCTTCCGACCGACCTGACCTGGGTGCCACGCCATGGCATGGCGACAGCCGAGGGGCAGGGAGGGAGGGTTCCTCTCGGCGTCGGTCAGGTCGGCCTACATCCAGGGTCCCTCGCGACGGGCGTTGATCGGTAAGTGACGTTGGGCACCTGAGGCTGGCATCGACAAGAGGACTTCTTCGAGCCTGGCGAAGCCCGGGCCGAGCATCCGGCGCACGTCGTCCACGGTGAAGCGGAGCTGGCCGGTCGGCGCCCATCCGCGGCGGCTGCCAATGATCGAGCGGTGCTTGATCCTGAAGCACTGGCCGCGCGCGTCGTCAGCACCTCGACGGTCCACTTCCCGTCAGGCGTGCGTGCCATCGGCAAGCCGTAGGCAGCGACGGAAGCGTACGGTCTGGTGGAGGGGGCAGATAGTGCGGCGACGGGGCGAGCAGACAGACGCGAGCAGCACCCTGCTCCACCTCCGCGCCCGCCATCTTCGCGACGAGCTCCCAGATGACTGGTTCGCGGAGAAGGGCCTGGGCCCGAGGGCGGCGCACGAGATCCGCTTGGCGATCTGCCGCTGGACCGAGCTCTCGCCCAGTGACCAAGAGGTGATCGAGAAGATCCTCGACCGCGGACATGATGGGCCGCATGGCGGCCCGACCCCTCGATGGACCGGGGTGCGCCACCCTCCAGCACACCCCGGATGCCCTTGAGATACCCGGCTCGGAAGTTCCTTACGCTTCACGTATCCCCGCCACATGACGGCCGGCCGTGCAGCTCCAGGCGGTCATTGTTGTCGGGTGCTTCATCGCAAGGGATTACTCCACCCTCCTCCACGACCGCGCGATGTCAGCGGCATGAGCGGTAACGCTGTGCCGTCATGTCAGCGGCCGATGCGTGCACGCGAAGCGGCACGCTCAGTCGTGAATAGCCGTGCGGGGGGCCTGGCCGGTGGCGTCGAGTCGAAGCACTCGTCCTCTGACGCCGCCCGGCCTGTCGGCAACGCTTGAAAATGAGGCCATAGCGACGGTCGAAAACGAGGCCACCCAGACAGATTGGATGGGTGATCTCGGTGGAGGACTGGGCGTTGATCAGGCGGCTTGTCGCGGACGGTGTTCCGCGGCGGCGAGTCGCGCGGCAGCTAGGGATCGGGCGGGCGACGGTCGATCGGGCGTTGGCTTCGGACAGGCCGCCGAAGTACGAACGTCCGCCGGTGCCGACGTCGTTCACGGCGTTCGAGGCCAGGGTGCGGGAGCTGTTGTCCGAGACCCCGGACATGCCGGCGACGGTCATCGCTGAGCGGGTCGACTGGCCGGGTTCGATCACGTGGTTCCGCGACAACGTCAGGCTGTTGCGTCCTGACTACCGGCGCATCGATCCGGCCGACCGGCTGGTCTGGGAACCCGGCGACGCTGGGCAGTGCGATCTGTGGTTCCCGCCGAAGCGGATCCCGCTCGAGGACGGCACGAGCGCGCTGCTGCCGGTCCTGGTCATCATCGCCGCGCACTCGCGGTTCATCACCGGGCGGATGCTGCCGACACGAAAGACGCAGGACCTGCTGCTCGGCTCCTGGGAGCTGATCCAGCAGCTCGGCCGGGTGCCGCGACGGTTGATCTGGGACAACGAACCCGGCATCGGCCGCGGCAATCGCCTGACCGCCCCAGTGGTCTCGTTTGCCGGCACGCTGGCGACGAAGTTCGTGCTGCTGCCGCCGAACGATCCGGAGTCCAAGGGTCTCGTCGAGCGACGCAACGGCTACTTCGAGACCTCGTTCATGCCCGGCCGGACGTTCACCTCGCCCGCGGACTTCACCAGCCAGTTCGCCGACTGGCTGGTGCGGGCGAACCAGCGGATCGTGCGCACGATCAAAGCCCGCCCGATCGACCTCATCGACACCGACCGAGCCAAGATGCTGCCGCTTCCGCCGGTCCCGCTGCACCTCGGCTGGCGAGAACGGGTCCGGCTCGGCCGCGACTACTACGTCCGCCTCGACACCAGCGACTACTCCGTGGACCCGACCGCGATCGGGCGCATGGTCGACGTCAGCGCCGATCTGGACCGGGTTGGCGCTCGTCTCGACGGCAAGCTCGTGGCCGATCACGCCCGGGTCTGGGCCCGCGGCGCCACGATCACCGACCAGGTTCACCGCGAGACAGCACGGCTGTTGCGAGAGCAGTTCCGGGAGCCCCGCACCGGTCAGCCTGTCGATGAGCTGGCTCGGGATCTGGCCGACTACGACCGCGCGTTCGGCCTCGGCGGAGAGGTCGCGTGATGGCAGCCAAGTCCACTCCCGACGCGGTCAAGCAGATCCACTACCTCGCCGCCGCGCTGAAGGCGCCGCGGATCACCGAGACCGCGCAACGCCTCGCGGACCAGGCACGCGACGCAGGCTGGACCCACGAGGACTACCTCGCCGCTGTCCTTGAACGCGAGGTCTCCGCCCGCAACGCTTCCGGCGCGGAGATGCGTATCCGCTCCGCAGGGTTCCCGGCCCGCAAGACCCTCGAGGACTTCGACTTCGACGCCCAACCCGCCGTCCGCAACCAGGTCGGATCGCTCGCCTCCGGGGCGTTCCTGACCGAGGCCCGCAACATCGTGCTGCTCGGCCCGCCCGGCACCGGCAAGACCCACCTCGCGACCGCGCTCGGCGTGACCGCCGCCCGCCACGGACACCGGGTGCTGTTCGCGACAGCGACCGACTGGATCACCCGCCTCACCGACGCACACCGCCTCGGCCGACTGCCCCAAGAGCTGGCCAAGCTGCGCCGCTACGGGCTGATCATCGTCGACGAGGTCGGCTACCTGCCCTTCGAACAAGACGCCGCGAACCTGTTCTTCCAGCTCGTGTCATCTCGCTACGAACACGCCTCGCTCGTGCTGACCAGCAACCTGCCGTTCTCCGGCTGGGCCGGCGTATTCGGCGACCAAGCCGTCGCCGCCGCCATGATCGACCGCATCGTCCACCACGCCGACGTCCTCACGTTGAAGGGCGCAAGCTACCGGCTCCGCGGCCGAGGCATCGAGAGCCTCCCGAGCATCAGAACGCAGAACCAGGCAGACTAAGCAGCACCAACGGTGGCCTCGTTTTCGGCCGTCGTTTCGGCCTCAGATTCGAGCGCCGTCGACACGGCCATGCGTTGTCTCGATGCGGCACCAATGGAGCATCCGCGTCTGCCATCGGACTACGTCGGCGACGTCGCGTCGAGACGCTTCGCAGCAGACTGATGCGTGCCCTTCGGGTTATGACAGCGACATGGCCGCGGACACCCGACATCGCCCATCTGCGGATCGTGGAGGCTCAGCGTCGGGCCGCGCCGTCATCGTTGCTCCCCTTCGGTGTCTGAGGACATCGGCGCGCTGCGCGACTCGCTGGCGACACCCCGATGCCGTGCAGCCTCTCGCCGCTGCTCCTTGTCCGTGGCTTTCTTGAGCCGCTCCTCGGATCGCGCTAGCCGCGTCGCCGAACGCTCGACCGCCTCATACGCCCGCGCAACCGATAGGCCCGCACGCTCGGAAACATCTGTCTGCTTGAGCGGCGTAAACACTTCGGCGCACACGGCCTTGGCGCGCTCATCGAGCGTCCTCTTGCGGTCATCCATCAAGGCTTCGCGGTTATTTGCAGCTTGTTCTCGTTCGTCAGCGACCCGCTCCCGCTCGTCAGCGCGCTCCTCCCGCTCCCCATCGCGCCCCTCCCGGTCATCAGCAAGCAACTCCCGCCGGTCCGCAACACGGTCGCGCTCGTCGGCCTTCCCACCGCGGACCTCTGCCCCCTGATCGCGTTCCGCCAGCAGCTGCTCACGCACATCGGCGGCCTGCTCCCGCCTGGCTACGACCGCTCCGGCCCCGTCCCCCGACCGTCCGTTGCTCTCCACAGACCAAGCATCCGCCGAACCAGCCACCGCGGCCAGCTCCTCGCACGCGCGAACCGCCAGGACGTCAAGCCTCAGTCGCGTTCCGCCCGAGCGAGCGATCCTGCGGTGCTGTCATCGGCCGATCAGTTCGGGTTGGTCGGCGCACTGACCGCGGCAGATCCGGAAGCGCGGCTTTGCCGCGGCCTACGCGCTCCGGTTGGTGAACATGTTGGCGACCTCACCAATCTCGGCCACGTTCTTCATCAACTCCATGTTGACCCAGGAGACCGTATAGATCAGCGGACGCGGGTCGGGCCACGGAAACGCAACCGGTACCTGCACTGCGGCGTCGGAAAGCTGCCCGATCACCTTGCGCCAGTCCCGGCCGATACGGCGGATCTCGGCTAGCGCGCAGTCGGCGCTTCCCGGCCACGCCACGTCCTCGTGCAGCACTGGCTGCGACCCGCGAACGACGGCCAGGGCGGAGGACCACCACCAGATGACGTGCCAGGTCAGCCAGCCGACCGAAGGCGGCGGCGGCTCGACGGGGTCTTCGTCCGCCCAGTCCGGCAGCCACCGCCCGTCCGGGGCGCAGTGAACGGTCCAGCTTCCAGGGTGCGGCTGCCACTGGCACATTGCGTCGGTCAGCCGTGGGAGGTGGACCTCGTCAGCGAGGCGCCACACCATGCGAAACTGCCACCGGGCGATCGAGAGGCTGTCGGTATCCACGTGTCGATCATGCCGCGCCCTAGGCCTGTGCTCCGGTCGCACGGCCCTGACGGCGGCAGATGTGTGCGGTTCCGCCGGCCGGTGGCAGACCCCTCGCCAGCGCCGCAGTGACGCGTCGGGCCGAATGGAGCATGATCATGAGAGCTCGGACAGCCGTTCCACACTAGGAGGGCCAGCAAGTGCAGTTTGAG
>DASXJR010000020.1:0-95695 GCA_036497285.1 Jatrophihabitans sp.
GGAAACTCGCGATCCTGTTCTGGTGCATGCTCACACGCTCAGAGGACTATGCGCACCAGCGGCCCGCGTTGACCAAGAAGAAGCTCCGTGAGCTCGAGCTGACCGCGGGCGCTAACCCGCGCACGAAGGCCGCCGCCGGGATCTGGTCAACGAACCGCGCGATCCGAGACGCTGAACGGGCGCTGACCGAGCAGGCGGAGATCTCCTACAAGCGAATGGTCACCGACCAGCAAGCGGGACGACCATCACGAAAAGTGGGCGCGAGCGCGACACCGGAGCGCGCATAGATTAGGCCTCAAAGGGGCACAGCTGCGCGGCAGACTGAAAGCTCCTGACATCTGCACTTCGCTACGTCAGTCACCCGCGCCCACCAACAACCTAACCCGTCGCGCCAGCGCCGGCAACCCCGACGAGAACACCCACCGCGCAAATAGCGGCCGTCGCCGCGCGACCTCCACCGGGTGCCCGCTTGGCGCGGTTAACGGAAGCTCGCGCGGCGATCGCTCGTGGCGACTGCGGTCAGGTGTGGGTCAGCGGGTGCAGGCGCGGCAGCTGACGGCGCACCTCCACCGGTGTAGGCTCGTGACGTGTTCGGTAATAAGGCAAAGCGCGAGGAAGGCGTAGGGCTGCTCCGTGCCGAGGTGGACCGCCTGGCGGCGTTGTCGCTTCCGGACCTCGCGACTGAGGTGATGACCAAGGTTTTCGGCACCGGCGGGCCCGGCGCGGACGGCTCCGCACTGACCGTTGTGTCGGCCGCGAACGTTTTCATATCCGAGGAAAGCGCTTGGAGCAACGACGATCTCACGCGCGAGCAGCTCGTCCGCGTCGTTGGCGAGGGAGTGCAGATGCTTGAGCACGCTGGGCTCGTCGGACAGCAAATCGTTCTGGTCGGCAACGAGCATTGGGCCCTCGGCTCGAAGCTCACCCGCTCGGGCGAGTCGGCGCTTGCCCAAGGCGGCGTCGCGAACGCCGTAGGAGGCATGTCCTAGATGCCAGGCCGGCCGCGTCGATCGCGGCCGACACAGAAGCGCGACGGCGGCGGCTTCCGGGACGCCCACATCCGGTGGCAGAGCGGCCGCGGTGTCCCGTAAGGCGATGCCCTAACGGCCACAAGGTCCTTGGGTGGCCCGAGCCCGCGCCGATCCGAGGTCGGGTATTCAGCGCCTGGTCTCGTACCTGGTCAGGAGCACGCCGTCGGGAAACGTCTGGGTCTCGACCAGGTTCAGGTTCACCCAGTTGTCCAGCGCCGTGAAGAACGGCGTGCCGCCGCCCACCAGGACCGGGTGGGTGACGATCGCGTACTCGTCGATCAGCCCGGCCCGCATGGCCGCGGCGGCGAGGGTGGCGCCGCCGACGTCCATGGGACCGCCATCCTCGGTCTTGAGCCGGGTGATCTCGGGGACAGCGTCGCCGGTGACCAGGCGGGCGTTCCAGTCGACCGCGCTGGTCGTCGAGGAGAACACCACCTTCGGCATGTCACGCCAGCGGCGGGCGAACTCGATCTGCGCCGGTGTGGCGCCAGGCTGCTGGTCGGCGGTCGGCCAGTGGGAGCTCATCGTCTCCCACAGTTTGCGCCCGTACAGCGCCAGGCCCGTCGCCCCCACCCGGTCGGACCACCACTGGAACAGCTCGTCGCTCGGCACGCTCCAGCCGAGGTCGTCGCCGGGCGCGGCGATGTAGCCGTCCAGGCTCAGGTTCATGCCAAAGGTCAGTTTCCGCATGGCGTCAGCCTCCCGTGAGTCGGTATTCGGCGTTGACACTCCGAGCCGGACAGCGCCGTCGAGTCGCTCGGCGAGGAGGCTCATATGACCCGCGCTTGCCGAGTCGCGATGGCCGCCCCATGAACGGGGCTACGGTGAATCGGCTCTGAAGCTTTCGGCGCTCGCTCATCGGCCGGTCGTCTGATTTGGTTTACGACTGGTTCAGTTGGCGACGAATACCGTCGGCTTCCTCGTTGATCCGGCGAAGCTCTCCGTCGGCAAATCGGCGGACTTGCAGATCCAACACCGCGACAGCCTGCGTGTCGCTAAACGCGAAGTGAGTCATGATTTCTTGTCGCGCTGCATCGGCGTCGCCGGCCGATGCGATCACGTCCATGAACTCCTGACGACGCTCGATAGCAGTTGCCATTGCCTCAAGCATCGCTAGCCGATTACGCGTCCGCTCGAGGGCGAAGGGATCGTCGTCCGGCACCATCAGATTGTGACAGGTGCGCCGACCACCGCAGGACCGGATCGGTGTCGGAGGGAAGCCACGCAGGATCAGTGACGAGCGTGGACGGATGCGTCGCGGACGTCCGGCGAACCAGCCCGGCAATGCCTGCTGAGTACGGTTCCGAGCTTCCAGGCGATAACCCATCCCAAAAAAGGAACCAGGTTCCACAGCTCATGTCGCTGTTGATAACCCGACATGGGAGCAATCAGAGCCTGCAGCAGCATTTCGCTAGCTACGATGCCGACTACTGCGACACGAACCGCCACCGAATGCTCACCGCCGTACGACGCGAGCACGCCCGCGACGACCAGCGGTGCAAGGAGCCTAAGGCCGCCAGCCAATCACATCGCTGCAGGTTGATCACGAACGCCACGCTACGGGTTCCGCACCCGTCTGCAAGCGATGCCTTGGGCTACGCAATCCGTGCCGATGACAGTGGCATGTCCGGTCGGTTGATCGGCGTGCAGAAGAGCCAAGCCGTTTTGATGGCCTATTCCGCTTTGTGGCAACCATCGGCATCCTGGACACACGACGATGAGGGGTGGCGACGGTGAACGAAGCGATTGACCGAGTGCGTGACCTGCTGCATGAGGTCGCCGACACCCACCATCAGGTTTACCGGATCACCGATGGAGCAGACGATGATTGGGCCAGCTGGTACGCCGATTGGCTCAGCAGGCTCTCGGAGCTGCCCGACATGGTGGGTCGCCGCCCGGTACGAAGCGAGCTCACGCACTACCTGGTCGCCCTGGACAAGGAGTACGTCACTGTCGTGCCCGCGCAGCCGTGGGAAGAGTTCTACGCGCAGAGGCTGGTCGAGGTCTTTGCTTAGCGGACCGGAGATGTCTTGCCATACTGCCCGTTCGGCAGCTCTCCGATCAGCGCAGGAGGCGGTTGACTTGGCGCCACGCGGCACGGCGACCGGCGACTGCTGAAACAGAAACTCTCACCCGATCGTCCAGTCGGCGGCAGATCCGGTTGGGCCGCTGCGCGTCTGATCGCCCGGCGGTGCTGATGCAGACGAACCGTGCCAGCGACGTGTGGCCCGCAACGAGGGTCATATGCCTTGGCGTAGGGCAGAGCGTCTGGATAGGGCCAGGGACGTGACCAGAGACCGAATAGCGTCCCGTAGGGAGGACCACAGAGAACACGCCAGACGCATTCGTTCTCAGGCGGCGATGCGTCCTCCCTCGCAGCATCACGACCGCTTGCTGGCCGACGCGCCGACTTCTGCCAAACCCTGGTTGGACGACCAGCACTTGTCCTGTCACTCGTCCGGCTCGCGACGGTCGAGATGTCGATGTGCCTGGCTCTCCAGATCCGGAGTCCGTCGCCGAGCGGGTCGTACGTACTGAGGTGGTCGCGGTTGGCGAAGCATGGGTGCATCCGCAGAACACGACCGAAGTCAGAAGGACCGCAGCGATCAAGTGACGCCCAGTAGCCATGCCTGATTGACACCTCCCTGGGCGCTAACAATTGCCGCCAGCTGGGGCCGCGCCCGTCTGCCGGATAGGGCACTTACACGATTTCGCAGCAGCGCCCGATCCGGCGAACAGACCCACGATCGACGCGCGCAAACCTGCGGAGAGCGCCCGCCCGACCCCCTCTCTACCGAGTGTGCCTCCACCGTCTGCCGGCGGTTGCGCACTTGGAGCCAGCGAGCCCAGCAAATCTTGGGTGGTCGGGAGCCGTACCTATCGAGCACTAATCTCGTCGGGCGACGAGCCGGTCGACGAAGCTGACGACTGTTTCGGTTGCGACATTGACGTCGAGGAGGTGTGCCTCGCGCAGGACGGCTTCGGCTATCGCCACACCGCTTCCTCGCCCCGGTGGCGGGTGTACGACCAGACCGGTCATCGGGTTGATCTGGGCACCGGTGAGCGGATCGAGCACGGGTGCCCCCGGTCCAGGAACCTTCATCGGTTGCGTGCCCACCGTGACGACCGTGTGCATCTGCGGCGTGGTCAAGTCCGCTTCCCCGTCCGCGCCGCTGCCCGACGGTGCAGCCACCGGCGTGTGATCCGCCAACTCGCTGGGCGGATGCAGTTCGGCAGTGCTCGCGCCCAGGGCGATCCAGGTCGCGGTGCTGCTGGTCACCCTGGCCGGAATGCGCTGACGGCCGACATCGACGGTTTCGCCGGCGGCAGGAAGTCCCTGCCGTGAGCGTGGAGCCAGGCCGGCACGCGGTATCCCTGTCTCTGGTGGGGCGCCTTCGCCCGCACCGTCGATGCCGAGATGCTGCGGCAGGGCCCGACCGGCCACTAGCTGCGCAGCAGGCCCACGCCACCTGTTGGACCCGAATTCGACGACATCCTGCAGTCTGGCGACGTCGCCCGGCTCGGGTGCTCCGGTCTGGGCTGCGCGACGCGCCGTCCAGAAGGCCGCGTACCCGTCAGCGCATGCTTGGGCCACGGCGGGAAGGGTTGCGTCGTCCGGCCCGTTGCGGCCTTCGGTCGCCAAGGACCGCAGGTTGGTCGCCAATGCCAGGACAGAGCCACCTGCTGAGCGGGTTGCGACCGCCAGATCCGCGAGGGAAGTCGTTGTCACGCTCATCGAGACCCTGTCGACGATCGGTACTCGAGCCGCCCCTCCGGCCAACTGCTCGAGGACGCCCGCGTGGCTCACCAAGTCGGCCGTCTTTGCGATCTCGTCCGAGAATGCGCCCGATGCGGCAAGAAATGCGGACAGGAGGACGGACTCGCGCCCCGCCATCCCCGCCTGCTCCACAGCCCGGCGGGTGGTGGCCAGCACCTCACCTGCGCCGGCCGTTCCGACGGCCAAGAGCTGACCGAGGATCAGGCAGGTGGTGTCCGACAGGTCGGCGAACGCCTGGTCGGCCTCGGGGCCGCTGGACAGGCAGCGCGCGTGCAGATCGGCGAGGTCGTCGATGACGTCTACCGTGCGGCCGACGGTCAACACGGCAGGCACGTACTCGACCAAAGTGCGACTCATTGCGCCGCCCTCCGTGCCCGTCCGTCGATGAGCATGGCCACCGCATCTGCCAGGGTGGCCTGCGGGTCGGCGTGCTCGACCAAGGCACGAGCCAACCGCGCGCGGACCTCGACCTCGCCGATCGCAATCAGACGTCCCAGATCAACCGTTGCAGGGCCGCGGATGCCTGGACCAAGACGAGTACCCCCGGGTCGTGTGGCCAGCAGATCGCCCCACAGGCCTCGAGCTGTGACATCGGCCGACAACGAGAGCTCAGACGGCGGCGGCAGCATCAGTGCCGCGGACTCGGTGAACAACGCGTCGAACCCGGGGCCGCTCGGCTGCACTGCGGCCAACAGATCGAAGCCGGTGCGCCAACCCGGAAGATCGAGACCCAGCGAGTCGTCATCACCGCGCGGGCAATGAACCTGCGTAGCCTGCGGTCCGGGCGACGAACTCGGCGGATTGGGAGGGGAACCGGACGAACCGATCGGGCGACCCTGCGCGGTTTGGCCCTGCGCGCCGACATCAGTCGTATGGCCGCCGCTGTCCGTGACCGGCGCCGGCGGGCTGACCGGAACCTTGTCACCCTTTGCGGCATCGGAACTGAACAGTGACGAGATCCCCGATATCAACGAACCGAAAAATCCCACGATCCCGCCGATGACACCGCCGATCACGCCGCCTGCGGCCGCCCCGGCCGGTCCACCGGCCAAGCCACCGATGGCCGCTCCAGTAGCCGCTCCCCAGGCTGCGGCCTCCCCCGTCGTGGTGACGACGTTGCCGGCCACCTGGACGTACTTGCCCGACCCAGGAACCAGGCTTCGCGCGCCTGCGGCAGCAGCACCGACCCCTTCGCGGGCCAGGACGTCCAGGATCGTGTAGGGATTCCCGTGCGCGTCGGCAATCTGCTGGCTCAAGCTCTCGTGGTTCACGGTCGCCGTTGACCCGGTTCCGGCGTTCGTGATCAGGCTCTGCGACGCGCCCCCACCGGGCATCTGTGGCATGCCCAGGTCGTCGATCAACCCGCCGGCCCGGTCCAGACTGCTCGCGGTCAGGTCCGCATCCCGGCCGGCCGAGGCCAAGGCCGAGAGGTAGACGGAATCCAAGCCGTTGAGCTGCTGTGCGAACTGCGCATAGTCGGTGGCCGAATCGAGCACGTTCGCCGCCGCCACCGGCGAAACGGCACGCAGGTAACCTTCCAATCCGAGCGTGGCTCGGCTCCAGGCGTCGAATGCCTCCAGCTGACTCAGGCCCTGCGCGACTCCGACCGGCCGACCCCCCACGGCCGCGTCATGCAACTGCGCGATCGGCTCCCACACATGGTCGACATCAACCAGCGGCACCACCGCGACCTCGAGAAACACGTCCCCGCCAGACAGTTGAAGAACCGCCACAGGGGCCTCGCGCAGATGCTCGACCGCGACTAACTCATCCGGCGCCATAACGACCTCCCATGGGTCGTATGTCCTCCCGACTGAGGACGCCAGCCCAATGGTTTCACCAGAGCTGGCGACGGACAACAACCACCGGTGGGCCGGACGCCCCGCATTGCGCAGCGGAAGCTCTACGCGCTGCACGCGGTCGGCGGCCGCAACAGCGACGGGTCGTGGGACTTCGGCTGCCGCGCCATGGCTCGGGCAGCTGCGCTGCGACCTCAAACCCGACTCGCTCAACCTGCCGCATTCGAAGCCGACCACCGCACCGGGCGTGTTCACGCCGGCGAACGGGCGGCTGCCGAAGGTGAGCGGGCAGCAGAAAGCCCGCGTGCTGCGCGACCAGCTGCCGTACTGGCAGCCCGACCTGGACGGGTCCGCCGAGTGGTACGCCTCCTACAACCGGCGCAACCGCACCGACGGCATCTTCGGCAACCTGAAGAACGACGCCACCCACGACATCACCCGCGGCTCGGTCCGTGTGATGGGCCTGGCCAAGACCGCGTTCCTCACGATGGTCGCGGTCATGGCCGTCAACCTGCGCCTGCTCGAGCGGTGGCGCGCGCGCACGCCCGCAAGGACGACTACGTCCCGGCACCGACGCGCCGCAGACCACGGCGCCGGACCCGGCTGCTCGCCGACACCCCTGCACGCATCGCCGCCGCAAAGCCCAAGCGGCTGCCATCGCCGGACACGACCCGGCACCACCACCGCACGAGTAGCCGCCGCGCCGCGGTAGCCGCAACTCCATAGCACCATCGGCCAGCCCGCCGGCCACGACGGCGCGGGCCACAACCATGCCCGCAGCAGCACCCGATCCGGCGAACAGACCCACGATCGACGCCCGCCGACCCGCGGAGAGCGCCCGATCGCGGCCCGGACAACGAAACGGCCCGATCCCTTTACGGAATCGGGCCGTTCTCGTCTTTCCAGGGGCTCAATTGTCAGCTCGACGCTGAGCAATCGTTAGCCCCTGCTCACCGCCTCGATCTTGTTGCAACCTGCGGGATCGCACAGGCCGCACACCTAGTGGACGCTACAACACCATTCCGTACACACGCGCAGCCTGCAGCCCCCACCGACCACAACTGGCGGCCGACTCTGGTCAGTAGGGGCTGCAGGCTTGCTGACAGCACGGCGCGGCTGCGCTCCGCGGAACGCAGTTACCTCTTGCTGCTCCGCATAACGAAAACACCACCCCGAGTCTCGTAACACCGAGCAGCAAGCCGCACGCCACCTCGCCCTCGAACCGAAGCGCGAGAGGCATCTCTGCCACACTCATCTCGGCCAATCTGTCGCTTGATCTTGGGGGATCCCAGAGTCCGGGTTCGCCGCTCATCGAGTTTTCGTTTCGGTTGCCGAACGAGGCGATGCCTGCTCTGGCTGCTCCCCCGACTGGAGTCGAACCAGTACGACGATCACAGCGCGACCGCCAACACGATCAGCGACCCGAGTGGGGTGTACTCACAGACCGCCATCGCCGGCGTAAGTGGATGAGCCGCCCAGCACAGAATCGTGCCTAGTGTCCGATTTTGTAGGCATCCGGACAACCGACAGGCGGACACTGTTCGGCGCGCAGGTGAACGCCGTGCGGCGACTTCACGGCAGGTATGCGTTCGGTATTGATCTGCGGTGATCGGTGGGAGATCGTTCCGGCCGCGGGGGATCGCGGTGATCGCCCGCGGGCCGCCCCGGGCGTCGTGGCGGGTCAACTCAGTGCACCAAAGGAGCACCTGCGTGAGCAAGATCCAGAAGATGCTCGCCGTGAGCGGTGTCGTAGCGGCCACCACTCTCGGCGTTGCGAGCGCGACGGCCGTCGCCGACCCGCCCCATGGAGTTAGGCCCGGCCACATCTCGATCGTCGGTACCGGTTCGGACACCACTCAGCTCGTGGTGGACGCATTCTCGACCGCCTACAACAAGACCAATCCGGCGATCAAGATGTACAGCTTCGACGCTGTCGGAACTGCGACGATCACCGAGAAGACTGGTTGCACCCCGCGGACCCGCCCCAACGGTTCGAGCGCCGGCATCGCCGAGCTCGAGGCGAACCTGCGTCCAGCCGGCGACACGTCCGACCACTGCGTCGACTTCGCGCGTTCCTCGCGCGCCCGCACCGCCGGCACGGATCCGTCCAGCATTCTGTTCATCCCGTTCGCGATCGACGCTGTCACCTGGAGCGCCGACACGTTCAGTGGCTCGACGCATGCCACCGCGAACCTGAGCACGGTGCAGCTCAACGCGATCTACAGCTGCGACGCAAGCATCCTCAACTCGCACCTGTCCGGCCCGGTGACCTGGAAGGAGGTCGGCGGCACCAGCACGCACGCCGTCATCCCGGTCATCCCGCAGTCGAGCTCGGGCACGCGCAAGTTCTTCCTTACCGAGATCGGTGTAGCCACACCCGGCAGCTGCGTGAAGGGCCTGGACGACTCGGTCGAGGAGAACGAGGGCACCAACGCGATCTTCAAGAACTCGACGACCGCGCCGGACATCATCTTCCCGTATTCGGTCGCGGTGTATCTGGCACAGTCCCAGGGCGGCCACGGCACAGGCACCCAGGGCAAGCAGGTGCTGCGCAACGTCAACCACGTGGCGCCGACGACCGGCACGGCCCCGCACAAGGTGATCAACTCGACCTTCCCGTACCTGCGCGAGGTCTACAACGTTGTGCGCAACCTGTCCAACAACGGCGGCCAGACGGTCCCGAAGTTCCTGCGGCCGCTGTTCGGCAACGGCAGCCCCGGAACGGGCTGGATCTGCAAGAGCACGACGGCGAAGTCGCTGATCCAGAGCTACGGCTTCCTGCCGACCAACCGGTGCGGCTCGACCGAGTAACCCTCGGGTCGTAACGGCAAGCGCAACGCAATACGGCCGGTCTGTCCACCTATGTCAGGTTGGCAGACCGGCCGTTGCGTGCCGGACCGGCGTACGACACCCAATGTTCATCGTGTGGATAGCTTCCTGGCAACCATCGCAACACCTCTCGTTAGCGAGCCGTGTCAGGCTCGCGCCGACCCGCGCATTCGCGGGCTGGGCGCCAATCGATCGTCACAAGGAAATCCATGAGCGTTCTGCGCCGATCCGTCTCGGCCCGGCTCGCGACGTGCATCCTGCTCGCCGTGATGTCAGCCGGTCTCGGGCCGATCTCCGCAGAAGCCGCGCCGAGGTCCACACGCGCGCCGGCGGCGGGCACCACGGTTCGCGGGACGGTATCCGGCGACCACGCCTGGGACCCGGTGCACAAGCGTCAATTCGCGGCCGTGCCCGCTGTGACCGTCGATCAGACCAAGAACCTCACCGATCAGGTCGTTCACGTTGGCTGGCGCAACTTCACGCCGAGTTCCAACGGCGCCGGATCGTTCTTCAGCGCCGGGAACACGTACTACGCGGTGACTGTGCTCGAGTGCCGGGGGACCAACCCCGCGCACCCGAAACTGTGGAAGTGGCCCGACTTCGGGCCGGATTGCTACAACTTCACGGCCGCCGACGCGAACGCCGCGCACGGCGTCGGCAACCAGGCGTACACGCTGACCGGCCGCAACGGTGATGGAGAGAGCTACTTCCACGTCGAGACCAGCGTCGAGAACGATTTCCTGCGTTGCAGTGCGACCCAGCCGTGCTCGATCGTCGTCGTGCCGAACTGGGGCGGCGTCCAGAATCCCGGCGCGCGCCCGGGCAGCACTGGCGTCGACTGTGCCGATCACAGTGGCGATGTGGGTCTCGTGTTCGGCAACTACGCGCTCGACACCAGCATCGGCGAGGCATGCAGCTGGGCAGACCGCATCGTGGTGCCGTTGTCGTTCGCGCCGACGCCGCAGAACTGCCCATTGCGAAAGTTCTCCTTCGCCGCCGAGGGCGCGCCGGTGCTGGCGCGCACCTTCCAGCAGTGGCGATCAGCGTGGTGCCTAGGCGGATCCGGTCTCAGCTTCGATTTCGACTCCGGCGTCAACGAGCAGCTCGCGCGCCAGGCATTTCTCACCGGTTCCGGTGCCCTCACATCATCGATCGACGTAGCCGTCGTGAACGAGCCGGCGACACCGGGGCTGGGCGGGCGGCAACGCAAGTTCACCTACGCGCCGATCGCCAACTCGGCCGTCGTGGTCGCGTACCACATCGACAACGAGCGCACCGGCAAGCTGATCACCCATCTGACGTTGAATGCCCGCCTGGTCGCGAAACTGATCACCCAGTCGTATTCGCTCGCGTTCGACTGCGCGCAGACCAAGAACACGTCGAAGCAAGGGCCGACCTGCGATCCGGCGGTGCACGGAAACCCGGTCGACATCTTCGACGATCCCGAGTTCCACAAGCTCAATCCGCAGTACCCGCGCTCGGACTTCCCGCCGGTCAGCAATCTCAATCGCGGTCAGTTCCTGCCGATCGTCGTCGCAGGCGACAGCGATCTCGTAGCGCAGTTGACCGCATGGGTGCATTCCGACCCGGCGGCCCGCAGTTTCCTCGACGGCAAACCTGACCCGTGGGGGATGCACGTCAACAGGTACTACAAACGCGCCCCGATGCCGCAGACATCGTTCCAGGTGCTCGACCCCGGTTACACCGCGCCGAAGTCCAACGGCGTCCCGGGACAGTCGACGATGCAGGTCACGTGGAACCCGATCACCGGCCTCGACAGCGTGGCGTCCTCCCTGGTCATCGACCGGCCGAGCGGCATCGATCCCACCTTGCCTCCCTGCGGAAGCAACACCGGCGTCCCCTGCGTCTACCAGCGCTTCGGGCCGCAGGCGCCCGGACGACGGGCCCTGTTCGCGATCGTCGGGTCCGTCGACGCCGCGGCCGACAGGTTCCCCACGGCACGCCTGATCAACCACGGTGGCGGGGCGGTCGCCCCGACTGCCCCGACGATGCGCAGCGCGTTGCAGCACATGCGCACCCACCACGACGGGGTCACCCAGTCGACCGACCTCAACACCTCGAACAAGTCCGCCTACCCGCTGACCACCGTCGACTACGCGATGGTGCCGACCTGCGGAATCACCGCCAAGAAGGCGGCGGCGATCAGTGACTTCCTGCGCCTCGTGACGCGCTCGCAGCGCTCCGGCTTCGACCCGGGCGAACTCGCGCTCGGGAATGTCGCGTTGACGACGGCGCAGCGCGCGAAGACCATCGCCGCGGCGCACACGATCGGCTCCGCCTCGTGCCGCACTGCGCACTCGACCCAACACCCGACCAGTCGCCCGGTGCCGCCGCCGCAGACCGAACCGGCACCGATCGTCGCGCCGCCGACACCGGTATCGAACCCACAGCCGCTACCGCCCACGCCAGGCACCCACCCGCGAGGCACGCCTTCCGCCCGACCGGCCAAGGCGACCGCCGCCAAGACCACTGCGCCGAAGGGGCCGGCGAGCCTGTCCCCGTCGCCGGCCGCGTTCGGTTACAAGCACGGCGACCGGAGCGTCGACACGGCGTGGGTGTTGCCCGTCCTTCTCGTGTTGATCCTTGCCGTGCTCGTCGGCGGACCGGCCGTCGTCGCGCTGCGTGGCAGCGATTCAGGACAGCGGGCGGTTGCGCGGGTACGCAGGCTGGTGCGGCGATGACGAGCCACGCCGCGTCGCCGCTCGATCCGTTCCTCGCCGCACCCGGGCCGGCGGCGGACGAAGAGGTTCGCCGCGTCCTGGACGTCCCGCGCTCGTCCTCGGACCGGGTGTTCCGCGGTGTGCTGCGCTCGGCCGGCGGCATGGTCCTCCTGATCACCGGAATGATCGCGCTGTTCCTCGTGCTGCGCGCGGCGAGCGCCTTCCACAAGGCCGGGCTGAGCTTTTTCTCGACAAAGACGTGGATCCCGGCGGCCAACCGGTTCGGCATCGGTTCGATGCTTCCCAACGGGATCATCATCGCGGCGATCGCGCTCGTCATCGCGGTGCCGGTCGCGCTCGCGACGGCGATCTTTGTAACGGAATATGCTCCGTACCGGTTCCGGCGACCGCTCATCGCGCTCGTCGACCTCATGGCCGCCGTGCCGAGCATCATCTACGGCCTGTGGGGTGTCTTCTTCCTGCAGCCCCGCATCATCGGCACCGTCCGATGGATGTCGGAGCACTTGTCGTTCCTCCCGCTTTTCGTCGTGCGTGGCGGTCACACCCCGAGCGCGTTCACGTCGTCGACCTTCCTCGGGGGCGTTGTCGTCTCGCTCATGGTCATCCCGGTCATCACGTCGATCTGCAGGGAGGTCTTCTCGCAGGCGCCGGTAGGCGAGCGGGAGGCTGCGTTCGCGCTCGGCGCGAGCCGGTGGGGCATGGTGCGCACCGTGGTGCTCCCGTACGGTCGCGGCGGCATGATCGGCGCGATCATGCTCGGCTTCGGGCGGGCGATGGGCGAGACGATCGCGCTTGCCCTGATCCTGTCGCCGACCTACGGGCTGGCCTGGCACATCTTCGAGAACTCCGGCAACTCCATCGCGGTCACGATCGCGCTGCGCTACCAGGAGTCCACACCCGACATGCTCTCGGCGCTCATGGCAGCCGGTCTGGTGCTATTCGTGATCACCCTGATCGTGAACGCACTCGCGTCCGTCGTCGTGAACCGCTCGCGATCCGGATCTCAGACGGACTGACGTGCACGACATCCTTGGTACCGACGTCGACGACACCGCTGTCACGCGCGCCGTCAGCGCCGCAGAATTCGAATCCGTGCCGAGCAAGCGCTCCGGAATCGCCGCCCGCATCCCGTTCCGGGCCGTGTCGGCAGCCGGCGTCTTCTCGGTCGTGGGATCGGCATCGGGCGCGCTCGGCCTCACCTGGGTGCTCTACGAGCGCGTGCTCCCGCTGTCGGGGGCGCTCGGCTTCTGGGTGTGCTGGTATGGCGCCTTCTTGATCTTCTACGCCGGGGTGTGCCGAGTGCAGTGGCCGCGCCGCGTCGTTGTCGATCGAATCGTCACGGCGATCGTCGCGAGTGCTGCGTTGCTCGTTCTCGTGATCGTCCTCGACCAGATCGGCTACGTCCTGTTCCGCGGCTGGGACGCCGTGCGGCACAGCAACTTCTTCAGCCAGACGATGTCGCTGGCGGGCCCGCTCGATCCGCTCACGTCCGGCGGCCTGTTGCACGCCCTGGTCGGTTCGCTCGAACAGATGGCGATCGCGACGTTCATCGCCGTCCCGCTCGGCGTCTTCGCGGCATTGTTCCTCGTCGAGGTCGGGGGCGCGTTCGCTCGGCCGGTGCGCACGATCGTCGAGGCGATGACCGCGTTGCCGGAGATCATCGCCGGTCTGTTCATCTACGCGTTCGCTGTGTTGTCGCTCGGCATCGACCAGAGCGGGTTCGCCGCTGCTCTCGCGCTGACGGTGATGATGATCCCGATCGTGACCCGCAGTGCCGAGGTGATCCTGCGGCTCGTGCCTGGCGGGTTGCGGGAGGCGTCCTACGCGCTCGGCGCGAGCCAAGTGCGGACGGTGTTCACAGTCGTACTGCCGACGGCGCGCTCGGGGATGGCGACCGCAGTCATCCTCGCGATGGCGCGCGCTGTCGGCGAGACCTCGCCGGTGCTGTTGACTGCCGGTTTCACCAGTGGCATGAACGCCGACCCGTTCTCCGGACCCCAGGTGAGCCTGCCGCTCTACATCTACAGCTACGTGCGCTTCCCGCAACAGACGATGGTGTCGCGCGCGTTCGGCGCCGGGCTCGCGTTGATGCTCATGGTGCTCGTGCTGTTCGCGATCGCGCGGCTCGTCGGTGGCAAGGCCCCCGGCGAACTCACCCGCCGCCAGCGCCGCCAGATACGGCGCGACGCCGACCGCGGCGCCGCCAAGGCGACCGACCGTGCCGACGTTCAATCGCAACCCCGGATGAGTGAGGCCTGATGACCACCCACCCGTCTCGCCGCCGCTGGTTGGCGCTTGCGAGCGCCTTCGTCCTCGCAGGGATCGGGGTGTCCGCTGCCGCCCCCGCTGCCCAGGCCACGAGCTACGTGCCGCTTTCCGGCGACGGTTCTTCCTGGGCGCAGCCGGCCATCGACCAGTGGAGCCGTGACGTCAACCCTCGCGGCATCACGATCAACTTCAGCGGCGACGGTTCGGCTGCGGGCCGCCAGCACTACATCGTGAACCAGGCCGACTTCGCGGCGTCCGACATCGCGTTCTTGACCCAGCCCGACCCGTTCGGTGCCGGCACGGAGCAATCGTCGTACGCGTACTCGTACGTGCCGATCGTCGCGGGCGGGACGTCGTTTCTGTACAACCTGGTCGTAGGCGGCAAGCGCATCACGAATCTGCGCCTGTCGGGCGAGACACTGGCGAAGATCTTCACCGGCAAGATCACCGACTGGAGCGATCCGGCGATCGCCCACGACTACGGGATGGCGCTGCCCAGCCAGCACATCACCGTGATCACCCGCTCGGACGGGTCGGGTGCGAGCTACATGTTCACGCGCTGGATGTGGCGTGAGTATCCGTCGCTGTGGACGCCGTTCTGCCAGGCGCAGGGCGGTGGCGCGGGGTGCGGCCCGACAGAGTTCTATCCGGGCTTCTCGGGCTCGGTGCAGCGCAATGGCTCGGACCAGGTCGCGAGCTACATCTCCTCGCCGAGCTTCGGTGAGGGCTCGATCGGCTACGACGAATATGCCTACGCGCTCAACAACAACATCCCGGTCGTGAAGGTCCTCAACAAGGCGGGCTACTACTCGCTGCCGACCCCATCGAACGTCGCGATCGCGTTGCAGAGGGCGGTGATCGACGAGAACCCGGCCAGCCCGACGTTCCTGATGCAGAACCTCGACGGCGTCTACGTCAACCCGGATCCGCGCACCTATCCGCTGTCGAGCTACAGCTACCTGATCATTCCGCGCGACCACCGGATCATCAACGGCAACAACGCCGGTCCACCGCCTCGCTTCGACACGTCCAAAGGCGCAACGTTGTCGACCTGGCTGAACTACGTGCTGTGCGGCGCGCAGCAGAAGTCAGGTGCGCTGGGCTATTCGCCGTTGCCGAAGAACCTCGTGGTGGGCGGGTTCAAGCAGGTCGCCCAGGTGCCCGGCCACGTAGCAACGCCGGATCTGAAACAGCTCAATGGCTGCAACAACCCGACCTACTCCAACGGAGTCAATCACCTGATCGTCGACGCGCCGCAGCCCAACCCGTGCGACAAGCTCGGGCAGCCACTGACCTGCGGCACGGCCGCGCCGCCGGCTGCGCCCGGGCCGTCCCGTGGTTCGCAGACGTCGGCCGTCAATGCGCCCAGCGCGCCGGCACACGGGGCGACCCAGGCGCCGACGAACGCGAACGGCAAGCCCGTCCGTCAAGCGTCCAGCGCTCCGGTCGGTTCGGCCATCACGCCGAGTGCGTCCACGTCGACCGATCCCGAGACCGGCCAGCTGGTGGGCACCACCCAGGGCGGCGCCACGGACGGGGCGCTCCCCGCTGCCGTACCGGTGGCATTGCAAACCCCGTCGAACGGCTGGGTGTTGCCGACGCTGACAGCCCTCGACATCATCGCAGCGATCGCGTTGCCAGGGATCGTGCTGGCGTGGGTGCGAAGACGGCGAGCCTCGAATGAGTAACGACATGCTGGCCGAACCGGCGAGGAAGGAGATCGCGGCCCCGCCGGCGCATGCGAAGCGCGCGCCCGTGTGGCTCGCAGTGGCGCTGCTGGTCGCGCTGGTGCTGGGTTTCCTCGGCTATGTCTTCGGATTGTCGCGGCTGTCCGAGCAGCGCGCGCAGACCAACCTGCGCAAGACCTTCGCGCACGCCCTCGGGCAGGCCGTCGCACCGGTCGGGCCGGTCGAGCCCGGCACACCGGTTGCTGCCATCAGCATCCCGCGCCTCGGGCTCGACCAGACGATCGTCGTTGAGGGCACCTCCGCGCAGGATCTCACGCTGGGCCCCGGACATCGTCGCGATACGGTGCTGCCCGGGCAAACCGGCGTCAGCGTGATCTACGGTCGGCGGGTCAGCTTCGGTGGCCCGTTCGCGCACCTCATGCAACTACAGGTCGGCGACCAAATCACGGTGACGACCGGGCAGGGCGCGGCCCGCTACCGCGTGTCGTCGTTCGGCGACGCACAGCATCCCGCGCCGGCGAACTCGACGAACCGCCTCGTGCTCGCGACCGCCGATTCGACGGGCTGGCCGCACGAGAGCGTGAGCGTCAGCGCAGATCTGCAGACGGCGCCGAAACCGGCCGGCCCGGCGCGACCTGCGATCCCGACAGACGAGGAGAGCATGGCGGGCGGCGCCGGCGGCAGCGCGCTGGCTGCGCTGCTCTGGTCACAGGCCCTGTTGGCCATCGCGGTCCTCATCCCGATCCTCGCAGTGCGGTGGTCGCCGATCGCAACCTACGTGTGCGCGGCACCGCTCGTGCTCGCCGTGGTGTGGAACCTCTACGAGAACGCCGCATGCGCGTTGCCCAACCTCTATTGACCGCCGAGCGAGGAGTCAACGAAATGACCGATGGACTCGTCATGAATGGCGCTAACCACGGCACGCCCGGTGCCGGCCCAGGATTCGGCGCGGCGGGCACAAACCACGCCGCCGGGCCGTCCGATCCGGTCACCGTGGCCGGCAAGCTCTCGGGCCTCGAGGCACGCGCGGTCTCGGCCTGGTTCGGCGCGCACAAGGTGCTCGACCGCGTCTCGCTCACCATGGACCCCGGGGGAGTGAGCGCGCTCATCGGCCCCTCCGGCTGCGGCAAGTCGACCTTCTTGCGCATCCTCAACCGCATGCACGAGATGACCCGCGGGGCAGCGCTCGCAGGGGAGGTGTTGCTCGGCGGCGACGACATCTACGAGTCGCGCCGGCTGCCGGCCGACGTGCGCCGCCGCATCGGCATGGTGTTCCAGAAACCGAACCCGTTTCCGACGATGTCGATCTACGACAACGTCGCCAGCGGACTCAAGCTCGCGGGCATCAAAGGGGTGAACAAGGACGAGGTCGTCGAGAACAGCCTCGTCCGCGCCGGCCTGTGGGCCGAGGTACGGGATCGCCTTCGCCACCCCGGCGGTGCACTCTCGGGCGGGCAACAACAACGACTGTGCATCGCACGATCGCTGGCGATCTCGCCAGACGTGTTGCTGATGGACGAGCCGTGCTCGGCACTCGACCCGACGTCAACGCGTCGGATCGAGGACACGATCACAGAGCTGCGCGGTCAGGTGACGATCGTCATCGTCACACACAACATGCAGCAAGCCGCGCGCATCTCCGACCGTTGCGCATTCTTCCTCGCGACGTCCGACACGCCCGGGCACATCGTCGAGTTCGGAGACACTCGTCAGCTCTTCGAGTCGCCGTCCGACCCACGCACCGCCGACTACGTGCATGGCCGTTTCGGTTGATCCGTCTGGCGCTGCCGGTCCATCCGTCACCGACCCAGGCTGACCGCTCTGCTGCGTGGGTTGGCTCAGACGGCGGCCAGCTCGTCGTCTTCGTTGGCGTCGTCGCGCTCGAGGCGGGCGCTGGTGTCGGCACTGAGCTCGGACCCGAGTGCGCGTAGCGCGCGCCGCTCGGTCGCGAGTACGTCGCGGATTGCGTTCCACAGTCCCAGTTGGCCGTGTTCGGGGGTCGACTCCGGGACGGCGAGCATTTCGGTGTCCACCGCGTTGAGCATGTTCATGCGATCGGTGACCAGCCGGCGCACGGCGTCACGGCGCTCATCGGGCAGTCCTGGCTGGTCGTCGAGGCGGTCGAGTACCGCTTGCAGTGCGGCGACACGCTGGTCACGCTCGGCGCCGGCTTGTTCGAGCGGCGTTGCCATCTGGTCGACGGGTGCCTCTGCGCTGAGCGCGGCGCGCTCAATGCGCAGTAGCTCGAGCACGGCGCGCCACATCTGCGGGTCGCCGCCCTGCTCGGTGTGATTGCGACGCTTGCCGGCCGCGGTGAGCTCCGCGATCCGCGCGAAGTAGAGGCGGCGTAGCTGGGCGGCAGTCGCCGGGCTGAGCTCGCCGGCAGCGTCCAGGTCGTCGATGCGGGCGACTGCGGTCGTCGCCGCCTCCCGGCGGGCGCGGATCTCCTCCCCGATGGCCGCAAGACCGGTCGGAACCATGCCGAACTGTTGCCCGACCGCGGCCAGTCCACCCGCCTCGGCCGCCTCCTCGGCACCGCTGGTGGTGCGCAGGGGTAGCGCGGGCAGGGCGATGCTGACCAGGAAGCCGACGAAGGTGAACGCGATCGCCACGTGGAACACGCTCTGCAGGGAAAGCACGAAGGAGTGGGTGTATGCCGTGTGGATCGCCGGCGGCAATTTCGCCAGCTCGGCCGGGCTGCCGTGGAAGGAGCTCGCGCTGGTGCCGTGCTCTGCCGCGGACGCGGGGAGCAGTGCGGCCAGGTGCCGGTCGATCGCAGCGTTGAACAGCGTCGCGAACACCGAGACGCCGACCGAGCCGCCGATCGACCGGAAGAACGAGGCTGCCGAGGTCGCTGCGCCGAGATCACGGATCGCCACGCTGGACTGCACTGCGAGCACCAGCACCTGCATCACCAGGCCGAGCCCGAAGCCGAGTACGGCCTGATAGAGCCCGGCGAGCAGGACCGACGTGTGCTCGTCGAGGCTGCCCATGAGGGCCATACCGATCGTGACGACCGCCATCCCGACAATCGGGAACAGCCGGTACTTGCCGGTGCGGGTGATGATCTGTCCGCTGCCAATACTCGCGATGAGCAGCCCGGCCATCAGCGGTAGCAGTTCCAGGCCCGACGCCGTCGCGGAGGCGCCGCGCACGACCTGCTGGTACTGCGGCAGATAGGTGATCGCGCCGAACATCGCGAAGCCGACAAGGAAGCCGACGACCGAGGCGACCACAAAGGTGCGCGACCGGAACAGGTGCAGGGGGATGATCGGTTCAGCGGCGCGGTGTTCGACCGGGATGAACACCGCGATCGCGACCACGATCGCGACGCCGAGACCGATGATCGGGGGCGAACCCCACGCGTACTGACTGCCGCCCCAGGTTGTGATCAGGACCAGGCAAGTGACTGCTGTTGAGAGCAGCACGAAGCCGAGGTAGTCGATTTTGGGCTTGGCCGAAATCGGCGGCACGGTAAGGGCCACCGAGCAGACGAGCAGGGACAGCACACCGATCGGCAGGTTGATGTAGAAGACCCACCGCCAGCTGAGGTGGTCGGTGAAGAACCCGCCGATCAGCGGTCCTGCCACGCTGGTCACGCCGAACACGGCGCCGAAGTAGCCCTGGTAGCGGCCGCGTTCCCTGGGTGAGACGACGTCGGCGATGATCGTCTGCGCGCCAACCATCAAGCCGCCGCCGCCGAGGCCCTGGATGGCGCGGTAGGCGATGAGCTGGCCGATCCCGCTCGCCGTTCCGCACAACGCGGACCCGACCAAGAAGATCACGATCGCGACCTGAAAGACGATCTTGCGACCGAACTGGTCGCCGAGCTTGCCGTAGAGCGGCGTCGAGATTGTGCTGGTCAGCAGATAGGCGGTCACGACCCAGGCCAGCGCGTTCAGTCCGCCGAGATCGCCGACGATGGTCGGTAAGGCGGTGGCGACGATCGTCTGGTCAAGGCTGGCGAGCACCATCGCGAGCATCAACCCGGTGAAGATCAACCCCACCCTGGGTTTGGGCGGCGCCGCCGTAACTGCACTCACAGCATGCAGTCTGTCCCAGCCAGCGCCTAGCTCCCTAATGGCTGAGTCGATCGTCGGCAGTTTGGGTGGCCGCTTGCGCCGATGTCGCCGGCACGGTCACCGGCCACCGACGAGGCGCCGCAGGCGCTCGTGCCGGCGCTGCTGCCGGGGACCGAAACGTTTGTGTGCGTGGGTCATCTTGCCAGCCTTGTAGAACCGGCGAGCCCAGAAGGATGTGGGCTTGGCAAGACGTAAAGCGCCGATCACTGCTATCAACGGGACTGGCAGACTGATGATGCCGGTGGCCAACTTGCCTTTGAGAAGGCACATGACGGTGAACACCATGTTGATGGCCATTACGCCGAAGACGGATGCGAGTCCGGTCGTCCCTTCTCTCTTGGTTTCCACCCCGAACGGCGAGCTGTCGGCGAGCAGCGCGAAGCTGATTACAAGCGCGACCATCACCGCGTCGATCGACTTGCGTCCCTCCTTGGTCCAGTAGACGTCATCGAGGTGCAACCACAGAGCGAACTCGTCGAGAGCCAGCGCCGCGGCCGCACCGAACAGGGCGCCGAGCACATCCCCCCACGGTGAGCCAGGATGAAAGCGGAACTCGAGCAGACCGGTGGCTATCAACGCCAAGATCCCCCACACCTGGTGATGGATGTGGACACCGCCGATGTAGATGTCCTTGACGGCCTTTCCGCTGGGCTCGTCGTTGCGTAGCTTCCGGGCGCGGATATGGACGGTGATGGCGCGGGTGACGGCGTACGTCGTCACGAAGCCGATCAGCATCCAAAGAGCTGTGGAGCGACCCGTGTCAGCCACGTGGGTCCGATACCAATCGAGCATTTGCCGACCGTAAACTCTGTCGTCCGGGCGAGGCAGGGCCTTTCGACAGCTGCGGATCTGGTCAATCACATGGACGTCAAGTGCGTCGCATATGCCGCGATGACCGTGCCGACTTTGGCACGGCTACCTCGAGGTCCGCATCGAGACGACGCGGGCGGCCGGTTACCGTTGCTCCCCTTCGCGCTCTGAGGACATCTGTCGGCCGTGCTGGTCGATGGCGACATCGCTACGCAGTGCAGCCCGTCGCCGCTGCTCCTGCTCCGTAGCCCTTTTGAGCTGCTCATCGGATCGCGCCAGCCGCGCCGCCGAACGCTCGATTGCCTGCTTCGCCCGGGCGATCGATAAGCGCGCATGTTCGGAAACGTCGGCGTGCTTGAGCGGCGTGAACACCTCCGCATACACGTCCCGGGACCGCTTATCCAGCGTCAGCGCGCGCTCATCCATGAACGCTTCGCGGTGATTGGCAGCTTGCTCTCGTTCGTCAGCGCGCTTCTCTCGTTCGTCAGCGCGCTCGTCCCGCCGATCCGCGGCAAGCTCGCGCTCGTCGGCCTCCCCACTGCGCAGGTCTGCCGCGTGATCGCGTTCAGCCAGCAGCTGGTCACGCACCTCGACTATCCGGTCCCGCTCGGCGACCAGCCGCTCACGCACCTCCACCATGCGCTCCCGCTCCGCGACCAGCTGCTCCCACTTGTCGGCCGCCTCTTCGCGCTCAGCGCCAGCCGTAGTCACCGCTTCGGCCCGGTCCTCCGACCGGTCGTTGCTTTCCACAGACCAAGGATCCGCCGAACCAGCCACTCCGGCCAGCCCTTCGCACACGCGAGCCGCCAGGACGACAAGACTCAGTCCGGTCCGAGCGAGCGGTCCTGCGGTGCTGTCATCGGCCGATCCGCGCTAGCGGCGCATGACCCGTCACGCTGTGCCCCATGTCAGCAGCAGATTGGTTACGGGCCGTCGCTGGGTTCGTGCGAAACGGTCCGCGGATCATCCTCGATCGTCGTTCAGCGGCGTGTGCTCGGATCGAAACCAGCACGCGGACGCGTGCGCTCGCATTCGAACGACGGCCTTGTTGCCTCGGTTACGACAAGCTCCGCCCAGACGGTCTTCGATTCCGGGTTGGACCGGGCTCCCCAGTTGGAGGCCAGAGCGCAAACAAGGATCAGGCCGCGGCCGTGCACGTCGTCGAGGTCAGGTTTCCCGAGCGTGGGCCAGCCCGCAGCGTCGTCGGTCACCTCTACTCGGACAATGTCGTGGTGGGCCTCCAAGCTCAGTCCGAACTGCGGGGCGTGGGCTTGGACGCTGTTGCTGGCCAGCTCCGACACGACGAGGGCGACGTCCTCGTACAGCCCCTGCGCGTCGGCGTACAGCGAACGCAGCTGTGCGGTGGACCAGTTGCGCGCCGTGGCCACCGACAACAGTTCGCCGCGCATCTGGGTCGTCACCCGTCGGCACATGGGTCCCCCGCTCGCGCTCGGCCTGCGGTCAGGGACGTGCTCGCTGCAACTGCGATTCGCTCGCCCATCAGTCGAGCAGCATCTGGTCGGCGTTGCCGTCCACGATCTGCTCGGCCAACGTAGTGAGCCCGGTACCGTCGGCGAAGGTCCTGGCGCACAGCCGCGCCAGCGCGTCGTCGGTCGAGCAGCCGCAGGTCTCGGCGATGATGCCGGCCGCCCGATGCACGACGGGACGGTGATCGAGGCCGGTCAGGATCAGTCCGGGCAAGTCGCTCGCGACCCTGTCCTCGGGATCGCCTGTCAGAACCTGCACAAAGGCATCGCCGACCGCATCGAGCCTCGTGAGATCGTGGACCTGCCGGTCGCGGTGGCTTGTGTAGGCGACCAGACAGCCCACCCGCGATCTGGCAGTACGCAGCGGGACGGCCGCCACGGACCGCACGCCGAGATCGTGGACTGCCGGCCCGTAGCTGGGCCACCGAGCCTGCAGTTCCCTGGGTCCGACTCGCACCGGCCCGTGCACCGCGGATTCGTAGGCCGGCCCTTCGCCAAGGACGTACTCCCAGTCCCCAGCCGCGCGCGCGGTGGCATCGGACGCCAGTACCCCGATTGCTCGCGAGCCCGCCGCGCCAAAGATCAGCGCGACGCTGCGCACCCCGACCAGCCCGCCGATCGCGGTCACGATCGAACTGGTCGCCAACTGATCCGTCGACCCGTCCGCGCGCGACAGCCGGCGGGCATACGCGCGAAACAGCTGCGCCGTCGTGCGGTGCCGCGCCTGGCTGGCCCGGTGCGTGTGCGCCATCCGCTCGTGGTGCCGGACAAGCGCGACGGGACACGACACGACCGCGACCTCATGCCGGGCGGCGACTTCAGCAGCCTCGCCCGCACGCCGGTCCTCCACCGCCGCGTCGCGGAGCGCACGAGCAATCTGCGCGCGGTTGTCGGCATCCGGACTCACACGACCAGCCTACGTCCGGTTCGCGCCCGTTGAACGATCTCGGGCCAATGTGGGGCGATTTCGCCCCGTAGTGCCGGCGACTGCACCCACCCGCATACCGGAACGTTGCTACGGCTGTGTCAAGCGCGCGCGGAGCTGCTCGGCGAAGGATTTCGCCGCTTCCGCGCGCGCCCGCAGGGCGGCAGGGTCTCGAAGAGCTATCGCTTGTGTGCCTGCGGCCTCGTCGATCTCATCGCCATCGTCTGCCAGGGGGTCGTGCGGTGGCGTCTCAGCCCGCGCGCGCTGTGTCACGGCGTTGGATGTGATCGCCTCCGGGCGGTCCTCGGCGAGGTCAGCGAGGTGCTCGAGGCCCACGACTTGTTCTTCCAAGGCCGCTAAGGCTGCCCAGGCCTTGAACTCGACCGCGTCTGCTTGAGCAGCGGCCAGCGACGCCGGGCCGAATTGGTGGCCGACGTGGCATTGGAACCAGGACACGGTCGGCATGGAAACTTCCGCTAGCACGCCGCCGCAATCCGGACACGCCATTCGGGTCAGGCGAGTCTCCTGGGGGCGAAGGAAGGCCACGTCGCCGCTTTCGGTCATCATCGGGCCTTCATCAGCTGCCATCGTTACCTCCTGCTGCTGCCTCGCGCAGTACTCCGCGAGCTCGCTGATACCGCCGGCCAGGTCCGCGTCGCCGGCGATCCAAGCATCCGGTGCGGCGGCAAGTGCTGCGGCAGGCATCGAGGGAAACCGCGTGGACTGCGGATCTTGCACAAGCATCCGCCCGCCGGCCGCGGCGATCAGAGCCGAGCCCGCCGCGCCGTCGTCGAGCATTCCCGACAGCACCACACCTGCCGCTCGCGATCCGATCGTCGTTGCGATCGAGGCAAACATGACATCGACCGCCGGCCGTGACCGGTTCACGCGGGGTCCATTCGACAGACGCACATGGTTGCGATGTACGAGAAGGTGCCGCCCTGGCGGCGCCACCAAGATCTGCCCCTCGGTCAAGCCGTCTCCATCGCTTGCATGCCTGGCAGGAAGAGGGCCTGCCCGGGAAAACAGCGTGGGCAGCAAGCTGGGCCGGTCGCCCTGATGCACGGTCACCACAACCGCCGCAGGAAGATCGGCGGGCAGCTCGGGCAAGATCTGTAACAGCAACGCAATCGATCCCGCCGAGCCGCCGATACCGACAACTGCCGTCATCACCGCAACCCCTCGTTGCACCGCCGATCACCTAGCCACATTGTGACTCCGCCGAAGCCGGCTCGCGAAGCGTTCTGCGAACACGTTCCACGCCGGTGATGGGCGGCCTGACCGCGCCCCGGGCGGACACCCATTGTCAGGCTGTCACTGGGACACCGCTCCCGCTCGTCTGCCCTGACCATCAGCACATTTGGTCGCCCGTTCATGTGACCTCGACCAGCCGCCACCAATCGGCGGCCGTGGCGGGACCCTCATCGCCGAGGAGTTCGGGCCGGGTAAGCAGCTCCCTGCGCTGCAGGTTGGGAAGCACGCGGTAGTGAATTGACCCCGACGCACTGACGAGGGCGAGTACCCGCCACAGCGCGCGGGCGTAGGCCTCGGCGCGATCAGGTCCGTCCCACTCGTAGACGCCGCGGTACACAGCGTGGGCGTCGTGAGCGAGCCACAACTTGGACATCAGACCCGGGAAGCCGCCGAACAAGATTGTGTTGAGCAGGCTCTCCGCGCGGAATAACGCGTGTCCCCAGCCGCGGACGCCGCGCAGCCGGAACTCCACCATCAGCACGCAAGGATCCACCGGCGCCGGCCGGGCGATGACGGTCTCCCGGTAAACCCGCGCGGAAGTGCCGTCGGCGAAGCGCAATCGCATGCCCACGTGCTGCCTCGGCAGACGGACGCGACGTCGAACGAGCAACATCAAGGCGGTAACCACACAACCGGCCACCGCGGTCAGTGCCGTACCTACAGGCAATGGCCGTTGCTCGTTCATGCCGTCCACCGCACGTACCGCACTGTTGCGACGACCGCAGCGGTCGTACAGAGGCCAACGACCCACACCAAGACCGGAGCTTGATCTGCCCCGGTCCAGGCGAACCTCGACGCGTCGGCATCGCCCGCAGTTGAATCGTGACGATCGGTCAATCCCTCCCGCACCGAGTAGGACGAGTGTGCAATTAAATATGTAAATAGTATTGACAGGTTTATCTGGCGTGGTCGAGCATGAAGGCCATTCGCATCCATATCGGACAAAGGGTCGATGATCACGATGTCGCGACGCGCCGCACTCCGCCCATGCTCGTCCCGTCCCCGCACGGTGGCCGTTGCGGTGCTCACCGCACTGTCCACCGTCGTCGCGCTCGCGTCCGCGATCGTGACCGCGGCGCCGGCGGTGGCGGCGGTCAACGACCTCGCGCAGGTGCCGTACATGGGCTGGAACACCTACTACGGACTCGGGTCGAACTTCGACGAGTCGACTGTCGAGGCCGAAGCGCGCGCCATCGTCGACCGCGGTCTCGCGAAGGCGGGATACAACTACGTGTGGATCGACGGAGGCTGGTGGCAGGGCCAGCGCGACGCGAGCGGTCAGATGACCGCCGATCCCCAACAGTGGCCCGACGGGATGAAGGCCGTCGCCGACTACATCCACTCGCTGGGGCTGAAGGCCGGCATCTACACCGATGCCGGCAAGGACGGCTGCGGCGGCGCCAACCAAGGCAGCTACGGCCACTACCAGCAGGACGCGAACACCATCGCCGGCTGGGGCTACGACGCGATCAAGGTCGACTTCTGCGGCGGCCACAACATGGGTCTCGACCCGGCGACCGCATACGGGCAGTTCCGTGACGCGCTGCAGAACAACAGCAGCCATCGTCCGATTCTGTTCAACATCTGCAACCCGTTCGTCCCGGCGACCGGTGCGCCGCCCGGCCAATCGGCTTACGACTCGTACAAATTCGGCCCGACGACCGGTAACTCCTGGCGGACGGACACCGACATCGGCTTCGCGCACAGCGTGCAGTACTCCGACATGCTGCGAAACCTCGACGACGATGCCAAGCACCCGGAGGCGGCCGGACCGGGTCACTGGAACGATCCCGACTACCTCGCACCCGAACTCGGGTTCAGCCCGGCGGAGGCGCAGACCCAGTTCTCGATGTGGTCGATCGTCGCGGCGCCGCTGATCATCGGCAGCGACGTACAAGCGCTGTCGCAGTCGACGATCAACATGCTGACCAACCCCGAGGTGCTCGCGATTGATCAGGACACCCTCGGCAAGCAGGGCACCGCGATCGCGACCAATGGCATGTCCCAGGTGTGGGTCAAGCCGCTCGCGAACGGCGACCGTGCGGTGGCCCTGTTCAACCGCGGCGACGTCGCCACCACGATCGCGACCACCGCCCGCGCGGTCGGGATGCAATCGTCCGACTCCTACCAACTGCGCAACGTCTGGACGCACGCGACCACCGAGAGCGGCGGCCGGATCTCCGCGGCCGTCGCACCGCACAGCGTCGTGCTGCTGCGCGTGTCCGGGCGCTCCGGCATCGGCAATTCTGCGCCGTCGGTGACCCTGTCACCCGTGTCGACACCCGCGCCGTACGACGGATCTGCGCTGCGGCTGGCTGTGCCCGGACGGTCGTTGCCGGTGTCCGCCACGCTCGCCAACGACGCGACCCTGCCGATCAAGAATGTCAGTGTCACGCTCGACGCCCCAGCGGGTTGGACGGTCAGCCCGCAGGCACCGATCGCCCGCACCGTGGTCGAGGGCGGGCAGAGCATTCCGCTGCAGTGGCAGGTCACGCCGGCGCCGGGGTCGCTGCCCGACAAGCCCGCGCTGCACCTGAGCGCGAACTACGCCTACACCGTCAAGGCGGACCGCCCGGTGCAGCACACCGCGACGAGTACGTCCGACGGCACGGTGCAGACTCCGTACACCCCGCCGAGTGGAACCGGCACGCTGGCCCACCACCGCTGGCTCGATGCGAGCAGCGGGTACGCCCTCGCGCGCGTCGACCGCGACGGGGCCGGCGGCGGTCCGTTGCGGATGAACGGTGTCACCTATCCGTCGGGCATCGGCGTGGCCTCGCCCTCGCTGGTCGAGTACTACCTCGGCGGCAACTGCCAGACGCTGCACGGTTCGGTCGGCATCGACGACTCCGCCGGCTTCGACTCCAATGGAGGTACGGCGACCTTCCAGGTGCTCGGTGACGGCAAGGCGCTGTTCGACAGCGGTGTGCTGAAGCGCCCGACCGTCGACAACTTCGACGTCTCGCTGGCCGGCGTGCAGGTCGTGTCGCTGGTCGTCGGCGACGCCGGCGACGGCGGCTACAACGACCGCACCGACTGGGGCGGACTGCAGGTCAGCTGCGGCGCCGCACCCGGCAACCCGTGGCCGACCTACGCGAACGGAACGATCGCGACCGCGTCGAGCGCCAACAGCGGCTACCCGGCATCCAACGCAGTCGACGGTGACATCTCGACCATCTGGCACTCGCAGTTCAGTCCGTCGCACGACCCTTTGCCGATCTCGTTCACCGTCGATCTCGGCACCGCGCGGCAGGTCACCGGACTGACCTACCAGTGCCGCCTCGACGGCGACCGCACCGGCGACATCACCGGCTACCGCGTCGAGACCAGCACCGACGGCACCGCCTGGACCACCGCGGTCCAGTCCGGTACGTGGCCCGATGACCGGATCACGCACTCGGCTCAGTTCGCCGCGACCACCGCGCGGTACGTCCGGTTGACGGCGACCGACGCAGTGAACGGCTACGCCTCGGCGGCCGAGATCGGGGTCGCGGTCAACGGTTGACCCAGGTCGTAACCGCCGGCGGTTTCGATGTTCATCGGACGGTGGCTTCAGGTCCGCCGTCGAGAAGAGTGAGTTCGGCGCGGGTCGGCAGCCCCTCCCAGTCACCGTCGTGTGCCACCGCGAAAGCCGCGACCATGACGGCGCGGCCGAGCCGTTGTTCGAGAGGCAGCCCGTCCAGCGTCGCCGACAGCAGCCCGGCCACGAACGCGTCACCGGCGCCGACGAGATCGACGACCGGTACCGGCAACGCAGGGATCTCCACGACGTCGCCCGCCGAGTGGGCGCGCGCGCCCGCGGCGCCGCTGGTCACGACGACGAGCGGGACGGGCAGGTCGCGAACGTCGTCGGCGAGGATCGGTAACTCGTCCTCGGAAGCGACGAGGATGTCGACGTCGCCGAGCAAGGGACGCAACCCGGTGCGCGCGTCCTCGGCCGACCAGAGCCGGCTGCGGTGGTTCACGTCGAAGCACACGGTGGTGCCGGCAGCGTGCGCCGCGCGTGCCGCCTCCGCCACGGCCTCGGCGGCCGGCGAACCGAGCGCGGTGGTGATCCCGGTCAGATGCAGAATGCGCGCACCGGGCAACGAGGGCAGCACGTCGGCCATCTCGATTCCGCGGCCCGCGGACCCAGCGCGGTAGTAGCTGACCCGCGCGGTGTGACCGATGCGCTGCTCGCGAAGCATGAGCCCCGTCGGCCGCTCGGGGTCGGTGACCACGGCACTGGTGTCGACGTTCTCGGCGCGCAGCGTGCGCTCGACCAGTTGGCCGAGTTCGTCGTCGCCCACCCTGCCGACCCAACGCACGGAATGCCCCAGCCGGGCGAGCCCGATCGCGACGTTCGACTCGGCACCGGCGATCGAAAGGTCGAGCCGGCCGCCGAGCCGCAACGGCCCCGGGCCTCGAAACACGGCCATGGTCTCGCCGACGGTGACGACGTCCACGGTCAACCCACAGCCCTCCGGAACTCGGCGCATCGCTGCCGCAGCTCGTCCAACGATCCACCGGACGCAGCGTCGCCGAGCAGCGGCGACCCGACACCGACCGCAACCGCGCCGGCGGCCAAGTAGTCAACGGCGGCCTGCGCGTCGACCCCGCCGACAGGGACGAACGGCACGGTCGGGAACGGGTCGCGCAGTGCGCGCAGATAGCGGGCGCCGCCGATCGCGGCGGGGAACAGCTTGACTGCGTCGACACCGAGCGCGGACGCGGCGATCACCTCGGACGGGGTGAGTGCGCCGGCGACGACCGCCAGCCCGCGGGCCTGCGCGGCGGCGACGCCGGGGCCGAGGCCCGGGGTCACGACGAAGCTCGCTCCGGCATCGGCTGCGCGGGCGGCGTCGGCGTCGGTGAGCACGGTGCCGGCACCGAGCGGTGCACCCGGACCCAGTCGGTCGCGGGCTCGCTCGAGCACGCCGGTCGCGTCCGCTGTGGTCAGCGAGACTTCGACGAGGCTGATTCCGGCTTCGACGATTGTCACCACGGCGGCCAGCGCCGCATCCGGGTCGCTGCCGCGCACGATCGCGATCAGTCGTTGCTCACGAATTGTGTCGAGAAAGCTCATCGCGCGTCCGTCCCCGCGGTGACAGTCAGGCGCCAACGCAGCGACCCGTCCGGCCCGGTTTCAGCTGCGTCGCCCGGGCCCGCCTCGGCGAGCTCGAACACCCGGCCGAGCATCGGCTCGACGCCGATGCTGCGGTACGGACGGTCCGCGGGGAAGCCGCCGAGATTGCGCCACAGCGCGACGGAGGTCGGCACGTCGGCCGGGGCGGTGAGCTCGAACCGGAGCTGGTCGGCGCCGTCGCGCACGACGACCGAATCGGTGTCGGTGACCACGACGCCGATCGCGGTGCCGTCGTCCGGGCCGAACTCGCCGAGATCGAGATCGAGCGGACGCGGCCAACTGCCGAGCTCCGGTGCTCCACCGCCGTAGACCCTCGCCGGTGCGCCGAGCGGGAGGTCGACCTGCGCGCCGACACCGAGGTCGAGCAGGGCATGGGCCGCCCACACGAACCGGTACCCGGGATCGGCGGTGAGCTCGTAGTCGGCGTGCACCAGTTCACCGGTGTCATGAATGCGACGGTGCAGCACGAAGTCGGGGCACTCGACGACATCGCGATCACCGTCACGTCGCCAGCGCCGCGACCAGGCCGCGCCATGATCGGGTGTGCCGCGCACCGTGGGCACGCACTCCTCCAGGCCGCCGGCGTCGACGAAATCGTCGCCGGGCACGACAGTCCCGCGAGCGGGGTCCGCGCGTTGCCAGAGCCAGTCGCGCCCGCCGAGCCGCAGCGCGGTCCACCGTCCGCCATGGTCGAGATCGGTCACGACAGCATGGGAGGTCGCGCTGTGCGTCACCATTCGCGAAACGAACCGTCGTTGGCACGCCAGACCGGGTTGCGCCACCGATGGCCGATCTCGTCGGCACGCTCGACGGCGGCGACGTCGATCTCGATCCCGAGTCCGGGTGCGGTGGGCAGGGCTGCGTACCCGTCGACGAAGCGCAGCGGGGTCGGATCGGCCAGGTAGTCGAGCACGTCGTTGCCGTGGTTGTAGTGGATGCCGACGCTTTGTTCCTGAATCAGAAAGTTCGGAGTCGCGAACGCGATCTGCAGGCTCGCAGCCAGCGAGATCGGGCCGAGCGGACAGTGCGGTGCGATGCCGACGTCCCAGGTCTCGGCGAGCGCAGCGATGCGCCGGACCTCGCTGATGCCGCCGGCGTGCGAGACGTCGGGTTGCGCGACCGCGATGCCGGTCGGGAGCACGTCGCGGAAGTCGTGGCGCGAGTAGAGCCGTTCCCCGGTCGCGATCGGGACGCTGGTGTGCCGGGTGATCGCGCCGAGGTCGCGGGCGAATTCGGGCAGCACCGGTTCCTCGACGAACATCGGGAAGAGCGGCTCGAGCAGTGGCAGCAGCCGCCGCGACATCGCGGTGGACATCCGTCCGTGGAAGTCGATGACGACGTCGCGGTCCGGACCGATCACCTCTCGGACGGCGGCGACCCGGTCGATGACCTCGGTGGTTTGCCGGACGGTGTCGATGCGGTCGAGCGCGCCGGAGCCGTTCATCTTGACCGCGGTGAAGCCGGCCTCGATCTGCTCGCAGGCGCGATCGGCGGCCTCGTCGGGCTCGTCCCCGCCGATCCATGTGTACATGCGCACCCGGTCGCGCACCGGCCCGCCGAGCAGTTGGTGGACGGGCACGCCCAGCGACTTGCCGGCGATGTCCCACAGTGCCTGATCGATCCCGGCGACCGCGCTGGAGAGCACCGGACCACCGCGGTAGAAGCCGCCCTTGGTCAGGGTCTGCCAGTGATCTTCGATGCGCAGCGGGTCCTCGCCGACGAGCAGGTCGGACAGTTCGTCGACCGCGGTGCGCACAGTCTCCGCGCGACCCTCGATCACCGGCTCGCCCCAGCCGGTGATGCCCTCGTCGGTATCGACGCGCAGGAACACCCAGCGCGGCGCGACCGCATAGGTGGTCAGTTTCGTGATCTTCATCGGCCCTTCTTCGGCGCCTTCTGGTGCGCCGCGTCCGAGTCGAGGGTGGCCTGCTCGAGCAGGGCGACGACGGCGAGCTCCGCGGCTTCGCCGTCGCCCGCCTCGACGGCCTCCAGGATCGAACGGTGCGCCGGCACGGAATCGGGCCAGCTGTCGCCCCGGTGCACCACCAGATCGCGCGCCCGCAGGCCCGCTTCGATGACCACCTCCATCCGGCTGAGCAGCTCGTTGTGCGCCGCGTCGAGCAGGGCGCGGTGGAAGGCGAGATCGGCCTCGATCAGCGTCGTGGCATCGGTGTTGTTCGCCATCGCGTCCAAGGCGCTGTGCAGGGCGGCGATGTCGTCGTCGTCGCGCCGCTCGGCGGCGAGCCGCGCACCGGCCGGCTCGACAATCCCGCGCACCTCGCCGAGATTCGCCAGGAACGAGTCGTCCGGCTCGCGACCCTGCCAACGCAGCAGGTCCGAGTCGAGCAGGCTCCACGACGATCGCGGCCGAACCACTGTCCCGCGCTTCTGCCGTGAGTCCACCAGCCCTTTCGCCGCCAGCACACGCAACGCCTCGCGGAGCACGGTCTTGCTGATGCCGAACTCCTGCTCGAGCGCGTCGGGCAACAGGGGGGCGCCGGGGGCGTAGCGGCCGCGCACGATGCGTGAGCCGATGGTCTCGACGGTCTGCGCGTGCAGCCCCCGCAGTTCAGTCATGCTGAGTCCCTCACAATGCTCCAGCCGCCGTCGACGACGACGGACGCGCCGGTCATGTACGACGCGTCGTCCGAGACGAGGAACGCGACAACCGACGCGACCTCGTCCGGATCGCCGAGCCGCCCGGCCACGGTCGCGGCGGCACTCGCCGCCCGTTGGTCCGGCGGCACGCGGTCCCACATCGCGGTGAGGACAGGGCCAGGGATGACGGTGTTGACGCGAACCTCGGGGCCGTACTCGACGGCGAGTTGACGGCCGAGTGCGGTCAGCGCCCCCTTCGCCGCCGCGTACGCAGGATGACCGGGCAGCCCGACCAAGGCGTGTACCGACGAGGTCAGCACGATTGAACCGCGGGTGCGCCGCAGGTGCGTGATGAAGGTTTTGGTGGCGAGGAACGCTCCGGTCAGCGCCACCCGTAGCTGGGCGTCCCAGTCGGCCACGGACTGCTCGTGCGCCGGCGCCACCACGACCCGCGCCGCGTTGCTGTGCAGGATGTCCAGGCGTCCACGGTGGTGTTCGTCGACATGCGCACGCAGCTTCGTCCAATCTTCGGCGGCGCCGGCGTCGAGGTGCTGGAAACAGGCGCTCGCGCCGTCTGCGATCAGCTGTTTCGCGACGGCCTGCCCCACGTTGTCATCGACGTCGGTGAGAACGACATGCGCGCCCTCGATCGCGATCCGGCGCGCCGTGGCAGCGCCGATGCCGGCGGCGGCGCCGGTGATCACGGCGACCTGGCCGCGGAAACGGGTCGGATCCATGCGCCCTCCTCACGGTCTGCTGTGATCACCGTACCGGACCGAGATTAAATATGTAAATAGTATTGACATGTTATTTCCTCTGCTCCACGATGAGGTCGAGATTCCCGTCCGCAAGCAGAAAGGTCGCCCACGATGCGCGCACTGCGTCAGCGCACGAGAGATGCGAGAGTTCTCGCCGCCGTGCTGGCCCTCGGGATCGGCCTCGTCGCCGGCTGTTCCTCCGGCAAGACGTCCAGCGGCGATGCGAGCAACGCTGCCGGGTCGAAGAAGAGCGGCACGATCACCATCGCCTACTTGCAGAAGCAGGGCGACCAGCAGTACTTCGTCGACGAAGCGAACGGAGCCAAGGCCGAGGCCAAGAAGCTCGGCGGTGTCAACGTCGACGTCGTCGACCTCGGCACCGACTCGAACAAGGCGATCAGTGCGATGCAGACGGAGGTCGCGCAGAAGGTCGACGGCATCGCGATCGTCGTGCCCGACCAGAAGATCGGCCCGCAGGTGATCGACGCCGCCAACGGTGCCGGCATCGCCTTGGTCGCCTCCGACGACCCGATCATGTCCGGCAGCAACAAGCCGGCACCGTTCGTGGGCTTCGACAGCGTGCAGATGGGCACCAAGGTCGGCCAGGAGGCCGGCACGTTGTTCAAGAAGGCCGGGTGGTCGGCGTCGAACACCAAGGTTCTCGCCGCCTACCAACAAGATCTGTCCGACTGCCAACAGCGCGAACAGGGCGAGGAAGCCGGCTTCAAGTCCGCCGCCGGCACCACCATCCCTGTCGTCAAGGTCGGAACCGACAACTCCGTGATCGACGCGCAGAACAAGGCGGCAGCGACGCTCACCGCGAACCCCAACGTCAAGCACTGGGTCGTGTGGGGTTGCAACGACGAGAGCGAGACCGGTGTGGTGACCGCGCTGCAGAACGGGCATGTGTCGCCCTCGAACATCGACGGTGTCGGTCTTGGCGCGTACCTCACCTGCAAGGACTGGAAGGCCGGCGTGCAGTCCGGGAACAAAGCGGCGCTTTACATCGGTGGTGCCGACGTGGGCGCCGCGTCGGTGAACACCCTGGTGGCGTACCTTCGCAACTCCACGCCGTTGCCGCCCAAGACGATCGCCAAGACGACGATGGTCGGTCCGCAGAACTGGAAGTCCGTCATGTCGGAGTGCAGCTGAGTCATGACCAACGCGGTTCGGTTGTCGATGCAGGGCATCAGCAAGGCGTTCGGTGGAGTCAAGGCTCTGCGTGATGTCAGCGTGGATGCCTCGGCCGGCGAGGTGCTCGCCCTGGTCGGTGAGAACGGTGCCGGGAAGTCCACCCTTCTGAAGATCCTTTCCGGCGCGTACGTGCCGGACTCCGGGTCGATGAGCATCGACGGCGAGCCCGTCCGGTTCACCTCCCCGCACGACGCGCATTCCGCCGGCGTCAGGGTGATCTACCAGGAGCCGGAAATCGTCCCGCACGTTTCGGTCGCCGAGAACATCTACATCGGCGACCTGCCGCGGCGCGGGCCACTTCTCGACCGCAAGGCCCTGAAAGAGAACGTGCGCGCAGATCTCGACCGGTACGGCTTCGGGAGTGCGTTGAACCCGGACGCACTGGGCTCAGACCTCTCACCGGCGCAGCGACAGCTGGTCGAGATTCTGCGCGCGCTGATCCGACGCGTGCGCGTCATCGCGTTCGACGAGCCGACTTCGTCGCTGTCCGACGTGGAGGTGGACGCGCTGTTCCGTCTCATCACGCGACTGCGCGAGGACGGGATCACGGTGCTGTATGTGTCGCATCGGTTGCCGGAGATCTTCCGCATCGCCGACCGCGTCACGGTCCTGCGTGATGGAGCGACGGTCGGTACGAAGTCGATCGCCGACACCGACGACGACGACCTCGTCTCGATGATGGTCGGACGAAACCTCACCGGCATGTTCGAGCGCAGCCGGCACGAGGTGGGTGACGTCGTGCTGTCGGTGAGCAACGTCGTCAACGACGACGTGCATGACGTGAGTTTCGACGTACGTGCGGGCGAGGTCCTTGGGATCGCGGGCCTCGTCGGGGCCGGACGGTCCGAGCTCGCGCACGCTCTCGTCGGCGACGAGCAGATTCACTCAGGGTCGGTGACTGTCGGCGGAAAGGCCGTACGTCTGCGGAGCCCGCGGGACGCGATGAGTGCCGGTATCGGGTTCGTCCCGGAGGAACGCAAGGCGCAGGCGCTGCTGATGGACCGCTCGGTGCGCGACAACATCACCCTCGCCGTGCTCGACAACATCAGCAAGGTAGGCGTCGTCGACCGCGGCAAGGAACGCCGCGTCGCGCGCGACTTCGTGCGCCGGCTCAATGTGCGTACCCCGACCATCGAAGCGCTCGTCGCGAATCTCTCCGGCGGCAACCAGCAGAAGGTAGTGCTCGCTCGTTGGATGGCCCGCCGGCCGAGGGTGCTGATCCTCGACGAGCCGACGCGCGGTGTCGATGTCGGCGCGAAGGCGGAGATCTACCACGTCATCAACGAACTCGCCGCCGACGGGCTGGCGATCGTTGTCATCTCCTCCGAGCTGCCCGAGATCCTCGCGTTGGCCGATCGCATCGTTGTCATGCAGGCCGGCGCCGTCACCGGTGAACTGTCGCGGCGCGACGCCAGCGAGGAGGCCATCCTCGCACTAGCCATGAAGGACGATCTCGCGACGGCGGCAGGAGGCCGAGCATGACCTCGATGACCAAATCGACGACCCCGCACACATCCCCGTCCACCGCTGACCAGCGCGTGGGCGGTGGCCGCCGCGTGCTCGACATGATCGGCGTGCAGAACCTGAGCCTGATCGCGGCGCTCGCGATTCTCGTCGCGATCATCGGCATCAAGAACAGCAACTTCTTTTTGGTCAGCAATATCCAGACGATCGGCACCACGGTCGCGATCGTCGGCGTGCTTGCAGTCATCCAGACCGTCGTCATGCTCATCGGTGGCCTCGACATCTCGGTCGGCAGCGCGGCCGGGCTCACCTCGGTGATCTCGGCGATGGTGTTCACCAGCACGCACAGCGCCGGCGTCGGCATACTTGCCGCGCTCGGCGTCGGTATTGCGGCCGGCGCGTTCAACGGCGTCGTCATCATCTACGGCCGGGTCAACGCGGTCATCGCCACGCTCGCGACGTATGCGGGCTATCGCGGTCTGGCCAACCTGATCTCGGACGGACGCGCGCAGGGTTACACCGGCACGGACTCGGTCTTCGTGTTCATCGCCCGCGGCGCGATCCTGGGCATCCCGACGCTGATCTGGATCCTCGTCGTCATCGCGCTGCTGGCCCACCTGCTGCTGCGCTACACCGGCGTCGGCCGCAACCTCTACGCAATGGGCGGCAACCCGACGGCGTCGCGCCTCGCCGGGATCAACCTGAATCGGTACGTGCTCGGCTGCTATGTCGCCGCGGGCGTGATCGCCGCGCTGGCCGGGATCATGCTCACCGCACGCACGGGCTCGGGGCAACCCACGTCCGGCAGCCAAGGGCTGGAACTGCAGTCGATCACTGCAGCCGCACTCGGCGGAGTATCGCTGCGTGGCGGCAAGGGCGGCATCGCGGGCACCATCCTCGCCGTGCTGCTGCTCGGTGTTCTCGAGAACGGCCTGACGATCCTCGAGGTCAACTCGTTCTGGCAGGACATCGCACAAGGCTTCCTGCTCGTGGTCGCGGTGGTGATCCAGCAACGGCGCAAGGGAGTTCGCGCGATCGGGCTGCCCTGACCCTTTCAGTCGCATGCCATGGTCTCGGTGCAGGCGGGTCGAGTCACCCGCGCCGCTCGAGGACGGCGAGGTCACGCTCGGCGTAGAGGTGGTGCAGCCACTCCTCGTTGACGATCGTCCGCAGGCAGCGGCGTATCGGGTAGCTGCCCGCCGGTGGGTAACCCGGCGGCGGCACCGGGTCGGTCTGACCGCCGAGCACGTCGTCGGTAAGGGTCGCGATGACGTCGTGAACGGTGCGCATACGGTCGGCGCGCAGATCGAGCACGTCATCCAGAGATGGTCGCGCGTCCGGGTCGTTCGGCACGCTAGGGTCGGGCTCGGCCTCGTCGTGCGGGAGGCCGAGCGGACTGTACGGCTCGGCGAGGCCGAGGATCGCGCGGCGCACCCACGCGTCGGTGGCGAACACTAGGTGGCGCAGCGTTTCGATGAACGACCACTCGCCCTCGACCCGTTCGTTCAGAAGGTCGGGCGACAACCGCTTGGCCCGCTCGACGGTCGGCGGCCACACCCGCGCGATGATCGCCCACGCCTCGCCGAAGCCGGCCGCGTCGGCCGGGTCGAGCTTCGTCCGGTCCGGATAGCGCCGGTTCAGTTCGGCCTCGACGAGGGGCACGATGTCGACGCCGTTGATCCGTACGTTGCGGATCTCGCCGTCGATGTCGACATCCTCGAGCCACGCACCGCGCAGCGTCGCGCCGGTGAAGTACACATTGCGGAACCACGCGCGACTGAAATCGACTTGCTCGAACCGCGCGCCGGAGAAGTCCTGCTTGACGAACTCGGCCATGCGAACAGCCTTCCACCGGGTTCCGACATCGGGTGATCCTGTCGTGTCGAACGCGCGCTCGGGGGGCTCTGCCATCTCCCGTCAAGCAAAGACGAAGTAGCGGCTCGAAAAGTGACGGCGGGTGATCCAGCCGACAACCCGTCACCTTCGCTGTGTGCGTCTCGTCCCTTGGTTTGAACACATCTCGAAAGGACGGCTCTCATGACTGCAATCGCAACCCGACAGCTCGCGCGACCATCCGTGCTCGCCACTGGCCGCGGCAAGCTCATCCTGGCCTTGCTCTGCTCCATCGCATTTCTCGACTTCGTCGACGCATCGATCACCAACGTCGCCCTGCCGTTGATCCGCGACGACCTGCACCTCAGCGTGCAGGGACTGCAGTGGGTGCCGAGCGGCTACCTGCTCACCTACGGCGGGTTCATGTTGCTCGGCGGACGGCTCGCCGACCTGCTTGGCCGGCGGCGCATCGTCGCGGTCGGCACCGCGTTGATCGGCGTCTCGTCGTTGGCGGGTGGCCTCGCCCAGAACGAAGGGATGCTCGTCGCGGCGCGCCTCGCGCAAGGCCTCGGCGCGGCGCTGATGCTGCCGGCTGCGCTGTCGATCCTGACGACCACGTTCACCGAGCCGGTCGATCGGCAGAAGGCGCTCGGAGTGTGGGGCGGTGTCGGCGGGCTCGCCTCGGCTGCGGGCGTTCTGTTGGGTGGGGTGCTTACCGACGGCCCGGGCTGGCGGTGGGTGTTCTTCGTCAACCCACCGGCAGCTGCTTTGGTGCTCGTGGCACTCTTCCGGCTGATCGACGCCGACGGCCCGACCCGTGAGACGCGTGGGTTCGACCTGATCGGCGCAGTACTCGCAACGGCCGGGATGCTTCTGCTCGTCTTCGCGCTGGTGAAGGCGCCGGACGAGGGGTGGGGCTCGACCGCGACGGTCCTGCGGCTCATCGGCGCGGGCGTTCTGCTCGCCGCGTTCGTCGGGAAAGAGGCCGTTGCCAGGAATCCGCTGCTGCCGTTGGACATCTTCAGGGTCCGTGGTCTCGCCGCCGCCGATGTGACACAGCTGATCGCATTCGCCGGCTTCCTCGCGATCTTCTTCTTCCTCACGCTCTACATGCAGAACGTGCTGGGCTACTCGCCGATCAAGACCGGCGCCGCGTACCTGCCCCTGTGCGCCGCGATCGCCGTCTCGGCCGGCGTGACCAGCCAGCTGATCAGCCGCATCGGCACCCGCCCGCTTATCGTCGTAGGCGCGCTGATCACCTCGGCCGGCGTCTACGCGCTGTCACGAATCCCGGTCAGCGGATCGTTCGTCAGCGACTTGTTGCCGGGCCTGCTCATCGTCGCGCTCGGCATCGGCGCCGTCTTCGTCGCCACCGTGACCGCTGCAAATGACGGTGTGCCATCGGACAAGGCCGGTCTCGCGGCCGCGCTGCTCAATGCGTCCCAGCAACTTGGTGGCGCGCTCGGACTGGCCATCTTCTCGGCAATTGCCACCGCGCGGACGAACCACTTGCTCGGACAGCACGACGCAGCGCCGCACGCGCTGACCCAAGGTTTCCAACGCGCCCTGCTTGTCGGCAGCGTGTTCCTGCTCGCTGCGGCCCTGTTCGCCGTCCGCTCGCCCAACACCCGGGGCCAAAGCAGCCAACCGGCCCCGCTCGACGAGCCCACTCTCGAAGGAGCACAACGATGATCGACAACCTGCCCGCCCGTCGCCCGATCGACGGCGAAGTTGACTTCACGATGATGTACGCCGCGCACGACGCGTTCTCGCGCCACCTCGACCGGATCGCCGAAACGCTCGACCGCGACGGCCACCTCAGCGGCGGCACGGCCGAACGGTGGAGGCTGTTCGTGAAGCAGCTGCACATCCACCACACGGCCGAGGACAACTCGTTGTGGCCGGCGCTTCGTGCCGCGATCGCGAGCCCGGATGAACTAGCCGTTCTTGATGCGATGGAGGCAGAACACGCGCAACTCGATCCGCAGCTCGGCCGCATCGACGCGTATGTCGACGCAGGGCTCGCAGCCGATGCCGCGGCCGGCGTCGGCGAGCTCGCCGCGGGTCTGGCGCGGCACATGCGGCACGAAGAGAACGCCGCGCTTCCGTTGCTTGACGCGCACCTCGGACCTGCCGGCTGGGCCGAGTTCGTCCAGAAGATCCGTTCGACGCAGGGCATCAGTGGCGCGGCGGTGTACCTGCCTTGGCTTCTGGACGGGGCTTCCATAGAGACCGCGAGGCAGGTTCTCGGCGTCCTGCCCCCGCCCGCGCGTCTCGTGTATCGAGCAGTGTGGCGGCGCCGCTACCGTGCGCGCTTCGCCTGAATCGGCTGGCTGCCCCGGGCAGGCATCGCGCCGCCCGCCGTCTCCGTCGTTGAGACGAGGTGTCCGCGCGACATGACGACTACGCTGCGTCGCCAACACGGCTGTGCGGGGGAGCGGCCGGTGGATTGGACGGGAGCTTGCCATGTTGTCCAAGAACAAAGTCGTTTGGAGCGTCGCTGCCGTCGTGATGACTGTCGGCGTCATGATCGCGAACACCGCGAACCAATCGCAAGCGACGACGTCGGCCGTTGATCTGAGCATGAGCGGCTACGTGGTCAGCGGGTTGCACAGCGCATCGTGGCCGAGCCACGTCGCGTTCGCGTTCGCAATGACGAACCACAGCAGTACGACCTCTGCAGACATTGCCTTCACGTTCAGTGCAGTGCACGGCACCGGGATCAACGACGGAGCCAACTACATTTGCCCCGGAGCAAGCCCTGACACGCCATCGTGCGAGCCGGGGTTCCTGGCGCCGGGCCACATCGCCCGAGCCGGGATCATCATCACGCCGCCGAGAAACACGCCGTACCACCGGATGACCGTCACGGCGTGCGCGTCGGATCTCAGTGATACGACGGACCCGGTCCCGAACAACAACTGCAAGCAGTTGACCATCGCGATCAGCTAGTGCCCGTTGCGCGGGTGATACTGCAATCCGCCGAAAGCCACAGGAGCGGTAGCTGTGAGGGAACCGTTCGGTGTCCGGTCTGCCCGCCGCATCCTAATTTCCCGGATCGCCAGCGGGGTGGATGCAGCTGCCTTCGGGCCGCCTACCTCGTTCTCGCGACTTCTGATCGAGGTTCGTGCACTGTTCAAGCTTCGCCGTGCTCGCCTGATCCAGTGCGCAACCGCCGGCAAACGGTGGGGGCATACTCAGTAGCAGAGGGTCGAATCGATGTCATCGTGACCGCGGAAGATCTGTGCAGGGTTGCACGCCCTGGGCGCGACTCTTCGGGCGGGATTGTTCGAAGGGTTCGTCGATGTTATGGATAGCGTGCATCGTGGCAGCGGGCTGATCCGGGACACTGCACCTTCGGTGACTGCCCTGGGCTGTACCGAGCAGCCGGTCGGCCCGTGACTGGCGGCGAACTGGTCGGGTTTTCCTGCGCCGCCCTGGCTGCGACGGGCAATGCAGTTGCGAACGTCATGCAGCGCAAGGCCAGCGTGGAGCAACCTCCGGACCGCAAGTTCGGGCTCCGGCTGCTGCGTGAGCTGGTCACGACGCCGACCTGGTTGATCGGCTTCGCGGCCCTCGTCGCGTCGTTCGTGCTGCAGGCCGTCGCCCTCGGCCTCGGGCCACTCGCGGCTGTCGAACCGATCATCACCCTCGAGGTGCCGCTCACCTTGTTGCTTGCGTCGTCAGTATTCAAGTCGCGGCTCGGACGGCTGGAATGGACCGGCATCATGACGATGACCTTCGGCATGATCCTACTGATCGCCATCCTCAATCCGCAGCCCGGCAACGAATCCGCCGTCTCGCACGCGACCTATGTCGCCGCCGGCGGAGGCACGGTAGCGACGATCGCCGCGCTGGTAGCCGCCGCGCAGCGTGGTTCGGTCTTCTGGCGCACAGTCTGTCTCGGCGCCGCGGCCGGCACGAGCTTCGGCCTGACCGCGACGATGATCAAAGAGACCGTCGACAAAGGCAAGGCCGATGGGATCGTCGGCGTCCTGACGACCTGGCAGACCTACGTGGCGGTGGGATTCGGAATCGCCGGACTCGTTCTGGTCCAATGGGCGCTGCACACCGGGCCATTGCTTGCTGCCCAGCCCGGCTTCACCCTGATGGATCCGATCGTTTCCATCCTGTGGGGCGTGCTCGTATTCAACGAGGCGACGCGCACGGGCTGGGCACTCCTGCCGGCGACGTTGAGTGCGATTGCCGTCGGCGTGGGCGTCTCGATCATCGCGCGGTCACCGCTGTTCGACTCGACGGTCGCTCCGGACGACAACCACATCGCAGAACTACCGACGCACACGGCGAGCCGCACGGCCGACACCTGAGCGATTCGGCCGTCACCCTGCCGGGCTAGCAGTCGGCCGGCAGATCGTCGGCGGCATCACCGAAGCAGGTGTCACCACCGCCCTGCCCGTCCAGATGGTCGGCACCTGCACTGCCAGTGAGCTGGTCGGCACCCGGGCCGCCGGCGAGCACGTCGGATCCGTCACCGCCGTCGAGTTTGTCGTTGCCGTCGTCGCCGTACAGGTAGTCGTCACCGCCGTTGCCGATGAGGTGATCGTTGCCGGCATCGCCGTACACGATGTCGCTGCCGCCCATGCCGCGCACGGTGTCGTCACCGCCACCGGCGCAGATGACGTCATTGCCGGGTGTGCCGACGAGCGTGTCGGACCTGTCCGTGCCGGTGATGGTGCATCCGCGCGGCGAGGTGTTGAACTCCTCCACTCCGAGTACCGGACGAATCTTGGCCGCGAAGTCGGGCGTGGCGAAGCTGGTGCGCATGATGTCGTTGCCGAGCGCGTTGCCCAGCGCCGCCATGATCATGCCTTGGTCCAGTGCAAGGTAGGCGTCCGAAGGGTGTTCGGTCGTCATGTTCACCGAGTCGCGGAACCCCCACTTGCCGTACATGTTCGGGATCGCCTCGAGCGTCGAGAGGTCCGTCATGACTTGCGTCGGCCGGTAGCGCAGCGCGAGGAATGCGGCGTGCGGCGTGACAACTCCGTTGGTGTAGGCGCTCGGCGGCGGGTCGGGTTTCGGGTCACGGCCGGGGCAGCCCGCGAAGCCGTGGTCGACCAGCGTGCTGTCCTCGTTCGACGCCATGCCGTTCGGGTCCATTCCGGCAGCGTCCACGCCGTACGCCCCGTAGCCGCCTTCGGGCGTGTTGGACGGCGAGAAGCCCCACGCACCGTAGCCGGCGACGTTGAGGCCGTGGTCGATCTGGGCGTCGACCGTGTACGGGTGGTTCATCCGCCATGACCCCGCGCCCCACTGCTCCTCGGGTACGAACAGCGACGGCATCAGTGCTTCGAACATCGATCCGCCCCAGCTGGGCGTGATCGTCGTGTCACGGTAGGGGTAGGCGCCGTCGTACACGCTCACCCCGTCGTAGGTACGTGTGAAGCCGGTCGGGCGGGTCTCCTGCCACGAGTAGTCGCAGTTGTCGGGGAACGACCGCCAGCGGCCGTAGTACTCCTTGCGCGGCAGTTCGCCTTTCGAAATGCCGATGTAGTCGGCGATGCGGCTCTCCGAGACGACTGTGTCGTAACAGCACGGCCCGTTGCCGTGCGCCGGCGAGTAGTTGAACAGGATGCGGTTCTGGCTCGGCACGTAGTAGAAGCCGAAGTCCATCGAGTCGTAGATCGCTTTCGCGCGCGCGGACAGCTCCGGCACGGCATCCTGCACGATCCGCAGCCCGGTGGCGAGCCAGCCGTTGTCGACCGAGGACAGGATCGGGTCGAGCGGCTCGCCGCTGGGCGGCCAGTACGTCAATTTCGAGCCGTCGCGGTGGTCGTACCAGTTGTAGTACTGGCCGTCGGGCTCGTGCCGCTCCATCCGTTCCAACGTGCCCATCGTCGTGCCCAACCGCGCCACCAGCTCGTCATGGCTGATGATGCCGAGCCGTTGCGCGGCGACCGCGCTCCACATGTACGCACCGATGTTGGTGATCGAGGTCTGTACGTCGGTATGACCGCCCGAGTACAGCTGATCGGTCGGCAACCCGGACGGCGTGTCGACCATTGCGACGAAGGACTGCCACGTCGCCGCCGCGTAACGCCGCAGTCGCGCCGTGTCCGATTCGGACGCCGATGCGACGGAAACCAGACCGGGCGTGCCGAGCAGAACAGTAGCAATTGCGGTGAGGATGACGCCCAGTTTGCGCATGATGCCTCCAAAGTCACCCTTGCACTAGTTCGTCCGCGGTCGCAACATATTGGACACGCTGTGTCTATTCGGAGGAAGCATCCGGCGTCGGACGCAGCGAACAGCTAGGTGGGATCGGATGAGGCGCAGAGCAGTTCTGAGCATCGCCACGGCCGCTGTCACAGCCGCGGTAATCGGCGGCGGCGGGGTGATGGTGGGAACCCGGGCCGCGGCGCAGCCGCACCACGACGGCATCGAGCAACAGATCAGCGCGTTGATCGACAAGATGACAACCCAGGAAAAGCTCGAGCAGTTGCAACTGCTTTCCGACGGCCAGATCACCGATGCTGACGCCAAGGCCGGCGTAGGCAGCGTGTTCAGCCTGACCGACCCTGCCTTGATCAATCACTACCAGCACGTCGCAGTCGAGCAGTCCCGGCTGCACATCCCGATCCTGTTCGCCTACGACACGATCCACGGCTACCGCACGATCTTCCCCGTGCCGCTCGCCGCGGCCAGTTCGTTCGACCCGAGTGTTGCTCGTTCCGACGCGACGATCGGCGCCCGCGAATCGGCAACCGTGGGCATCAAGCAGGTGTACAGCCCGATGCTCGACGTCTCGCACGAACCGCGATGGGGACGCATCGTCGAGGGCAACGGCGAGGACCCGTACCTCGGCTCGGTCATGGGTGTGGCCCGCGTGCAGGGCGACCAGGGCAGCGACTACAGCGCCCCGGACAAGGTTGTCAGCAGCCTCAAGCACTACGTCGCGTACGGCCAGCCCGAAGGCGGTCGCGAGTACAACACCACCGACATGTCCGAGCAGCGGCTGCGCAACGTCTACCTCGCGCCGTTCAAGGCGGCGATCGACGCGGGCGCCGGCACGGTGATGTGTTCGTTCAACGCGATCAACGGTGTGCCCGGCTGCGCCAACAAGTACACCGAGACCGACATCCTCAAGCATCAGTGGGGATTCGACGGGTTCATCGAGAGCGACTACACCGCGATCGCCGAGACCAGGGCGTGCCCGGGCGTGATGCCGGCCGGCGGCCCGTGTGGTCACGGCACCGCCGCGGACGGTCCGGAAGCGGCCGCGAACGCGCTCAACGCGGGCACCGACTCGGAGATGGTCAGCACCAACATCCGCGACTACGGCGCGCAGTTGCTCGCCCAACACCGGATCTCGATGAACCGCCTGGACGACGCGGTGCGCCGCATCCTGCGCATCAAGTTCCGCGCCGGGCTGTTCGCCCACCCCTACGTCGACCAGGCCAAGGCCGTCGACCCGGCGAGCTTCGTCACGGCGTCCGACCGGGCAGCCGCCCGCAAGGCCGCGGGCGAGTCGATGGTGCTGCTGAAGAACGACAACAACGCCCTGCCGCTCGACCCGTCCAAGAAGACTGCGCTGATCGGGCCGCTGGGCGACTCGCAGCACGACATGCTCGGACCATGGTGGGGCCAGGGACGTGACGAAGACGCAGTCAGTCTCTATCAGGGCATGCAGAAGAAGTTCGCGAACCTCACCTACACCCCCGCCTGCACGATGAGCCACGCCGAGCCGCCGGACGCAGCGACCGCGAACGACTGCACGGATACGTCCGGCTTCCCAGCCGCTGTGGCTGCCGCGAGGGCCGCCGACCAGGTCGTGCTCGCGCTCGGCGAGACACGCGAGATGGGCGGTGAGGCCGAGGCACGCACGTCGCTCGACCTGCCCGGCCAACAGCAAGAGCTGATCAACGAGGTCGCCGCCACCGGCAAGCCGTTCACCGTCGTGCTGTTCAACAGCCGTCCGCTCACGCTGAGTGACGTCGCGGCGAAGTCGCCGGCGATCCTCGAGGCCTGGTTCCCCGGCATCGAGGCGGGCAACGCCGTCACCGACGTGCTGACCGGCGACGTCAACCCCGGCGGCAAGCTCCCCGTGACGTTCCCGCAACGGCTGGGCCAAGTGCCGATCTACTACAACCACGAACCGACCGGACGGCCGTGCGATCCCACGCAGAAGTACAACTCGCGCTACCGCGACCTGAACTCCTGCGACCCGTTGTACCCATTCGGCTACGGGCTCAGCTACACGACCTTCGACACGTCCGGCCTGACGCTGGACAAGACGAGCGTGCCGAAGAACGGATCGGTGCACGTCTCGTTCACGATCACCAACACCGGCAGCAAGTCCGGTGACGACGTGGCGCAGCTCTACCTGCATGACCCGGTGGCGAGCATCTCGCAGCCGGTACGCAGATTGCGCGGGTTCGAACGCGTCACGCTCGCCCGGGGGGAGTCGACGACGGTGCACTTCACGATCGACAAGTCCGACTTCGGCTTCTACGACAACCAAGGCAAGTTCGTCGTCGAGCCCGGCGAGATCGATCTCTACGCGGGTGACTCGTCCACGGCGACCATGATGAAGTCGTTCACCGTCCAGTAGCACCGTGGATCGAGGCCGGTCGCCCGCGGCCGGCCTCGATCCACAAACGGTAATCCCGCCTACGACGACGACCCGGAGTGCCGGTTCATCAGCCGCAGCAGCACCCCGGCTTCGATAACGTCGTAGGTGCAGACTCGGACACATGAGCGAGCCACGCACGCACCTCGATCAGCGCTTCTCCGAACCGAGCGCGTCCGCCCTCACGTGGGACGAGACCCGAGCGCGGATCGCGCAGGCCGAGCTGTTCTGGATCACGACCGTGCGCGCCGATGGCCGCCCGCACGTCACGCCACTGGTCGCCGTCTGGCACGACGGCGCGCTGCACTTCTGCACCGGCGCCGAGGAGCAGAAGGCGCTCAACCTCGCGGCCAACCCGAACGTCGCTCTGACCACGGGAACGAACGCGTGGAACGCCGGCGTCGACATTGTCGTCGAAGGGCGCGCCGAGAAGGTCACCGACCGCGACCAGTTGACCGCGCTCGCCGCGGCGTGGCAGCGAAAGTGGGACGGGCGGTGGACCTTCGGCGCCGGCGAGGGCGGCTTCACGCACGACCCGGCAACAGCAGCAACCTCGCCGAGGTGTATGCCGTGCAGCCCACCCGGGCGTTCGCCTTCGGCAAGGCACCGGCGTCACACACGACGTACCAGTTCGCCTGAACCACGTCCGTTGGGTCAGCTCACGCAAGCCCGCCCCGACGGCTGCCGGCGAAGCGACGTCCCTGCGGCCGCTCGAAGATCATCCCCAGCCACGAACTCGCCGAACTACAGCGTCAGCGCACCACGATCCGATGCGATGCGGAGATCGCATCGAGGTCGCTCGATACGACCGACTGCAGCTGCCGGGTCGTCGCCTGCATCGCACCGGCTGCCCGCGGCGCCAAGACCGGAGCCGACGTTCGCGCGCGGTAGGCGCCTGCGGCGGAACCGTCCTCGGTGAGGGTGTTCACGAGGTCTTCCCGCAACGCACGGATCTGCGTCATCGCCGACCGGGACAGCTTTGCTGCGGCGGGTGCCCGCACGACGATCTGGACCGCCGCCGACGCGGTCCGGCACCGGAAGCAGGCCGCGTTCGTGCTCATCGCGCGATTGTTGGCCGACACCGACACTCCGGAACGGGTGACCACAATCTGCAACGACAGCGCCGCGCCGCCGCAACGCGCACAGTTCGCGGACCACGCAGCCGCCGCGTTGTCGGCGATGATGACCTTCCCGCGATCGGCATAGATCACCTGCGTCGTCAGGGCTTGGCCCCTGCACCTGTTGCAGGTGCTCGACGCTATTGCGCTGGTTACTACGTGCAGTTCGGTTGCGTCCGTCGAGGCAAGTCGCGTAGACGAGCCGGCGGCCGAACGATTGTGTCGGGTCGGGATCGCCACCGATGCGGCTTGGAACTTCCGGGCGATCGGCACAGGTGCCGGGGTGGAGGAAGCCGTGGCCGTTACGGCCGCTGCCACCGCGCCCGTCACGGCACAGACGACGCAGGCGCCGACCAACACCAGATGTCTGCCGACGAAACCTGACTGCTCGCTCATGACATCTCCCACGCGCGGTCGTTGACGGTGCGGACGCTGGGTCCGGAACTGAATGCGTCGGCGACCGCGGCCGCGAGCTCGGTGAGCGCGTCGAGCGTCCGGGGCTTCAGATCGGACAGCGAGGTGCGGCCGCCGCCTTCGAGTGCCCGGTCCCACGGCACCGTCACCACCGTCGCGCAGCGCAGGACGAAGTGCTCCTCGATGCGCTCGATGATCGCCGGCTTTTCTCCGCGCACGCCGTTCATCACGACGACGGCTCGCGCGACCAGCTCGCCGTAGCCGTGTTCACCGAGCCAGTCGAGGGTGAGGGCTGCCGCTCGTGCGCCGTCAAGCGCCGGGCGTAGCACGAGGACGAGCTGATCGGCCTCTGCCAGCAGACCCTGGTTGGCGCTGTCGAGGATCCCTGTGCCGGTGTCGAGCAGGATCAGGTTGTAGTAGTGATCGAGCAGGTCGATGGCGCGGTGATAGGCATCGCGATCGAGGGCCATCCCGATCCGCGGATCGTCGTCGGAGGCCAGTACCTCGAGCCGAGAGTCGTCTACCTGGCCGGTGTAGCCCCGCAGGTCGGAGTAGCTGGAGATCATGGTGGAGTCTGCGATCAGGTCGGTGATCGTGCGCTTACAGGGCTTGGTGGCCCGATGCGCGAGATTGCCCGCATCCGGGTTGGCGTCGACGGCCACGACTCGATCACCTCGGAGCTTGGCGTAGGTGCTGCCGAGTCCGAGCGCGGTCGTCGTCTTTCCCACGCCGCCTTTGCGGCTCATCACCACCACCCGACGAGAGCCGGAGATCGGCGCGGTGATCCGGGCGAGCATCTCCGCCCGGTGCCGCTCCGCCGCCCCCGGGCCGAGGTTGACAGCGCCGCCGCTCGCGGAAAGGACCGCGCGCCTCCATCCGGTTTCAGGAACGACTCGCGGCGTTCCGAAAATCGAGTCATCGGTCAGTGCGTCGGCGGTCAGGCCGTCCGCAGGCTCATTCTCGCTGTTCGGCATTGTTGTCCCCTCCTCGGAGGGCGAACGTCTGCCGCCCGTCCCGTGTCGTGGTTGCTCTTTCGATCGAATGGGTGCACGAGCCGCTCGCGTGACTCGCAGCACGATCTGCCTGGCCAGTTCCGCGAGCCCCAACAACGGCACGCACAGCAGGACGATTGAGAGGGCGGCAAGCAGCAACGTCGCGATGTCGACGGACCGCCAGGCCGATCCCATGGCGCGCGCCTCGCGCGCGACTCCGCCGAGCACTTGTCGCACGATCAGTGGCAACGAGTACAGCAGCCAGGCGCATCCGAGCGTCAACACCGGCACGACGAGCACCACCCAGCCCACCACGATGCGGCGGGCGGCGGGACGCAACGCGCGCACTCTGGGGTCGGTCGGCCGTCCCGGTACGAGACTGATCAAGACGGGTCGCACACGGGCGAACAGGTCGGGCACGCCGGCGAGATCGGCAAGGACGAAGTACCCGTCGAAGCGCACGGTCGGTATCAGCTGTTGCGCCATCTCGAGATGCAGTAGCAGAACAGCCAACAGCAGCAGACCGTTGTGCGATGCGAGGAAAGCGGCGTTAAGAACGACAACGCACCACACGTTGAAGTACAGGCCACCGAGATCGGTCCTGATCCGTCCTGCCCGGTCGAGCCGGTACGAGTCGGTGACGTCGGTGTAGAAGACCGGAAACAGCAGGTAGATCCCCATACCTATCGGTCCCGGCCGCGCGCCTCCGTAGGCACAAGCGGCCGCGTGACCGCACTCGTGGAACAGCGCGGCCAGGGCGAGGGTCGCGATCAGCGCGAGCAACAGCGGCGGAGTGGCGAGAACCCGCTCGAGGGCAGAGGTGACCTCACCTCCACCGAGGACGAGGACATCGAGCATTGTCGCGACGGCGAGCGCCAACAGCACAATCGACGGATGGAACAACGGCGCCAAAACTCGGGCGCAGCGGCGAACCGCGGGGACCGGCAGGAGCGTTCGCTGCAAACGCACGGAGAGCAACGGGTCCGCTCGGGGTTGCGGCCGCGGCGTCCCGGCCGACGTGCCGCGGCATGCTCGAATCAGTCCTACAGGTTCGAGTTTCTCTTCGATCAGTCGGTGCAGGCCTTCAACGGTGAGCTCGCGTCCGAACGCCGCGCTTACCGCAGCTGCCACTTGAGCCGGCTCCCGCTCGGCCGATACCTCGTGCACAACCAACTGCAGAAGCCGGGACAGTTGCACGACCTGACCGTCGCCCCGCCGGACGAGATACCGCGGCTCGATCAGCCCGGAACCCTGTGCCGATCCGAGCTCGCGTGTTCCGGGCGCTCGGCACCATCGAGCGTCCGAGCGCGCAGTGGTCACGGGCGCCAACGTCCCTCCGTTGCACGATTCGTCAGCCGATCGGCCGATTAACGCGACGTAGGTGAGGCCCGGCGGGGCACTGCCGGACCTCACCCACGGTCGCTTCCAGTGCTGCTCAGTGCTGCACTGACAGGAACTGCTGTCCAGCGAACGAAGACGCTGACGCGCCGATGCTCGCCGCGTTGACCGCCAACGAGATGTTGACGCCGATCACGTTGGAGACATTGATCCCCCACAGGGTTTCCCGCGCGGGGAGCAGTTCCAGAGACTCCGCCACGAGCTCGTCGTCACGCAGCGCGATCTTCTGATCCATGGCGCATCACGCTCCCGTCGCCTACGACCCGAAGGTCAGCTGTTCTGGTTGACTGCGATGTTCTGGTACGCGGAGCTGTAGGCGTGCGAGTAGAGACTTGCCGCGTTAAAGGCGACCGAGGTGTTGCTCGCCCACACGTTCGCCCAGTTGTTGTGGAACGACAGTGTTTCGCGCGCCGGGAGCAGCTCGATCTGCTCGTCGTCCAGCTCCCACAGGGCCAGTTCCTTAGCCATGTCGATTACCTCCTTGTCGGTTACGGACTGATTGCCCGATCAGTACGCCACGCCTTGCGTTATTCGCCGGTTATTCGCCGCTCGCCAGAACTGTGGGCGGCTCCGGTGGCGAAGCACGCAGGCATGTCGCACACTCGTGCCACCGGTGCGGCGGGTGCCGGGCGAGAAACCGACGGGATCGCACGATGAGCGAAGGGATATCGGCCGGCGATTCTGCCGTGCTCGTAATACGCGTCTGGCACGAGGCGCACACGCCAGGCGGGTTCCGAGCCAGGATTCTGTACGAGGGCGCAGGCGACACCGCGCCCAGATCGACTCCCGCGTCCGACCCGGAGGACGTGCTCTCCGCCGTCCAGGCGTGGCTCGCCGAGCACTCCTGACCCAGCCACCGCCTCATTCGCCAATCTCGGCACTTGTCTGTAATGGGGGCCTTTGGGCCCATTGACAGCCGGTGTTTGCCTGACAGACGGTGATTGAGTCCGAGACGGTTGCGTCCCACGGGACGCGGCGGAGGGTTCCGCACGGGCAGGGGGACCGCCATGGCGGCTGCGCAACGTGGCGACTTGGCAGGGAACGGCGGCGGCCACGGGCCGCCGGCCACGGCGCTGTGGCAGCTCCAACTGCTCGGCGCCTGGTCTTTGCGGCGCGCCGGGACTCCCGTCCCGATCCGCCATCGCGAGCAGCGACTGCTCGCGGTACTGGCCCTGCACGGTGGGCATCCGCGGCAGTACATCGCGGGCCTGCTCTGGCCGGAAAGCACCGACAGCCATGCCGCCGGCAACCTACGGGCGGCAGTGTGGAACCTCGACCGCGCAGCGCCAGGGCTGTTGATCCACGACCGTACCCACATTCAGCTGGCCGACGGCGCCAGCGTCGACGTCGGTCATCTGATGGACGCCACGCGTGACCTGCTCGCGCCGCGCGCGCTCGGCCACGCTGACGTCGACTATTTCGCGCTGTTGCACACACTGTTGCGCGAGGAGCTTCTACCCGGCTGGTACGACGACTGGCTGATACTCGAGCGCTCCCGCCTGCAGGAGCTGCGCCAGCAAGCGCTGGAACAGCTCTCCGACCTACTCTCCGAGCGGGGCGACATTCCCACGGCGCTGCAGGCAGCGCGAGCCGCGGTGGCGATCGAGCCGCTGCGGGAAAGTGCTCAGCGCTCGTTGATCATTGTGCACATCCGGGCCGGGAACCATTCGGACGCAGTCCGGTGCTACGCGGACTTCCGGAGCAGGATCCGCGGCGAACTCGGAGTCAGACCCTCGGGCCAGCTCGAGTCGCTCGTGAGTCCGCTCGTCGGAACGATGCCACCCGGTCGCAGTCTCGAGGGCGCCTTCGTCCGCTCCGGTTCCGACCGGCGCCGCTGAGCCCGGTGAGAGGGTGAGTTCGTCTGGCACACCCACACCGACACCGACGAACTCTTTCTCGTCCTCGAAGGGGAACTGACCATCCAGTTTCGAGACGGCGACGTCACGCTGGGTGCGGGCGAACTCTTCGTCGTCCCCCGGGGCGTGGAGCACTGTCCGCGGGCCGAGAGCGAGGTCCGTGCGCTCCTGCTCGAGCCCCGGGGGATCGTCAACACCGGTGACGCCGGAGGCGGGCTCTCCGCGGCGTACGACGACTCGCTGGCCTGACGTGGCCGCGGCGTCGGCCGCTGGACGGTGTGCCGCAATGCGAGGTCGCCCGACAACAGCACCTCGGGTCGGTTTCGAGGGGAAGCGTGCGCTTCATTCGAGATTGCTGCGTTGGTGGCCCTAGGGCGGTGTGTCGCGCAGGCGGAACGCGTCCGAAAGTCCCGATATCTCGAGCAGAACGCGGGTACCGCGCGGGACGTCGCTCAGGACAAGATCGATGCCGCGCCGCACACAGGCGGAGCGGATCTGGATCAGCAGCCCGACTCCGGTCGAATCCATGAAGCTGACCTGACCCAGGTCGACGACCAGGCGCTGTAGGTCGTCGGTGTCCAAGAGCTCCGTAGCGTGGGCCGAAATCCGACCTGCCGAGGCCGTGTCGACATCACCGACGACTGTGAGCACCGCGGCGGACACGTCGCCGTTCTGCGTCATTGTCGATCATCGCCTCGGTCCGGGATTTTGGTCATCGTCGCTAGCCTGCCCAAAGCCCGATCGACTATCCCTCGATCTGCCCACTTGTCAGAGATTTCAGCGATGGTTGGCGCCTGCGCAACCAAGCGCCGCAGAAGCGCTCGTGACGGCAGCGAAGACGCGCCGTACGCTGTTCGCAGGATCGGCCCCCGTGGGGGTGCGACGTGGGCATTGACTGGCAGCTGGTCGAGTCGGGTCCGGAGGATGCCGACCACACGGTGCTGCTGCTTCCGGGTGGCATGTGCAGCGCGCGCTCGTACCTGGAAGTGATGCAGCAACCCAGCTTGGCGGGGCTGCGGTTGGTGGCGGCGACGATGCCCGGCCATGCCGGCGCGCCGCCGCCCGACGACTTCAGCTTCGAGACCTACGCGCGGCTTACGGCCGACCTCGTGGCCGAGAACGGCGCTGACGTCATCGTCGGATTCAGCATGGGCGCCAACGTCGCGTTGGAGATGGTCGAGCAGAAGCTCTTCACCGGGCCGACGGTGCTGCTCGGCATCAGCCTGTCGACCCCGGACGAATCGGCCTTCTTCCTCAACGTCGTCCGGCTGTCGAACCTTGCGGGTATGTGGCCCCTCGCGGTGATGAAGAAGGCCGCGGGGTCGATGGTGAAGGGCATCCCGGTACCGCCCGAACGGCAGGCCGAACTCGCTGCGGACTTCCGCAAGACGGACACGCGCGACATGCGTCCCGGTCTCCGCGAGTACCTGAAATGGCTCAAGAGCGGCGAGGACCACGCCACCATGCTGTGCCAATCCGGTGTGCCGACCTGGGTCGTCCACGCCGAGAAGGGCGACGGCGGGCTCACCGCCGCCGAGCGCGGCACACTACAGGCGTGTTCGACGGTCAAGGTCGTGACGATCGCGGGCCACGTTTTCTTCCTGCCGAACGAGGTGCCCGATCAGATCGCGTCGGTGATCAACGACGCCGTCATCGCGGCTGAGAGGTGACCCGGGTTGACGTGCCGTAGCCAGGCCTCCTACATTATTGTAGGAGTGACCGTTTCCTCTCGCTAACCCTCCCTCCCACGCGGGAGGAAGCGGTCACCGTACAGGCCCCATCAGGAATCCTCATTGTTTCCGCGGGTCGATGTGGATCTTCGGTCCTGCTCCGGCGCCGACGTGCCGGCTCCCGGCGAGCACGTTGCCGACTTCGTCCAGTCCGACGGTCGCCGCGACCAGTTGGCGTGGATCGACCGTGCCGGCGGCGTATGCGGCGATCGCCGCGGGTAGACCGGGCGACCCGGACAGGATGCCCACCGCCGTCACGTCCTTGAGGGCGAGGACGCGGGTGTCGATCAGGCTCGGCCGACCGGCCAGGCCGATGTAGACCAGGCGTCCCGACGGCTCGACGAGCTCGAGCGCGCGCGCCGGTAGCTCGGCGGAGTTCGCCGCGTCGACCACGGCATCGAACGGGACGTCCGGCAGTTCGTCCGCGCGCCAGGCGTGCGCGAAGCCGAGTTGGCGCGCGAACTCGAGCGATCCAGTCGTCTTGCCCAGCAGATGCACCTCGGCACCGGTCGCACGCAGGAACAGCGCGACGAGGAGCCCGATCGTGCCCGGGCCGAGCACGAGCACCCGGTCGTCGGGGCCGGCTCGGGTCGCGTCGGCGGCGCGCCACGCGTTCCCGCCGGGTTCGACCAGCGCACCGAGCGTCTCGTCGACCGAGTCGGGCAAGGCGTGCAGGGACCGTGCCGGCACAACGAGCTGTTCGGCCAGCGCGCCGTCGCGTCCGCCACGGATCCCGACCTCCTGCCGATCCGCGCACACGTGCTGGTGTCCGCGGCGACAGCGGCGACACGAGCCGTCGCCGAGCATGGTGTCGCCGATGACCCGCCGGCCCAACCACGCCTGGTCCGCGCCCGGCCCGACGGCCGACACCCGGCCGGTCCACTCGTGACCGAGCCGCATCGGATAGGCCGCGTGGCCCTGCTCGAGGTAGGCCATTTCGCCGGTGAAGAACTCCACGTCCGTCCCGCACACCCCGACCCGCTCGACGTCGATGACGGCCTCGCCGGCGACGGCCACGGGCGGCGAGACGTCCTGGACGGAGCCCTCGCGCGGTCCGGTCAGCACCCACGCCCGCATGGGGATGTGTCTACCGCAACCCGGGTGTGCAGGATGAACCCCATGCCCGATCAACGCAGCGCACAGTGGTACGGCGGCACCGACCGCGACGCCTACATCCATCGCGCGTGGATGCGCCGTGGCTTGCCGGCCCACGCGTTCGACGGCCGTCCGCACATCGCGATCGCTAACACGGCGTCCGAGCTCACGCCGTGCAACGCGCACCTCGACGAGGTCGCGCAGAGCGTCAAGCAGGGCGTCTACGAGGCGGGCGGCATCCCGCTGAACCTTCCGGTCGTGTCGCTCGGCGAGACGCTGGTGCGCCCGACGGCGATGCTGTGGCGCAACCTCGCCGCGATGGCGACGGAGGAGATGCTGCGCGCCAACCCGATCGACGGTGTGGTCCTGCTCGGCGGCTGTGACAAGACGATCCCGTCGTTGCTGATGGCCGCCGCCTCGGTCGATCTGCCCGCCGTTGTCGTGCCGGGTGGTCCGATGCTCACCGGCACGTTCCACGGGCAACCGCTCGGCTGCGGTACCGATGTGTGGCGACTGTCCGAGGAGACGCGGGCGGGCACGATGTCGCGAGACCAATTCATCCGGTCCGAGTCGTCGATGATCCGCAGCCGCGGCCACTGCAACACGATGGGCACGGCCTCGACGATGGGCCTGCTCGCCGAGGCGCTCGGCACGGTGCTGCCCGGGCTGGCCGGCACGCCCGCCGCGGACAGCCGGCTGCTCGAGGGCGCGCACGCGACCGGCCGGCTCGCCGTCGAGATGGTCGCCGGGCAACGCACGCCGTCGCGCCTGCTGTCACGCGGGTCGTTCCACAACGCGATCGTCGCCCTCGCCGCGATCGGTGGTTCGACGAACGCGGTCGTGCATCTGCTCGCGATCGCCGGCCGGCTCGGTGTGGATCTTCAGCTCGACGACATCGACCGCATCGGGGCGGACGTCCCGTTGCTCGTCGACCTGCAGCCGGCCGGACGGCACCTGATGGAGGACTTCTTCCGCGCCGGCGGACTGCACGCAGTGCTCGGTCAGGTGCGCGACCTGCTCGACCCGGACGCCCTCACCGTCACCGGCCGGCCCTTCGTCGACCACCTCGTCGAGACCGACATCTGGGACGGCGAGGTGATCCGCACACGCGAGCAGCCGCTGCAGCCCGACGCCGGAATCGCCGTACTGCGCGGCAACCTCGCCCCGCACGGCGCGGTGATCAAACCTGCGGCTGCCTCACCGCAGTTGCTCACCCACCGCGGCCGCGCCGTCGTGTTCGACTCGATCGAGGACCTGCACACGCGCATCGACGACCCGGACCTCGACGTCGACGCGGATTCGGTGCTGATCCTGCGCGGCTGCGGCCCGAAGGGCTATCCGGGGATGCCTGAGGTGGCGAACCTGCCGCTGCCCGAGAAGCTGCTGCGCGCCGGCGTGCGTGACATGGTGCGCATCTGCGACGGACGGATGAGCGGCACGGCGTACGGGACGGTCGTGCTGCACGTCAGTCCCGAGGCAGCCGCCGGCGGGCCGCTGGGGCGGGTGCGCACAGGCGACATCGTGGTTCTCGACGTCGCCGCTCGTCGGCTCGACGTCGAGGTCGACGACGACGAACTCGCGGCGCGCGAACCCGCGTCCGGTGCGGTCTCGGGCTACGCGAAGCCGACGCGCGGCTGGGAGCAGCTCTACGTCCGCACCGTGCAGCAGGCGGACACCGGCGCGGACCTGGACTTCCTCATCGGCGCCAGTGGCTCGGAGGTAGCCCGCGAATCCCACTGACGTCCCACGATGGCACGCTCGGGGGATGCCCTTCTCCACGCTCAGCCATCTCGAGTGCTCGCGCTCGGGCGACCGCTACGACGCCGACGTCGTGCAGGAAACGTCGGACGTCGGCGCGCCGCTGCTCGCCCGCTACGACCTCGATGCGGTCGACGTGACCAAGCAGCAGATCGCCGTCCGCGAGCCAACCCTGTGGCGGTATCACGAGTTGCTGCCGGTGCGCGATGCCGACCACGTCGTCACGCTCGGCGAGGGCATGACGCCGCTGTTGCCGTTGTCGCGGCACGGCCGGCGACTCGGCGTGCCGAAACTGCTGATGAAGGACGAGGGGCTGCTGCCGACCGGCGCGTTCAAGGCGCGTGGCGCGGCAGTCGGCGTGTCACGCGCCGCAGAACTCGGCGTCACCGGAATCGCCATGCCCACCAACGGGAACGCCGGCGCTGCGTGGGCGGCGTACGCCGCACGCGCGGGCCTCGGCGCGCTCATCGCGATGCCCGTCGACGCCCCGGAGATCACCCGTCGCGAATGCGTCGCAGCCGGCGCCGAGCTGTATCTCGTGGACGGACTGATCGGCGACGCCGGCCGGATCGTGGCGCGCATGGCCGCCGAGCGCGAGGGTTTCCAGGACACGTCCACACTGCGCGAGCCGTACCGCATCGAGGGCAAGAAGACGATGGGATTCGAAATCGCCGAACAGCTCGGCTGGCGGTGTCCCGACGTGCTGCTGTACCCGACGGGTGGCGGTGTCGGCATCATCGCGATCCACAAGGCGCTGCTCGAACTGCGCGAACTCGGCTGGATCACCGGCGACCTGCCCCGGCTCGTCGCGGTGCAGGCCGAGGGATGTGCGCCGATCGTCGATGCGTTCGACGCCGGCCTCGACGAGAGCACCGCGCCCGAAAACCCGCACACGGTGGCGTTCGGGATCACCGTTCCGAAGGCGCTCGGTGACTTTCTTGTACTCGACGCCGTGCGCTCGACCAGTGGCACGGCCGTGGCCGTGAGCGACGAGGATCTGCTTGCGGCACAACGGTCCTTGGCACGTGATGAGGGCACGTGGATATGTCCCGAGGGCGCCGCCTGCTTCACCGCGGTCGGCCGGCTGCGTGAGTCGGGTTGGCTCGGCGCGGACGACGAGGTCGTCGTCTTGAACACCGGCAGCGGACTGTTGTACCCGGACACGGTCGGGGTCGATGTGCCGTTGTTGGCCGCCGACGGCAGCGTAGGTTCACGACCATGACCAACGGGCTGACCTTCGACGACATCCGGGCAGCCGCCGCTCGACTGGACGGGGTGGCGCATCACACGCCCGTGGTCACCTCGCACGCAATCGACGGTCTGGTCGGCGCGAGCGTCTTCGGCAAGGCCGAGAACCTGCAGCGCGCCGGAGCATTCAAGTTCCGCGGTGCCTACAACCGCATCTCGCATCTCAGCCCGGACGAACGCGAGCGCGGGGTGTGCGCATGGTCGTCGGGCAATCACGCCCAAGCCGTCGCGTTGGCAGCGCGTGTCGTCGGGACGAGCGCGGTCATCCTCATGCCCGAGGACGCGCCGGCGTCAAAGCGCGCGGCGACCGAGGGCTACGGGGCGGACGTGCGCACCTACGACCGGTACCGCGAGAACCGCGAAGAACTCGCCGCCGCACTCGCCGCCGAGACCGGGCGGGTGGCGGTGCCGCCCTACGACGACCATCGGATCATGGCCGGTCAGGGCACCGCCGCCCTCGAGTTGTTGCAGGATGTGTCCGACCTCGACACGCTGCTCGTGCCGATGAGCGGCGGCGGGTTGATGGCCGGGTGCGGCGTCGCCGCCCGCGCGCTCAACCCGCGCATCGAACTGGTCGGCGTCGAACCCGCGGCCGGCAACGACACGAAGCAGTCGCTGGTCGCGGGGGAGCGGATCCGGATCGCAGTTCCACGCACGATCGCCGACGGCCTGCAGGTCGAGATCCCCGGTGAACTGACGTTCGAGATCAACCGCCGTCAGGTCGACGACGTCTGCCTGGTCGACGACGAGCAGATCGTCGCCGCGATGCAGTTGTTGTTCGAACGCGCCAAGACTGTCGTCGAGCCCTCCGGTGCGACCGCGTTCGCGGCGCTGCTCAGCGATCCGTCCCGCTTCGCCGGGCGTCGTGTCGGCGTGCTGCTGTCCGGCGGGAACGTCGGCACCGCACAGTTCTCGGACCTGATGCAGACCTACGTCAACTAGGCGGCAAGCCGCGCCGGCCACAACCCGAGAGCAGACGAGGATCCGTCGACCACGTTGTGAATCGTCGAGGCCTGGAGTTCGTCGCCGTGCAATTGCCCGCAGCGGTCGACCGCAGGTCTTTGGGCTCTGTGGCGAACTCGGCGATGGCGACAAGATTCGCCAATGCCGTCGGAACGCGTGCGAGGTCGACTGGCCCTGCTGTCTGGTGTCGTGACATGCCTGATCACAGTCCCGGCGTACGCCGCTCCGAACGAGGCTGCTATTTCGAGCGAATCGGCCTTGCGTCAATCGATCGCCGAACTCGTCGCGATGCCCGGCGGCCCACCCGGCGTCGCCGTCGTCGTGCAGATCGGTTCGTCACGGACGTTCTACGCGGGCGGTGTCGCAGCCCTCGGTGGCCGAGCGCCGCGCATCACCGATCACATGCGAATCGCGAGCATCGCCAAGGCATTCAGCGGAGCCGCCGCGCTCGTCCTGGTGGACAACGGCGTGCTGCGCCTGCGAGACACCATCGGGCGCTGGCTGCCCTACCTACCGACGCGCTGGCACCGGGTGACGCTTCGAGAGCTACTCGACCACACCAGCGGAATCTCGGATTTCTCGCTCAATCCAAAGTTCCTCCCCGCAGTCCGGAAATCACCGAAACGACCGCCCCGACCGCGAACACTCCTGCGCTACGCGCGCGCCACGCTCAACTTCCCGCCCGGCACCGAATACGACTACTCGAACTCCGACAACATCGCCGTCGGCTTGATGATCCAGGCGGCTACGGGACGCCGCTACGCCCGGCTGCTCACCCGGGACGTTCTCACACCGCTGCGCCTGGTGAAGACCAGGCTTCCTGTCGGCGCGCGACTGGACCGTCCGTTCATCCACGGCTATGCGCTCGACCGCAAGACGGGCCGCCCAGACGATGACGTCAGCCAAGACCTGGCCGCGGGGTGGGCGTGGGCGTCGGGCGGCGTTGTGTCCACGCCCGCCGACCTCAACAGCTTCATCCGCGGATACGTCAGCGGTCGGCTGATCTCGGCCAACCTAGGAGCGCGCTGGCAGCGGCTGTTCATGCCGGCGAGCGGTTCCGAGCCGCGCGGGCCCGGGTTCAACTCGGCCGGCATGGCCCTGTTCCGCTACCAAACCCGGTGCGGCACCGTCTACGGCCATAGCGGCAACACGCTTGGCTACACGCAATACGCCTTCTCGACACCGGACGGCTCCCGCTCGACGACGGTCTCGATCAACGTGCAGGTGACCCAGAAGAGCAAGGGACAGCAGGCCAGGGTGTTCAGGGGACTGCTCCGCGTCGCACAGTCAGCGATCTGCCAGGCGCTCCATTAAGGCGATCATCTACGGCCGGCTTCCCGCCAAATCAGCGAACTCGGCGTTGATCGAGCATCACCGGCCGGCTTGGAGTTCGATCGCGTTGCCGTCCGGGTCCGACAGAAATGCCTGGCGCGCGGTACCGACCGGAAACGGTCCGCGCACTTCGACTCCGGAACCGCGAAGCTCCGCGACCGCCTCGTCGAGGTCGTTGACTCCGACCGCGAAGTGCTGACCACTGGCAGCCGGTACATCACCGACGATGAGGTGCAGCTGCCCCACTGGAAGATTCAACCAGACTCCTTCGACGGCCAGGTCCGGTCGGGTCGAATCCAATGCGAGGCCGAGGACATCGGTGTAGAAGGCGACGGCTGTGTCCAGATCGGTGACATTGATCGAGACGTGGTGGATGCCGGTCAGGTTCACCATGCCGTGAGCGTACCGGCGCGGTCAGATGGCAACCGGGTCCCAACCGCGCAGGTGCTTGACTGATTCGCGGTACTCCCACTCGATGGCGTCTTTGAGCAGATGGGCGGCTCGACCGCCGCTGCTGACGCCGGCGACAGCGGCGACTCCGCGCTTCGTCCCGATGGAGACGACGAACCCCCTGTCGTGGAAGGTGAACGGCTTCAGTGGCTGACCGTTGAGCTCCGCGTTGAGATTGCGCGCCACCGTTTCGCCTTCGGCCAATGCGATTTGCGCCAGCGGGGGCAGCACGCGTCCTGTGCGCGGATCAACCACCGAAGCGAGGTCACCCGCGACGTAGATCTCCGTGTGGTCCAGCACGCGTAGGTATTGGTCGACTTTTAGGCGCCCGTTGTAGCCGGTCGGCAACCCGGAGTCCGCCACGAGCTCGGGCGCTTTGATGCCACCCGCCCAGACGAACACGCCACCTTCGATCAGTTGGCCGTCCTTGAGGCGCAGGCCCTCCTCGGTTGCGGCCACGATCGCCGCGTTCGTGCAGACCCGGACCCCGACATCAGAAAGGATCTTGTTCGCCTTCTTGATCAGCCCAGGGGAGGAGCCGGCCAGAATTGTGGGCCCGGCCTCGACCAGGTTCACGGTCGGCAGATCGGACGGGAGGTGGTGCCGTTTGGCCAACTCGGGCAGCATTTCGGCCAGCTCGCCTGCCAGCTCGACTCCGGTGGCACCCCCACCGCCGATCACCACGGTCGCAAGCCGGCGCTGCCGGGCGGCGTCGGTCGTGTCCGCAGCAGCGTCGAACGCCTTGCCGATCGTTTCCCACACTTTCTCGGCGTCGTCGGATGTGTACAGCGATTGCGTGCGATCGGCCAGGCCCGGGATCGCGAAGTCGTTCGGTCGGCTGCCCAGCGCCATGACGAGCCGTGTCCAATCGATCGGTCCGGCGTCGGTGACGAGGCGTCGGCCGTCCACGTCGAACTGTTTGATCTCGGTCTGGACGAAGCGGACATGGTTCGCAAGGAGGTCCCGGTACGGAATGCGTACCGCGTCGGCGTCGCGGGCGCCGCCGGCGACCCGGGGCAATTCCGTCACGAGTTGGTGGTAATCGTGCCGGTCGACCAAGGTGACCTCAGCGGCGAGGTTCTTGCGGGTCTTGGCCGACAGGCGCAGCGCGACGTGCAGCCCGGCATAGCCGGCCCCGGCCACCACGATCTGGGCCTTGGTCGGGTTTGCTCCGGTCATAATCGTCCTTTCGAGCGGCGCCAGCCGGGTTGCCGACCAGCCGTTCGGCCTTCGGCACGGTCACGGATTCCGCGCAGCATTCTGCGCATCATCGGATAGTCCGCGCACTCCATCAGCAGCAACGTGATCGGCGCCAACGGTCGTCGCCATTCATAGCGGGTCTTCATCCGGGTGACCACCCGGGTCCGGCCGCCGGGCAACGCGGTCAGGCGCCAAGACCAGCTTCGGTTCGGCGTGCGCCACAGCAGCCACGACGCCTCGTCGAAGCTGTCGACGAGAAACGCCGTCCGCTCCGTGGGTTTCGGGACCATCGACAACCACTGGCCGATTCGAATGTCCTGCAGCTCAGGAACGATGCGTCGAATACTGGGGCGAGCGAAGTTGTCGAGAAGGTCGCCGGCATACCAGCCGGCACGCCGGTATCCGACCTGAACCAGCCACGGCCACACCTGCTCGGGCGGGACGCCGATCGTGATCGCCCGGGTGGTGCGGTACTGGGCACGCGGCAACAGCTGGTCCCCCGGCATCGCCGCGCCCACCTCCGCAGGGGTAGCCCCCCAAGTCAGATGCCGGTGCCGCAAGAACGGCGAGAGGAAGTACCACGGCAGATCGGCGAGAGCGTCGCGGATCTGGGCGGTGACATCCGCGCCGATCTTCGGCGGCGTCGCCCACTGACCCACGTTCGGGCGTTCGGGTGCGTCGGACGGACGTGCGGTGCGTGAGTCCACGAACTGAGAACTCCTCCCCACGTGAGACTGCCCTTCCTAGGCTCGCGCGGGTGAGCGCCGCTACGTCTGAGGCGAAAGTCCCTAGCTCACAGAAGACCGGCAAGTCGGTACAGCACGAGTGATCCCGCGACTGCGACGTTGAGACTGATGCCGCTGCCGATCATGGGAATCTCGACAGTGACATCGACGAAGTCCAGTGCGTCCGGCGGGATTCCGGTCTGCTCGTGACCGAGCAGCACGACAGTTCGGCCACGTGCGGCCGGCAGGTCGGCAAGCCGTACCGCTTCGTCGGTGAGTTCGACCCCGACGACGGTGGTTCCGGGTCTTCGTTGCGAGCCGATCCAGCCATACACGTCCCGAGGAACCCAATGGATACAACTCGGCCGCCGCAACGTGTTGCCGCGTGCGAGGGCCTCCGGAACCCACGAATATCGCGGTACGGCGAGACAGGCGCCGACCGCATCGCAGGTGCGCAGCAGCGTCCCGAGATTTGCTCCGTGCAGCGGCCATAACGGCGCGGCGATCAGATGATCCCAACAGGAATGCCGGCCACGTCGGCGTTGCGCCCGCAGCTCGGATCTTGTCCGTACCCGGGGCGCGTTCACCCGCGCTCGGAGTGCCGCCCGGTCTTCTTGGAAACAGTCATCGGACTGGCGCTTCGCGGCGCGCCACGGCCATCGTCGAGTGTTCGGTGCGATTGATCGTACGACTCGAATGACCGGCTGCAGGCGATGAGATCGCTGCGGAGTTCCCGGCCACCACGGACTTGGTCAGGGTGGTGCAACGCCTCCGTCAGGCGATGCTCGGGGCTCGCGCGGCCATCGCCGCGGCGATCTGCTCCTGCGTGCGCTTGTCCCATCCGTGGAAGGGCGAGTAGTCACCGGAGTCCCAGGCTTCCCGCAGGCCGGGAGCGCTGAGGTCCCAATCGGCCCGTACCTCTTGATACGCCGCCCGCAGGTCGCGCCAGAGGTCGTAGACGGACGGGCGTCCCCAGAACCAATAGCCGTTGTAGACGGAGTGCACGATCAGACCGGGTTTCAGCACGAGCGTGTGCGGGATCATCGGGTCGTGTTCCGGGTCGGTGTACTCCTGGATGTCGAGATCTTTCTGGACCACGCGCGCCGGGTCGGACAGGAATGTCCAGAAGGCGCCGACCGACGCCCGGAACTCCTGCAGGGTGTGATGGTCGTCGGTCGCGATCGTCGCGATCTGGGTGTAAGCGACGCCGACCTTCGACTGGAACTCGGCCAGTTCCAGGTGTTGCTGATGTTCCTTTGGGCAATAGTGTCCGCGCGCGAGCGTGAGGATCAGCAGCTCGTCGCCCTGAAGCTCGCTCAGCGTGCGGACCGTACCGGTGTGGTCGGGCAGCGCGAAGTCGGGGAAGGGGGTTCCGGACCTGATGTCGGCTCGCATTTCGTTACCGCCTGTTCTGGCATGAAGTCCTGGACGACGACCAGTGTGGCCGACCAGCGGCCTGCCTTGCGCCAGGGAAAGACCCGGGTGCGCGGCCTAGGCTGATGCCGAGCGGGCATTCGGCACGAATCGTCAGGGCCGAGAGCCTTCGGGAAGGTGGAAGGTCGGGTTTGTGACCGAACAAGGCTGGTTTCTCACCGAGACCGAGCGCGGCAACGATGCGACCGGCCTGGATCGACGGCGCGACGACGGTTCGGCGTGGTCCGAGGGCAACAAGGTCACCGCGCTGGTCCACGGAGCCACCTACTTCGCGCGGCTGCTCGACGTCCTCACTGCGACCGAAGCCGGTGACCTGGTCATGTTCACCGACTGGCGCGGGGATCCGGACGAACTGCTGGACGGTCCCGGCACCGCGGTCGCGCGTGTCCTGTGCGCGGCGGTTGCCCGCGGCGTGATCGTCAAGGGGCTCGTCTGGCGCTCGCACTGGGATCGGTTGCAGTTCAGCGGAAAGGAGAACCGTCTTCTCGGCGAGGACATCAACGCAGCCGGCGGGGAGTGCGTCCGGGACATGCGAGTGCGTCCGGGCGGATCCCACCACCAGAAGTTCGTCGTGGTTCGCCATGCGCGCCACCCCGAACGGGACGTCGCGTTCGTCGGCGGCATCGATCTGTGCCACAGCCGACGTGACAACGCCGAGCATCTCGGTGATCGGCAACGACAGCCGATGAGCGCGGTGTACGGAGCGCGTCCACCGTGGCACGACGTGCAGGTGGAGATACGCGGTCCGGCGGTCGGAGACGTCGAATACTGCTTCCGGGAGCGGTGGGACGACCCCACCCCCGTGAGCCTCAACCCGGGCTACCGCGTGGCCGATGCGCTCCGCCGCTCGGACGACGACAACCCGTCACGCCTGCCCGCCCAGACGCCCGACCCGACATCGGCGGGCACGCTCGCCGTCCAGGTGCTGCGCACCTATCCCGCCCGACGGCCGTCGTATCCGTTCGCGCCGAGCGGCGAACGCAGCATTGCCCGCGCCTACCTCAAGGTGCTTGAGCGGGCGCATCGGCTCATCTACCTCGAAGACCAGTACTTCTGGTCCGATGAGGTGGTCGCCGGTTTCGCCGACGCGCTCGCCTCGAATCCGGAATTGCATCTGATCGCCGTCCTGCCGCGCTTTCCGGACCAAGACGGGCGGGTGAGCCTGCCGATGAATCTCGTCGGACGGCAGCAAGCCCTCGATCTTCTCAACGCAGTTGCACCGGGTCGCACCGGTTTTTACGGAATCGAAAATCATCAAGGCATACCGGTGTACGTCCACGCCAAGGTTTGTGTCATCGACGACGTTTGGCTCTCGGTGGGTTCGGACAACGTCAACCGCCGCTCTTGGACGCATGACTCCGAGTTGTCGTGCGCTGTGATCGACCAGCGTCGCGATGATCGCGAGCCCCGCGTCATCGACCGGTTCGGATCGGGTGCGCGTATGTTCGCCCGCGACCTGCGTCTCCAACTGGCGCGTGAGCATCTCGACCGCGATGTCGATGATGACGCGGATCTGGTCGATCCCGGAGACGCCTTCGCTGCCTTCGCACAGGCTGCCCAGCAATTGCAGCACTGGCACGACACCGGACGCACAGGACCGCGACCTGCCGGCCGGCTTCGTCCCTACCGGTTGCAGCGCCTGTCTCGAGCCACGAGAGTGTGGGCCACACCCCTCTACCGCACGATCGCCGACCCCGACGGCCGTCCCCGACAGCTACGTCGAGCCGGCGAGTTCTAACCGGTCAGCCGCAGCGCGCGCGAGCGCCGCGAGTGGACAGGTCGCCTTGCACGTGTTCGCGGTCTCTTCGTGCGGTCTTCCCGTGTCAGTGCCGCCTCCGGCGGGCTAACGTCCCCTCGTATGGGGCAGGCGACTGGTGCAGCGGTTCGTTGCGAGGCGGAGGCATCCGCCGTTGATTCATCGATCATCGTCCGGTTGCCGGAGGACGCGAGCGCGTGCCTGCCCTCGCGCGGGCAGGTGGCGGTCCAAGGGTCGCTCAACGGCCATGGGTTCGAAACGGTGCTCGAGCCCGACGGTTTGAAGGGCCACTGGCTGAGAGTTGATCAGGACCTGCAACGCGCCGCAGGCATCGCTGTCGGCGACACCGTCAGCCTCGTCATCGAGCCACGTCCGGACTGGCCGGAGCCCGACGTGCCGTCCGACCTGGCATCGGCGTTGACGGCCGCGCCCTCGAAGATCCAAGACATGTGGGACGACATCACGCCGATGGCGCGGTGGGAGTGGGTGCGGTGGGTCAACGCAACGGCGAACCCGGCGACGCGCGAGCGGCGCGTCGAAGTGAGCATCTCCAAGATGAACAGCGGCAAGCGGCGGCCGTGCTGCTTCGATCTTTCTGCCTGCACGGACCCAGCCCTGTCGAAGAACGGCAAGCTTCGCGACGCAACGTAACCAAGGTTCGCGAGGGAGACTTGCCGTGTGGCATCTCGACGCAGACTGACCCTGCTCCGACACGCGAAGTCGAGTTGGGACGACGCATCGCTACCCGATGAACAGCGGCCGCTGGCTCCACGTGGACGGCGTGCCGTCGCGCTGTTGGAGCAATACCTGCAGGTGAACGACCCGGACATCGACCTCGTGCTCTGCTCGACTGCTCGGCGCACCCGCGAGACATGGGACGGTGTTCGGAACGGCCTGCACGCAGCACACGACGTCCGCTTCGTTCCGGAGGTGTACGAGGCCACCGCGGATGACCTGCTCGACGTGCTGCACCAGGTCGACGACCGGTACGCCTCGGTGCTGCTCATCGGCCACAATCCCGGCATGGAGGAGCTTGCCGACGGGCTCGTCGCCGATGGCAGACGCAAGGCGCTCGCACGTCTAGACAATGGCTTCCCGACCGGTGCGCTGGCAACCCTGTCCGTCGACGTTGCGTGGGCCGACCTGGATCGAGGTGCCGCGCGGCTCGAGCGCTATGTGCGGCCCAAGGACTTGTCCAAACCTTGAACTTGGCCAGCGCTTTGCTGCGTGGCCGCGGACGCATCGAGACCGCTACGTTTCGAGATGCGACCGACTGGCTGCACGCATAGCCCCCACCGCCTCCGTGCTCCGAGCCTGCCGCAGTGTGCAGCGTCGATCGACCGGGACCTCCCCGGACACTCGTGCCCGGCGATCGGCGTCTGCCGAAGTCGCGTCGCCGGAACTTCGGGCCGGGACGAATGGCCCTTGGGCCCACGCTCCGTGGTGAGAAGCGTTGCTGGCTTCGGTACTCGCCAGCAGCGAAGGAGTTGACATGACCGCACGGTCCGACCCCAACAAGCCGACGATTGTTCTGGTACATGGTGCCTGGGCCGACGCCACGGGGTTCGACGCCGAGATCCGCGCGTTACAGGAGCGCAGCTTTCGCGTGATCGGGTTTGCCAACCCGCTTCGTGGGCTTCCGGGCGACGCGATGCAACTCGCCGAGCTGCTGCAGACCCTGAGCGGACCCATCGTGCTGGTCGGCCATTCCTACGGCGGCGCCGTCGTCTCGGCCGCGGCCGCCGGCAACGACCAGGTCAAGGCGCTCGTCTACTTCAACGGGTGGATGCCCGATGAGGGCGAGAGCATCTACCAGCTGTTGGACGGAGTTGAAGGCAGCCTCGTCGGTCCCGCGATCCGTCCCGTGCCCTTCCTCGGACCCGCCGGACGCGAAGATGCGGATCTCTACCTCGACCCCGAGTCCTTCCACGAGGCCTTCGCCGCCGATCTCGACAGCGCGACCGCGGCCGCCATGGCCGCGACGCAGCGCCCGTGGACCGCATCCGGGTTCGAGGCGCGCTCCGGCACGCCGGCCTGGCGAGAGGGCGTCCCCTGCTGGTACCTGGTGGGCAACCAGGACAACGCGATCCCACCGCCGCTGCAGCGGTTCATGGCCGAGCGCGCGAACGCGGTCATCGTCGAGGTTCCGGCCTCGCACGTTTCCTACATCTCGCAGCCCGCGGCTGCGACCGAGCTCATCCTGCAGGCCGCTGACGCGACGGTCCCCGCAGTGATCTGAGCCAGCTACGACAACCGCAGCCGTAGTCGGCCGCACGGCTTTGCGCTGAGGGCGAACGACGTTGGTTCGCGTGCCGCGTTCGGCGTTGGATGTGGTGTGAGCGAAGGTGCGGAAAGCCCGCTCGACGCGTTCTCTGCGGCGGTGGTGCGGGTCGCCGAAACGGTGCTGCCGAGCGTGGTCAGCCTGAGCGTGCGCACGCGTCGAGGTTTCGGCGGCGGAAGCGGGTCCGTGTTGACTGCCGACGGGTTCATCTTGACCAGCGCGCACGTGGTCGACGGCGCGGGCGTGGCCGAGGTGACCTTCGCCGACGGTGGCGAAGTGACGGCCGACGTTCGCGGCCGCGATCCACTCTCCGACCTGGCCGTTCTACGAGCGCGCGGCGAGGTGCCACGGCCGGTCGTGCGGGGCGACGCAACGCAGCTTCGCGTCGGTCAGCTCGTCGTCGCGGTCGGAAGCCCGCTCGGTCTGGCCGGCAGCGTCACCGCCGGCGTGGTCTCGGCTCTGGGACGGTCGCTCCCGACGCGATCGGGACGAGTCATCGACGAGGTGATCCAGACCGACGCGGCACTCAACCCCGGCAACAGCGGCGGCGCTCTCGCCGACGGCACCGGGCGGCTCGTGGGCGTGAACACCGCTGTTGCCGGCATCGGCGTCGGTCTGGCGGTTCCGATCAACTCGACGACCGAGCACATCATCGCCTCCCTCATGCGCACCGGACGCGTCCGGCGCGCGTGGCTGGGCATCGCCGGCACGCAGGTGCCGCTGCGGCCCGACTTGGCTACCAAACTCGGCCGGAAGCGGGGAGTACGGGTCGCGCAGGTGGTCGCCGGGAGCCCCGCCGCGACGTCCGGTCTTCGCGACGGCGACATCCTGGTCGCGATCGACAGTCGTCCGGTCATGACCGCCACCGACATCCAGGCCGTCATGGTCGAGGGCAGCATCGGCCGCCGGGTCGAGGTCACCGTGTGGCGCAACGGCGCCCTCGTCGACGTGATCGCGGTACCGCGCGAACTGACGAACGACGCCTGACCTCCACCGCGTCGGCCGCAATGCCCCGAACCGATCGGGCTTATGTCAGTTTTCGGGAAATATCAAGATCTTGCGGGAGTTCGTCCGGGAACATACGGTTCGGACGCCGATCCAAGGGGGGCCGGCCTTGTCAGAGCGCCGCGACACACAAGGTCGCGAGGGAGCCCACATGCAACGAGCACGCTGGACCGCCACACTAGCGGTCGCCGTGACGACAGCTGGTTTGGCGGTGGCCATACCCGTCGGCCACGCCGCCACACCGCAACACCACCGGAAAACCTTCGCCAAGATCGACCCGAGCCTGTTGCGCAACTCGCGCTTCGAGCCGGCGTCTATGAGCAATCGCCAGGTCACCGTCGTGCTGGAGATGAGCGGCGCGCCGGTTGCCGTCCGCTCGGCGAGCGCCCGTCGCACCGGCGACCGCCTCGCCCGCACGCAGCGTCGCGACATCCGGGCCATGCTCGCCGACCGCCAGAACGCTCTGCACGGAAGGCTGACGCAGCTCGGTGCGCACATCGAGGGGCAGATGCAGGACGCCTACAACGGCATCCAGGTCTCCGTCCCGCAGCGCCAGATCACCGCGCTGGCCGCACTGCCGAACGTCACCGCCGTGCACGAGGTGCACCCGGCCAAGCTGGCCAATGTGAACGGCGTCCCGTTCATCGGCGCGACCCAGGCGTGGTCCGAGACCGACAGCAACGGAACGCCGCTGACCGGTAAGGGTGTCAAGGTAGCGATCATCGACACGGGTATCGACTACACCCACGCTGACTTCGGCGGCCTGGGCACCACCGATGCCTACAAGTACGCACTCGCGCACGACACCGTCGACCCGGCCACCGACCCGCAGCTGTCGAAGGAGTTCGGCCCGAACGCACCCAAGGTCATCGGCGGGTACGACTTCGTCGGCGACGACTACAACGCCAACGACGCGGCGCACAGCACGCCGCATCCGGACCCGAACCCGCTCGACTGCAACAGCCACGGCACCCACACCGCCGGGTCGCTGGCGGGCTTCGGCGTCACCAGCGACGGCAAGACCTACCACGGTGCCTACAACAGCTCGACGGTGACGCCGGGCGACCCGAACCACGACTGGACGGTCGGCCCCGGTGTGGCGCCCGAGGCGAGCCTGCTCGTGTACCGCGTGTTCGGCTGCGCAGGCAGCACCAACGTCGACGACCTCGCGATCAACCAGGCCGTCAAGGACGGTGCGAGCGTGATCTCGATGTCGCTGGGGTCGCCGTTCGGCGAGACCACCGACCCGTCCGCTGTGGCAGCACAGAACGCGGTCAACGACGGCGTGCTCGTTGTGGCCGCCGACGGCAACAACGGGCACAACGCCTACCTCACGAGCTCGCCTGCGTCAGCGAATGGCGCGCTGTCGGTAGCGGCGATGGACGGCTCCGTCCCGACCTACCCGGGCGCGTCCTTGGCCCTGTCGACGGGCAAGACCGTCACGGTCATCGACGCGAACGACGCTCCGCTGCCGTCCGGTGCGAAGCCGCTCGTCGTGCTGCGCAACACCGACGGCTCGGTCTCGCTCGGCTGCAACAAGACCGACTACGCCGGGACGGCCGGCAAGGTCGTTGTCACCGCACGCGGGACGTGCGCCCGCGTGGCTCGTGCCGTCTTCGGTGACGAGGCCGGGGCCGCGGCTGTGGTGATGATCAACAGCAGCGACGCCTTGCCGCCGTTCGAGGGCCAGATCACCTCGAACCCGGACACCGGCGAACAGCACACCGTAACGATCCCGTTCCTCGGCGCCAAGCAGAGCGACGGGCCGACGTTGGTCGCGGCCGACGGCGGCTCCGTCACCATGACGGCCACCCAGGTGACGAACACGAGCTACAAGTCGACGGCCGACTTCTCGTCGGGTGGTCCGCGCTTCGGTGACTCCGCTCCGAAGCCGGAGGTGATTGCACCCGGTGTCAGCGTGACCTCGGCGGGCATGGGTACCGGCAACGGCACGCTCGTCGACTCGGGTACCTCGATGGCGACGCCGATGGTCGCCGGTGCTGCGGTGCTGGTCAAACAGGCACACCCCGACTGGCAGGCGTTGCAGATCAAGGCCGCGCTGATGAACAGCGCGGACTCCTCGCTCAACAACGGGTACAACCCGCGGTTGGCCGGTGCCGGCGTGGTGCAGGTGCAGCGTGCGGTCAACACGACCACCCTCGCCACGACCAGTGACCAGCTCGACAGCCTCGCGTTCGGCTTCGTGCCGGGCTCGGGCAACTACACCGATCACAAGTTCATCACCTACACGAACAACAGCGGCACGGCCCAGCGCTACGCGCTGAGCGTCACCGGTGTCTCGGGCGGTGCGTCGATCTCCGTCGCTCCGTCGAACGTGACGGTGCCGGCGCACGATTCGGCCGTTGTGAACGTGAAGGTCTCGATGCCGGCTTCGGCGTTCGCCGGGTTGCCCAGCGACGACACCGGTGCGGTGGGTGCCGGTGGGGTGCTGAGCATTCGCGGCGACGTCATCGCGACACCGCACTCGGGTCAGGCCCTTACTACGCCGTACATGCTGGTTCCACGGGGCGTCTCGAACGTCGCAGCGGGCTCGGCGGCACGCGCCGGGGCGGCCGACTCGTTCCAGTCGGCGATCCCCGTCGCGAACAAGGGCGTCCACGCAGGCGTCGCCGACCTGTACGCGTGGGGGATCAGCGACCCGAAGGACGTCAACGACAGCGCGGACATCCGTGATGTCGGCCTGCAGGTGCTGCCGGGTAGCGCTCTGGGTGCTGATGCGTCCGATCGTTCGCTGGTGTTCCTGGTCAACACCTGGAACTCGGTCAGCAACCAGGCCGCCAACGAGTACGACATCCCGATCGACACCAATGGCGACGGCAAGACCGACTTCACGGTCGTGTCCGCCGATCTCGGTGCCGTGACCGCAGGTGGGGTGAACAACGGTGAGGCCGCATCGTTCGTCGTCAACGCGGCGGGCCAGATTGTCGACGCCTTCCTTGCGGACGCGCCGATGAACGGCTCGACCATCGAGTTGCCGCTCCTCGCGAGCGACCTCGGGCTGACGGCGAGCAACGCGAAGGCGTTCCGCTATACGGTGCTCGGGTTCGACGGGCACGGCGGCGCGACGGACACGACCGGATCGAGCTCCTTCGATCCGTACAACCCGTCCGTCACCACCGGCGAATCGGTCGCGCTCAACCCGGGCGCGTCCGGCTCGCTTCCCGTGACCGGCTCTCGCAACAACGCCCGCACGAACGGCGTACTCGGCTGGCTCGTCGCCACGACCGATGACGCCGGCGGCGCTGCGCAGGCCGACCAGGTGGCGATCCCTACCCGCTGAGGTCCGACAGCCGATCCGCGGCCGCGTCCCGACAGGGGCGCGGCCGCGGTCGCATTTCCCGACGTCGACAGGTCGCGGGGGCCAGGTCGCGGTGGCAGCATGCAACGTATGCGAGTGGCTCGCCGATCGGGTGCGTCGGACCATGGCACGGCGAAGGTCAGCGATTGACCATTGAATTCCTGCCCAGCGACGAGCCGGGCCATGAGCCGGACGGGCGGTCGGCCGCGCCGGGACGTTCGCGTCGACGGGTCTGGTGGCTCATCGCCGCGCTCCTGGTGGTCGGCGCCACCGCCTGGGCGCTCACCCGACCGTCGGTGTCGTCACGGCACGTCGCCGCGCCGACAGTTACGGCCACACCGCGGGTCGACCCGGCGTGTCGCGGAGTGCCCGACTGTGCGGTACGCGCCCACGTCCCTGAGGTCATCGAGCGGCTCGCGCGCGACTATCTGCCGGTCGGGGTGCGGCTGCGGGTCCGCACGGTCGTCGCCGTCAGTTCGCTCACGCAGGAGAATCTGCTTGTCAGGCGCGACATCGATGCGGCCGTCAATTCGGTGACTGTGCTGATCCGGGTGCAGCGCGGCGGCTCGGGCAAGCAAGCGATCGCGCCCGATCCGCTGGGCGTGGGGTCGTTGCTGCTGCACGCGGTCAATTCGGGCTTCGTGATCCGTCTGCAGTACCTCGCGCCCGAGACCGTGCCGCCGATGCTCAGTCGGCTGCAGGCACTGATCCGCGACCCACGGCTGACCTCGACCCGCAGTTAGACCGGTCAGCCCGTCCCGGGCGCAGACCGGATGGCGTCCCTGACTGCCGACGCCAAGCTGGTGTCGAAGGACGGATCACCGTTGGCATACAGCGCGATGACGTGGCGCAGGATCGGGAACGACGAGCCGCCGTTCGACTGCGTGTAGACGGGCTCGACATAGAGCAACCGCCCCCCGACCGGAATCGCCTCGAGATCGCCGAGCACCACCTTCGAGTTGCCGCCCCGTTGGAGCGTCAACGCTTCGGTGATCCGGGTGTCCGATTCGATGTCGTTCTGAACCTGCAACGGCGACTCACCGCCTGCGCCGGACGGGTACTGCACCACGGTGATCTTCCCGTAGTCCGGCCCCGGGTCGGAGTTGACATAGACAAACCCGGCCAGCTGCCGGCCGTTGAGGGTCACCATCGTGCTGGACAGCGCGAAGTGCGGGCTGCCGAAGCCGTCGGGGGTCATCGAGATGTACTGCGATGGTTGCGACGATATCGAAGCGCCGCGCGCCGACTTCGCGTTGATCGACTGGGTGGCCGCGACCGTCGGATCGGTCGGCACCGACCAGAAGTCGTTCCCGCTGTAGAAGTTCGACGCCTCTGACACGTGGTACTTCGCCAGCAAATAGCGCTGCACGTTGAACAGATCCGTCGGATACCGCAACTGGGACAGCAGCGCCGAGGAGATGCTCGACTGAGGCTGGACAAGGCCCGGATAGACCCCTTCCCACGCCTTCAGCAGCGGATCCGGCTGTTGGTTCTGATTCCACTCGTACAACGACACCTTGCCGGTGTACGCGTCGACGACGGCCTTCACCGAGTTGCGCAGGTAGTTGACCTGCGTATTCGGCTGGGCCACCGACGCGCCGTGAGCCGTCAGCGTGGTGCTACTGGCCGAATGAAGGTTGATCAGCTGGGAATTCGGATAGTTGGACGACGTCGTGTAGCCGTCGATGATCCATTTGATCTGGCCGTTGACGACCGCGGGGTAGGTGTCGCCGTCAAGGGTCAGCCACGGAGCGACCTTGGCGACCCTGGCTCGCGGACTGCGGATCATGAGCAGCTGCGAAGCGCTGTTGAGCTCCGAGCTGAAGAACAGGTTCGGGTCGTGCAGTTGGACGGCGAACAGGAATCTACGCAGGGTCGAGCCGATCGGGATTCCACCGTGACCCTGGTAGGTCGTGTGCGCCGACGTCGATGAGCCGTCGTTACCCGGGTGATCGAACTCGAGTTGATCCTTGGAACCGGCCGGCTGACCGACGACCGAGTACGACGAGCCGCTGAAGGCCTGGCCGAAGTAGACCTGAGGACGGTTGACCGGGATCTGCTGGCTCGGCGGCATCCCACCGTCGAGGAAGACAGGGCTCTCGGTCTTCGGATCCACCTTTGTGGTCGGCGCTGCGACGACGCCGTACCCGTGGGTGTACACGAGGTGGTTGTTGACCCAGCTCTGCTTGGGAATACCGCCGCTTTGCAGCTCGCGCACCGCGAGCGCCACATCTTGCGAGCGCCCGCCGAGGTCGTAGCGGCCGATGTCGAGAGTCGACTTGAAGCCGTAGTACGCCTGGAGTTGCTGCTCGACGTTGAACGTCGGCGAAAGCTGATTCGGGTCGATCACCGGCGTCTGCGCGGTGCTGTTGGCCAATTGCGTGAGTGCGGTGCCACGAGCCGTCTTCGCCGGGTTGTAGGGCACCGTCGTGACGTTGCCGTCGAGCCCGAACGCTGACTTGGTGGCGGTTTGGTTGTTGCTGATCTCGCCGAGGTCCACCTTCGCCGCGCTGGGCGCCTCACTGAAGTGGAACAGCAGTGCCGGCCAGGTAAGACCCACCACCAGCCACGAAACCACCATCAGCACGAGGGCTGCGCCGAGCACCCGGGCGCGGCTGGAGAGGAACGCGTTGACGACCAACGCGATGGCGCACACGATCGCGACCGACATCAGGACGTACTTGCTCGGCAACGCCGCTTGGATGTCGGTGTACGACGGCCCTGTGACCGGTCCGCGCTGTGAGGTGGTCAGCGCGTAGCGCGACAGCCAGAAGTTGGCCGCCTTGGCCACGAGGTATGCGGCCAGCAGCACCGACACCAGCCTCGTCATGCTCTTGGTGATCTTCTGGCGGCCTCTTCGCAGCCGCCACCCGCCGTACCAATATCCGCTGAACACGGCGATCCACAGGGCGTAAGTGACGACCTGCGAGAGAAGAGCCACCACCATTCGGTGGAACGGGTAGACCTCGATGTAGTACGAGATGTCCTTGTGGAACTGCGGGTCTGCCGTGTGCCATGGCGTGGCGTGCTGCCACAGCAGGTAGGTCTGCCAACCACTGGCCGCTTGCCGGCCGAGCAGGATCGCTGGAATGACCACGGCCAGCACCAGGATGAATCGCCACAGTCGCGGTTCGTACTTGCGGAAGACCCAGCGGAAGCCGTCGTCATCTTGTGAGAAGGCAAGGGGCGACCGGATCCGACGCACGGCCCAAACGGTCAGGCCCCCGACGAGTCCACCGATAGCGCCGAAGATGCAGAACAACTGGATCTGCGCTTCGAGCATCGTCGTGTACACACGGCCGTCGTGCACCGAGTTGAACCACAGGTCAGTGGTGATCATCCGTACTGCCACGAGCAGCAGCAGCCACAGCACAACAATGACGGTCACCACCACGACCGTCGGAATGCTCCAGCGCCTGAGTACGCGCCGCGCACGCGCCCAGGTCGAGGGAGCTGTTGCAGTCTTCGGCGTCGAGGACGTTTCCTCAGTCACCGCCGCTGACGGGCCGTTAGACGACATGCGAGCCGCATCTGCGTCTCGGCTCAGCCACAACGAACTCCAGCCTGTCCCGGGGCCGAACCGGCCCGCCTACACCTCGACGGATAGTAGCGAGGCGGGTCCTAGTCAAATGTCACGGACCACCACGAGTGACGCCGCCCTCAGGGCATCCACAAGTGGTTCGCCGCAGTCACTGACGCAGCGGTCGGAACGCCTCCCGCAGTTCGGCGGCGAACAGCTCGGGCTCTTCCCAGGCGGCGAAGTGACCGCCCCGCTCGGCCTGGTGGTAGTAGCTGAGGGTGGGATATGCCTGCTCGACCCAGCTGCGCGGAGCCGGGAAGATCTCGCCGGGGAACGCCGAGAACGCGAACGGGACCGTCACCGGCGGTGGCGGATTCACTGCTGTTGCGGCCGCGGGTGCGTCGACCCCGTAGGCCTCCCAGTACGACCGGGCCGCGGAGGCGCCGGTGCCGGTCAACCAGTACGTCGAGATGTTGTCGACGATGTGTTCCCGAGTGAGATGGCCGGACGGTTGCGAGTCGAGGAAGGCGCGGGAGATCTTGTAGTAGGCATCGGTGTCGTGGTCGATCATCCAAGCCGCGAGAGCGACAGGCGAGTCGAGCAGGCCATACCCGATGGTCTGCGGTCGTGTGGACTGCTCCACGAAGTACCCGCTGCCGCTGGCGTGGAACTTGGCCAGCGCATCGGCCGCCGCCTGCTCCTCCTCGGTCTTCGGGATCAGAGCTCCGGACAGCGCGGGCACGAGCAGGTTGGTGTGGATGCCGGCCAACCCTTCCGGTCCCTGGCGACCCATTGCGTCTGTGACGCCGGCGCCCACATCGCCGCCCTGGGCAACGTAGTGCGTGTAGCCGAGGCGGTGCATGAGCTCGGCCCAGACCCGAGCCGTGCGGCTGAGATCCCAACCGACCTCGGCCGGCTCGCCGGAGAACCCGTATCCCGGCAAGGACGGCAGCACGAGGTGGAACGCGTCGTCGCTGGTGCCTCCGTACGCAGTCGGGTCGGTGAGTGGCCCGACAGATTCGAGCATCTCGATGACTGATCCGGGCCAACCATGGGTCATGATCAACGGCAAGGCGTTCTCGTACGGCGATCGCACATGGATGAAATGGATGTTCACCCCGTCGATCTCGGTGGTGAACTGCGGTAGCGCGTTCAGCCGCGCTTCACAGCGCCGCCAGTCGTACTCGGTCGACCAGAACCGGGCCACCTCGCGCATCGTCGACAACTGCACGCCCTGCGAGCGGTCGTTGACCAATTCCTTGGAGGGCCAACGGGTGGCGGCGATGCGCTGACGCATCTCGGCCACCGACTCCTGCGGAACATTCACATGGAACGGGCGGATGGTCTGCTGCTCGACTTTGGTCATAGTGGTTCCCCTCACGCTCAGCGCCACTGGAACCCACGCCACGCTGCCACGCAGCGCGGGCGATACCAGGGGCGAAAGGCATGCGCACGCGAGGCGCGCGACCTACGTCCGGGGGACTCGTACAAACCCGTGCTCGTCCTCGACGGTGAAGTGCGCGACCCCACCGTCGAGGCGGGCATTCAGGAGCGGATGAACGCGAGCAGGTCCGCGTTGATGGTCTCCGCTTCAGTGGTCGGCATCCCGTGCGGGAAGCCCTTGTAGGTCTTCAGGTCTCCGTTCTTCAGGAGCGCTGCCGACAGCGGCCCGGAGTCGGCGTAGGGCACGACCTGGTCGTCATCGCCGTGCATCACCAGCGACGGCATCGTGATGTGCCGCAGATCGTCGGTGAAATCCGTCTGGGAGAAGGCGACGATGCCGTCGTAGTGCGCCTTGGCTCCGCCCATCATCCCTTGCCGCCACCAGTTGTCGATGATCGCTTCCGATGGCTTGGCGCCCGGCCGGTTGTACCCGTAGAACGGGCCGGCAGCGAAGGAGCGGTAGAACTCGGCCCGATTCGCGGCGACCTGTGTCTGGAGACCGTCGAAGACGCTCTTCGGCAGGCCACCGGGGTTGGCGTCGGTTTGCATCATCAGCGGCGGCACGGCGCTGATCAGCACCGCCTTGGCGACACGCGCCTCGCCATGCCGGGCGATGTACCGCACGACCTCGCCGCCGCCGGTCGAGTGCCCGATGTGCACTACGCCGTGGAGGTCGAGGTGATCGATGACTGTGGCCAGGTCGTCGGCGTAGTGGTCCATGTCGTGACCGTCGCCAACCTGCGTCGACCGCCCATGACCGCGCCGGTCATGGGCGATCACCCGGTAACCGTGTTGTAGGAAGAAAAGCATCGCGGTGTCCCAGTCGTCGCCGCACAGCGGCCATCCGTGGCTGAACACGATCGGCTGTCCGCGACCCCAGTCCTTGTAGAAGATGTCGACCCCATCCGGCGTCGTTACGTAGCCCACAATGGATCCCCTTTCGTCGAACGTATTTGGGCTCGATCTAGTCCCTGCCGTTGCCGGTCAGCGAGAGGAACAGCAGGAAGACGTTGAGAATGTCGAGGAAGATCGAAGCGGCGAGCAGGGGCGCTGCTCGGATGTCCTGCGTCCGGCGCAGGCGCTGGAAGTCGTAGGCCGTCAGTCCCGCGAAGATGACCAGTCCGAGGACGGCGTAGATGATGTCGAAATTCGGTATCTGAACGAATATGGCGATCACGCCGACGACGATGAGCGCAACCAATGCCCACGTCAGTGCGCGGGCCAACTTCGACAAGTCGCGCCGGGTGGCGTACCCGGCGGTGCCGAACCCCAGCACGAACAAGCCGGTGGCCCCGCCCGCCTGCCACAGCGCCTGCGGGTCGGCACTGGCGTAATAGACGATGGTCGGAGCGACACCGGCACCGATGAGAAAGCCGAAAGCGAGCAACAGCCCGACGGCACCCTGCTGCGAGCGCTGCGCCACGAACGACATACCGAAGAGGGCGGCGATCGCGGCAATGAGGAAGATCCAGCCCCACATCGGCGCCACATTGCGGGCAGCGTAGGTCCCCAGCGCGAAGGCGCCCGCGGTGAGAGCGACCAATCCCATCGTCTGGGCGAACAGGGTGCTGGATTCGTCGCGGGTCAGCGGGCGGCCGACGCTAGCAGCGTTCGATGCCATCTCGCCCTCCTCGATCGAGGTTCCTGCGTCACCACAACGATGCGCCACACGGCCGCATGTCGCGCCCGTAGAAACCCCTGGGCCCACCCGAGGATGTCGCGCTACTGCTCCGGTTCGCGACCGGGCAGACGCTTGGTGACCTCCTGGAGCGTCCAACCGTTGCCGTCCGGGTCCTCGAACGAGGCGTAGGAGTTGTAGCTGGCGCGGTCCGGGTCAGGGCCGGGAAGGCGGGCCTGCCGGAAGAACGGGCTGCCGGGGCCGTGGTAGACCTCGGTGACCTCGACGCCTCGCTTGACCATTTCTTCCCGGGTGGCCACGATGTCCTCGGTCACCAGTTCCAAGTGGTGCATGGAACCTGGTGTGCCTTGCGGAATGCCGCGGCCGAAGGCGATCGAGGCGTACCCGGCACCGGTCGGCGTCAGCTGCACCACCCGGAACTCGTCGCGGTCGATGTCCGCGTCGACGCGCCAGCCGAGCCGCTCATGGTAGAACTCCATCGCCTTGTCGACGTCAGACACCGGGATGCTGACGACTTCGAGATTCACGTTCATGCCCGCACTCCTCATCCGGTCGTGGGCGCGTGTGCGCCTTGACCCGACGATGCCGCGCACGGCCGCCCCTCGCGCCCGTGAACTACCCTGGCCCCGAATCGCTTGCCGCTTGTCCGTGCCGACTGTGCCGACTGTGCCGATCAGTTCCTGTGCTCGACCCGTTGCGGCGGAGCAGCTGTTTTGCCCGCGCGGAGCTGCGCTCGCGCGGTACCGATCGCGGCCTGCAGCGACTGCTCGTCATAGGCGCCGTAGTGGCGCAGCCCGTTGATGAAGAAGGTCGGCGTACCCGTGGCGCCGCTGATGTCGGCCGACTCGACGTCTTGAGCGACACGGGTGCGGTGAACGTGCCGGCCCAGATCGTCGCGGAACTGCTCCAAGTCAAGTCCGAGCTCGTCGGCGTACTGGACGAGATCCTCGGGCTCGAGCCGATCCTGGTGGTCGAGCAACCGGTCGTGCATCTCCCAGAATTTGCCCTGCGCGGCAGCAGCCTCCGCCGCCTCCGCGGCAAGTTGCGCGGCCGGGTGGACGTCGGTCAGTGGCAAGTGCCGCCAGACGAAGCGCAGGTCGGTGTCCGCGAGCAGCGCGCGGGCGACAGGCTCGGCCTGCCCGCAGTAGGGGCATTCGAAATCACCGAACTCGATCACGGTGATCGAGGCGCTTGCGTGCCCGCGGATGTGGTCACGTTCGGCGTTCACTTCGGGGATCAGGTCTTGGATCAGTCGCACGTCACCGACAAGCGCGCGTGCCCGTCGTTGCGCGGGCAGGAGCGTGGTCAAGCGGTAGACGAGCCACGTCGACACCGCGGCGAGCAGTCCGGCGCTGAGCACTCCGAGCTTCGCTTCAGCGAGTTCGGTGCCGGAGAACGCCCGGTCGGCGATCAAGATCGCGACGGTGAACCCGATGCCAGCGATGGTGCCGCTGCCGAGGACGGCGGCCCAGCCGACGGGCGGTCGGATGCGCCCCTTGCTCAACCGCGTGACAAGCCAGGAACTCGACACAACGGCAACCGGCTTGCCGATGACGTAGCCGATCACAATGCCCAGCGTGATCGGAGTCGTGTAGGCGTGGCGGAGGAAGCCCGCATTGAGTTCGATGCCTGCGTTGGCGAGCGCGAACAGCGGGACGATCAGGTAGCTGGTCCACGGATGCAACAGGGTCTGCAGACGTTCGTTCGGGGACAGTGTCGAGGCGATCCCGACGCGGGCCGAGCGTGCGAGCTCGGAGGTGGGCTGCTCGCGGAACAGCTTCACCAGCAACGTCGCCGTCTCGAGGTCTTGTCGATCGGGTGTGTAAGCCGACGCGGACAGCCCGATGGCCAGGCCGGTCACGATCGGATCGACGCCGCTGGCCAGCAACGCCGCCCACATCGAAAAAGCAAGCGCGACATACAGCGCGCGCGAGTGGATTCCGCGCCGGGCCGCTGTGAGAAGAACGACGAAGATCGCCGCCGCGATCACGAGATGCAGTGCATCGATGTGCTTGCTGTAGGCGACCGCAATCACAACCAGTGCGGCGAGGTCGTCGACGACGAAGATCGTCAGAAGGAATACCCGAGCGCGGTCGGGAACGTCACGCCCGAGCACGGCGAGGAGCCCGAGCGCGAGGGCGGTGTCGCTCGACATCGCAACGCCCCACCCGTGCGCGCTGGACTGCCCGGAAGTTGCGGCGAGATAGATGGCTACGGGGATGATCATGCCGACGAGGCCGGCCACGAGCGGCAGCACGAATCGGCGTCGCTCGCGCAGGTCACCGAGGTCGAACTCGCGGCGCGCCTCAAGTCCGACCACGAGGAAGAACAGCGTCATCAACCCGCTGTTGATCCACGTCCGCAGGTCGCGGGCCAGGTGCGCGCCGTCAAGTCGGATGGAGAAAATCGTCCGCCACACGCGCTCGTAACTGCCGATGTCGACGTTCGCCCAGATGATCGCCGCGACCACAGCGGCCAGCAGTAGCCCTGCACTGCCGGATTCGGTGCGCAGGAACGAGCGGAGCGGCGCTGCCCGGTCGCGCGCCCATGCTGTCCGTCCGCGCCACAACCCGGGCGGGGAATCAGCCAACATGTGCTCCGATCAGTGCTCTCAGCCGTGGGCGTCAGGCGCTTCGATGTCGTCGTAGATCCGGGCGGCGGCAATCAGTCCGTCCGCGCTTCGTTTATAGACCCCGATTCCGGCTTGTGGTGGCAGCCGGTGGCCGCCCCAATACGCGCAGCTGTATTCAACCGCGCAGCACAAACCGTCATCGGTCACCGCGCACGGTGTCAGACCGATCCCGCCGCCCGTGCTGAAGCACTGTGTGAAGAACTGGCGTAGTTGGTCGGCGCCACGATGCGTGCGCGGCGCTCCGGTTGATTCTCGGTAGTAGCCGTCCGGCGCGAAAGTGCTGACGGCGGCGTCGACGTCACCTGCGTCGAGTGCCGCGTGGTAACGGCCGACGACATCACCGGGCGCCGTCGATCCCGGATCGAGGATGGGGGGTCTCATATGCCGCCGTCCGTCGATCGGCTCCAGGCTGCAATAGGTACGGAAGTCGACCGACAGATCGTCCTTCGACTCGGCCACGACGGCCACCGGCCATTCCAACTGCCCGCCGCCGTCGCTCAGGTGCACCAGCAGTTCCACCACCGCGCGCCCCGGCACGCGCATCGACGCGACGGTCTCGACGCGAGCTCCATGCTCGGCCAGCCGGGACTTGCTGTCGGCGACGAACTTTTGCAACTTTCTGTGCCCGCGGACCTCTCCGGCTCGGGGGTCGTACACAACCACATGGCCGGGCCACGCTGCCTCCAAGGGCCGGCTCGTGCCGTCGGTAAGCGCGCGCACGTACTGCGCGACAGGGTCCGTCCGCCCTTCGTCGCGCGATTCCATGCGGGCCAATTCGGTTGCACTGAGGAAGTCCGGGAACCACGGCATCTCAAGCCCTCCCTCGCCCCGACCGAAACATGTCAGAGGATGAACGTCTCGCGGTCCACGGCCGGCCGCAAGTAACCGGCTGATGTCCGGCAAGCCGGTACACATACCGTCGAGGAGCGTGGAGGTTCACCCGTCCGCGCGCTCGGCGACGCGGGCGCGCCACACCTCCTCGACCGGCCAGCGCCGCGCCCATGCGGGCGGGATCTCCATCGGCGTGCGGGTCTCGTTCTCGGCGGCATAGAGCTCGATCAGGTCGAGGATCTCGAAGCCGCTGCGGCGCAGCAGCCGGATCCAGTCGCCGGGGGACAGATGGAACTCGACGGTCGCGTCGCCGGGAAAGCTCACGCGGTGCATCCCACGCAGCGGACGCTGCAGCGTCGGCGACACCGGCTCGGTGTCGTCATCGGGCGCGCACAGAATCAGCAACGTGCTGTTGTCGAGAAAGATCAACTCCCCGCCCGGGCGCAGGATGCGTGCCGCCTCCGGGATCCACAGGTTGGGATCTGCCCAAATTGCTGCGCCGTACTCGCTGATCACCAGATCCACGGACCCGCTGGCGAGCGGCACGTGCTCGCCGGCAGCCTGGACGACCGGAAACCGCAGTCCGGTCTCGTCCTGCATGCGCGCGGCGATGCGCAGCTGGCTCGGTGTCGGGTCGATGCCGACCGGTAGCGCCCGGGCGCGGAGCAGCCAGGCCGACACGTATCCGGTGCCGCATCCGAGCTCGGCGACACGTAAGCCGGCCACATGTTCCGGTAGCACTCGAGCCACCGACTCGGGAACGTCGTAGACGCCCCACGACGGCTCCGCATCTGCCCACCGCCGGCGGGCCAGATCGAGTTCGCCGGCCGTGCGCGACTTCCAGTAGCCGACGTTCGCGGCGAGATGCGGAAGGCGACTCATACCGCAGGAGGTTATGTTCGATCAGTTCAGCTCACCAGCGTCGGTTCGGCGGCGCTCGTCTTCGCCACCACGATTTGTTTGTCCAGGTCGCGCAGCGCCTGCAGAAGTGCTTCCGAGAAGGTCGGGAACGGCTGGATCACATCGAGCAGCATCGGGATCGGTACGCGGGCCCGGATCGCCAACGTCGCCTGCTGCAGCCATTCGCCCGCCTCCGGTCCGACCGCGTACGCACCAGTCAGCCGCTCGCCGTCCGAGACGAGGGTCAGGAACCCCGGCGTTGTGTCGTAGGCGCGTGTGAACGTCTCGGTACGCGGGAGGCTGGACAGTTGCACCGTCGCCGTGAGTCGGCCGTCGGGCTCGCCGACCGAGGCGGCTTGCGGGTCGCAGAACACGACTCTGGGGACGGCCTCGTAATTGGCGCGTCGGGGCCGGCCGAGGATGTTGTCCGCGACCACTCGTCCCTGGTATTCCCCGACGTGGGTGAGCTGCCACAGGCCGGTGACGTCGCCGATCGCCCACAGCCCGTCCCCGGCGGACATCCGGTCGTCGACGGATATGCCGTGTGGGGTCGCCTCGATGCCAACGGTCTCGAGTCCGATCCCGTCCACCCGCGGACGACGTCCGGTCGCGACCAGCAGCCGGTCACCGCGGACCTCGCCGCCGTCGGCGAACCCGAGCACGTACTCCCCGTCCTCGGCCTCCGCCCGCGTCACCTCGACCCCGAGCCGCAGCTCGACACCGTCCGCAGCCAGCCCCGCTCCGACCGCCTCGCCGAGCGATCGCGGCTCGCGAGGTAGCACGTGCTCGCCGTGGTCGACGAGCACCACCGAGCCTCCCATCCGCGCAATCGCCTGGCCCATCTCGACACCGACCGCCCCGGCGCCCAGACCGATCAGCCGCCGCGGGATCTCGGTGACCGCGGTGACCTCGCGGTTGGTCCACACACCGGGCAACCCACGTAGGCCGGGAACGGGTGGGATCGCTGCGTCGGCGCCGGTGGCGATCACGATGTGCCGCGCGGTGTAGGTGGCGTCGTCGACGGCGACCGTGTGCGGCCCGGCGAGTCGCCCTTGCCCGCGCAGGACGTCGATATCGGCTTCGCGCGCCCACGCCTTCCCGCTTGTGTCGGTGTAGTTGGAGACCATGTAGTTGCGCCAGCCGAGTGCCGCCTCGGTGTCGAGCGAACCGGTGATCGCTTCGTCGGCCCCGGGCACGGTGCGCACCGCGGCCAATGCTTCGCCCGGTCGTAGCAGCGTCTTGGACGGGATGCAGCCCCAGTACGAGCAGGTGCCTCCGAGCAGTTCACGCTCCACGACGGCCACGTGCAGCCCGCCCCCGGCCAAAGCGGCGGCGCAGTGCTCCCCGGGCGCACCGGCCCCGAGGACGAGAACGTCGTAGTCGTGGTCCATCGCTCACTCCCTGGTCTCGCGGATGCGACCTCGCGCGGATGCAGCCGCCACCACCCTCCTCGATCGGTTGCTGCCTCGCGCCAGGGAACCACCCTGGTCGGCCCGTGGGTTGTACCGGCGCGAGGCAGACCTTGGCCGGCGCAGAGTTCGTCCATAGACAGCCGCCGACCGGAGGTTTCGATGACCACGACCACGCAAGACACCGGCACCAGAGCGACCGAGGATTCCGTGCGGATCTCGATTCCGATGCGGTTCGAGGTGACCACGCTTCCGGTGGCCGATGTCGACCGCGCCAAGGCGTTCTATGTCGGCCTCGGGTGGCATCTCGAAGCCGACATCAAGTTCGACCAGAAAACCCGCGTCGTTCAGATCACCCCTACCGGCTCGCCGGCCTCCATCCAGTTCGGCACCGGCGGCACCACGATGACGCCGGGTGTCGGGGCGCTGCAGAACCTCTATCTGGCGGTCGACGACATTGAGGCGGCTCGTAAGGACCTGCGCGGGCACGGTGCCGAGGTCAGCGAGATCTGGCATCGCGAGCCCGGCAACCTCCACGCGACCGGAGCCGACCCGAAGCGCAGTTCGTACAACAGCTTCGCGACGTTCGCAGACCCGGACGGCAACACCTGGCTACTGCAGGAGCTCACCGCACGGCTGCCCGGACGGGTGCAACTGTTGGACGTGCCGGACCTGGCCGAGCGCTTGCACGAGACGTCCCTGCGGCACGGTGAGTTCGAGGCAGTGGCCCCGCCGCACAACTGGTGGGACTGGTACGCCGCCTACATGGACGCCCGGGATCGCGGAGCCGAACCGGACGAGGCCTCGGGACTCGCCTACGACTACATGGCCAAGGTCAAAGGCATCGTCATCAAGACCGACAAATAGCACGAACATCGAGGAGCGCGTAATGCCCACCATCCACATGCATGAGACGACCACCGCGACACCTGATCAGTTCGTGGCCGCGCTCACCGACTTCGGACCGGGTCGGGAGAAGGTGTTCGGGAACAGCGCCGACGGCTACCTCAAGGTGCATTCGCAGTCCGCGGACCATGCTGACGTGACCGAGGGTTCGGGCGGCGTCTGGGAGCGGCTGCAGTACGACTGGTCCGACCCGCGGCACGTCGTCCTGGTCACGACCGACTCCAACGCGTGGGGCGGCTCGTCCGGATACCACTACAACCTCACCGCGAAGCAGGACGGCATCACCGACATCGACGCCGTCGTGGTGCGTGACGGCAAGGGTCTAAAGGGCCACTTCCTCAGCTTTGTATTCAAGACGGTCGGCAGAGGTGTCCTACCGAAGGCGTTCGACAAGACGGTGCGGGCGATCGAGGCCGAGAACAACCTGCCCGAACCGGCGTAGCGGCGAATTAGGGTTTTTCCCTGGTCCCCGGCGGGCGGTGGTCGGCAACGATGACTCTGGTGAAGACGCACCGGGTCGCGTTGCCCGACTACGAGGGAGGCGTCCGCGCATGCTCACTGCTGCGATCCCGCCGATGCGTGGGAGAGAGCAAGAACAACGTGTGTTGGACGACCTGCTTCGAGGTGTCCAGGACGGCAAGAGCGAAGCGCTCGTAATCCGCGGTGAATCCGGGGTGGGGAAAACCGCATTGCTCGGCTATCTGGCCGGGCGGGCGGCGGACTTCCGAGTTGCCCGGATCAGCGGCGTGGAGTCCGAGATCGAACTCGCGTACGCCGGGTTGCACCAGTTGTGCTCCCAGGTCATCGACCATGTCGACAGCTTGCCGGAACCGCAGCGATCCGCCTTGAGTACCGCCTTCGGCCTGGTCAACGGTAAGCCGCCCGATCGCTTCCTGGTCGGTCTTGCCACGCTCAGCCTGCTGGCTGAAGCCGCTGAGAACCAACCGCTGGTGTGCTTGATCGACGACGCGCAATGGCTCGACGACGCCTCGGTGCAGGTTCTCGGCTTCGTCGCGAGGCGGCTCTCGGCCGAGTCGATCGCGATGGTGGTGGCCATCCGCGAGGACGTCGCCGGGCATCCGCTCGAGGATCTCCCAGTGTTGCCCATCGGCGGCGTGCCCGAGGACGACGCGCGGGCCTTGCTCGCAACGGTTGTTCCAGGCCTGCTCGACGACCGGGTCCGTGACCGCATCATCGCCGAAACCGGTGGCAATCCACTCGCACTGCTCGAGCTGCCTCGAGGGATGAGTGCCGCGGAACTGGCCGGCGGTTTCGGGCTTCCCGGACAGGGTGGCATTTCGGCGCAGCTCGCAGAGCACTATCTGCGGCGGATTCGCCGTCTGCCCGAGGCGACGCAGCGACTCATGCTGGTAGCAGCAGCCGATCCGGTCGCAGATGCAACCACGATCTGGCGGGCTGCCCACGCTCTCGGCGTCGGAAGCGAGGCCGCAGCGACCGCGACGCACGAACGACTCCTCGAAATCGGCCCCCGTGTCCTGTTCGATCACCCGTTGGTCCGGTCGGCGGTGTACAACTCGGCGTCCGATGCGCAGCGGCGGGCCGCGCACAGCGCTCTGGCCCAGGCGACCGACCCGGAAACCGATCCCGACCGGCGCGCCTGGCACCGCGCGCAAGCTGCCTCGGAACCGGACCGTGAGGTCGCGGCGGAACTCGAACGCTGCGCGACGAGATCACCGGCGCGGGGTGGCTTGGCTGCTGCGGCAGCATTCCTGGAACGGTGCGCAGACTTGACTCCCGAATCGGCGCTGCGGGTGGAGCGCCGGCTCGCGGCGGCGCAGTCCCACTTACAGGCCGGTGCCTTCACTGCGGCCTCGGGGTTGTTGTCGATCGCAGAGTCCGAGACGACCGACGAGTTCGCTCACGCGCGGATCGAACTGCTGCGTGGGTTGGTGGCTGCAGCGTCGAACGGCGGTAGCGAAGCCTCCTCGCGGCTGTTGAAGGCCGCACAACGGCTCGAGCCACTCGACGTGACGCTTGCCCGGCAGACGTACCTCGACGCGTGGGGCGCCGCGCTGTTCGCCGGCCACCTCGCGAGCCCTGGCGGCGATGTTCTGCAGGTGTCGCGCGCCGCGAGAGCCGCGGCCAGACCGCGGCGTCGGGCGTCGCCGTTCGATCACCTGCTGGATGGACTGGCAACGCTGATCACCGAGGATCGCGCCGCAGCGACGCCGACCCTTCGGCGGGCGTTGGGTGGGTTGCTCACCGCAAGGGTCTCCGCCGAACAGTGGCTGCACTGGGGGGTGCTGGCGTCAACTGCCGCTGTGACGCTGTGGGACTTCAATACTTGGACGGTCGTCAGCCGCCGCCAGGTCGAGCTTGCCCGCGAGTTCGGCGCGCTGGCGGTGCTCTCGATCGCGTTGAACGGCGAGGCGATGATCGCCACCTGGCGTGGCGATTTCGACGCCGCAACCGATCTGGTGGCTGAAGACGACGCGATCAAGGAGGCGACAGGCGCACAGCTCGCGCCGTACGGAGCGATTCTTCTCGCAGCTTATCGAGGGCAGCTGGTCGAAGCATCGACGCTGATCGAAACAACCTTGGAGGACTCCGTCGTCCGCGGCGAAGGGCTGGGGGTCGACCTCGCCCGGTGGACGTCCGCCATTCTGAACAACAGTGTGGGTCGCTACGCAGAGGCCCTGGCCGTGGCAACGCCGGCGAGTGACCAGACCCCGGGGCTCTCCATCTCCACGTGGATGTTGCCCGAACGGATCGAGGCCTCGGTGCGATCCGGGCAACGGGACGTCGCGGTCGCGGCATTGCGCGAATTCGAGGAATGCGCCAACCCGGAGAACAGTCATTGGGGACTGGGCATACAGGCGCGATCACGGGCAATGTTGAGTGACGGCGAGGCCGCTGAAGCGTTGTACCGGGAGGCGATCAAGCGTTTGGGCGCCACCCGGATCCGTACTGAGCTGGCCCGTTCTCACCTCGTGTTCGGCGAATGGTTACGGCGCGAGAACCGACGCGTCGCCGCTCGCGAGCAGTTGCGCCTGGCACACGACATGTTCGTCGCCATGTCCGCCGACGGGTTCGCCGAACGCACCCGCCGGGAGCTGCTCGCGACGGGGGAACGGGTGGCCGGCCGCGGACACGGTGACGACATGGAACTGACGCAACAGGAGGATCAGATCGCGCGGCTGGCGCGGGACGGTCGAACCAACGCCGAGATCGCCTCGGAGCTCTACCTGAGTGCGCGCACGGTCGAATGGCATCTACGGAAGGTCTTCACCAAGCTGGGAATCCGTTCGCGACGCGGCCTGAAGGATGCCTTGCCGACTCGTGCCGGCCGGATCGACAGACGGGCGCGTCGGAAACTGCCGTCGTTCAGTTCGCGGCGACCCTAGTCGTTGCTCCCGTCGATGTTGGTGTGCCGACGACCGCACCCTTGCGTCGGCGTGCGAGTTCGCGCGGCCGGCCGTTGCGACGCTTCGGGTGTTTGTCATCGGTCACGCTCGAACGCGAATGTGGCCGTCGATCTCCTGCACCGCGTACGTGCGCAGCGATGCGGTCGCAGGGCCGTGGATCACTTCGCCCGTGGTGATGTCGAATTCCGAGCCGTGACATTGGCACATCAGCGTTGTGCCGGTGAGCAGACCGCCGGACAGCGGGCACGACTGCTCGGCGCAGGTGCAGAGGTCGTCGAATGCGTACAGGCGGTCGTCCACGCGCACGATCGAGACGCGAAGCTTGCGATCTTCCAGGTAGTAGGGGACGGCAAGCTCGTTGGGAATCAGGTCGGCGGGACCCAGCGTGCGGAGGGACGGAGTGCCGATATCAGTCATCGTCTGCTCCTTCGAGCGGCCGGGCGTTCAGTACGGGTAGTCAGGAATGACGTCGACCTTCTTGGCGTCTAGCCGTAGCTCGCCCGGGGCGCCTGCGGGCACGATCGGTCGCTTGGGCACGACCGGCTCGACGCGCTGGTAGCCGGAGCCGAGCGGCGGTCTCGTATCGGCCTCGCCGTGGTTCGGCCACAGCGACATCGCGCGCTCGGCCAGGGCGGTGATCGTGAGCGACGGGTTCACTCCCGGATTGGTCGGCATTACGCTGCCGTCCATGACGTGCAGGCCCGGAATGCCGAACATGCGCAGGTACGGATCGACCGCGCCGCTTTCGCTGCTGTCGCCGATGGGAATCCCGCCGACGAAGTGCGCGGAAGCGTTGCGGTTGATGACCTCGGTGAGAACGGCCGCCTCGCCGCTGTCCAACTTCTTTGCCACCCGATCGACGAAGTCCTCGATGATCGGGGTGTGGACCGACGGAGGGGTGCCGGAGGGCTTGCTGCGCAGGCGATCGTCGTGCCAGTACAGCTCGATTCCGGTGTCCGTCGTTTGCATGCAGCGTGCGACGAAGCTGCGTTCGGACCAGTGCCGCGGATTGGTGGGGCGGAAAATCTCGGCGGGGTGTGCGAACAGTTCGTTGAGCCAGGACACGGTGGGATGGTGCTGCTCGCCGTGCTGGTGATACGTCCCGAGCAAGGCGAACAAGTCGCTGCCCACGCCCCAGTACGTCGGCTCGATGCTGGTCATTGCGTCGGGCCAGACGCCGGAGGTGATCGCGACCGATCCGGGCGTGATGTGCACTCTCTCCGGATGGCGCTTCCATTCGCCGTGGGCCCGAGTGACGTAGAGCAGTTGTTCGGAGTTCGTCCGAGCACGTTGCCCGAGCTGACTCGACAGACCTGTCAGTCGGCCCTCGTGCTGCATGTGGTGCAACAGCTTGGCCGAGCCATAGGCGTGCGCGGCGACGATCACCTGCTCTGCCGTGTAGGTCTGATGGCTGCGATGCGCGGCTCGCTGAGCCCAACCCGGATGACGTGTGTGCACCTCGAAGCCGCAGTCATCGAGTGGTGCGAGCTCGTACACCTCGCTCAGCTCGTGGACCACGGCGCCGAACTTCTCGGCCAGATACAGGTAGTTCGTGGTCAGTTTGTTCTTTGCGTTGTGGCCGCAGCCGATGTTGCAGTTTCCGCACGAGATGCAGCCGGTGCGCCGCGGCCCGACGCCGCCGAAGTACGGGTCGTCCGCCTCCACACCCGGACGGCCGAAGTAGACGCCCACCGGCGCCTTGTTGAACGACTCACCTCGACCCATCTCGATCGCGACGGCTTCCAGCGCCCGATCGACATCGGTGGGCATGTAGGGATAGCGGACGACGCCGAGCATCCGGATCGCCTGGTCGAGACATGGCGCCAGCTCGTCCGCCCAGTCGGTGATTGCGGCCCATTCGGGTGCGTCGAAGAACTGCTTCGGCGGCACGTACAGCGTGTTCGCGTAGACGTGCGAGCCGCCGCCCACACCCGCACCGGAGAGCACGAGCACATCGTCGAGATATTCGATCCGCTGGACCCCGTACAGCTCGGCTGCGGGAAGCCACAGGAAGCGGGGTAGATCCCATTGGGTCTTCGGGATGTCCTCGTCCGTCCAGCGCCTGCCGGCCTCCATCACGCCGACGCGGTAGCCCTTCTCGACAGCACGCAGGGCGGCAACGCTGCCACCGAAGCCCGACCCGATGATGAGCACGTCGTAGTCGAAGGTCGCCATGGCGTGGGCCTCTTTCCTGGCGCTGTGCGGACTCCCCGCCAGAAGTGAGATTGGCTCGCTGACATGCGGGGGAGCGCCAGGGGACGTCCCTGGTCGACCTACGTGCCTTGACGGCGTCACGGCTCGGTCGCCGTGCACCTGAACGAACCAGGGGTGCTCCCTTGTGCTGACAGGACGGGCGAGGGGCCAACCTGCAGTCATGACCAGCACGACGACACCTCAAGTCATGTTCCGCACCATCGACGGACTCCGGATCCGCTACGCGCTCGTCGACCCGGGGCACATGGTCTGGGAAGAGGCACCGCTCGAGTACGCCGCGGCCTCCGCTTGGTCTGCGGTCGGTCGACAGTGGTCAGTTTCGGGCTCAGTGGTTAGTTGCAACTGACCACTGTGCGGCGAAACTGACCACTGTCGCTTCTTTGGCCGGCGGATGGCAGTAGTGCCCGCGAGAGTAGAGCCCGGCTATGCGCCGGACGTGCGCTTTCTAAGAAGTCCCGGTACACCTAACCGGACATTTAGCAGTGCGTGGTTAGCGTGACACGCGTCTTGTGCCTGTGAGGAGGCCACAGCGTGGCTGAGACCAACCGTTGCAACGAGAAGTTCTGGGACGTCTGGTGCGACAAGCCGCACGACCATCGCTCGCTGCACAGCGCGGCTCGGTCCGGTGGCCGGATCATGTGGGGCGCCCAGGCTCACGGCAACGAACCGCCACCTCGCTCGGGACGTGGCGGGCGCTCGTCGTCATTGGACGAGCCCGGGCCCGAAGCATCGCGTACCTGATCGCCCTTGTCAGCCCACGAAAGCAGCGCGTCGCCGTCGGTGCGCGCACGATGCGGTGACTCGTGTCCATCGGGCAAGCCGCAGCGCACGTCGCCCCAGACCGACGGGCAGCTGCGATCCTGATCGCTCATCCCCGCCCTGGCCATGCTTCGTCATCCGCGCGCGGAACGCTTCGCCCACGGCAGCCCGGATGGACGGGGGCGGGCACCGGGATTCCCCAATCCTGTCGCAGCGATCAGTTGACTTCTTGAACACTTTGCGAGTTGCCGAATTCTGCAATTGATAGACTCCGGCAGGACAGTACGCGTCGCAGCGAAGGGGTGGCAATCGCCGGTGTCGGTCCCCCTGTACCGGGCGAAAGCGGACTTCTTCCGCACGCTCGCCCATCCGGTGCGCATCCGGGTGCTCGAGCTGCTGCAAGACGGCCCGATGCCCGTGCGCGACATGCTTGCCGACATCACCGTCGAGGCGCCGAACCTCTCGCAACAGCTCGCAGTGCTGCGCCGCTCCGGGATCGTGACCGCATCGCGCGAGGGATCGACCGTCGTCTACGCGCTCGCCGGCAGCGACATCGCCGAACTGCTCCGGGTCGCTCGCAAGATCCTCACCGAGATGCTCGCCGGCCAGTACCAGTTGATGACCGAACTGCAGGAAAGTCTGCGCTGACGTCGCGGTCAGGTGATCTTCTCGACCACGTCGTTCACGGCGTGCACGAAGATGGTTGCGGTGATGCCCAGCTCGACGGCGATCCGCTTCAGGTGCGCGACGGCGCTCGCCCGGTCCGGGTGGGAATCCACGACGGTTCTACCGTGCTGACACGCCCAGCCGCCGTCGTCGTGCTCGACCGCATGCAGGTACCAGTTCACGCATAGATTTTGCGTGCTTGTGAGCGCTGCTGGTGAGGGACCTTGGTCCGAAGATCGGCACCACAATCGCCCGATTACCACCGGTTTGCACCGCTCGAGCGCCTTCTACAGCGTGGCGCGGCCCAGACCCATTGGGAGGGTGGATGGGCCGGGCCGGCATTTTCGACGGTACGCCTCGCCGGTGAGGCCGACGGGGCGATTTCGTGCCGGGCGCACCATGCGGCAGCAGTGCGCGAATCGGTACGATCCGCGCGCCGCGGCGGCGGGACCACCTACCCTCCTACGGTTCCGCCGTCGCGGCCTCGTGGACCGCCGCCCTCCCGCTGGGCGGGTACCAGGTCCTGCTCGTCCTCGTCGTCGAGAGATCGCGATCCATGGCCTCGGTGCGATCCACCTTCGCCACAGTGGGGTAGGCGACGATGACGCCGAGGAACAGGTAACTGGTCACCGCCGAGCCGCCACGTGACGAAGACGAGGGCGATCAGGGCGACGGCAGCATCACGGCGTTGCCGGGCGTGAAGCCGGTGAGGTCGATCGTCCAGTCGCCTGCGGCAGTGCGGAGGTCACGAGCACGGTCAGCCAGTACTACGATTCCCGAAAAGCGACGCGAGGTCGCGGCACTGATCAGCTTGAATACAGGTTGGGTTCTGCGTCAGACCCGTTTGCAGCGATCTGCGGTTACCGTCGGAGGCGTGAGCGTTCAGCGCATCGGCATAGTCGTGCATGAAGGCAAGGAGCCGGCGCGCGACGCGGCCGAGGCGGTCAGGAATTGGGCGCGCGCGCACGACATCCCGACAGTTGACGTCGACGTGTGGCGCGATCGCGACCAACGGCGCAACGCCCGCGACGAGGCCGCCGAGGCGGGGCACCCCGATCTGATCGTCACCATCGGCGGTGACGGGACCTTCCTTCGCGGCGCCCGCATCGCGGCTGCCGTAGATGCAGCCGTGCTCGGCGTCAACGTCGGACGTGTCGGCTTCCTCACCGAGGTGACCGTCGGCGAGCTCACCTCGGCGCTCGACGCGGTCAACGACGGCTCCGCGATCATCGAAGAACGGCTTCGGCTCAACCTGCGAGCGTCGCGTCCGCTCGAGATACCTGACGGGCTGGACTCGCTGCTGCGTTACGGTCGCGGGCCGAAACTGCCGCCGCCACCGGTCCGTCCGGGCCTACCCGGTGAGGTGGGATGGGGCGTAGGCCTGGACGTGACCGCACTGAACGACGTGGTGTTCGAGAAGCTCGCGCGCGTCCGGCAGGCCAGCCTGGGGATCTACGTCAACGCGCGGCTGTTCGCGTCCTACTCGGCCGATGCCGTCGTCGTCTCCAGCCCGACCGGGTCAACGGCATACAGCTTCGCTGCCGGTGGCCCGGTGTTGTCACCCCGGGTCGCAGCCATCGTCTTCACGCCTGTTGCACCGCACATGATCTTCGACCGGAGTCTCGTCCTCGCCGCCGACGAAGCGGTCGGCGTACGAGTGCTTCGTCACTCGGGGCAGGTCGCGGTAAGCGTCGACGGACAGCTTCGCGGCGTGCTCGACCCGGGTGACTGGGTCGCGGTGTTCGCCGGAGAGCAGCGGGCGCGGCTCGTCCGGGTACGTCCGTCGGACTTCTTCGCCCGGCTACGAGACCGGTTCAGCCTCGCCGACGCGGCCGCGGCCGCAGCCGACGACGGCGAGGCGCTGCCCGAGTACCGTCCGGACGTGCCGAGGCCGCCTGACATGCAGAACCTGTACGTCGCGCCTCGGATCGAATCGGACTAGCCTGGTCTGTAGTGCGCAGTGACCGCTCAGTTGTGCTCGCGAAGCGCCCGCAGGCTCTCCTTGAGCGACCCCATCGTCGCCAACACCGCAGTCGGTTCGTAGCCGCAGTGTGCCATGCAGTTGTTGCACCGCACGTCCTTGCCGCGACCGTAGGCGTCCCAGTTCGTGGTCTCGATGAGCTCCTTGTACGTCTTCGTGTACCCGTCCGCCATCAGGTAGCAGGGTCGCTGCCAGCCCAGCAGCGAATAGGACGGGATCGCCCATGCGGTGCAGTCGAAGTCGGTCTTGCCCTCGAGGAAGTCGAGGAACAGGGGGGAGTGGTTCAGCCGCCACCGCTTGCGGTTGCCGTTGGCGAACGCCTTGCGGAACAGTTCGCGGGTCTCGGTGACGCCGAGGAAGTGGTCCTGGTCCGGAGCCTTCTCGTACGCATACGCGGGCGAGAGCATCATGCTGTCGACCTGCACCTCGTCGTTGAGGAAGTTCAGCACGTCGATGATGGTCTGCGGCGTGTCGGTGTTGAAGAAAGTGGAGTTGGTCGTGACGCGGAATCCGCGTTCCTTGAGGAACGCGATTGCCTCGATCGCCTCGTCGAACACGCCGTCCTTCGCGACCGACGCGTCATGCCGCTCGCGGAGCCCGTCGATGTGCACGGCGAAGGAGAAGTACGACGACGGCTGGAAGTCGAACTTGTCCCAGCGTTTACGGATCAGCTCGGCGTTGGTGCACAGGTAGACGTACTTCTTCCGCTTCACGAGTTCGTTGACCAAGACATCGATCTGCGGGTGCATCATCGGCTCGCCGCCGGCGAGGGACACCATGGGTGCGCCGCATTCTTCAATGGCGGCGAGGGCCTGTTCGACGGGCATCCGCTGGCGCAGCACGTCATGCGGCTGCTGGATCTTGCCGCAGCCGTTGCACTTGAGGTTGCAGGCGAACAGCGGTTCCAGTTCGACGATGAGCGGGAACTTCTGGCGACGACGGAGCTTGTTGGCGAACAGGTACCAGCCGATCCGCAGTTCCTGGCGCATGGGTATGGGCATCAGCCTGATACTCCTTTGGGGAGACTGAACTTCTGGTCTTCGCGAGCGACCGCTCGCTCGTCCACGTCGACCGGGCCGAGCGCACGTAGTACGCCGACCAATTCGTCGACCAGGTGTGGGGG
>DASXJR010000021.1:0-5747 GCA_036497285.1 Jatrophihabitans sp.
CGCTTCCAGCCGCTGCACGGCCCCAGGGCGGTCGCGCTGATCTTCGACAAGCCCACGCTGCGCACGCAGCTCTCGTTCGCGACGGGCGTCGCCGAGCTCGGCGGCTTCCCGGTGACGGTCGACGCGCGGCTGGCCGGCATCGGTGACCGCGAGTCGATCGCCGACGTCGCCCGCGTGATCACCCGTCAGGTGGCGGCCGTCGTCTGGCGCACCTTCGGCCAGGAGCGCATCGAGGAGCTGGCCGCGCACAGCACGGTTCCGGTCGTCAATGCGCTCACCGACCAGTTCCACCCGTGCCAGATCCTCGCCGACCTGCTCACCGTCCGCGAGCACAAGGGCGCGCTGGCCGGGCTCACGATCAGCTATGTGGGCGACGGTGCGAACAACATGGCACAGTCGTACCTGCTCGGCGGAGCTGCGGCAGGGATGCACGTGCGGATCGCGGGTCCGGAGGGCTACCACCCCGATCCGGCGATCGTCGCCGACGCACGGGGCATCGCGGCGGGCACCGGCGGCTCGATCACCATCGCGAACGACCCTGCGGCGGCCTTCGACGGCGCCGACGTCATCGCCACCGACACCTGGGTGTCGATGGGGCAGGAGTCGCAGAAGGCCGAGCGCGAAGCGCCGTTCCGTCCCTACACCGTCGACGCAGCCGCACTCGGGAAGTCGAACGACGCGATCGTGCTGCACTGTCTTCCCGCTTATCGCGGCATGGAGATCGCGGCGGAGGTCATCGACGGCCCGCGCAGCGTCGTATGGGACGAAGCGGAGAACCGACTGCACGCGCAGAAGGCCTTGCTGACGTTCCTGCTGGAGCGTGCGACATGAGCGTGCCGACCTCGAACCGTGCCGCGCGCCACGACCGCATCGTCGCTGTGCTCGCTGAGCGCACCGTCCACTCGCAGGCCGAACTCGCCGCCGCGCTCGAAGCGAGCGGGTTCAACGTCACGCAGGCCACGCTGTCGCGCGACCTCGACGAACTCGGCGCGGTCAAGTTGCGCACGGCCGACGGCGGCGTGCCGGTCTACGTCGTGCCTGAGGACGGCTCGCCGCTGACCGCGCGCACACCCGACGACGACCCGCCCGCGCGGCTGTCCCGCCTGCTGGGCGAGCTCATGGTGTCGGCGGAAGCGAGCGGCAACATCGCCGTGCTTCGGACGCCGCCGGGCGCGTCCAACTTCCTCGCCAGCGCGCTCGACCGCGCCCGACTGCCGGAGATCCTCGGCACCGTCGCCGGTGATGACACCATCTTCCTCGTCGCCCGAGACCCGGACGGCGGCAATGCGCTCGTGCGGCATCTCCTCGCACTGGCCAACCCCTGATCGGAGATTCCTCGTAGTGAGCAAGGTTCTCAGCTCCCTTCCGGTGGGCGAGCGCGTGGGCATCGCGTTCTCGGGTGGCCTCGACACATCTGTCGCGGTGGCCTGGATGCGCGACAAGGGCGCCGTCCCGTGCACCTACACCGCGGACATCGGCCAGTACGACGAGCCCGACATCACCGGCGTTCCCGAACGTGCGCTGAAGTACGGCGCCGAGGTCGCACGGGCCGTGGACTGCAGGCGCGAACTCGTCGAAGAGGGCTTCGCCGCGCTCGTGTGCGGCGCCTTCCACATCCGCTCCGGCGGACGCGCGTACTTCAACACCACCCCTCTCGGACGTGCGGTCACCGGCACCATGCTCGTGCGTGCGATGCAGTCCGACGACGTCCATATCTGGGGCGACGGGTCGACGTTCAAGGGCAACGACATCGAGCGGTTCTACCGCTACGGCTTGCTCGCGAACCCGGCCCTGCGGGTCTACAAGCCCTGGCTGGACGCGCAGTTCGTCAGCGAACTCGGCGGCCGGGCCGAGATGAGCCAATGGCTGGTCGAGCACGACCTGCCCTACCGCGACAGCAAGGAGAAGGCCTACTCCACCGACGCGAACATCTGGGGCGCGACCCACGAGGCCAAGACCCTCGAGCACCTGAACGTGTCGCTCGAGACCGTCGACCCGATCATGGGCGTGCGGTTCTGGGATCCGGCGGTGCCCGTCGACGCCGAGGACGTGACGGTGCGCTTCGTCGCCGGACGTCCCGTCGCGATCAACGGCGTCGACTACCGCGACCCGGTGGCGCTCGTCCACGAGGCCAACCGGATCGGCGGGCGGCACGGGCTCGGCATGTCCGACCAGATCGAGAACCGCATCATCGAGGCCAAGTCGCGCGGCATCTACGAGGCGCCGGCCATGGCCCTGCTCTGGATCGCCTACGAACGCCTGCTCAACGCGATCCACAACGAGGACACAATCGCGAATTACCACACCGAGGGGCGCCGGCTCGGCCGGTTGCTCTACGAGGGACGGTGGCTCGACCCGCAGTCGCTGATGTTGCGCGAGTCGGTGCAGCGCTGGGTGGCCTCACTCGTGACCGGCGAGGTGACGCTGCGGCTTCGCCGGGGCGAGGACTACTCAGTGCTCGACACCCGCGGACCGGACCTGTCCTACCACCCCGACAAGCTCTCGATGGAACGCACGGAGCACGCCGCGTTCGGCCCGCTCGACCGGATCGGCCAGCTGACCATGCGCAACCTCGACATCGCCGATTCGCGGTCCAAGCTCGAGCAGTACGCCGCACAGACCGAGGTGCTGCTGGGCCGCACCCACCTGTTCCGCGAGCTCGAGGCGGCCGGCCTCGATGAAGCCGGCGCCGAGCAGATCGCCGCCAACCGACAGATGGGCCCGGACGAAACCGTCCTCGACGATGCCGCAATGGAGTCCGGCGTTGACTGATCACCCCACGAAACCTCCTCGCAAAGAGCACTCGGAACTTCCGCGGGGGCCTCGATGAGTGATGCGCTCTGGGGCGGCCGGTTCACCGGTGGCCCCGCCGACGCGCTCTCCGCGCTGTCACTGTCGACGCACTTCGACTGGCGCCTGGCGCGCCACGACATCGCCGGCTCACGGGCCCACGCCCGGGTCCTGCACAAGGCCGGGCTGCTGTCCGACGCGGAATTGGTCGGCATGCTCGCCGCCCTCGACCAACTCGACCGCGACGTCGCCGACGGTACGTTCACGCCCGTCCCGGCGGACGAGGACGTGCACACCGCGTTGGAACGCGGGCTGATCGAGCGGGCCGGACCGGAACTCGGTGGACGGTTGCGGGCGGGGCGCTCGCGCAACGACCAGATCGCGACCTTGATCCGGATGTACCTGCGCGACGAAGCCCGCGCGCTCGCCCGCGAGATCCTGGCTGTGATCGATGCGCTGCGTGGCCAGGCCGAACGCCACCTCGGCGTGCCGATGCCCGGCCGCACCCACCTGCAGCACGCCCAGCCGGTGCTGCTCTCGCACCACCTGCTCGCGCACTGCTGGGCGCTGTCGCGTGACGTCGCGCGGTTCCAGGACTGGGACGTCCGCGCCGCCGGCAGTCCGTACGGCGCGGGTGCTCTCGCCGGCTCGTCGCTCGGCCTCGATCCGGCCGCTGTGGCCGCGGAGCTGGGCTTCACCGGCCCGTCCGAGAACTCCATCGACGCCACCGCGAGCCGCGACGTCGTGGCCGAGTTCTCCTTCGACTGCGCGATGCTCGCGGTCGATCTGTCGCGGATCGCCGAAGAGATCATCTTGTGGGCGACCAATGAGTTCGGGTTCATCACGCTCGACGACGCGTATTCCACCGGCAGCTCGATCATGCCCCAGAAGAAGAACCCGGATGTCGCCGAACTGACCCGCGGCAAGGCAGGCCGGCTCATCGGCGACCACGCCGGGCTGCTGGCCACGCTCAAGGGATTGCCGCTCGCGTACAACCGCGACCTGCAAGAGGACAAGGAGCCGGTCTTCGACGCCGTCGACAACCTCCATCTGCTGTTGCCGGCGATGCGCGGCCTGATCGAGACCCTCGGCTTCGACACCGAGCGGCTCGAGTTCCTCGCCCCGCAGGGCTTCTCGCTGGCCACAGACATCGCCGAATGGCTCGTGCGCGAGCACGTGCCGTTCCGCGTCGCGCACGAAGTGGCCGGCGAGTGCGTACGGGTGTGCGAGCACCGCGGCATCGAACTGGCCGACCTCACCGACGCGGATCTGGCCGCGATCTCGCCGCACCTGACCCCAGGGGTCCGGGACGTGCTGACCGTCGCCGGGTCGATCGCCTCGCGCGACGCCGTCGGCGGCACCGCGCGGCCACGCGTGGCCGAGCAGGCCGAACAATTGGCCGCGCGCGTGGTCGAGCAGGCATCCTGGGCCGGATGACGATCGACCGCGAGCTTCTGCGTGGATCTGCGCTGCGGTTGGCGCCCCGCCTGCTCGGCGCCGTCCTGGTCTCCGAGCTCGGCAGGGCGCAGGTGGCGGTACGGCTGACGGAGGTCGAGGCCTACGAGGGACGAGACGACCCCGCTTCGCACGCCTTCCGGGGCCGCACGGCGCGCACCGAGGTGATGTTCGGCCCACCTGGGCACCTGTACACCTACTTCACCTACGGCATGCACTGGTGCGCGAACGTGGTCTGCGGGACGGACGGCGTCGCCGCGGCCGTCCTGCTTCGCGCCGGCGAGATCGTCGACGGCGTCGACGCCGCGCGGCAGCGACGCCCGGCGTCGCGGGCCGACCGCGACCTGGCCCGCGGTCCGGCGCGGCTGGCAACCTGCCTGGGCCTCGACATGGCCGCGAACGGTGCCGACCTGTGTGCGGACAGTTCGCCCGTCCGGCTCGAATCGATCCGCAGGAGGCGCGCCGCCGGCGTCGTCAGCGGTCCGCGCGTCGGGATCACCGTGGCGACCGAGCGGCCCTGGCGGTTCTCGCTGGCCGGCGACCCCACCGTGTCGGTCTTCAAAGCGGGTCGGCAGAAACCCCGCCTGACCACCCGGCAGACTCTGTAGGCGTGCCGCCCATCGACATCACCGACCTGCCTGCACACCTGCAGGACGCGCACGAGGTGCTCGCCTCGGGCGCGGCCCAGATCCTGCCGGCCGACGGCCTGGCCGAGAAGCTGCTGCTCTCGGAGAAGCAGGCGCGCCCGTTGCGGGTCAAGCTGGGCATCGACCCGTCCGGCGCGGACCTGACCCTCGGCCACGCCGTCGTGCTGCGCAAACTGCGTCAGTTCCAGGATTTCGGGCACACGGCCGTACTCGTGGTGGGCGGGTTCACCGGCCAGGTCGGCGACCCGTCCGGGCGGACCAGCACCCGGTCGGCCCAGTCGGCCGACCGGGTCATCCAGAACGCCAAGGGCTACTTCGACCAGGTGATGCGCATCCTCGACCGCGACCGCGCCGAGGTGGTCAACAACGCGGACTGGCTCGGTACGATGCAGGTCGCCGAAATGCTGGGCTACACCCAGCAGATGACGATCGCGCAGCTGCTCGAACGCGACGACTTCTCGCGCCGGTTCAAGACCAACCAGCCGATCACGCTGAGCGAGTTCTTCTACCCGCTCCTGCAGGGCATCGACTCGGTCGCCATCCACGCCGACATCGAGTTGGGTGGTACCGACCAGACCTTCAACAACCTGGTCGGCCGCGAGCTGCAACGCTCCCGGGGCCAGGCGCCGCAGGCCGTGCTCACGGTGCCGCTGCTCGTCGGCACCGACGGTGTCGAGAAGATGGGCAAGTCGCTGGGCAACTACATCGCCATCACCGAGCCGGCGGCCGAGCAGTTCGGCAAGCTCATGAGCATTCCCGACTCACTGGTGGGGACGTATGCCCAGCTCGCCGCGGCGATGCACCCGCGTGAGGTCGTTGAGCTCGAGCAGCAGGTCGCTGCCGGGGGAGCGGACG
>DASXJR010000022.1:0-13125 GCA_036497285.1 Jatrophihabitans sp.
TACGGACCGGAGCCCGCGACGCACCCGAACTGCACGCTCGGCGGCATGATCGGCAACAACTCGTGCGGCGCCACCGCGCAGCGCACGGGGAAGGTCGTCGACAACATCGCGCGGCTCGAGGTGCTGCTCTACGACGGCACCAGGTTCTGGTGCGGCGAAACCAGCGACGACGAGTACGTCGCGATCGAGCGGCGCGGCGATCGTCGGGCGGCGATCTACCGGCGGTTGCGCGCGCTGCGCGACGAGTACGCCGACGACATCCGGACGGGCTTCCCGAAGATTCCGCGCCGGGTCTCCGGCTACAACCTCGACTCGCTGTTGCCCGAGCTGAACTTCGACGTGGCCGGCCTGCTCGTGGGCAGCGAGTCGACGCTGATCACCGTCCTGCAGGCCGAGCTCGAACTCGTCCCGGTGGTGAAAGAACGCAGCCTGGTCGTGCTGGGATTCGACGACATCATGAAGGCGGCGGACGCCGTGCCCGCGATCCTGCCGCACGAGCCGATCGCCCTCGAGGGTCTCGACCACCGGCTGATCCACGACCAGCAGGTGAAGGGCCTCAACGCAGACGCGCTCGGCGAGTTGCCCAAAGGCAACGGCTACCTGATGGTGCAGTTCGGCGGCGAGACGCAGCACGAGGCGGACGAGCGGGCACACCGGATGTTGCAGGCGCTCGGTGACAGCGAGCACCAACCCGACGTCTCGCTGCTCGACGACCCGACACACGAGGACGAGCTGTGGCAGGTGCGCGAGGCCGGGCTCGGCGCCACCGCGCACGTGCCGGGGGAGCCGGACACCTGGGAGGGCTGGGAGGACTCGGCCGTCCACCCCGACCGGCTCGGTGACTACCTGCGCGACCTCGAGAAGCTCTACGAGGAGTTCGGCTACGCCGACGACTCGGCGCCGTCGCTGTACGGCCACTTCGGGCAGGGCTGCGTGCACACCCGGATCCCGTTCGGCCTCACCGACTCCGACGGCGTAGCCACCTACCGGCGCTTCCTCGAGCACGCCGCCGACCTGGTCGCGTCCTACGGCGGTTCGCTCTCGGGCGAGCACGGCGACGGCCAGACTCGCGGTGAGCTGCTGCCGCGCATGTTCAGCGAGCCGATCATGCGTGCCTTCGGCGAGCTGAAGGCGATCTTCGATCCGCAGGACCTGATGAACCCGGGCAAGGTCGTCTCGCCGGCCCCGCTGGACAGCCACCTGCGGCTCGGCGGCGACTGGGCACCGCGGATCAACGGGCAGCTGCACTTCGCCTATCCCGAGGACGACGGCTCGTTCGTCAAGGCCGCCACACGCTGCGTCGGCGTCGGCAAGTGCCGCCAACACTCACACGAAGGCGGCAAGGTGATGTGCCCGTCGTACCAGGCCACCCTGGAGGAGGAACATTCCACGCGCGGCCGGTCGCGGCTGCTCTTCGAGATGTTGGCCGGCCATCCCGACTCGCCCGTGCAGGACGGCTGGCGCTCCACCGCGGTGCGCGACGCGCTCGATCTGTGTCTGGCCTGCAAGGGCTGCAAGTCCGACTGCCCGGTCGACGTGGACATGGCCACCTACAAGGCCGAGTTCCTCGCCCACCACTACGAAGGCCGGCTACGACCGCGGGCACATTACGCACTCGGCTGGCTGCCGGTGTTCGCCCGGATCGTCTCGTCGCTGCGAGCGGCGGGCGTCGTCAACGCGCTGGCCTCGGCACCGGTGCTGCCGAAGCTGGCCACCCGGCTGGCCGGTCTGGACGACCGCGAGATCCCGCTGTTCGCAGGCGAGACGCTGCAGCAGTGGTTCGCCCGGCGCGGGGGATCCAAGCCGGGCTTGCGCGGCACCGTGCTGCTGTGGCCGGACACGTTCACCAACCACTTCCACCCGCACGTCGGCCGCGCCGCCGTCGCGCTGCTCGAGGATGCCGGCTGGACGGTCCGGATGCCGGCGGAACCGTTGTGCTGCGGCCTCACGTGGATCTCGACCGGCCAGCTGGACGTCGCCAAGTGGGTGCTGCGCCGCACGGTCGACACGCTCGCCGAGCACGTCCGGGACGGCGGGCTCGTGGTGGGGCTCGAACCGAGCTGCACGGCGGTGTTCCGTTCGGACGCGGCCGATCTGTTGCCCGGGGATCTCGACGTGGCGCGGCTGCGCGAGCGCACCGTGACGATCAGCGAGCTGCTGACCAAGCACACGCCCGGCTGGGAACCGCCGGACCTGCAGGGCGTCCGCGCCATGGCACAGGTGCACTGCCATCACCACGCGGTGATCGACGACTGGGCCGCCGATGAGGAGTTGCTGCAGCGCGCGGGTGTCGAGACCGATCGCCTCGACTCGGGGTGCTGCGGGCTGGCCGGCAATTTCGGTTTCGAAAAGGGCCACCGAGAGGTGAGCGAGTCGTGCGCCGAGAACGTGCTGCTACCGGCGCTACGTGCGGCCGACCCGGACACGGTCGTGCTGGCCGACGGCTTCTCCTGCCGCACGCAGATCCACGAGTTCGACAGCGGCGGGCGCGAAGCCGTGCACGTCGCCGAACTGCTCGACCGGGCCCGCCGCGGTCCGGCGCGCATCCCCGATGACCTCGCAGCCGGCGACCGGCCCGTCCGTCCGAGCGCCGTCGTGCGCTACGCAGCGCTCGGTGCCGTCGTGGCGGCGACTGTCGCGCCGCTCGCGGCGATCGTCCGGCGGCGATTGCGGTGACCGACGAGGTCCGGATCGAGCGGGTCACGACGGCCGCCTACACGTTCCCGACCCCGGAGGTGGAGGCGGACGGCACGCTGAGCTGGCAGGCAGTGACCGCGGTGGCCGTGACCCTCGAAGCCGGCGGGCGCAGCGGTCTCGGCTGGACGTACTCCAGCCCGGCCGCCTGCGCGGTGGTGCAGCACCACCTCGCCTCGACGGTGCACGACCGCGACGCGTTCGACGTCGCCGGCGGGTGGGGCGCGATGCACCGGGCCTGCCGCAACCTCGGCACCAAGGGCCTGGTCATGCAGGCGATCAGCGCGGTCGACATCGCATGGTGGGATCTCAAGGCTCGGCTGCTGGATGTCGCACTCGTCGACCTGTTCGGCCGCACCCGCGACGAGGTGCCGATTTACGGTTCGGGCGGCTTCACCACGATGAACGACCGCGAGCTGGAGCAACAGGTCGGCTGGTGGCAGTCGGTCGGCTGCGGGGCAATGAAGATCAAGATCGGGGAATCGTGGGGCACGCGCACCGAGCGTGATCTCGCCCGGGTGGAGCGGCTGCGCGAGCTGGCCGGCTCGCACGTCGAGCTGATGGTCGACGCGAACGGCGGCTACCGGGTCAAGCAGGCACGGCGGGTCGGGCACCGTCTGGACGACCTGGGCGTCGTCTGGTTCGAAGAACCGGTCTCGAGCGACGACCCGGTGGGCCTGCAGCGATTGCGCGACGAGCTGCGCTGCGACGTGACTGCGGGTGAGTACGCCGCGGACGTGTTCGACACCGCGGGGCTCATGAACTCCGTAGACTGCCTGCAGCTCGACGCCACCCGGTGTGGTGGGTACACCGGGTGGCGTCGGTGTGCGGCCATCGCATCAGCGCACAACCTGGACGTGTCCGCGCACTGCGCCCCGGCATTGCACGCGCCGATCGCAGCCGCCCTGCCGCACCTGCGTCACATCGAGTGGTTCGCCGACCACGTGCGGGTCGAGGAGGAACTGGTCGACGGCGTTCCGCAAGCCCGCGACGGTGCGTTGTGGCCCGACCCGCACCGCGCCGGCCACGGCATGACTCTGAGCGGACGCGCCGCCGATCGCCGCGTCGTCTGACCGCTCAGTCGGGGTGACTACTAGCCGGTCGACCCCCGCAGCGACTCGCGCCGGCGCCGCAGGCCGTCGAGAACGCCTTCGAGCTCCTCACGGTTGGTGAGGGCGGCCGCCCGCTCCTCGGAATCCATGGCACCCGCGTCGGCCAGCGTGGCGCTGATCTGTTCCGCCTCGCGGCTCACATCAGCGATCTGCTGGTCCAGTTCCTCGACTTCGGTGCGTCCCTCGTCCGGCCCACTCATTGCGCACTCCTCTCGCACGGCAACCTCGACCATAACCAGCCGACGTGCGCGCGGTTCAGGAGGACTTGGCCGCGCCGGCCGGGTGGGGGGCGCGGGCGTAGGTGACGTAGCCCGCCTCGTTCTTGCCGGCGACGAATCCGTTGTGCTCGACGAGTGCGACCGCTGCGGTGTTGCCGGACCACACGGTCGTTTCGAGGCTGCGGTGCGCGGAGTCCGCCTCGGTGGTCAGGTCGGCGAGGATGCTTGCCGCGATGCCGGTGCGGCGATGGCCGAGCGCGATCGAGACGTCGACGAGCCGGATCGGTTCGCTGCTGCGATCGACGAGCAGGCGCCCGGCATCGGAGCCCTCAGCGAGCACGATCTCGTGCGTGGCGTGCGGGTGGTTCGCGGCGTGTTGGCGACGCTGGGCGCGGAACTGCATGTCGACAAGCACGAAGCGCGTGTCCGTGGGCAGGCACGTCAGCTCCAGGTGCGCATCGGCGAACAGTGCACGTAGGAACGGGATGTCGGCCGGGGTTGCGGACCGTCGGGACACTCCGACGCGACCGCGCACGCTCGTCATTGCTTGCCCTCCCGAATGCTTTCCGCGGCAATCAAGAGAGCATAGGGCTGCTGCCGATACCAAATCGGGAAGTTGATCACATTTTTAAGTGATCGGCCAGCATTCTTGAAACTTGAATGTCCGGGTTTGCCCGCGGTTGGGTGACTTTGACGCCCGCGAGAAACGTCAAAGTCACACCGATCCGGTCAAGACTTGCGGCGACGGATCGTGTTCGCGATGAATGCGATCGGGTCGTACTTCTTGTCGACCACGCGCTCCTTGAGCGGGATCAATGCGTTGTCGGTGATTTTGATGTGCTCGGGGCACACCTCGGTGCAGCACTTGGTGATGTTGCACATGCCCAGCCCGTACTCGTCCTGCGCGGCGTGCTTGCGGTCGAGGGTGTCGAGCGGATGCATGTCCAGCTCGGCCGTGCGCATGAGGAAGCGAGGGCCGGCGTAGGCCTCCTTGTTGTCCTCGTGGTCGCGGATCACGTGGCACACGTCCTGGCACAGGAAGCACTCGATGCACTTGCGGAACTCCTGCGAGCGCGCCACGTCGGTCTGCGCCATGCGGTACTCGCCGGGCTTGAGGTCCGGCGGCGAGAACGCCGGGATCTGCTGTGCCTTCCTGTAGTTGTACGAGACGTCGGTGACGAGATCCTTCATCACCGGGAAAGTGCGCATCGGCGTGACGGTGATCGTCTCGGCCTCGGTGAAGATCGACATGCGGGTCATGCACATCAGCCGCGGACGGCCGTTGATCTCGGCGCTGCACGAGCCGCACTTGCCCGCCTTGCAGTTCCACCGCACCGCGAGGTCACCCGCCTGGGTGGCCTGCAGCCGGTGGATGATGTCGAGCACGACCTCGCCCTCGTTGACCTCGACGGTGAAGTCCTGCAGCTCGCCGCCGTTCGCGTCGCCGCGCCAGATCTTGAAGTGTGCGTCGTAGGTCATGCTTCCGGGGTCCCCTCGAAAGTGCGGAGTGCTTTTTGCGGAGCAGTTTCGTGGGGTGTGGTCACGCCTTTGCTCCAGCCTCTGCTTCGACCCTCTCGACGATGTCGGGGTTGTCGTCGGGGATCGAGTCGATCTCCTCGTCCGTGTAGTACTTCTTCAGCTCGTCCTTGGTGAACAGCTCGAGCAGGTCCTGGCGCATCGGCGCCATCTTCTGCTCGACGACGTCGATGTCACCGTCGTCGTTCAGCGTGCAGATCAGGTTCACCTGACGCCACTTCGCGGACATCTTCGGGTAGTCGTCGCGGGTGTGTCCGCCGCGCGACTCCTCGCGGATCAGTGCGGCCTTCGCGATGCACTCGGCCACCATCAGCATGTTGCGCAGGTCGAGAGCGAGGTGCCAGCCGGGGTTGAACTCGCGGGCGCCGGTCGCCCTCATGTGCTGCGCGCGCTCCTTGAGCTTCTCGAGCCGCTCCAGGGCGTCCGCCACCTCGCTGCGCTTGCGGATGATGCCGACCAGGTCGTTCATCACCTGCTGCAGTTCCGCGTGCAGGTCGTAGGGGTTCTCGCCGTCCTGCTTCTCGATCGGCTCGAGCGCGATCTGCTCGCACTCGGAGATCTGCTCGTCGGTGATCGTCGGGTACTTGCCCTTGAGCGCCTTGACGTACGCGGCGGCGCCCTCACCTGAGCGGCGGCCGAACACCAGCAGGTCGGACAGCGAGTTGCCGCCGAGCCGGTTCGAGCCGTGCATGCCACCGGCCACCTCGCCGGAGGCGAACAGTCCGGGCACCCGCGCCGCGGCCGCGGTGTCCGCGTCGACCTCGATGCCGCCCATCACGTAGTGGCACGTCGGGCCGACCTCCATCGGCTCCGCGGTGATGTCGACGTCCGCCAGTTCCTTGAACTGGTGGTGCATCGACGGCAGCCGGCGCAGGATCTCGTCCTTCGGCAACCGCGAGGCGATGTCGAGGAACACCCCGCCGTGCGGCGAACCGCGGCCGGCCTTCACCTCGGAGTTGATCGCGCGCGCGACCTCGTCACGCGGCAGCAGGTCCGGGGTGCGCTTGTTGTGATCGGGGTCCTTGTACCAGGCGTCGGCCTCGGCCTCGTTGTCCGCGTACTGCTTACGGAACACGTCCGGCACGTAGTCGAACATGAACCGCTTGCCCTCGGAGTTCTTCAGCACGCCGCCGTCGCCGCGCACGCCCTCGGTGACGAGGATGCCCTTCACCGACGGCGGCCAGACCATGCCCGTCGGGTGGAACTGGACGAACTCCATGTTCAGCAGCGTCGAGCCGGCGCGCAGCGCCAGGCCCATGCCGTCGCCGGTGCACTCCCACGAGTTGGAGGTGACCTTGAACGACTTGCCGATGCCGCCCGTCGCGAGCACGACCGCGGGCGCCTTGAACAGCACGAACTTCCCGGTCTCGCGCCAATAGCCGAACGCGCCGGCAACGGTGCCGTCCTCGGTCTGGATCAGGTCGGTGACGGTCAGCTCGGCGAAGACCTTCAGGTTGGACTCGTCCGCGCCGGTCTGCTCACCCTTCTTGCGGGCGTCGCCCTGCTGCAGCGAGACGATCTTCTGCTGCATCGTGCGGATCAGCTCGAGACCGGTGCGGTCGCCGACGTGCGCCAGGCGCGGGTACTCGTGACCGCCGAAGTTGCGCTGGCTGATCCGGCCGTCCTTGGTGCGGTCGAACAAAGCGCCGTAGGTCTCGAGCTCCCAGACCCGGTCGGGTGCCTCCTTGGCGTGCAGCTCTGCCATCCGCCAGTTGTTGAGGAACTTGCCGCCGCGCATCGTGTCGCGGAAGTGCACCATCCAGTTGTCGTTGCTGTTGGCATTGCCCATCGCAGCCGCGCAACCGCCCTCGGCCATCACGGTGTGGGCCTTGCCGAACAGGGACTTGCAGATGACCGCAACCTTCAGGCCGGCCTCGTGCGCGGCGATCGCGGCGCGCAGGCCGGACCCGCCGGCACCGATGATCAGGACGTCGTAGCTGAACTTCTCGATGTCACTCAATTGATGATCCTCAAATCCGAGATCGTGCCACTGGCAACGAGCGCGATGTAGCCGTCGGTGATCATGAGCGTCGCCAGCGTGGTCCAGGCCAACTGCATGTGCTTGGTGTTGAGCTTGGACACGAACGTCCACGCCTTGTACCGCATCGGGTAGCGCGAGAAGCTGCGCACCCGGCCACCGATGATGTGCCGGCAGGAGTGGCACGATGCCGTGTACGCCCACAGCAGCGTCACGTTGATCACCATGATCACGGTGCCGAGCCCGATGCCGACGCCGCCGTCCTTGCCCTGGAAGGCGCGGATGGCGTCGTAGCTGTTGATCAGCGAGATCACCACTGCCGCGGCGAAGAAGTACCGGTGCAGGTTCTGGAAGATCAGCGGCAGCTTCGTCTCGCCGGAGTACTTCTTGTGCGGCTCGGCGACGGCGCAGGCCGGCGGCGAGAACCAGAACGAGCGGTAGTACGCGCGCCGGTAGTAGTAGCAGGTGAGCCGGAATCCGAGCAGGAACGGCAGCACCAGCAGTGCGAGCGGGATGAACGGCGGGAAGTGGCCGAACCAGGTGCCGAAGTCGCGGGCACCGGACGGGCACGACGCGCTCACGCATGGCGACGAGAACGGCGACAGGTAGTGGTACTGCTCGACGAAGTACGCGCGCTGGCTCACCGTGCGCACCAAGGCGTACAGCACCCAGATCGACAGCAGGGTGAAGGTCAGCAGCGGGGCCCGGCGCCAGTTGTCGGTACGCAGTGTGCGCGCCGCGATCGACGCGCGTCCCGGGGCGGCGGTCCCGTTCGGCATGCTTCCCACGCGCGTCATGTAGATCCTCTCGTCAAGACCGTTGTGTTGACACCCGTTGTACAGCCGACGAAACCAGCCAGAGCGTCGCCCAACCAGTAGATGTTGCCAACATCTCGCGTGGCCCTGCGCACGGGGGTCAGCGCCGGGCAGAACCGCTCGCGCATTCATGTAGACTTCTCGGCTGGCGCTCGCTCCAAACCGGGCGGGCCGCTGCCCCTTTAGCTCAGTCGGCAGAGCGTCTCCATGGTAAGGAGAAGGTCTACGGTTCGATTCCGTAAAGGGGCTCTGGTTGCGCCCGGAATGGAGTGGCCCCGGGGCACCCGCGGCGGGGTAGCTCAGTCTGGTAGAGCAAGCGGCTCATAATCGCTGTGTCGCCGGTTCAAGTCCGGCCCTCGCTACGAACATCTCGATCGATCGAAAGGCAAGACCTGTGGCAGCCACCGACGTACGTCCGAAGATCACCTTGGCGTGTCAGGTGTGCAAGCACCGCAACTACATCACGGTCAAGAACCGTCGTAACGACCCCGACCGACTCTCGATGAAGAAGTTCTGCCCGAACTGCGGCAAGCACACCGAGCACCGCGAGACGCGCTGAGAACCAGCACCGCGCTCGACTTCTCCAAAGGCCCCGCCATCCGGCGGGGCCTTTGCTTTGCCCGCGGACGCCTGCTGATTACGTGACATGATGTCGCAGGTAGGAACAAATCGGGAGGCGGGCCGATGGCCGAAGCAGAAGGAGCGGTGTCCACGGACGGCCGCCGGCTGCGCTGGGCCGAGCACCGCACGCAGCGCCGCGCCGCGTTCGTCGAAGCCGGGGTGAGCGCCGTCGACGTGCACGGCCCGTCGGCCAGCGCCGAGCAGATCGCCGAGTCGGCCGGCGTCAGTCGCACGGTCCTGTACCGCTACTTCAAGGACAAGGACGACCTGCGCCAGGCCATCGCCGACCAGATCGTGGGCCAGGTCATCACCAGCGTCATGCCGCATCTCGTGCTCAACGCCGAGTCGACCCCGCGCGACGTGATCACATCGACCGCTTCCACGATCATCGGCTGGTTCGACCAGCATCCGAACTTCTACGCGTTCCTGCGTGAGCAGCAGTCCTCGCTCGGTGCCGTCGAGACCACCCTCGCCGACCGCGTGGCCTACCTGCTGCGGGGGCTGATGATGTTCTTCGGACTGCCGTCCGATCAGGCCGAGCCCGGCGCGTACGGCCTCGTCGGGTTCGTCGAGTCCAGTTGCGCCTGGTGGCTCGCCCGCCGCAACCAGCCGACCACGATGTCCCGCGACCGGTTCACCGAGAGCGTGTGCCAGGGAATCTGGTACATGCTCGACGGCTTCGCGCGCGCCAGCGGCATCTCCATCGGCTACGACGAACCGCTGCCTTTCGCCGCACTGACCGGGGGACGTTGATGGATGCAGACGACGGCTACACCGGACCCGCCTCGATCGACATCGCGGACGAGACCGTCGAGGTGTCGGCGCGGCTCGCCGGCAACTTCGACCCGATCAGCGGCAAGTACCACTGGTACGGGCGGGTGGCGGCGCAGCGCGACCTGGCCCAGTTCGCCGGCAAGCGCGCGACCCTGAGCACCCCGCACGGGGCGGTGGAGACGACGCTGTCCGACCTCGACCCGTGGGGACGGGCGCGGGTCGAGGGATTCGGCGCGGCACCCTTCGAAGTGCTCGACCACCTCCCATAAAGTGCGTTCATGACCGTGAACGCGTCCTTCATCGGACGGTCGTACCCGCCCACGCCGGTCTACCGGGTCAGCCGCGAGAAGATTCGCGAGTTCGCCGACGCGATCAACGACCCCAACCCGGCCTACCGCGACCTCGACGCGGCTCGCAGGCTCGGGCACGCGGACGTCGTCGCGCCGCCGACCTTCGCGATCGTGCTGACCCTGCCGGCCGGTGCGCAGTTCGTCACCGATCCCGAGGCGGGCGTCGACTACAGCCGGGTGGTGCACGGTGAGCAGCGCTTCGTGCACGCCCGTCCGATCATGGCCGGTGACGAGGTGCAGGTGACGCTGACCGTCGAGAACATCCGGGTCGCCGCCGGCAACGAGATCATCACCAACCGGGCTGATGTGAAGACCGTCGCCGGCGAACTGGTGACGACGGCGTACTCGACGATCGTCGTGCGGGGGCAGTGATGGTTGCTGTGGGCGACGCGCTGACGGCGCAGGACTTCCCGATCCACCGCCTCGACCTGATCCGCTACGCGGGCGCGTCGGGCGACTTCAACATCATCCACTGGAACGAGCGCGTCGCGACCTCGGTCGGGCTCCCGAACGTGATCGCGCACGGCATGTTCACGATGGCTGCGGCGGTGCGCGTCGTGACCGACTGGGCGGGCGATCCCGCCGCGGTGGTCGAGTACGGCGTGCGGTTCACCCGCCCGGTCGCCGTGCCCGACCCGGAGGGCGCGGTCCTGCACGTGGAGGGCTCGGTGCGCGAGGTGCGTGACGACGGACTGGTCGAGGTCGACCTGGTCGCGACCGTCGACGGGCAGACGGTGCTCGCGAAGGCGCGGGCATTGGTGCGCGCGTGAAGATCGAAAGGTCGATGCACAACGACATCACCGCCGCGCAGGTGTACGCGATGACGACCACCAAGGCGTTCCAGGAACAGAAGTGCGAGGACGCCGGGGCGCTGTCGTACGAGGTCACGATCACCAACGGCGTGGACGGCGCCACCGTCAAGACCAAGCGCAAGCTGCCGACCGTCGGGTTCCCGGCGCTGCTGCGCAAGTTCGTGCCGTCCGGAGTCACCTCGACCGAGACGATCGTGTGGGGTGCGCCCGACACGTCCGGGATGCGCACGGCACAGTTGAGCGTCGACTTCCACGGGGCGCCGGCGTCGATGAAGGGCACGATCCGCGTCGTCCCGGACGGCGCCGCGAGCACGGTCGTCGTGGACGCGGTCTTCAAGGCGCACGTCCCGATCGTCGGCGGCAGGATCGAGGGATTCGCCGCGCCGATCATCATGAGCGTCATCGACGCCGAGGAAGCCACCGGCAAAGCCTGGGCCGCTGACCTTTAATCCGCCGAAATGGCCCTCGATCTGGGCCGCTCGCTTCGCTCGGGCCCGTCCGGGCGCGCGCGTCCGGACGACAGTGGTCAGTTCGGGCCACAGTGGTCAGTAGCAACTGACCACTGTGGCGCAAACTGACCACTGTCATCCCGGAGGGGCCTCGGGCGCGCCCGAACGACTGCTTTGCCCCGCGAATCCGGCCTCCGCGAGCGGCGACAGCACCGATTAGCGGGGCAAAGTTCCGCGCCGGGCCGCAGCAGACCGGACCAAGACCTCAGCTGTCGGCGACGAGCTTGGCGATCCGGGCGACGCCCTCGGCGAGGTCGTCGTCGCCCAGCGCGTAAGACATCCGGATGTAGCCGGGCGTCCCGAACGCCTCGCCCGGCACCACCGCGACCTCGGCCTCTTCGAGGATCACGGTCGCGAGCTCGGTCGAGGTCGTGGCCACCCGTCCGCGCAGCGGCTTGCCCAGCAGCCCCTTGACCGAGGGGTAGACGTAGAACGCGCCGAGCGGCTCGGGGCACACCACGCCGGGGATGTCGGACAGCGCCGACACGATCGCGCGCCGCCGACGGTCGTAGACCGCCCGCATCTCTGCCACCGCGGACAGGTCGCCGCTGACCGCCGCCAGCGCGGCGATCTGCGACACGTTGGCGACGTTGGACGTGCTGTGCGACTGCAGGTTGGTCGCGGCCTTGACCACGTCGGTCGGGCCGATCATCCAGCCCACCCGCCAGCCGGTCATGGCGTAGGTCTTGGCGACGCCGTTGAGCACGATGACCTTCTCGCCGGCCGAGTGCGCGACCGACGCCATCTCGGCGTCGCCGTAGATCAGGTGCTCGTAGATCTCGTCCGTGACGACCCACAGGTCGTGCGAACGGGCCCACGTACCGATCGCCTCGACCTCCGCCCGCGGGTAGACCGCGCCGGTCGGGTTGGACGGGGACACGAACAGCAGCACCTTGGTGCGGTCGGTGCGCGCCGCCTCGAGCTGCTCGACGGTGGCGAGGTAGCCGGTCGTCTCGTCGGTGACGACCTCGACCGGCACTCCGCCCGCGAGCTTGATGCACTCTGGGTAGGTCGTCCAGTACGGCGCGATGAGCAGCGCCTCGTCGCCCGCGTCGAGCAGCGCGGCGAACGCGTTGAACACGGCCTGCTTCCCGCCGTTCGTCACAAGCACCTGCGCGGCCTCGACGTCGTAGCCGGTGTCGCGCTTGGTCTTGCCGGCGATCGCCGCGCGCAGCTCCGGCATCCCCGCGACGGGGGTGTACTTGTGGTTCTTCGGGTCGCGGGCCGCGGCGACCGCCGCCTCGACGATGTAGTCGGGGGTGGGGAAGTCCGGTTCGCCGGCGCCGAAGCCGATGACGGGGCGGCCGGCAGCCTTGAGCGCCTTGGCCTTCGCGTCGACGGCGAGTGTCGCGGACTCGCCGATGGCAGCGATACGGTCAGAGATGCGGGGGCCCATGACCCCTATCGTCCCAGATCGTCCCGAGAGCGTTTCCGCCCTCTCACGGCGGGCCCAGTCAGGCGCAAGTTGGAGCTGGGACGAGAGCACCCGTAGACTGGCCGCTCGGGTCAGAACTTGGCTCTGCGCAAGCATGCTCATCCGGCGGCCGGTGCAGGGGCGGATCGGACTCACAGGGGCGTGGCTCAATTGGTAGAGCACCGGTCTCCAAAACCGGCGGTTGCAGGTTCGAGTCCTGTCGCCCCTGCGCAGTAGTGACAACTGTGATGACGAAGCTGAAGGAGAGCACGTGACGACGACACGCACGGAA
>DASXJR010000023.1:0-48338 GCA_036497285.1 Jatrophihabitans sp.
CGCCAGCAGGTCGAGGAGATCATCGGTCAGGGTCAGCAGGCCCCGAGCGGGCACATCCCGTTCACGCCTCGTGCGAAGAAGGTCCTCGAGCTGTCGCTGCGCGAGGCGCTGCAGCTCGGCCACAACTACATCGGCACCGAGCACATCCTGCTCGGCCTCATCCGCGAGGGCGAGGGCGTCGCCGCTCAGGTTCTCGTCAAGCTCGGCGCCGACCTCAACAAGGTCCGCCAGCAGGTCATCCAGCTGCTCAACGGCTACCAGAGCAAGGAGCCGGCGGGCGCGGCTTCGGAGTCCACGCCGTCCACCTCCCTGGTCCTCGACCAGTTCGGCCGCAACCTGACCCAGTCCGCCCGCGAGGGCAAGCTCGACCCGGTCATCGGCCGCGAGAAGGAGATCGAGCGCCTCATGCAGGTGCTCAGCCGGCGTACCAAGAACAACCCGGTCCTCATCGGCGAGCCGGGCGTCGGCAAGACGGCCGTCGTCGAGGGGCTCGCGCAGGCCATCGTCAAGGGCGAGGTGCCGGAGACGCTGAAGGACAAGCAGCTCTACACCCTCGACCTCGGCTCGCTGGTGGCTGGCAGCCGGTACCGCGGTGACTTCGAGGAGCGGCTGAAGAAGGTCCTCAAGGAGATTCGCACCCGCGGCGACATCATCATGTTCATCGACGAGATCCACACGTTGGTGGGCGCCGGTGCGGCCGAGGGCGCCATCGACGCGGCCTCGATCCTGAAGCCGATGCTGGCCCGCGGCGAGCTGCAGACGATCGGTGCCACAACCCTCGACGAGTACCGCAAGCACCTGGAGAAGGACGCCGCTCTCGAGCGGCGCTTCCAGCCGGTGCAGGTTGGGGAGCCGACCGTGGCGCACACCATCGAGATCCTCAAGGGGCTGCGCGACCGGTACGAGGCGCACCACCGCGTCTCGATCACCGACGCCGCGCTGGTCGCCGCAGCGGGCCTCGCCGACCGCTACATCAGCGACCGGTTCCTGCCCGACAAGGCGATCGACCTGATCGACGAGGCCGGTGCCCGTATGCGGATCCGGCGCATGACTGCGCCGCCGGACCTTCGCGACTTCGACGAGCGCATCGCCGAGGTGCGTCGCGAGAAGGAGTCCGCGATCGACGCGCAGGACTTCGAGAAGGCCGCGTCGTTGCGTGACAAGGAGAAGACGCTCCAGGGCGACAAGGCCAAGCGTGAGCAGGAGTGGCGTGCCGGTGACCTCGACGTCGTGGCCGAGGTCGACGACGAGCAGATCGCCGAGGTCCTCGCCACGTGGACGGGCATCCCGGTCTTCAAGCTCACCGAGGAAGAGACCGCGCGACTGCTGCGCATGGAGGACGAGCTGCACAAGCGCGTCATCGGCCAGCAGCAGGCGATCAAGGCCGTCTCGCAGGCGATCCGGCGCACCCGTGCCGGGCTGAAGGACCCGAAGCGTCCCGGTGGCTCGTTCATCTTCGCCGGCCCGTCCGGCGTCGGTAAGACCGAGCTTTCGAAGGCGCTGGCGGAGTTCCTCTTCGGTGACGACGATGCGTTGATCCAGCTCGACATGTCCGAGTTCCACGACCGGTACACGGTCTCGCGGCTGGTCGGTGCCCCTCCGGGCTACGTCGGCTACGACGAAGGCGGCCAGCTGACCGAGAAGGTGCGCCGCAAGCCGTTCAGCGTGGTGCTGTTCGACGAGATCGAGAAGGCGCACCCGGACGTGTTCAACACCCTGCTGCAGGTGCTTGAAGACGGGCGCCTGACCGACGGCCAGGGCCGCATCGTGGACTTCAAGAACACGGTGCTGATCCTCACCACCAACCTCGGCACGCGGGATGTGTCGAAGGCCGTCGGGCTCGGGTTCGCCTCGTCCAACGACGAGACGAGCAACTACGAGCGGATGAAGACGAAGGTCAACGACGAGCTCAAGCAGCACTTCCGGCCGGAGTTCCTCAACCGCATCGACGACATCATCGTGTTCCACCAGCTGACCCAGGACGAGATCATCCAGATCGTCGACCTGATGATCGCCCGGCTGGACGTTCAGTTGCGCAACAAGGACATGGGCATCGAGCTCACGTCCGAGGCCAAGCAGCTGCTCGCCAAGAAGGGCTACGACCCGGTGCTCGGTGCGCGGCCGCTGCGCCGCACCATCCAGCGCGAGATCGAGGACGCGCTCTCCGAGAAGATCCTGTTCGGGGAGCTCAGCCCCGGTCAGATCGTGGTGGTCGAGGCCGTCCCGGAGGACCCGATGGTCAAGGACGGACCGCAGAAGTTCAGCTTCCGCGGCGAGGCCAAGCCGTCAGCGCTGGCGTTGGACGTCGACGAGGCAGCGACCGGAATCAGCACTGACTGAGCGGTCGTGACGACGAGGGCCCGGACCTTTACGGTCCGGGCCCTCATTTCTTGTGCGGCGTCGGCGCGCTGTGCGAGTGAAGGGGCCGGTGATTGCCGGACGAGCTCCCCGCGTCGGCGTTGCCCAGGGTGCCGAACAGCACCGCGGCCGCGGCAGTAGCGGTGACGATGGCAAACGTGGGCGCGGCGCGCATGGTCGACTCCCGGTTCGTGTCCGTGCTTCGATTCCCAGGAGCCGACAGCACGGGCGTAGATACGCTCACCCGGTGGTCGATCCTGGCGTAGCGCCGCCAACACAGCAGCACAGGCACCCGCGACAGAACCTCATCCTCGCGTGCGCCGGTGCGCTGCTCGCGGCGGTGGTCGTCATCGTGCTGGTCCTCACGTTGAGCGGCTCGGACGGACCGGCGACCGGCTCGCCCGACGCAGTCACCGACCAGCTCGCCGCCGCGTTGCATGCTCACGACGTCGCCGGCGTGCGTGACCTGAGCTGCCGGGCGCAGCGCGCGATCGTGGCCCGTGATGTCACCCGCGGTGCCCTCGCGCACGTCACATCGGCCCGGCGCAAGGCGACGGCCGAAGTGCAGGGCGATGTCGCCGTCGACCTGATCGGGCTCGAGTACGGTTCGCAGCCCGGCTCCATGACGGTGGCGCTGCGCCACGTGGGCGACGCCTGGTGCATCACGTCGCTCTCAGTCGCGTCGCAGGGCTGACGGGTCAGGACGGCAGCGCGAACAGGTCGTCCTCCCGCGGGTCGAGCAGCCCGTCGGCCACCAGGCCGTCCAGCGCGCGCTCGCGCTGCACGGTGTCCGGCCAGACCATGTCCAGTGCTGACTTCGGGACCGGGCCGTCGGCAGCCCGCAGCACGTCGAGCAGCAGGCCGCGCACCTGCCGGTCGGTGCCGGTGAACCGCTGCGGACGGACGGTGCGGCCGGCGTACGGCGGCGAACCCGCGAGCCGCCACGCGCACCTCGCCGCCAGCGGACACTCGTCGCAGCGCGGCGACCGCGCCGTGCAGACCAGCGCGCCGAGCTCCATGAACGCGATGCTGGCGCAGGCCGCCGCCGCGTCGTCGACCGGCAGCAGCGCCTCGACGGCGGCGTGGTCGCGGGCAGGGGAGGGTGGCGCCGCATCGCCCTGGCCGGCCACCGCGCGGGCGATCACCCGCCGCACGTTCGTGTCCACGACCGGGTGCCGGTGCCCGTAGGCGAACACGGCGACGGCGCGGGCGGTGTAGGCCCCGATGCCGGGAAGTTGCAGCAACGCCTCGACGTCTGACGGCACCTTGCCGCCGTGCCGCTCGACGATCACGCGGGCGCACTCGTGCAGCCGAAGCGCGCGGCGCGGGTAGCCGAGCTTGCCCCACATCCGCACCGCCTCGCCCGACGGAGCGGCAGCAAGATCGGCCGGTGTCGGCCAGCGCTTCAGCCAGGCCGTCCAGGCGGGCAGCACGCGTGTTACAGGTGTCTGCTGCAACATCACCTCGCTGACCAGCACCGGCCACGCGCCGACGTCAGGGGCGCGCCACGGCAGGTCGCGGGCGCTGCGCGCGTACCAGTCCGACACCGTGGCAGCGATCGAGTACATGACGTCCGAATCGTCGCACGCGCGTCGCCGCAGATGGCCCGGACCTACCGGATACGGTGTGCGCGACATGTTTCGTCCAGTTGGAGATCTCCCGCCGTCGGTGTACTGGCGGCGGCGTTTCGCCTTCTTCGCCTCGGTGCTGGCGCTGGTCCTGCTCATCGTGCTGACGGTCCGGGTGCTCGCCTCGGACGGTTCGACCCGCGCCGCGGCCGGAGCCGACACGACCCCACGGCCACGTCCTTCGTCGCACCGGTCGAGCGTGCAGCCGTCGACGTCGCAAGCCACGTCGCAGTCCGCGAGCTCGTCGTCTGCCCGCAGCTCCGGATCCAGCTCGAACGACACATCGTCAGCGGCGTCGGCGTCGGCGTCGTCAGCGGCGTCGTCAGCGCCGCCGAAACCGTGCACGGGCCCGAAGCTGTCGCTGGCGGCGGAGTCGAACAAGGCCGGCTACGCCGTCGGCGAGCAACCGGTGTTGTCGATCTTGGTCAAGAACACCTCGACCACACCGTGCGTACAGGATCTCGCCGACCCGCAGATCGTGCTGCGCGTGTACAACGGCGAATCCCGGGTGTGGGGCAGCCACGACTGCAAGGTCGAGCCGGGCACCAACGACCGCACGCTGATGCCGGGTTCGTCGGTACGGGTGAGCATCGTCTGGTCGGGACTGTCGTCGCAGCCGAACAACTGCGACAACCGGCAGCGCGCGGGTGCCGGCACGTACACGCTCTACGCCAGCCTGTCCGGACGAGAGGGCAGGGCCTCGCAGTTCACGATCCGCTGATTCAGGAGTAGCGGTCGATGATCGACACTTCGGCCAGTCGTGAGATCGCCTCGCGGACCGCCCGCGCCCTGGTCTCACCGACGCCGTCGACGACCTGAAGGTCTTCGGCGGAGGCGGCCAGCAGCTTCTGCAGCCCGCCGAAGTGCTCGACGACGCGATCGAGGATCGCGCCGGGCAGCCGCGGCACCCGGGCGAGCAGCCGGTGCCCGCGCGGACTGGCCGCCGAGTCGAGGCCCTCCGGCGTGCCGGACAGGCCGAGCGCGCGGGCGACCTGGCTGGGGTCGAGCAGATCGGTCGCCGACAGCGACGCGAGCTCGGCGGCCACCTGACCGGGCGTGCGCATGCGACGCCCGGACGGCACGTAGTCGCGCGCGATCAGGTCGCGGTCGAGGTCGACGCCAGCCATCAGCTCCTCGAGCTGCAGGGCCAGCAACCGGCCGTCCGTGCCGAGTTCGACGACCTGGCCGGTGACCTCATCGGCGATCCGGCGCACCATCTCGAGCCGCTGGGCGACCACGACGACGTCGCGGACCGTGACCAGGTCCTCGATCTCGAGGGCCGACAGCGAGTTGGACACCTCGTCGAGGCGGGACTTGTACCGCTCCAGGGTGTTGATCGCCTGGTTGGCGCGGGTCAGCAGTTCGCCGGTGCTCTCGAGCACGTAGCGCTGTTCCCCGACGTACAAGCTGATGATCTTCATGGACTGCGAGACCGAGATGACCGGGTAGCCGGTCTGGCGGGCGACCCGCTGCGCGGTTCGGTGCCGGGTGCCGGACTCCTCGGTGGGGACGGTCGGGTCGGGCATCAGGTGCGTGGCCGCCCGGGTGATCTGCAGGCCGTCGGTGGTGAGCACGACCGCGCCGTCCATCTTGCACAGCTCGCGCAGCCGGGTGGCCGAGAACTCGACGTCGAGCGGGAACCCGCCGGTGCACAGGTCCTCGACCGAGCGGTCCCAGCCGATGACGATCAAGGCGCCGGTGTTGCCGCGTAGGATCCGCTCGAGACCGTCGCGCAAATCGGTTCCAGGCGCGACCCGCGCGAGGACGCCGCGCAGCCCCTCGTCTTGTTCTGTTGTGGCCATGGTGATCGGGATTCTAGGGCGTAGCTACGGCTTCGCGGTCACGGAAGCGCCTCGATTGCCGCCCTCGATGGTCCGTAGCGACGCGCGGCGAGGACCGCCGCCGCGCCGCGACAGCGCTTGGATCGAAGCCATGGCGTCGTTGATCGTCGCCACCGGGATGGTGCGCACCCCCTCGACCGGGCCGGGCGGCAGCGCCTCGCCCGCGTGTGCCGCCGGGACGAGGACGGTGGTGAAGCCGAGCCGGCCCGCCTCGGCCAGCCGCTTGCTCAGATTCGGTACCCGACGGACGTCACCGGACAGCGAGACCTCGCCGATGGCGCAGATCGTCGGCGGGATCGGCCACTCTCGTGCCGCGGAGATCAGCGCGAGGCCGACGGCGAGGTCGCAGGCCGGCTCGTGGGCCGCGATGCCACCGACCGTGGCGACATAGACCTCGGCGTCGCCCATCGGGAGCCGGGTGTGGCGGGTGAGGACCGCGATGAGCATGGCCACGCGCGCGGAGTCGAGGTTGCTGACCGCGCGGCGGGGCGAGACGCCGTAGTTGACCTTGTTCGTCAGGGCCTGCACCTCGGTCACCAGCGCGCGGCGCCCTTCGACCGTGACCGTGACGCACGTTCCGGCTACCGCGGCGGCGCGGTCGGACAGGAAGATCCCGGACGGGTCGGCCAGCCCGACGATGCCGTCCTCCTGCATCTCGAAGCAGCCCACCTCGTCCGATGGACCGAACCGGTTCTTCGTGGCACGCACCAGCCGCAGCGAGGAGTGCCGGTCGCCCTCAAAGTGCAGCACGACGTCGACGAGGTGTTCTAGCACCCGCGGACCGGCGATCGAGCCGTCCTTGGTCACGTGGCCGACCAGAACCGTGGCGATGCCGCGTTCCTTGGCGACCCCGATCAGCGCGGCCGCGACTGCGCGAATCTGCGGCACTCCGCCGGCGCTGCCGTCGATGGTGTCGGTGGAGATCGTTTGCACCGAGTCGACGACCAGCAGGCCGGGCTTGACCTCGTCGACATGGCTGAGCAGCGCAGCCAAGTCGTTCTCGGCGGCCAGGTACAGCGAAGGGTCGACCGCGCCGATGCGCTCGGCGCGCAACCGCACCTGGGCCGTCGACTCCTCGCCGGTCACGATCAGCGCCGTGCCGCCGCCGGCGGCGAACCGGTTCGCGACGTCGAGCAGCAGCGTGGACTTGCCCACCCCGGGTTCGCCGGCCAGCAGCACCACCGAGCCCGGGACGAGGCCGCCGCCGAGCACCCGGTCGAGTTCGGCGACGCCGGTGACCTTGGCCCGTGCCTCGTCCGGTGACAGCTCGCCGATGGGACGGGCGGGTGACGAGACCGCGCCCGGCTTGACCGCCCGGCGAGTGGTGGCGCCGACCTCGGCGACGGTGCCCCAGGCCTGGCACTCGGGGCAGCGGCCGACCCACCGCAACGCCTCGGCGCCGCAGTCGGAGCAGCGGAAGGCGGCCTTGGTCGCGCGGGCGGGCTTGCTCATGTCGGGCTGTCCATGTCGCACACCGTAGAGCGGGGCTACGACAGGTTGCGGGAGCAGCGCCGCGCGCTTGATGTGACGGGAAGTGACCTGTCAGCCGGGGGCGGCGGTCTGCTCGGGCAGGGTCTGCCCGGTCGGCGCCGTCGTGAGATGGACGGGCACGCTGAGCGAAACGCTGCCGGCGTTGGCGAAGGTGAACGTCACCGTGCTCGACATGCCAGGGAACAGCGGGTCGGGTCCCTTGTAGCCGATCAGCACGATCGACTCGGGCGAGCCTGCGCCTGACGGCGACAGGTTCTGCAACCCGAAGCCGACGGCCGACTCCGCGGGGATCTTCTGCGGCCGTCCGTTGGTTGCCCTGCCTGTGGCCGCAGGTGAGGAGGCGCCGCTCGGCCCCGCGTCCAGAGAGGGAGTGGACACGACGTCCCAGCCGCCGGCGAAGTCGGTGCTCTGCACCTTCACGAGCTTGTCGGCCTGCTGCCCGTTGTTGGCGATGTAGGCGATCAACGGCACGGACGAGCCGGATGCGTACGACGTCCCGGACGGGCTGCGGAAGGCGACACCCTCGAGCAGGATGTCGCCGACTTGGGCGTGGGTGCCGTCCAGGCTCGGCTTCTCTTCGGCGGTCGACGCGTGCTGCCCGGCCGCACATGCGGCGCTGAGCACGGCGACCCCGACAGCGGCACTGACAGTGCGGATCAGCGCGCGGAATCGACTCACGCGCAACAGCGTATCTGGGGCATTTGATCGGCCTGTGTGCAGCCCGTCCCGATGATGAACCAGATGTCTCGTTGCGCACTTCGCGACCACTCGATGACTTGCGAATCGGTGCCGAATGTGCTTCCGCCATAAGGGTTTACCGAAAGCAGATACCGAACGCACGAACGGTCGGGTGTTGTGGTCCGTGTTACCCTGGAGGGAGCGAAGGGGGCTCCATCACATGACGTTCAACGTCGGCGAGACTGTTGTTTATCCGCACCACGGCGCAGCTCTGATCGAAGCGATCGAGGAACGAGTCCTCCAGGGAGTCAAGAAGACCTACCTGCGGCTCAAGGTCGCACAAGGTGATTTGACCGTTCTGGTCCCGGCCGAGAACGCCGAGGTTGTGGGTGTGCGCGACGTGGTCGGCCAGGAGGGTCTCGACCGCGTGTTCGACGTTCTCCGAGCCCCGCACACCGAGGAACCGACCAACTGGTCGCGCCGGTACAAGGCCAACGGCGAGAAGCTCGCTTCGGGCGATGTGAACAAGGTTGCCGAGGTCGTTCGCGACCTGTGGCGGCGTGATCGCGATCGCGGCCTGTCGGCCGGCGAGAAGCGCATGCTCGCCAAGGCCCGGCAGATCCTCGTCAGCGAGCTCGCGCTGGCCGAGGGCACGAACGAGGACAAGGCCGAGATCGTTCTCGACGAGGTGCTCGGCGAAGCAGTGGCCTGATCTTTTCGACAATGGCGGCGCACGATCGGTTGATCGTCGCCGCCATTGTTGTCGCTGCGGGGTCCGGCACCCGGCTGGGTGCGCACGTCCCGAAAGCGTTCGTCGAGGTCGGCGGACGCACGCTGCTCGAGCACGCGATCGAGCACCTCGCCGCACATCCGCAGGTCGGCCCCGTGGTCGTCGCGGCACCGCCGGGGGAGTGCGAGCGCGCTGCCGACCTCGTCCCGTCCGTGACGGTGGTCCCCGGCGGTGCGACCAGGCAGCTGTCGGTCGCGCTGGCGCTGGCCGCGATCGCGCCCGAGGCTGATCTCGTGCTCGTGCACGACGCGGCCAGGGCGTTCGTGCCGGTGGAGGTGATCGACCGGGTGATCGCGGCGCTCGATTCGGCGGACGGCGCAGTGCCCGCCCGTCCGGTCAGCGACACGATCCGGACCGTCGACGCGTCCGGGGAACTCGGGTCGTTGATCGACCGCTCGGGACTGCTGGCGATGCAGACCCCGCAGGGTTTCCGGCGCGACGTGCTGGTGAAGGCGCACGCTGCGGCCGAGGGCAGTGACGCGACCGACGACGTCGCGCTGGTCGAGGCGATCGGCGGGCATGTGGTCGCGGTACCCGGTGACGAGCGCGCGTTCAAGGTGACGGTGCCGCTGGACCTCGCGCTGGCCGAGGCGTTGCTGAATGGCTGAGATCCGCACCGGCGTCGGGGTCGACGTGCACCCGATCGAGGCCGGACGCGCGTGCTGGCTCGCCGGACTGTCCTGGCCGGGAGTCGACGGCTGCGCCGGGCACTCGGACGGCGACGTCGCCGCGCACGCCATGTGTGACGCGCTGTTGTCCGCGGCGGGGCTGGGCGATCTGGGCGAGGTGTTCGGCACGTCCGACCCGCGGTGGGCGCAGGCGTCCGGGGTCGACCTGTTGACCGACGTCGTCGGACGATTGACGGCGGCCGGGTGGACGGTCGGCAACGTCGCGGTGCAGGTGATCGCGAACGATCCGAAGCTGGGCCTGCGCCGCGACGAGGCGCAGCAGATCCTGGGCGCGGTGGTCGGGGCACCCGTCTCGGTGGCGGCCACCACGACGGACGGGCTGGGGCTGACCGGCCGCGGCGAGGGCCGCGCCGCCGTCGCCACCGCCCTCCTCACCCGGCTTGGCCCCTGAGCAGGGCGAATCGCGGCGTGTCGCCCTGCTGAGAGGCCAAGACTCAGCTGAGGGCCCGCTCGAGGTCGTCCCAGAGGTCCTCGACGTGTTCGATGCCCACCGACAGCCGCAGCAGGTTCGCAGGCGTGCCGAACCCGGCGTCCACCTCGTACCGGGCCCGCCGCTCGATCAGCGACTCGACGCCGCCGAGGCTGGTCGCGTGGCTGATCAACCGGACGCGCTCGCACACCGTCTCGGCGTCGTCGGCGGTGCCGTCCACCTCGATCGCCAGCATCGCGCCGAACCCGTCGAACAGCCGCGCCGCGCGCTCGTGCCCCGGATCGGAGCCCAGCCCCGGGTATCGCACGCGGGCCACCCGGGGATGCTCGCTCAGCCGCTGCGCCAGCTCTGCTGCGTTCGCCTGCGCCCGCTCCATGCGCAGCGACAGAGTGCGGATCCCGCGCAGCGCGAGGTACGACTCCAATGCTCCGGGGATCGCGCCGGTCAGCATGCGCCGGTGCTGCAGCGCCGCGTGCAGCTCCGGCGAGCCGACGATCAGCGCACCCATCAGCACGTCCGAGTGCCCGGCCAGGTACTTGGTCACCGAATGCATCACCACGTCCGCGCCGAGCTCCAGCGGACGGATGTTGAGAGGCGTCGAGAACGTGGCGTCGACGCACACCAGCGCGCCCGCCGCGTGTGCGGCCGCGATCAGCACCGGCAGGTCGGGTACCTCCATCAGCGGGTTGCTGACGGTCTCGAGCCAGAGCAACCCTGCTCCGTCGAGCGCTGCGAGCACGGCGTCGGTGTCGGCGCTGGGGACAGGGCGCACGGACATCCGGCCCAGCTCCTGCTCGTGGCCGAAGATCGACACGGCGCCGGAGTAGGCGGCCTTGGCAACCACGGCAACGGTCCCCGTCGGCCGGCCCTCGGCGACCGCGGCCACCGCGGCCATCCCGCTCGCGTAGGCCAGCGCCGTCCCGCCGTCAAGGGCACCGAGCGTCGCCTCGAGCGCTGCCCGGGTCTCGGTCGCCTCGTCGCGGGAGTAGGCGTTGTCCTCCGGCGAGTGGCGGTACGGCGCGGTGAGCACGACCGGCGTGTTGAGCGGCGCGCCCGGGGTCTCAGGGCGACCGGACGAAACGACCACCGATTCGCGCCTCATCGGTCACCTCGCAGCGATGGCAGGTTGACCACGATCGCCTCCTGGGTGCTGCGTGCAAGCACGACGATCGCCGGCTCGTCCGGGCTGTTGTTCTCCTCGCGATGCGGCGTGTACGGCGGCACGAACACGTAGTCGCCGGGCTCGGGCCGCAGCCGGGTCTCGACGCCGGTCTGCTCGTCGAGGAACACGAACTCGGGATGCCCGCTGACCACGTAGATCGCGGTCTCTGCCTCGCCGTGGTGATGGTCGCCCGAGCGTTGCGACGGCGCGACGTGGGTCTCGCCCATCCAGAGCTTCTCCGAGCCGACCCGGTGCGCGCTGATCGCCGAGCGCCGGTCCATGCCGGGGGTCTGCGCGGTGTCGCCGTCGAGGTCGCCGGATCGGATGTGTTGCAGGTTCGGATGAAAAGCGTCGGCTGCCATACCGGCCATCCTGCCGCGTCGCCCGGAAGGCTCGGCGGAGCCTCTCTAAGCTGGAGACCGTGAGCCTTTCCATCTACGACACCGCGACCAGGTCGGTGCGGCCGTTCGAGCCGCTCGAGCCCGGCAAGGCGTCGATCTACCTGTGTGGGCTCACCGTGCAGGGACCGCCGCACATCGGGCACACCCGCAACTGGGTGACCACCGACATCCTGCGGCGCTGGCTGGAGTACTCCGGCTACGCGGTCACCTACGTCCGCAACGTCACCGATATCGACGACAAGATCCTGATGAAGGCCGCGGAGTGGGGCGAGCCGTGGTGGGCGCTCGGCTTCCGGTTCGAGCGCGCGATCCATGCCGCCGAGCAGGCCTTGGGCTGCTTGCCGCCGACCTACGAGCCGCGTGCGACCGGGCACATCACCGAGATGCTCGAGCTGATCTCGCGGCTGATGGACCGCGGGCTCGCGTACGCCGCCGACGGCGACGTCTTCTTCGACGTGGCCGGGCTGCCGTCGTACGGCTCGCTGTCCGGGCAGCGGGTGGACGAGATGCAGCCGGCCGGCGACAGCGCCGGCGATGCCCGCAAGCGCGATCCGCGCGACTTCGCGTTGTGGAAGGGCCGCAAGCCCGAGGAGCCCGAGACGGCGTCGTGGCCGTCGCCGTGGGGACGGGGCCGGCCGGGCTGGCACCTGGAGTGCTCGGCGATGGCGACGAAGTACCTCGGGCCCACCTTCGACATCCACGGCGGCGGGCTGGACCTCGTCTTCCCGCACCACGAGAACGAGCTCGCGCAGTCCTCGGGCGCGGGCGACGGGTTCGCGCGCTACTGGATGCACAACGGGCTGCTCACCCTGGCCGGCGAGAAGATGTCCAAGTCGCTGGGCAACACGCTGGCGGTCGTCGAGATGGTCACCCACACCCGTCCGGTCGAGGTGCGGTACTACCTGGGCTCGGCGCACTACCGCTCGGTGATGGAGTACTCGCCCGAGGCACTCGCCGAGGCCGGCGCCGCGTACCGGCGGATCGAGAACTTCGTGGAGCGGGCGTCGAAGGTGGTGACGGTCGAGGGGCCCGGCGTGGTCTGCGCGGAATTCGCCGAGGCGCTCGACAACGACATGTCGGTGCCGGGTGCGTTGGCGGCGATCCACAACGTCGTGCGCGAGGGCAACGCGGCGCTGGCCGAGGCGCGGCACGACGCGGCGCGCGGTGCGCTGGCCTCGGTGCTGGCGATGACCGACGTGCTCGGCGTGAATCCGCTGCGCTGGGCCGACGTCCGCGCGTCCGATCTGACCGCGGTGGTCGACTCGCTGGTGCAGGTGGCGCTCGATCAGCGCGCAGCGGCACGGGCGCGCAAGGACTATGCCGCCGCGGACTCGATCCGTGACGACCTGGCGGCCGCGGGCGTGGTCGTCGAGGACACCCCCGACGGCCCGCGCTGGACATTGAAGGAATCGAATTGATGGCAGGGAATTCGCGACGCCAGGGTGCGGTGCGCAAGTCGAAGAAGGGCGCGCAGGTCGGCTCCGGCGGTCAGTCCCGCCGGGCGCTCAAGGGCAAGGGGCCCACGCCGAAGGCCGAGAACCGTAAGGGGCATCCGGCAGCCAGGCGCGCTGCCGCGACGGCTCGTCGGGCGGACAAGCGTCCGTCGCGGGGCGACGGTCCGGAACTGCTCGTCGGGCGCAATCCGGTGGTCGAGGCGCTGCGGGCGAAGGTGCCCGCGACGGCGCTGTATGTCGCGCTCGGCGTCGAGTCGGACGAGCGGATCACCGAGGCGGTGCGCATCGCGGGCAACCGCGGCCTGCCGCTGCTCGAGGTCACCCGCGGCGAGCTCGACCGGCGCACCGGCGGATTGCTGCACCAAGGCATCGCGCTGCAGGTACCGCCGTACCGGTACCGCGAGCTGGCCGACGTGATCGACATCGCCGATGAAGCCACGTCCGCGCCGTTGCTCCTTGCGCTCGACGGCGTGACCGACCCGCGCAACCTCGGCGCGGTGATCCGGTCGGCGGCCGCGTTCGGCGCGCACGGCGTGATCGTGCCGGAGCGCAGGTCGGCCGGGGTCACCGCGGCGGCGTGGCGCACGTCGGCGGGCACGGCCGCGCGGGTGCCCGTCGCGCAGGTGACCAACCTGGTGCGCGCGCTGAAGGAGTGTCAGAAGGCGGGCATGATCGTCGTCGGTCTCGATGCGGACGGCGAGGTGTCCCTGGACGAACTCGAAGCGGCCACCGATCCGATCGTCGTGGTGCTGGGCTCGGAGGGGCGCGGCCTGTCGCGACTGGTGGGCGAGACGTGCGATCTCACCGTGTCGATCCCGATGTCCGACGTCGCGGAGTCGCTCAACGCCTCCGTCGCCGCCTCCGTCACGCTCGCCGAGATCGCCCGCCGCCGCAGACTCTTGGCCCCGTAGCAGGGCGAATCGCGGCGTGTCGCCCGGCTGGGAGGCCAAGCCGGGCGGGAGGCACTCGGTCAGACGATCTGCACCCTGAGACGGCGGAAGCCGCGGCCCTTGTTCTCGAGCTTGGTGACCTCGACGCGGCCGATCATGGCGGTGGAGGCGACGTGGGTGCCGCCGTCGGCCTGGGTGTCGAGGCCGTCGATGTCGACGATGCGCACCACCTCGATCTCTGGCGGCACCAGGTTGGTGGCGGTGCGGATGATGTCAGGGATCGCGAAGGCCTGCTCGCGGGGCAGGTTCGACACCGTGATCCGCCGGTCGCGCGCGATCTCGGCATTGACGGCCTCGGCGACGCGATCCTTGAAGTCCGGCGGCACCTCGGTCAGGTCGAAGTCCATCCGTGCGGACAACGGCTCCATATTGCCGCCGGTCACCAACGCGCCGTGGTCGCGGAACACGACACCGGTCAGCACGTGCAAGCCGGAGTGGGTGCGCATCAGAGCGGTGCGGCGCTCGTCGTCGAGCGCGCCGCGCACCCCGGTGCCGACCGGCGGCAGCGGGTCGCCCTCGGCAGGGACCAGGTACTGCTCGTCGCCCTTGCGAGAGCCGACGATCCGCGTGCGCACCCCACCCCACAACAGCACCCCGTGATCGGGTGGCTGACCGCCGCCGCCGGGGTAGAACGCCGAGCGGTCGAGCACGATCCCGTTGTCGGGATCGCACGACACGACCATGGCGTCCCATTCGCGAACACTGGCATCGTCGAGGTCGAGCCGGGCGGTCATCCGGTCAGTCTGCCCCTTGCCCAACCGCGGCGGGCACCAGCATCATCGCCGCATGACAAAGGCTCTGGCCGGACGGCAGATGGCGCAGATCGACGGCGACTTCGTCGTGTTCCTGATCGGGGCACGCTTCGATATGAAGCACCCGATCCGCACCTTCAAGGATCTCGGCGGACGTCGCGGCATGCAGCACATGCTCAAGTACCTGACCGAGCACCCGGAGAAGGGCCTGCTCGGTTTCGAGATGGGGCTGCCGACGATCGTCCAGTACTGGCGCTCGTTCGAGCATCTCGAGGCCTTCGCCCGCGACCAGACCGACCCGCACCTCGCGGTATGGCGCAACTACTGGAAGCGGGTGGGTAAGGAGAACCGCACCGGCATCTGGCACGAGACCTTCCTCGTGCGCGCGGGCGACTACGAGGCCGTGTACGCGAACACGCCGCCGCGCGGGCTCGGCAAGGCCGGCCGGCTCGTCCCGATGTCCGAATCGAGCACCGCCCGGCTGCGGCTGCGCAAGACGAGCACCCCGACATGACGAAGGGCCGCATCCATACGGACGCGGCCCCTCGTGTCGACCGGATCAGCCGAGGCGCTCGCCCGTCTCCGGGTGGAACGCGTGCTCCTCGCCGGTACGGACGGCGATGGTCAGCACGTCGCCGATGCGCGGCGGCACCCGGCCGTCGAAGCGCACGACGTACGGACGGGAGTCCGGGCCGTCGCCGGGCAGCTCGCCGTAGACGTAGGCGTCGGCGCCGAGTTCCTCGACGAGCTTGACCTCGATCTTCAGACCGGTGGCGTCCCCGCGCTCGGCCGGCGCGCCGCCCGCGTCCTCTGCGTGGAACGACTCGGGACGCACGCCGAGGTTGATCTGCTTCAGGCCCGCAGCGTTCGCAGCCTGCTGGATCTCCGAGTTCAGCGGCAGAACGATGTTGCCGAGCTGCGCGCCACCGCTGACGAGGTCGACAACGCGCAGGTTCATCGCCGGCGAACCGATGAAGCCGGCGACGAACGAGTTGCCGGGCCGGTCGTACAGGTTGCGCGGGGTGTCGACCTGCTGCAGCTTGCCGTCCTTGAGCAGCGCGACCCGGTGCCCCATCGTCATGGCCTCGACCTGGTCGTGGGTGACGTAAAGGGTGGTCGTGCCGAGGCGGGCCTGCAGCTGGGCGATGTTCGCGCGAGTCTCGACGCGCAGCTTCGCGTCGAGGTTCGACAGCGGCTCGTCCATGAGGAACACGGCGGGCTCACGAACGATCGCGCGCCCCATGGCGACACGCTGGCGCTGGCCGCCGGAGAGCGCCTTGGGTTTGCGGTCGAGGTAGTGCTCGAGGTCGAGCAGCGCCGCGGCCTCGCGGACCTTGCGGTTGCGCTCTTCCTTGGGCACGCCCTTGAGTTTGAGCGCGAAGCCCATGTTCTCGGCGACGCTCATGTGCGGGTACAGCGCGTAGTTCTGGAACACCATCGCGATGTCGCGGTCTTTCGGCGGCTTGTGCGATACGTCGTTGCCGTCGATGCGGATCTCGCCGCTGGACACCTCTTCGAGTCCGGCGAGCATCCGCAGCGCGGTCGACTTACCCGACCCGGACGGGCCGACCAGCACCATGAACTCGCCGTCCTGAAGATCCAGGTTCAGCGAGTCCACCGACGGCGCAGTGGCGCCGGGATAGATACAGGTGGCGTTGACATAGTCGACTGTTGCCATGACTGGCACTCCCTGGTCGGTGTGTGTGCGCCGCACCGAATACGGGTGGAGCCTTCTCGCAGTGGGCCCACGAGCCGGACACCTCACGGGTTTCCGGTCAGCGGAGTTCGTTCTGCCCCACCGACGTAAAGGCAGCCCCCACCGGCCGGCGTAGCGGCCTGACAGTGACATAAGACACGGCTGGGGCCCTATACGTCAATATCGGGTCAGCAAGGTGAAGAACAGGTTAACTAGCTGGGCTTCTTGTGCCGCAGCTTGTCGATGTACTTGTGGTGGGTCTTGAAGAACGACATCGGGGCCGCTTCGCCCCGCAGTTCGGCGACCTGGACCCGGACCGCGTCCATGATCAGATCCGTGATCTCGCGCAGGGTTTCGGTGGTGGGCTCCTTGCCGCGGTAGCGCGACAGGTCCAACGGCTCGCCCACCGAGGCGCCCGCCCGCCGTCGTCCGAATCTCTTCCACCAGGGCAGCGAAGCGCGCTGCTGTGCGCCCCACTGCCCGACCGGCACGACCGGGGTGTCGGGTGACAGCAGGACGAGGCGGGCGATGCCGGTCTTGGCCTCCATGGGCCATTGCTCGGGATCCTTGGTGATCGTGCCCTCGGGGTAGATCACGACCGCCTCGCCCTGATCAAGAGCCTTGACCGCCTCACCGAGCGACTGGGAGGCGTCGGTGGTGCCGCGGTAGACCGGGATCTGCTTCGCGCCCCGCATGACCGCACCGATCACCGGGACCTCGAACATCCCGGACTTCACCAGGAACCTCGGGACGCGCCCGGACTGCCACACGAAGCGCGCCATCAGCACGGTGTCGACGAGCGAGACGTGGTTGATCGCGATGATCACGCCGCCGGTGTCCGGAGCAGGGACGCGCTCGATGTGCCGCCAACGGATCCGGAAGAGCAGCGAGTCGAACGGGTAGAGGATCACCACGCACAGCCGGATCCAGAAGCCGGCCTTCGGCTTGTGCAGCCTGCTCACTGGCGGTCCTCTCGTTGGTTACGTCGCCGTAAGTAGTCTGCCCGGCATTCGTCGCGGGACGGCCGCGGGGTTCGCTGAAACTGCCGGTAACCTCAGGAACGCTTGCCGCCTTAGCTCAGTTGGCCAGAGCAATCGCCTTGTAAGCGATTGGTCGCGGGTTCGAATCCCGCAGGCGGCTCCAGAATCCGGGGCCTGTAGCACCTTTACTACGATCCTCCGGCGCGGTGGGGGCCACAGTGGGGGCCACCCGCTCCCATGGGTGGACGGTTTTCCCCGCCGCCCCGGCCGTCTATGTGTGGAGAGCGGGCCGAACCTTCCTGAGCACCTCGCACAACTCGCCGAGCGGATCGCCGAACTCGCCGCCGCCCTGGCGAACGACTCCGCGGAGCCCGCGGCGCGGTCGCAAGTAGAACCGCCGGTGCTGCTCCAGGTCGAGGAGGCGGCACGCCTGCTCGGCATCTCCCGCGCCAAGCTCTACGACGGCCCGATCCGGCGCGGCGAGCTGGTCACCGTGCTCATCGACTCGCGCCGATTGGTGCCGCGCACGGCCGTGGACGCCTATGTCGCGACGCTGATCCACCGCGTGTCATGACCGGCCGCAAAGCCGCCGCTGGTCGGGGCACCATCTATCGACAAGCCGACGGGTCCTGGCGCGGCGAGGTGTCGTTCGGCGCCGACCCGGTCACCGGGCGGCGCCTCCGCAAGAAAGTCCGCGGCAGGACCCAGGCCGAGGTCGCGGCAAAGATCCGTGACCTCGAGCTGGAGCGCGATGCCGGGGTACGCAGAACCAAAGCACGCACCGTGGCGACCTGGCTGGGCGAGTGGATCGCGGGCCGCGAGCTCGAGGTGCGTCGCACGACGGTGCACGGGTACCGCGCGGACCTCCCGCACGTCCTCAGGACGCTCGGACGGACCCGCATCGAACACCTCACCCCGGAGCAGGTCGAGGCGATGTACCGCGACTGTCTGCGAGCCGGGCTCTCGCCCGGATCAATCCGACACATTCGCCGGACCCTCTCCGCAGCCATGACCGCGGCCGTGGACCGCGGCTACCTGCTGCGCAATCCGGTCCGGCTCGCGGCCTGCCCGGCCTACGAACTTCCCGACGTCGAGCCCTACACCGAAGAACAGGCCCGCCGCCTCGTCGCCGCCACTCGACAGGTACGCAACGGTGCCCGATGGCTGACCCAGCTCGCGCTCGGTCTTCGCCAGGGCGAAGTGCTCGGACTTCAATGGGAGGCAGATCTTGATCTAGACCGCGGCTGGGTCAAGATCACCCACCAGTTGCAGCCTCAGCCCGTCCAGCACGGATGTCCGACCGCCGAACCGTGCGGTCGTGCGCATGCTCGATCGTGTCCGCAACGCCGTGGCGGTGGATTGCGCCGAGTACCGGTGAAGTCGAAGGCAGGGCGGCGACGCCTCAAGCTCCCGGACGAACTCGTCGCCCAGTTACGTCGGACCAGGCTGAACCAGGTGCAGGAGCGGCTCCGTGCAGGCAGCAGGTGGGTCCCTGGCGACTGGGTGTTCACGGATGAACTCGGTCGCCCGTACAGCGCCAAACGTGACCTGAATCAGTGGGGCCAGATCTGTGCCGCCGCAGGCGTGCCGCGCAAACGGACCCACGACCTACGGCACACGTGCGCAACCCTGCTCCTGCAGGCCGGCATGGCCGACTCCGTCGTCAGCAGATCGCTCGGCCACACCGACGTCCGAATGACCGCGCGCTACGCCCACATCGTCGACCCCACCCGTCAAACCGTCGCCGACACCATGGCTGCTGTCCTGTGGACCAATGCAACGTAGTACGAAGTTCTCTCACGTGTTGGAACGCGATAGCCGTCGACACGCACTGTCGAGACCGCGCAAGACGGGCCTAGTTACGGGCACCGATAGATCAATATTCGGATCACGCCTCTGTGCCGACGCGCTACAAGCCCGCAAGATCTTCAGGACCACCCATGATCCGGTGTACCGTCCGGGTGCTCATTCAGTGGAGATCTTGGTGCAATCAGCCCTCAGCGACATGTTCGAACCCGGTGGCCCTCCTGATGCTGCCGAGCTCTCGATGGCCTCGGCTGCATACGCGGTCCTAAGGGGCACCCGTCGTGCGACACGTCTCGATCTCTTGCTGTCGACCGTTGTGGAGATTCTCAACGTGGGTGGACTCACAACCTCTGAGGTTCATCAGGCCGTGTCCGATGCCTGGCCCGGATCAGACATCACACTTGCTGATGTGGAGGAGGCGCTTGAAGTCGCCGCCTCCGCAGGACAGCAGCTGGTTGTGCGGGGTGAGGGCCTCGAAGGGCCCGTGTGGCAACTTGCTGAAGCGGGCCGGCTTGAAGTCGAAACGACGCAGGGTTGGATCGAAGGCTTCAAGCACCGCCTCATGATCGCGCTACGTGAGCGGGCACGCACCGACTTTCGCGACTGCACGGAAGCCGAAGCAACGTCGTGGGCAGAGCGGCTTATCGGCGCGCTAGGCATAGGTATCCGTGCGGCCGAAGCTGGCTACCTTGGCGAAGTCGATCTACTGAATGAACATGCAATACGCATCACTGCCGCGGACGACGAACGGATGCAACGCGTCCTGACAGCCGGCGTCGCCGAGGAGTGTGCTGAGTTCCTTCAGGCTGCGGTCATTGCCGCCCTCGACCCGACGGATCCGTTCGGCGACGAAGCTGTCACCGTGATCTCAACATCGTGTGTGCTTCATGGACACCTCGCGCGCATCGATGAGGCGGCGCTGCAAGCACAGCTCGGGCCGCTGGCAGGGCAAAAGATCGTGCTTGATACCCCAATCTTGGTTTCCCTTGCATCGGCCTCCAGTGTGGGTGAACCACTCGTGCAGATGGTTCGGGCGGCAGTATCAGCGGGCGTCGAAGTCATCGTGCCGGACTACTACTTGCAGGAACTCCAAGAGCTGTTGGACGCAGTTGAGACCAGCGGCGAGGTCGCCAGACTGGAACCGATGATGCAGGATCCGGAACAGCGTGCGGCATACATTGCGCTGTCCGATCGTGACAGCCTCATAGCTACCTACGCGCAGCTTCGGCACGACGGTACCGTCGCCGGCTGGCCCGATTTTCGCACTCATGTAGCGGCGCTCGCCGGCCAGCTCCGAGCAATCGGCGCCACGATTCGACCACACGGCAATGCCGACCCCGAGCAGGTCGAAGCCTGCCGACTCGCGTTAGCTGTCACCATTGAAGAATCTGGTGCGGGTCGCCGACCAGCAGCTGTTGAGCGGGATGCGAACACGATGTCGATGGCGCTCCGTCATCGTCGCCGGTTCGCACGAGAGCACACCGATATCGCGTGGCCCGGTTTCTTCGTCGTTACGCACGACAGACGCTTAACGCCAGCCTTTCGTCGCGTCGATCCAAAACTCGGCAGGGTGCCACTTGCTGTCCTACCGACGTTGTTCACGCTGATGTTGGCTCGAGTCCGGCCCGTGCCGGAAGTTGCTTCGCTCGCCGATGCGGCGAGCCGCTTGCTCGTCCGGGAAGTCGCAAATCGCGTGGCAGTTCGGTATCCGCCAGAGGCGGCTGCAGAGCTTGCACATGTCCTCGGCGGCGCTGGCGGAAGCACCGACGTCCGTGTAGCGCAATTCCCTACTGTCGCGAGCGTTCTAGAGGCGACTGTCTCTGCAGATCCGGACCAGGTTGTGGCAGAGGTCCAGCGACGACGCGCACGTCGCGCGCGCATGGCGGTGAGGCACGCGAATGTCCTGCAGGAGTCGGATCAACTTGTGTCCGACGCGCACCTTGCCGCAGCAGAGCAGCGCGCCCGCGTTGCGCAGGACGAACGAGATCACCAGCGCGACGAGGTGGCTCGCAAGGAATGCGAGATCGCGGACCTGCGCCGCCAACTCGAGAGCCAGCCGACCTCCGAGGACATTGCCAAGCTCAGGCGACGCAACGTTGGCCGAGCCGTAGTGATCACGGCGACGCTGGCGGTCGCGGTCTGGATGTCGGTGTCTGTCGCCTGGCCTTGGGGCCTCGCCGCGGCAGTCGGCGCTGGGATGTTTGGACTTCAAACCGCGCAGTGGGGACGTGATGCTTCGATAAGGCTTCGTGAGTCGATCGTGGGCATCGTCGCCGACTCGGCAGGACTTCTTGTCAGCCTCTCGGGGTGGCTCTTCCACAGGTAGACGAACGTCGGTGACACCGTCGCACGGACAAACTGTGCGCGCATGACGACATCACAGAGTCCGACCTGCGCCACACTCGGCTAGCGCAGAGTCGTTCTCGAGCGCCCGCGCTCAGACCCCGATGCTGCGCGGTGGAGTTCCGTGGTCGATGCGTTGGGTGCGGCTGCCGTTGGTGTTGTAAGCCGGGAGGTCGGGTAGGCCTGCCCATTTTTCGAGGTATGCGTGGGCGGATGCGGTTGATGCGGTCTGCTCGAGGATGCGCGCAAGCCGGTCGACATCGTTTCCTGTGGCGCGCTCGTGGGAGAGGTCGTCGGAGTCGCCGGCTGCTTCGGCGGTGAGGTAGAGGTGGTTGCCGGCGCGCGCCCTGGTGGCGGCGACGTAGAGACTTTCGCGGGTGGCGGTGTCGTCGATGAGGGCGTGGGCTGCGTCGACGGTGCGTCCTTGGGCGCGGTGGACGGTGGTGGCGTAGCCGAGTTCGACGTGGTCGCGAACGTAATCGGCGGCCAGCTGGACGTCGCGGCCTTTGTCGTCGCTGACGGTAAGTCTCCCGTCGGCGTGCGTCGCTATGACGGTCCAGTTGTTGCCGTTCTTGACCCATTGGTCGCCGGTGGTGAGGCGGCGGTCGTTGCGGCGGGTGACGATCTGATCGCCGATGCCGGCGGTGTGTCCGTCGGCGAGTGGCGTGTCGCCCGGCTGGACCTTGCCGCTGTCGCGTTGGTGGGACTGGGCGAGGGTGTTGAGATCGTGCACGGACGCCTGGTCGGCGGTGATCATGATGCTGTCCAGGCCGTGCTGGGTGTCGGTGTGCCAGGCGTCGACGAGCTGGTGGAGCATCTGGTCGCGGTCGCCGCTGTGGACGCGGTCGTGGTCGAGATAGGCCGCGACGGCGGCGTCGTCGCCGGCACGTAGCTGGAGGGAGGCGTCGGCTTCCCACGCCTCGGTGAAGCGGTGGATCTCGGACAGGGTGGGGGTGTCGGGTCGATCGGTGGCGAGCATGTGGAAGGCGCCGCCGGCCTCGATGGCACCGAGTTGGGCCCAGTCTCCGACGAGTAAGACCTTGGCGTAGACGTCGTGGGCGTCGGTGATGATGGCGTCGAGGGTGAGGGTGCCGGCCAGGCTGGCTTCGTCGATGATCACCAGCTGTCCCGGTTGGATGCTCCACCGCAGTTGTTCGGCCTCGATGGCGTTGCGTTTCGCCGTCAGCTCGCGGGCCAAAGCGCTGCTGGGGCTGCCGCATTTGGCGGCGATCTCGCGCTCCAGCGCGTCGATCTGGGCGTCGCGGTCGCGATTGCGGTCTTGTTCGACGAGCCATTTCGCGGTGTTCTCACACGTGATGCCGAGTTCGTCGGTCAGTACTTGGGCCGCGGCGGCCGACGGGGCGAGACCGATGACGGTGCCCGGGCCGTGCCCGTGTTCCCACGCCGTCTTGAGGGCGGCGAGGGTGGTGGTCTTGCCGCTGCCCGCGGGTCCGACCAGCAGATCGAGCGCACGGCCGGAGGTGGCAATCGACGTGATCGCTTCGCGCTGCCCTTCGCTGAGCGATTCGGTCGTGTCCGTGAGCCCGGCGGTTGTCAGGAAGTCGATGACCGGGGCGTCGAGGTCGCGCCCGGCATCGAGCAGACGGGTTTCGGCATCCAGGATCGTCGTGGTGGTGTAGCGAGCGGCGCCGCGGTGCGGTGCGATCTCCGCGGCGGGCGGGTCGAGGGGGAGCGCGGTGCCCAGCGCGCGGTCCGCGATGTGTTCGGCGACGGTGAGTCGGTCGGCGACAGTGAGGAACCGGGCGCCATGGAGCTGCCGGTGGATCTCGGCGAGCAGGTTGGCCTCGCCGAACACCGCCCGCTTCGACGCGACGGCCGCGAGCGCGGCCGCGGCGAGCGCGTCGAGCATCCCGGCCTCGATCGTGTCGCTCGTCAGCGCGGGCAGCGCGGCATTGCGCTGGAGCTCGGACAGGCGAACTGAGCCGGCATCGGCGTGTTCGGCCGCGCGGGTGCGCCAAGCGGCCATCTGCTCCGCCAGGCTGTGCTGGGTCTTGTTCGGGCGGGTCTGCAGGGTGGCCTGCTGCCGCAGCTTGAGCGTCTCGACGTTGCTGGGGTGGCGGCCGTGCTGCGCGACGAACGCCGCGACCAGGTCGTCCTTGGCAACAGCGATTGCGCGGGACCTGGCCGAGAATTCGTCGAGCAGGGCGGTGGGGATGCCGTCGATGTCCCAGCGCGGGACTATCGAGTGCCGCCGCGGGTGGGTGGTCCAGGTGACGCCGAGCCGCTCGGTGAGCAGATCCTGCAGCACGCCTTCGTGCAGTTCCGACAGCGCGACGGTGTAGCGGAACAAGGTGGCGCCGTCGAGCGCTCGCCAGGTTCCGTCGGCGGTTTGGACCCGGTTGGCGACCACCACATGCGTGTGCAGATGCGGGTCACCGGCACGGGAATCCCAATGGTCGAACGCAGCCCCGATCAGCCCAGACACCGGCACCTGTACCCGGCCGCCCGCACCGACCCGGGTGAACGCGACGTTCTGCTCCGCCCACGCGAGCGCGAGGTCGATCGCGTCCCGGTGCGCCTGGTGGATCGTGGCCTGGGTGCCTGCATCGGCCAGCGCCCACAACACCGACACCGACTTCGGGACGCTGAAAGTCAGATCGAAGCCCGCCACCGCACGCCCGATCCGCGCCTCGCGGCGCTGCTCCTCGACCGTGATTGCCGCCTCCGCAGCCGCCCGATCCACCGACGACAGCGACGCCGGCAGCGACGCGATCCGGTCGGCGAGGCGCTGCCGCAGCGGCGTCGGCAGCCGCAGCGGCCGGCGCCCGAGCGGCTTGCCGGTGACCGGGTCGGACATCATCCCCAGCAGGTGCCACAACGCGTCCTCGGACACCTCGGTGCCGATCGCGACGCCGGCGCCGTCGGCCAGACCGGCGAGTCCGGTGCCGAGAAACCGGCCCGGAGGGGTGCCGGACTCGAGGTAGTACCGCGTCAGCGGCTGCGAGCTCGGGGCCGCGCCGTCGCCGCGCGCGACCGACGACATCAGGTACTCGTAACCCGTGCCCAAGCTCATCCGTCGGATCGACACGGTCACCCGGTACCACCCGAAGCGTGAAGTTCTCTCACACATAGACGGCACTGGCGTCGGGGAAAGCACTGAACAGTGCAAGACGCGTGGACAGGTGGGAAGGGTGTTCGGGGGTCGGTCCGGGGGCTGGTCGGTCGGGATAGATCAGGTCGGGATAGATCAGGTCGGGATAGATCACGTCGGGATGGTCAGATCGGGATGGATCAGGTCACGCGGGGTGCCTTGACGAAAGCATGTCGTGGAGACCGCGCGCCGCCTCGCCCGCGCTGGGTTCTTGACTGGAGACCCCGCTGAATCTGGTTCTCGGCGAGGCAGCGAACTATCCACTCCCGTCTTTGATGAGCGAGGGCGGTGGATCCTCTGTCCCGACCACCGCGGTGCTCTAGTCCTTGGCGCAGGCACGCGCTCGATGGGGCCGCGACGAGGCCGCAGCGATTGGGATGCCGCGATCGTCATATTGATCCTCGGCGGGGCCGCCGGATCAGACGACTTGCGCGACCTGTCGGCCCTCCTCGGCACGTGCGTGGAGAACTATGACCGGGCACGCCGAGATGCGGCCAGTGAGGCGACTAGACTGACGGGTCGAATTGAAACGCGACTACAGCCGTGTCATGGCAGCAGCTAGATCCGCTACGGCCGCTGCGCGGCTAACGGTGCGAACGGCGTGCTCCCCGTAGCGCACAGCATCGGTCGCACGGGTTAGCCTTGCGCACCGGGAGCGGGCCGCAGGGCACGAAAGCGCCTAGTCATCGATCGCCGGGCGATCAGGACGTTGACGAGGCTGCCAGCAATCAGCCCTACGAGTCCACCCCAGGCCGAGGCAGTTTCGCCGAAGGGCAACAGTCCCCAGCTGCCCACCGCATACAGGACGACCGAGGACGGAAAGCCGAGCAGGAGTATCGGCAGAATCTCTGTGCCGTCTGCGCCGCGGATGACGAAGGAACCGGTGCTGACGGCCGCGACAGCAACGACGGCGAGATACACGGCCACGCCGATGCAAAACCAAGCCTTCCTGCTCACACGCCCAGGCTAGTCGCCGACCAGGCGGTGAGCATGCCAGCAGCGTCCGGCCGCGCTCTGACAACTCCTCGGTGAAGTGGATTACGAATTCGCAATCACCGGAAGCTAAGCTCGTCGATCTGCCCGGCTCGGAATCGCAGGATGACCTCCGCGCCGCGCCTAGTAGGCCGAAATAGCTGCGTGAAGCGATTTGAGCTACATATTCGCCTCCGCGTCACATCCTTTCGGTTGAGCCCCTTGATCGACGGTTAGACGCTGGTGGTTGATGCGGTATGTTACGCCCCCTGAGCCAATTGGTGACCGCCGTCCTGACGGGTGACCAGGCTTCGAGTAGTCGCGCCTTGCTGATGCGTGTGGACCAATTTTTCTACGGCGTGATCGGCCTCTCTTTGTGTGGGGCATTAGGAGCGAAACTTCGGAATTGTCATTTTCTGGCAACAATCAAAACGGTGCCGATGGGGTGATGTGTGACTCGGGCTTGGCCGATTCTGGGTGGGCTGCACGGGTCACGACCGAGAGCGTTGGCTCCCTAATTCTGATGATGGCCGCCTCGATGTTCTCGCGAGGCGAAGTCCGGACTACGTGTGAGTCCGGAGTCCGGTGTAGCGGCACATCTCGGTGGATTCGTCGTGAGTTCGGAGCACCGCGCCGGTGGCCGGATCAGGCCGACATCGATGGCACAACGGTCGATCAGTGCTGCGGAGCGGGCTCGAACCATCAACGTACTCTTGTCCGCGTAACGTTCGAATGCTTTACTGCCGACACAAACTAGCTCGGGAGGGACGATGCTCGGTCAGGCTCGAACCCGTATAGCCGTGCTCGGTGGCGCGCTCGCGCTGCTATTTCTTTGGTCGCCGCCTGCGAACGCGATGCAAATTGGGGCCACCGTAGATGACGGTGGATATGCGGATAGTGTTTCTTCTCATCTGTCCGAGCCGGCAAGCTTTGTCAATGGTCAATATGCGCGTACTTACTGGCCGTCAGCCACATTCCCGAACGGTACATTCTTTCAAGCTGGCTACGTTGATGCTTCGAACCAATGGGGTTCTGACTCCTGTCAAACCGGGTTTGGAACGTTCGTCACTGCGTTGGACTCGTCTGGCAATAGTGTTTTTAGCGACCTGTATAACCTTGGAAATTGCGGCTTGACCGGCGGTCAATGGTTTAGACTGAACTTGGTTTCGGATACCGAGTACGGAGTTCAGTGGCGATGGTGGCACAACGGGATACTATTCGGCCCGACGCTTTCCGGCCCAACTGGAAACTACCGATTTGCGGTTTCCAAATTATACACTTTTACTGAACTTGTAGACGCGCAGGACGCACCGCCATCCACCCTTTTTCCGACAGAGGTATACAACGACGGAATTGATTATGAACCGGTAGGCACGTCTTCGCTCGTTCAAACTCAACACGCGGATTTCTATGCGACGTCGGACAGAACCTGCTATTACGCTTTACGTGTCGATGGATCGAATATCTTTCGCACGGGGTCGAAAAGCAACATAGACCCGACGTACTGTCATTCGACTGGCGACCAATTATGGTAACCGGAAGAATGCCGACTCTAATCGGCACCGGGCTCGTTCTACTGTCAGTCGGCTGCACCTCGAACGTCAAGTCGGATATGAGCTCGAGCGTCAAGTCGGATGCGAGCGCCCCTTCAAGCCACACGGCGATAGCCCGGAGCCATCCAACAACGCCGGTGCCGACTCCGCCGAACACCTGCGTCGGTATCACGAGTACAGCGGACGCTTATAAGCTCGTGAACGCGGGTGCTGCAGTGGCGCTTGTCTCGATTTCAGTCAGCCAGGCGCCAGGCGACACGGTGAACGATGCTCGAGAGGTTCCGATCGACTCGTTCCAAGTAGTTGCCGGTGCCTTGCCTGACCCAAACTTGACCCAAATTAGCGAAGACTCGAACGGGAAGGACAACGTGCTGCTAGCAGGACAATATCTGGTCCTTGTAGGCGGTACCGACGCGTCAAACTACTACCTTGCCGATGGCTTGCCCGGGTCCTTCGTCGTGCAGGGTGACAACGCATTCGAGCGTTGTCCGAATTATGCGGACACCAGTCAACCGCTAGAGATACACTCCGGCATAACCAGCATCGATCAGCTCGACTCAATCTTCAGTGACGCTATCAACGAACACAACGCGGGGTCGTCATCGACTCCATCAGGCCAACCGACGTCGCCAGCAGGGAGCCTTAGCCCCAGTTCGGAGCCGTCGACCGAACCCGGGCAGTCAAGCGCCTCGACCTCCGGGTCATCGTAAGTTCGCGGCGTCGGCCTTTATCGGCTTTCACGTCGGTCGAGTCCAGATCGAGTTTAGGTGAGTGAAGCCGCGCTAGTGCACAACGCGAAGTGGCACCGATCTTGGTCTCCATTGCGCTGCCGAAGCATCTGTATCCGTCGCCGGCGTGCGCAAGGGTCGCTAAGGCCAAGATCGGCAGGGTGGGAACGGAGGATAGCTGGTCGACCGGAAGGTGTGTCAGGCAAGGCGATACCCCTTCGCGCCGCCCGATAGCCGCGGTTCGAGGCGACCGGCGTATCTCGGCGTAGCGAGCTGTCATCGGCCAAAGTGCACGGTCAGCTGCTAGATCCGGTAGGTCCGGTGCGCGTCGTCCGGGCGCCTCGCGGGCTCCCTGGTTGGTTATAGGTGTGTACGAATGCGAAGGCTGTAAAGCATGGCGGTTACGCGCGAGCGGTCGGCCTGAGTGACGTTCGCGCCGAGGCAGGCCCGCATGTCGATTCGCTCGCCGGGATAGTTCGGGCCTGAGGCGCGGATGAACGCGTCAACCTCGGTATCGGTGTGTGCCGGGCAGGCGTCGGTGGCTCGGCCTGAATAGAGCTTGGCGGGGCGGTCGTCGATCGTAACGCGACGACCGGGCAGGTTCACCAGTGCAGGATCGGACGGCGGGAACTCGGCGTGTGCCCAGAGGATCAGCACACCATGTGCCGGAGTGACCCATGTCGGCGCGAACCAGTTCGGCCCAGCGCATGAGGAGGGGCTCGCGCCGCGTGCGCACGCTCCAGGCAACCGCGCGGAACTGATGAAGTCGAGCGGGAAGTAGACCGTCCCTGGTACGCCGGTGAAGTGAGTGATGATCCAGTGGCGCGGAACACGCACCGTTGCCCACCGTGCTAGGGCGACAGTCTCGACATCGGATGCGCGAGCCAACGCCGATCGAACCGCAGGAAGTGGAGAAACCTGCTCAGGTGGTACCGCAGGTGACGCCGAACAGGCGCACGCAATCGCCGCAGTCAAAGCGGCACAGGCTACCCACACTGATCGTCGCCTCACGACAGGTGGACGATGTGAGGTCGGCGAACCGTTGCAAACGCCGAGCGAACATCGGCCCCAACCCGGCCGTTTGACGCTGCTTTGGATCGGTTTGTGCGGCACGGAAGCGGTGTTCGAAGTAAAGGATGAACCGACGAGATCACGCTGTCGACGCCCAGCCTTGGTCAAAGGGTCGCCGAGCGCCAATCACGTAATGAGTTGATCAGCACGAGAGCCTCGGCCCGGAGCACGTCCCGCGGTGTGTGGACGGCTTCGTGCAGGGTGCCGTTGTCGATGGCGACCGCGCGGCCGACGTCGGGAAGGCATCCCGAGCTGACCGGTGGTGCAGGGTGGTGGGGGCCAGGGTGGGGGCCACCGTGTGGCGCCAGAGCCGTACACCTGCCAAGGTAGATGCATGAGAAGCCCCGAAATTCGGGGTGCTCAGACTTTGCTGGACCGGCCTGGACGGCCTCGCGACTGCCTTGTAAGCGATTGGTCGCGGGTTCGAATCCCGCAGGCGGCTCCAGAAACCTTTGGCCTGGGGGCTCGCTGCCGGTACCGGCCGGGGCATCGTGCGTCAGTGGAGGAGCCGCGCCACCGAGGTCTTCAACCGCGCGATGAGTTCGTCGTCGTCGAACCCGGTCGGCCGTTGCACAACGTGTGCGCGCGTAATCAATGGTTGCAAGGCTTGCGGCCGGGCAACTCGTGCCTGCACGGCTTCGACGGAGTACGGCTGCTCCGGCAGTTCCCCGAGCAGTTCGGCCGTGGCCAGGTCGTACCCGTGCAGTTGCCGCACCGGTCGCCCGAACGCGGTTGCAAGGGCCTCGCGCAACGCGACGTGCGTGCGCAAGAGGTGCGTGCCGCTTGCGAGCAGCGTGCTCTCTGCAGCGGAGACCGAGCGTGTACGTCGCGTCTGGGTCAGCAGGACGGCGGCGGGCTTACCGGCGCGTGCGGCCAACTCCAGGGTCGCGCCCAACACGGACAGGTCCATGGTGCTCGGTGAGGTCGGGATCAGCACGATGTCCGCGAGTTCGACCGCGGCGGTCACGACATGGCTGTCCGACGGCGGCGTGTCGATCACGACGTGCTGCGTCGTCGACACCAGCGACTGCGGGCGCATCGGCAGGTGCTCGCGCACCGTCACCGGTAGCGGCGTCCCCGCATCGGCCGCACGACGAGCCCACAGCGAAGCAGATCCCTGCGGGTCGGCGTCGACGAGCAGGCAAGGCCTGGCGGTGGCTACGGCGAGGGCATGCGCGACGAACACGGCAGTCGTGGTCTTGCCGACACCGCCCTTCCGGTTCGCGACCGTCACAATCATTGGCGCAGGTTAGTTGCCCGCACAGAGGCTTCCGGGCTCGACACGGCCGAAACGGAGACTTCCGTCGCAGAACAGACCTCAGGTGGTCAGCGGCGCGCTCGTATCGCCTGGGTCGCCGCGATCAGCAGCAACAGCCCGATCAGCCAGCCGCCGAGCACGTCGGTGAGGTAGTGCACGCCGAGGATGAGTCGACTGAAACCGATGCCGAGGACCACGAGCGCGGCAGCGGTCACCACGAGCGCCCGCCACCACCGCGACGTGATCGGCCAGATGAGCAGCACCAGCAACCCGAGCGCGGTGAACGACGTCAATGCGTGGCCGCTGGGAAACGACCCGCCGCCGACATGGTCGACGGGCGTCGGCACGATCGGGCGATGCCGGTCGACGAGTGCCTTGATCGTGCCGGACGACACCCAGGCACCGACCATGGCGACGACGACGAGGACGGCCTCGCGCCGGAGGTGGCGTAGGAACAGCACCAGGGCCGCACCGCCGGCCAAGATCCGCCAGGTGAGCGGGCCGCCGATGTCCGAGACGACTTTCCACGTGCTGACCTGGGCGGGGTGGCCGGCGACATAGCCGTTCAGGTTGTCGTCGAACGAGACGTCGAGGCGGTGCACCCATCCGGCGTTGCTGCGGGCAAACACGATCAACGCGACCAGCAGGCCTACGGCAAGCACGATCAGTGCGACCGCGACCAGGCGACCGGTACGGTGCCGCGAGCCGGTCGTGGACGTCGTGTCAGTCGGAGGGGTGGACAGTCGCTCGCCTTCCGTCGCGGACTCCCATGTACGGAAGTTACCGATCAGGCGAACCAGATGATGCAGAAGATGCCGGTCACCAGGCTGTAGATCGCGAACGGGATCAGGGTGCGGGTCTCGAAGTACTTGGTCAGCCACTTGACCGAGACGAAGGCGGCCACCCCGGCCAGCACAGCCCCGACGATCACCTGACCTCGGATGTCCGACGCGGACGGCCCGGTCAGACTGGGCAGCTTGAGCACACCGGCGGCCAGGATCACCGGGGTTGCGAGCAGGAAGGAGAACCGCGCGGCGTCACGGTGCGACAGACCGCGGGCAAGGCCGCCGACCATCGCGACGCCCGAGCGTGAGATGCCGGCGAGCAGCGCGGCGGTCTGGAACAAGCCGATGAGGAAGCCTTCGCGGTACGACAGCGTGACCAGCCGGCGGGTGCGGCGCTGCGTGGTCACCGCGCCGTCCGTGGCATGCCGCCCGACTGTTGCCTCGCGCGCGTCGTTACCGAGCGCAGGCGTCGATCCGTCGTCCTCCTCGTCGACCGGTGCCCGACGTCGCAGAACCTCACCGGACAACAGGATCAGGCCGTTGATGGTCAAGAACACCGCGGCTGCGAGCGGCTTGGCGAACAGCGTGCGGAAGGTGTGCTCGAGCAGCACACCCGTGATGCCGACCGGGATCGTGCCGATCACCAGCAGCCAGGCGAGCCGCTCGTCGCTGTCGCGCGCGACGATCCGACGCGCTTTGAAGGTCGGGCCGATGGAGCGGAACCAGGCCGAGATGATCCGCACCCAGTCGCTGCGGAAGAAGATGAGAAGCGCGACCGCCGTGCCGACATGCAGTGCGACGATGAACGCCAGGTAGGGGCTCGCCTGGCTGTTGGTCGTCGACGATTGCGTGACCAGGTCCTTCCAGCTGCCGCCGATCAATGCCGGGACGAGCACCGAGTGCCCGAGGCTGGAGATCGGGAACAGCTCGGTGACGCCCTGGAGCACCCCGAGCACGGCGGCCTGGAAGTAACTGATCATCGATGTCTCCGAATCGAACTCCTACAACAATGTAGGAGGTTACACCTACTACGATGTAGGAGACATTCGGTCGGAAGGAGCCTGGATGGCACGCCGGCGCGCCAGGGGCAGCCTGGAGTCAGAGGTGCTCGCGGCCCTGTGGGCAGCCGACCGTCCGTTGACCGCGGCGGACGTTGTGGACGCGGTCGGCGACGGTCTGGCCTACACGACTGTGCAGACCGTCCTCGCTCGGCTGCACGCGAAGGGCGCGGTGCGCCGCGAGCCGTCCGGACGCGCGCACGCCTACTCACCCGTGCTCGACGACGCCGGGCTCGCCGCGAGCCGCATGCAGGCGATGCTCGACAAGGGCGGCGATCACGCCGCGATCCTGGCCCGGTTCCTTCGGACGCTGACCCCCGAGGACGAAGCGACTCTCGCCGCGCTGATCGCCGACCGGGACGAGGTGAGCGGGTGACCGCCTGGTTGCTGCTGCCGCTGGCACTGTCCGGATTGTTCGGGGCGTTGGGGCCGCGCGTCGCGCTGCGGCTGCCGCCGGCGACAGCCACGCGGTTCCTGTCCGGGGGCGCGATCCTGGCCGCGGCGGCGTCCAGTGTGTCGCTCGGCCTGCTCACCCTCGTCTTCATTGCGCCGGCGCCGGTCCTGGTCGCGCAGGGTCACTGGTCCGACCATGTACTGCGACTGCACGCTCAACTGGCGCCCGTGCTCGGGGCCGCCGCGGCGGCCGCCGTTGTCGGTTTGGCGATCCGGTTCGTGCGCGTCGGGCTGCGACGCCTCGCCGCGGTGCGCGACGCGTACCGCCTGGCGGACGGGCTGAGCGACGGCGATCAGGAGCTTGTCGTCGTCGACACGGGGGCTCGGCAGGCGCTCGCGGTGCCGGGGCGTCCCGGAAGGATCGTGGTCACCACCGCGCTGCTGCGTGATCTGGACGCAAGCGAACGCCGCGCGTTGCTCGCGCACGAACGGGCCCATCTGGCGCACCGCCATTACCTGCATCAGAGCGTCGCGGTGCTCGCGGCGGCCGTGAATCCGTTCCTGGCCGCGCTCCCGGGCGCGCTCGAGTTGAGCTGCGAGCGGTGGGCCGACGAGGACGCCACCGCGGTCTCCGGACGCAGCACCGTGGCCCACGCCCTGGCGCACGCCGCCGGTGTCCGACGGGCCGGAACGCCCGCGGTGGTGCTCGCCGCGGCCGGCTCGGACGTCGCCGCCCGGGTCGGCGCGCTGAGCGCACCTGCGCCGCGGCCGGTGCTGTGGCGTATCGCGATCCTGACCGCTCTGCTCGCCGCCACCGCGATCGCGATCGCGAACGCCATGCACGTCACCGAGGACGTCTTCGAGTTGGCCCACCGCGCCTACCTGGCCGCGCACCGCTGAGCCTCGGACCGACGTCCGAGGCTCAGCAGTTCAGGTCGTGCGGTCAGCTGGTCGGCTGCGGCATGCGTTGCCACGTGAACGGGCCGAACGCGGTCGGTGTCGAGGCGTTGTGCCCGCCCGGGGTCACGGTCAGCTTCAGCCACTCGAGCGGGAACGTGCTGCCGTGCACGATCACCCGGTGGAAGTTGGCCACCGAGTACGACGGGTGGCTGTTCCAGTCGTCGTAGTTGCACACGGTGTCGTCACCGGTGCACGGCGCACCCTGCATCAGTGGGTTGTCCGAACGGTACGTGTGCGAGTCGCCCTCGAAGAGCAGGACGGGCTTGCCGAAGGCGGTCGTGTGCGCGGCGATGCTCGACACGAACGGCTCGTAGTTGGTCAGGTGCGCCGCCGTCTTTCCGTCGAGGTCCCACATGTCTGCCTGGGAGATGATCACGACACCCTGGGCGTCCATGTCCGTCGCGGTGCGGTACGCGAGGTCGAGCCAGCGCAGGTCGGCTCCGGTGCGCTGCGACCGCTCGTCGGCCTGCTGCTGCGACTCGGCGGCGGTGCCGTACCACGGGTCGGCGTCGTTGTTCGACCCGCCCGGGATGTTCACGGTCACGAACAGGAATCCCTTGCGCTGCCACATCACGTTCTCGACGTACTGCGCGTCGGTCGGGTACGCCCTGTCGTACACCTGCGCCTGGGAAACGACGGACATCGGGTTGCTGCCGAGCGTCCGTCCCGGATGGGCGAAGAAGATCGAGCGGATCAGCGCGAGGTTCGCGACCGGATTGCCGTTGGCGTAGTCGACGGGCCGGCCGTTCGCATCGAACGTGTTACCGCCCTCCTTGGCCTTGTGACAGTCCGCCCACTCGTTGTCGCCGGGCGTGTACACCAGCGGATCCTGATAGCGCGTCCACAGCGAAGCGATCGACCGGTCGTAGGACTCGGTGCAGAACTGCGAGCCCGAGTGGATGTCGCCGACATGCGCCACGGTCGACACGTCCGGGTCGGCGTTGATCGAGTCGATGAAGGCCGGCGTGGCATCGAACTCGGACGTGTCGGTCGGCGAGGTGCCGTAGGGCGCGTCGCCGTAGACCGCGAGGGTGAAGCTGCCGTGATCGTTGCGATCCGCTGAGGCGCTCGCCGCGGGCACCGCGATCAGCGCGAGCGCCAGCCCGAGGGCGGCCATCGTCTTGATTGTCATGTCAGTTGACCCTGGCCCGCGGTCACGACGACACGACGACCGACAGGTGAACTACAGCCGAACGCTTGTCACCGCTCGTCGAACACCGCCCGGGCCTCCTCGGAGCCATAGAACCGCGCGAATTGGCGGCGGATCAGGTCAGCGAGCAGTCCGGCTTCGTCGAGCGCCTCGATCGCGCCCGGTGCGAAGCGCAGGGCTTCTTCGACGAGATCGATGCGATCGAGGCCGAACTCCTTGAGCAGGTCGTCGAGCGGATACTCGCCGTAGGTGTCGAAGAAGTAGTCGACGCCGGTGTCGATCAGCGCGGTCAGGTAGGCGTTCGCGCGCACGTCCAGCCACCCGTCGTAAAGGATCGACGCGGCGTCGACCAGGTCGTCGTCCGCGACCGAATCGAGCAGCTCGCGAACGGAGCGGTCCGTCGCGCTGTCCCACATCTCGACCAGGGCCTGCTCCACGTCGGCGTCGGTGAGTGAGGTCAGGATGTTCTCGCGTGATCGGGCGAGGATGGCGATCGCGGCCTGCTCGGCCATCTCGCGGCTGCGCTGGTCCGCCTCGCGCACCGCTCCGCCGGCGAGCTTGCCGCCGAGGGACAGGCCGAGCGAGACGCCGGGCACCTTCTTCGCCAGGCGCAGGTTCGACTCCACCGCGCCCGTGGTCAGCGAGCGCAGGTAGCCCGCCAACCAGGACTGGACGGCGGTGCTCTCGGTGATCTGGATCGCGATCCACTCGCGCACCGCGCGCAGTTCGGCCACCTTGGCCGCCGCGGCGACCACGTGTTGACGGGGGAGCACCTCGCCCAGCTGGACGTCGTTGGCCGGGTGCACCCGGAGCCGGGTCGCGATCTCGCCGGCGACCTCGGGGATCGCGCCGGGCAGGTCGAAGCGGGCGACGTACTTCGCTGCGACCTCCTTGACCCGAGTGCGGTCGATCACCTGGTGCAGGGTGAGCTCGCCGGCGCGGTCGAGCGCGTGCGCGACCTCTTGCTCGACCAGCGCGGCGAATCCGGCGCCGCGCAGTTCGCGGACGTGGAAGGCGACGTGCGCTTCGAGCAAGCGGTGCAATCGGTCATCGATGTCGTCAGGGGCATCCATGGGTGTCATTGTTCCGGTACGCGGTCGGCTCTCATGTCGGCGGAGCTATCGTCGAGGCGTGATTGCGCTGGTCGTCGTGGCAGTGGTGTTGCTGCTGGTGCTCGCCGGCGCGCTCATCGATATCCGCGATCGCCGCAGCGGACACCGGATCCGCTCGGCGAAGGAGATCAGCGACACCGTCCGCATCACCAAGCGGGAGGCGCGCGCCAACATGCGGGCCCAGGGGTTGCGCGCGCGCAAGGCGCGACCTTCGCGGCGGCGCACCAACCTGTAATCCGCGCTACTCGTGAGTAGCCCCGTCCGCCCGCGCGCGGCAGGATCGGGGCCATGGACGCCGATGCGATCGTGGTGGGTGCGGGGCTGGCGGGTCTGGTCGCGACGAGCGAGCTGCTCGACGCCGGCCGCCGGGTGATCCTGGTCGACCAGGAACCGTCTCAGAACTTGGGCGCGCAGGCCTATTGGTCCTTCGGCGGGTTGTTCTTCGTCGACTCGCCCGAGCAGCGCCGGATGCGGATCAAGGACTCGGTCGAACTCGCCTGGCAGGACTGGGAGGGCACCGCCGGCTTCGACCGCCTGGACGATGAGGATGTCTGGCCGCGGCGGTGGGCCGAGGCCTACGTCCACTTCGCCGCGGGGGAGAAGCGGTCCTGGCTGCACCAACGTGGCGTGCGCTGGTTCCCGATCGTGGGCTGGGCCGAACGCGGCGGGTACACCGCGACCGGGCACGGCAACTCCGTGCCGCGCTTCCACATCACCTGGGGCACCGGCCCGGGCCTGGTGGCCCCGTTCGCGGCGCGGGCCGAGGAAGCTGCCGAGCGCGGCCAACTGCGCTTCGCCTTCCGGCACCGCGTCGACGCGCTGATCACCACGGACGGTGCCGTCGAGGGCGTGCTGGGCGCGGTGCTCGCGCCGTCGGACGTGCCGCGCAGCGCGCCCAGTTCGCGCCAGGTCGTCGGTGATTTCGAGCTGCACGCTCCGGCCGTCCTGGTCACGTCCGGCGGCATCGGCGGCAACTTCGAGCTGGTGCGGCAGAACTGGCCCCCGCGGATGGGGCAGCCGCCGGAGCGCATGGTCGCCGGCGTCCCGGACTTCGTGGACGGCCGGATGATCGGCATCACTGAGGCCGTCGGCGGGCGCGTCGTCAATCGCGACCGCATGTGGCATTACGTCGAAGGAATCCACAACTACGATCCGGTCTGGACCAACCACGGGATCCGGATCCTGCCCGGCCCGTCCTCGGTGTGGCTCGACGCGACGGGCAAGCGGCTACCTGTGCCGCTGTTCCCGGGCTTCGACACGCTGGGCACGCTCGAGCACATCATGACCACAGGGCACGACCACACCTGGTTCGTGCTGACGAAGAAGATCATCGGCAAGGAGTTCGGGCTGTCGGGACAGGAGCAGAACCCGGACCTGACCTCGAAGTCCGTGCGCCAGGTGCTCGATCGCGCCCGTGCCGACATGCCCCCGCCGGTGCGCGCGTTCCTCGACCGCGGCGTCGACTTCGTGCAGGCCGACACGTTGGACGAGTTGATCGAGGCGATGAACAAGGTCACCGACACGCCGCTGCTCGATCCCGGCACCGTGCGACGCGAGATCATCGCGCGCGACCGGGAGCTGGACAACGAGTACACCAAGGATCTGCAGGTTGCCGCGCTGCGGCAGGCTCGCAGCTACCTCCCGGACAAGATCACCCGGGTCGCGGCGCCGCACAAGCTGACCGACCCGAAGGCCGGTCCGATGATCGCGGTCCGGTTGAGCATCCTCACCCGCAAGACGCTCGGCGGGCTGAACACCGATCTCGACTCGCGCGTGCTCGACGCGACGGGCGAACCCATCCCGGGGCTGTACGCGGCGGGGGAGGTGGCCGGGTTCGGCGGCGGTGGCGTGCACGGCTACCGCTCCTTGGAGGGGACGTTCCTCGGCGGGTGCATATTCAGTGGACGGGCCGCCGGTCGGGCGGCTGCGGCTGCTCTCAAGTAGGCGCGTCAGTTCGTTGCGGTGCGGTGGTCGGCGACCAGCGCCAGGCGCGTCAGTTCGGCCGACGGGTCGGTGCTCCCGTGCACCGTGACGACGATGGTCCGCTGGCCGTCGGCGAGCACGACGGTCGGGGCGTAGTCGGCTCCCGCGCCGCCGAGCAGCAGGCGGGCGGGCCGGCCGTCGACGCTCGCGGCGGTGCTGCGCGCGCCGTGGGCGACGTAGTCGGAGATCGTGGGGCCGATGCGTGCGGCGGCCTTGGCGGCGGTGCGGTACAGGCTGACGCCGATCTCGATCCGTCCGGTCGGCGCACCCGGCCCGACCGCGTATCGGCAGTTGAGATAGCTGATCCGTCCCGTTGTCGCATCGGGCAGCCCGACGACGAAGGCGGTCTTGCCGCCGATGTCGTGGCCGAGGGCGTCGACGATCGTGCCGACCGAGAGCAGGTCGTCGCAGGTCCCGGGCAGCTTGCGCATGATCTTGCCGCTCGACGGCGACCGGACGGCGGCGACCGGCGAGGTCGACGCCTCGGCGGTGCTGCGCGGTGTGACCGTGACGGTGCGGTAGACGGTGTGGCCGGGCAAGGTGCGGTGCGCGCATCCCGCGATGGTGGTGATGGCGGTCATGCCGACGAGCGCTGCAGCGATGGCACGCCTGCTCATGCAGCGAAGGTAACTCCGCGATCGCCGGTTTCTCGGCTTTGCTTGCGGCGCGTCCAGATCACGCCGTGGGGCGTTTCGCGAAGTAGGAACGCGCGCCGCGGGCGAACTGGCCGAACGCGAGCCGGTTCACGGGACGGCCGAGGTCGACGAAGCGCTTGTACTTCGCTCGCGGCTCGATGGCGATCGTCCAGGTCAGCCGCGAGCCGGCGCCGCGTGGCTCGACCACGTAGTTCTCGGCGAAGCGCCGATAGAAGTTGCGATTGGCCTGGTACACCTCGAAGGCGTAGCGCTTGCCCTCGTCCCAGGCGATGTAGCGCTCGCGGACGGTCATGAGTCCGAGCGGGAGCACGACCTCGCGGGTGGTGCCGACACCGAAGGGACGTGGGGAGGTCCAGCGCAGCGACTTCACGCCGAGACCCCAGTCGGCCACGCTCCGCTCGGACTGCAGCGACTCCCAGACCCGCTCGGACGACACGTCCAGGTCGATCGGGAAGACGTAACGGTGATCGGCGGTCTCGAAGAACGACTCGTCGACCGGGTCGAGGGCCTGCCAGCTCATACAGTCACTATTCCCTGTTGCACTCGGGTGCGTGGTCTGACAGTGGTCAGTTTCGGCCTCAGTGGTTAGTTGTAACTCACCACTGTGCGGCGCAACTGACCACTGTCGCTTCTTTGGCCGGCCGGTGCGCGTCAGACGTGATCATCAGCGGGCGCCTGCAACAGGCGCTTCTACCGCGACACCGGCGGGGCGAAACAAACGGGACATCGGCGGGGTGTAAAAGTGTGCGCGTGACGAACACGCTCCCGATCGTCGACAACCCGAACCGCGACTACGGCGACAAGATCGTCGCCGTCGAACCAGGCGGCGTCGAGTTCATCCCGCTGAACGAGCGGCACGGCCGGCCGAGGCAGCTCCTATGGACCTGGACGAGCCCCAACATGGAGTTCGCCACCGTCGGAGTGGGAATCCTCGGTGTGCTGTTCTGGGGCCTCACCTTCTGGCAGACCGTGCTGGCGATCGTGGTCGGCACCGCGCTCGGCTCAATCACCCAAGGCGTGCTGTCGACCTGGGGTCCGAAGGGCGGACTGCCGCAGATGGTGCTCAGCCGAACCGCGTTCGGCTATCTGGGCAACATCCTGCCGGCCGGCATCAACGCCCTGGTCGCGGGCATCGGTTGGTTCGCCGTCAACAGCATCAGCGGCGCGCTTGCGTTGCACGCGCTGTTCACGGGACTTCCCGGCCAGCTCTGCCTGCTGATCATCGTGCTCGCGCAACTCGGCATCGCGTACTTCGGCCACAACCTGGTGCACGTCTTCGAGCGGTTCGCGTTCCCCGTCCTCACGGTGATCTTCGTGATCGCGGCGATCTGGGTCCTGGGCAAGTCGCACCCGGGCGCCGCCGCGCTCACCGTGAACTTCCCGCCGCCGAAGGTCGGCGGCTTCCTGTTGATGACCGGTGCGGCGTTCGGGTACGCAGCCGGCTGGAACCCGTATGCCTCGGACTACACGCGCTACCTCGAACCGAACACCAAGTCGCTGCCGGTCGCGCTGTGGTCGGGGCTGGGCGTGTTCGTGTCGTGCGTGCTGCTCGAGGTGGCCGGCGCGGCGGCGATCACCACGCTGACCCCGAAGGCTGCAACCGGCGCGGAGATCAGCCCGACGATGATCACCGACCTGCTGCCGTCGTGGCTCGGGAACCTGACCCTGCTCGCGATCTTCCTCGGCGCGATCTGCGCGAACGTGCTTAACATCTACTCGGGCTCGTTGTCGTTCATGGCGCTGGGTATCAAGCTGCCTACGCGAACGGCGCGGGCGCTGATTGCGGTCGCGCTCGGTCTGATCGGGTACGCGGTCGCGGCGCACTACCTGAAGGACTCCTCGACGTACGAGAACTTCCTGTTGATCATCGCGTACTGGATCGGGCCGTGGCTCGCGGTCGTGTTCGTCGACCGGTTCCTGCGCCGCGGCGAGGCCGACCTGAGTGCGATCGCGCAGGACCGCAGTTTCCAGAACTGGGCCGGGCCGATCGCGATGGCCGTCGGCGGCGGGCTGTCGATCTGGCTGTTCGCAAACCAGTACCCCAAGTACATCGGGCCGATCCCCACCGCCCATCCGGCCTTCGGTGACATCACCTTCGAGGTCGGGTTCGTCGTCACCGCCCTGGTCTACGTCGTACTGCGCGCCGTACTCAAGCCGAAGCAAACGGCAGCGGAGTCGAGCGCGACCCGGTGAACGACTACAACGCCTGGCTCGCGATCGCCGTCGCAGAGGCCAAGGCCGGCCTCGCCGAGGGCGGCATTCCCATCGGCGGTGCCTTGATCGGGCGCGACGGCGAGGTGCTCGGTCGCGGGCACAACCGCCGCGTGCAGAACGACGATCCTTCCGTCCACGGCGAGACCGACGCGTTCCGCAACGCCGGACGGCAGCGGTCTTACCGCGGCACCACGATGGTGACGACGCTGTCGCCGTGCTGGTACTGCAGCGGGCTGGTGCGCCAGTTCGGCATCAGCCGCGTCGTGATCGGCGAGGCGCGCAACTTCTACGGCGGGCACGACTGGTTGGCCGAGAACGGCGTCGAGGTGGTCGTGCTCGACGATTCCGGGTGTGTGCAGATGCTGGGGGAGTTCATCTCCGCCGACCCGACGCTGTGGAACGAAGACATCGGCGAGGAGTGAGCCAACTATGAGCGCGGTTCCGGTCATCGACCTCACCGCATGGTTCGACGGGACGGGACGCGACGAGGTCGCGCGAGCGATCGATGCGGCGTTGCAGGACGTCGGGTTCTTCCTCGTCACCGGGCACGGCGTCGGGCCCGAAGCGCGGGCCGCGGTGCGCACGTCCGCACGCGAGTTCTTCGCGCTGCCGCGCGAGGTCAAGCAGCGTTATGCGGTGACCGTCGCCGGACGAGGGTGGTTGCCGCCCGGCGTCGAGGCGAACGGTTACGCAGAGGGCACGGAGACTCCGCCCGACCTGAAGGAGTCGTATTCGGTCGGCGCCGACGCCGCGACAGCGCCGCTGGACGGCTACTGGTTCCAGCGCAACGTCTATCCCGCCGAGGTGCCGACGCTCGAGTCGAGCGTCGGCACCGACCTGCAGACCATGAAGGGTCTCGCGGATGAACTGCTAGTCATGTGCGCAGCCGCGCTCGGGCTCGACGCAGAGTTCTTCACGCGGCACACCACGCGGGCCACGCACACGATGAACATCAACTGGTACCCACCGCTGGACCACACCGGGCCGGTGGAGGACGGCCAATTCCGCATCGGCCCGCACACCGACTTCGGCACTGTGACGATCCTCGACCGTGAGCCCGGCAAGGGTGGGCTGCAGATCTGGACCGAGTCGGACGGCTGGGCCGACGCGCCCTTCGTTCCGGACGCGTTCACCATCAACACCGGCGACCTGCTGGCACGCTGGAGCGGCGACCGCTGGCGGTCGAATCGGCACCGGGTGCTGCCACCGCAGGCCGTTGCCCCGGACGAGGATCTTGTGTCGCTCGTCTACTTCTACGAGGCCGACCGCGACACGGTGGTCGAGGCGCTGCGTCCGCCGATCGGCAAGCAGCACAACCACGAGCCGGTGATCAGCTCCGAGTTCCTGCGCCGGCGATTGGACGCGATCACGATCGGCTGACCGCGACCTCGGTCGACCCCGCGATCTCGTCGTCCACGTAGGTCTGCCGGCACGCGATCAGGCCGGTGATCCAGGCCAGGCCGAGCGAGATCCAGAGCAGGCTCAGCGGCAGGACCCACGCGCCGGTCGCGCCGTAGAGCACGCCGAACAACAGCGGTCCGGTCCCGGCGACGGTGTAACCGATGGCCTGGACGAAGGCCGACAGCGCACCGGTCGACTGCGGCGAGCGCGACCGCAGCCCGATCATCGTCAGCGCCAGCGGGAACATGCCGTTGCCGATGCCCGCCAGCACCATCCACAGCCATGCGCCGCCGATCGGAGCCAACCCGAGTCCGGTGTAGGCGATCGCGAAGCATGCCGCCAGCACGGTCACCAGGGCGCGGTGGTACCGCGGCGGCACGATCGGCGCGATCATCGAGGTCGGGATGCCGAGCGCGGACAGCAATGCCACCTCCCAGCCGGCGGCGCTCTCGCTGAGCCCGTGTTCGTGCAGGAACCGCGCGAACCAGCCGAAGGCCATGTAGGCCTGCGTCGACTGTGCGGCGAAGAACGCGGTCAGTGCCCATGCGGTGCGGCTGCGGGCCAGCTGCTTGGCGCGGATGCGTGAGCCGTCCGAGCCGAGCCGGAAGTCGTGCCGCAGCGTCGGAAGCCACGGCAAAACGGCGACCACGACGAACAGCGCCCACGAGCCGATGCCGAACCGCCAGCCGCCGTGCAGATCGCCGATCGGCACGGTCAGCCCCGCCGCGGCGGTGGTGCCGACCGCCAGCGCGGTCGTGTACAAGGCGGTCATCGCCCCGATCCGGTCCGGGAAATGCGCCTTCACCAGCGACGGCATCAGGACGTTCGCGACCGCGCCGCCGGTCAGCGCCAGCAGCGTCAGCACCAGGAACAGCGGGACGGACGACACGAGCGCACGGGTGACGGTGCCGATCGCCGCGACCACCAGCGCTGCGACGAGCGCGCGATGCGCACCGAAGCGGGCCGCCAGCCGCGGTGTCGCCGCGCCGAGGCCGGCGAAGCAGATGACCGGCAGGGTGGTCAGTACGCCCGAGATCCCGGACGAGGTGTGCAGCCCCGCCTCGATGTCGTCGAGCACCGCGCCAACACTGGTCACCGCAGTGCGCATGGACAGCCCCGTCAGCGCAAGCGCGCAGACGAGCAGCCGGCCACGTGCATTCACGTGCAGCAATCCTGCCCGGCGACGGTCAGCCGACCTCGAGCGGGTCGATGCTCAGCGAGCAACCACGCAACTGCATCGCCACCGACATGCTCTGCGCCGTCCCAGGCACCTTAACGACGACGTGGTCCGAGATCGGCGACTGGCAGGTCGTCACTGCGGTCAGCTGCGATTGCGCCGACTTGTTCGGCCGCAACTTGATCGTGCGCACCGTGCCCGGGTCGTCCTTGGCCGGCTTGCCCAGCGGGCCGCCGCGATAGGTCAGCTGGGCGAAGGGATACCCGCTCACCGTGCACGTCGTCGAAGACGTGTTGGTGAACAGCACGCCCGCCACCTCGCGGCCCTGGTAGGCGCCGCCGCGGATACCCGAGGCGCTGAGCTGACGCGTGGTGCAGGACTGCGGCCCCTGCGGCGGAGCAGCCGAGGTCGACGGCGGCGGCGGAGCCGCGGACGTGCTCGTCGGCGCGGGCGCGGACGTGCTCGGCGTCGGCTTAGGCTTCGTCCTGGACGGTCGGGGTGCCGCCGACGAGGTCGACGCCGGCGCCGAGGTATGCGTCACGGGCGGGGTCGACGCGTGCGTCGACGTCGGTGTCGGGGCAGGCGTGCTGGCCGCTACCGGTGCCGAACTTCCGTGACCGACGCTGGTCGAGGTGCACCCGACCATCAAGCCGGTGACCGCGACGATCGCGAGTGCGCCCGATACAAGCCTCGAACGGATCAACTGTCGATCCGCAGGTCGGTCGAGTACGGCAGGCTGCGGGGCCGCAGTGCCGGTTCGGCGCGAAGTGCCGACCACATCGCCCGCCAGGCGTTGTTGCCGGTCAGGCTGCCGCACGAGCGGGCCTGCCGGCAGGCCGTCCACTCCGTCAGCGCACCACCGAAATTGATCTTCGGGTGCCCGGCGCGTACCCCGGTGAGCGAGATGTAGCGCCATTGCTGGGCCATCGTGGTGTTGTAGATCTGCGGAAGGTTGATCATGCGGATCGGGTAGGCGCCCGCGGTCAGGTAGTACATCCCCGCCATTGTCCATCCGTTGTTGCACGACCCGCCGGTGAACGTCCATGCGCACCCGTCAGCCGACCCGGTGAACACGAACGGTGCGCTCGTCGCGGACAGATAACCCTGCAGCCACGCCTTGGTCGCCGCGTAGCCGGCGCGGAAGCCCGGCTCCATGTCGTCCGAGCCGGCGATCGTGATGCCGGGGTAGCGGCGCGCGTACGCCTGGACGGGGTCGACGACACGATTGGCGAAGTTGACGCCGCTCGCGCGGTAGACGTCGATGTCGTTGTTGGTGGCGATGGCGAGCGTCAGCGGCGCACTCGGGCGCTGCTGACTCGCGTACCCGGCCACGTACGCCTGAAGGTTCTTCACGATGTCGCTGTACGAGACGAACCGGATGCCGGCGCTGAGGATCACGCCGCGCCGCGACTCGTCCTGGCCGCCGATCGCCAGCACGATCAGGTAGCCGTGACCGGACGGGTTCGCCCGGGCGTCCGCGGCACCCTCGGCGCGCAACATGGTCAGGTCGTGCCGCGAGCTGCCGCTGATGTTGCGGATGTAGCGGCTCGTCGAGATCGGCGCCGGCGAGGTCTGCGGCGGCGGCGCCTTCTGCGTGCGCACCGCCGGCGAGACGGCGGGCTTGGAGGCGCCGGCGACGTTCTTCGCCACGACCGAGAACGTGTACTGCGTGTTGGACTGCAGACCGACGACGGACGCCGAGAGCACGCCCGGAGCGACGGTCACCGACGGGCCGTTCGGCAGCGCGCGCACGGTGTAGCCCGTCCATGGCGCACCACCGTCGCTGCTCGACGGCGACCACGTGACCTGTGCACCGCCGTAACCGCCGATGGCGTTGACGTTTGTCGGCGGGGCGGGCGGCGTCGGGTTCACCGCGATCACCAACTTGCAGCCGAGCGGGACGGTCGGGTGCAAGCCGCCGCCGGTGTTGACGGCGCGCACGCACACGTCGTGCTCGCCGTCGGTGGCGGGCTCGGGGATGTCGACGCTGAAGCCGTGCTTGGTTCCTGTGCCGGGGTGCGCGGCTGCGATGTCGGGACGGGGTACGTTCGCGGTCGCGGTCGTGACCGCTCCGTCCACCAGCACCTGCACCTTGATCGGCGCGGTGGTCTCGGGGTCGATCGCCCAGCCGGTGGCGACGATGTCCGAGCCGCCGGACGCGCGGCCGGCCGACTCGAATGCGCCGTACGGGTCGAAGTTCAGGGTCACGCTCTTGCAGCTGGGCGCGCTGTTCGCGGAGCCGTACTTGGTGTTGACGGCGACGGCGCACACGGTGTGCTTGCCGTTGCTCAGCGGGAGCACCGCGCTGAACATGTGGCCGCGGTGGCTGCCGGTCGCCCCGTTGGCGAGCACGCTGGTGATCTGCTTGCCGTCGGCGGTCAGCCGCACCCGGATCGCCGAGCTGGTGTCGGGGTCGGTCGCCCAGCCCGTGACGAGCGCACCGTTGCCCTTCTGGGTTGCGGACTCCACCGCCCCGGACGGGTCCCAGTCGAAGGTGTGCGTCAGGCAGCCGATACTGCGGTTCGTGCCGTACTTGCTGAGGTTGCGCGCCACGACACAGACCGTGCGGGGGCCGGCCGCGAGCGGGGCGGTCGTCGGGAACATCGCGACGCCGCTGAAGGTGTGTCCGGGGCTGGCCTTGCCGGTGCCGTTGGCGGGCAGGGTCGCGAGAACGTGCCCGCCCGAGCGGACGAACACCGAGGTGGCCGCACTGGTGTCAGGGTCGAGCGCGTAGCCGGACACGTTCACCCCGCCGGGCACCTGGCTGATCGCGGCGACGTCGCCGGTGGGGCTGAAGCTGACCGTCCACGGGTCGTAGCACTTGACCATGGTGTCCTCGCCCTGCGGGCCGAGGTTGAACGCCTTCAGGCAGACGACATGGTCACCCTCGGTGATCGGGAAGGTGACCGAGAAGCCGTGGTTGTCGCCGGCGGAGGGGTACGTGTCGCTCAGACCGGCGTAGGGCTGGTCGGCGGTGCCGCCGGTCAGCCGCTTGTGGTCGAGCCGGATCGCGTACCGCACGGTGTGCTTGGGTGCGTCGAAGTCGGCCGCCCAGCCCGTCGCAGTCAGGTTGCCGGGGGTCTGGGTGAGCGTGAAATCGCCCTTCGGGCTGTAGTCGTAGTTGATCACACTGCACTTGATCGTGTAGCTGACCGTCGTGTCGGGATAGCCGGCGACGGCCACGCACACGTTGTGCGGGCCTGCGGTCAGCGGCACCGTGACCGAGTAGCCGCGGTGCGTTCCGATCGACCGGTTCGTTCGCGCGGCGGCGGGGCGGTACTCGTTGGCCTTGACCGTCGCGACCCGATGCTTGTCGACGCGGACGTGGACGGTCGCCGACGCCGAGGTGTCGGAGTCATAGGCCCAGCCCGCGATGTAGACGCCGTAGCCGTCGCGGTGCAGCTGCGAGACCGCACCGGTGGGATCGTGATTCACCCGGGCGTCGGCCGCGGGCACCCAGAGGCCGGAGAGCACGGCGACCGCAACGGCGGCCACGGTGGTGGCAATGGTGCGCGCGTGGCGGTGAGCAGGCATGAGCATCGATCCCGATCGCGTAGTACCGCCGGTTTCGTGCTCGTACCGGACGGCGCCCGTCGTCGGACGCTGACGTGCCCCCGCGCGTCCGCCCCCGGAACACCCGGAGGCCGTTAGATCAAATCACCCAAGTTACCAATGTGACAAGAGAGGCTGGTGTTACGACACTCGATTGAATCGGGCATTTGCCCTGAATCGCTCAGATGTCAGGAAGCTCATAGTCGGCGAAGCGATCACGCAAGGTCTTCTTCGAGAACTTGCCGACACTGGTCTTGGGGATCTCGTCTATGAACACCACATCGTCCGGGACCTGCCACTTCCCAAGCCGTTCGGCGAGATAGGTGCGGATTTCCTCCTTGTCGGCGCTCTCGCCCGCTTTCAGGACAACGCACGCCAGCGGTCGCTCGGCCCACTTGGGGTGCGGCACCGCGATCACGGCGGCCTCTGCCACCTTGGGGTGGCCCATGATCTCGTTCTCGAGCGCGACCGAACTGATCCATTCGCCGCCGGACTTGACCAGGTCCTTGGTGCGGTCGACCAGGCGGACGTAGCCGAGCGGGCTGATCGCGGCGACGTCGCCGGTGCGCAGCCAACCGTCGGGTGAGAACTGCTCACCCGGCTCGTCGGTCTTGTAGTACTGCCTGGCCACCCATGAGCCCCGGCACTCGATCTCACCTGTCGCCTGGTCGTCCCAGGGCAGCTCCTCACGCGTGTCGGAGTCGACGATGCGGACCTCCACGCCGGGCGGACAGATGCCCACGCCCGAGCGCAGCGTCGCCTTCGCCTCGTCGGACTCGTGCGCGATCTCGGAGCGCTCGATCCAGACAGTCGCGATCGGCGAGGTCTCGGTCATGCCCCAGGCCTGGGTGATCGGGATCCCGATCGCCTCGCGCCACGCCTCGGACAGCACCTTGGGCACGGCCGACCCGCCGCAGATGATCGTGCGCAGCGCCGACAGGTCGTGATCCTTGAGCATCGGCACCATGCCCATCCAGATCGTCGGCACCCCCGCCGCGACCGTCACCCCTTGCGATTCCATCAAGCCGATCAGCGTCGCCGGACTCAGATCCGGCCCGGGCATCACGAACGACGACCCGGCCATGAACGCCGCGTAGGGCAGCCCCCACGCGTTCGCGTGGAACATCGGGACGACCGGAAGGACGCGGTCGCTCTCGCGCAGGGTGAATGTCGACGCCGTCAGTGCCGCGTTCGAGTGCAGCCACATCGAGCGGTGGCTGTAGAACACGCCTTTCGGGTTGCCGGTGGTGCCGGTCGTGTAACAGAGCGCGGCGGCGGTGCGCTCGTCGGTGACCCGTCCGTCGAAGTCGGCCTCGTCGGCGCCGGCGATGAAATCGTCGAAGGTGACGACGCGCGGATCGTCCGGAAGCTCGTTCGGCGCTCCGTCGTCGTTGACGATGACGTATTTGACCGTGTCCAGCCGCGGCAGGTATTTGGCGAACAGGGGCAGCAGCGAGCGGTCGACGAACACCGCCTCGTCCTCGGCGTGGCCGACCGTGTAGATCACGTGCTCGGGGAAGTAACGCAGATTGATGGTGTGCAGCACGCGTCCGGTGCACGGGACGGCGAAATACAGCTCGAGATGGCGGGCGGTATTCCAGCTGAACGTGCCCACGCGCGCGTCGTCGGCGAGGCCGAGCCGGTCGAGCGCGCTGCCGATCCGGCGGGCGTTGGCGGCCACCTCGCCGATCGTGGTGCGTTCCTTGCCGGTCGCGGTCTTGGTGACGACCGTCGTCGCCGAGTAGTACTGCTCG
>DASXJR010000024.1:0-27899 GCA_036497285.1 Jatrophihabitans sp.
CGGGTCGAGCGGCACGGGGTGTCGATCATGTGCGCGGCCCCGGCCGTGATCTCGGCCGCCCTGGACGCCGCCGCGAGCTGGGTCGGCGACATCCCCGGCCGCGACCGGGTGCGCATCATCGTGGCCGGCGCTCCGCCACCCACCCGCACGATCGAGCGGGTGCTAGACGAGCTGGGCTGGGAGTTCATCCAGATCTACGGGCTCACCGAGACCTCGCCGCTCGTCACCGTCAACCGGCAGCGCGCCGAATGGGACGACCTGCCGGTGAACGAGTTGGCGCGCCGGCTCGGGCGGGCCGGCGCACCGGCGCTCGGGGTGCGGGTCGCCGTCGACACCGACGGCGAGGTGATCACGCAGTCCAACCACAACCTCGAGGGCTACTGGGAGCAGCCCGAGGCGACGGACGAGGCCCAGGCCGACAACTGGTTCCACACCGGCGACGGCGGCTACCTCGACGACGACGGCTACCTGGTCATCTCCGACCGCAAGAAGGACGTCATCATCTCGGGCGGCGAGAACGTCTCCTCGATCGAGGTCGAGGACGCGCTGATGTCCCAGCCGGCGGTCAAGGAGGTCGCAGTCATAGGCATCCCCGACGCCAAGTGGGGAGAGCTGATCACCGCACTCGTCGTCAAGGCGGACCCCGACGTCACCGCCGAGGACCTCATCGCCGCGTGCCGCAAGTCGCTGGCCGGCTACAAGTGCCCCAAGCGCATCGAGTTCGTCGATTCGCTGCCGCGCACTGCCACCGGAAAGCTGCAGAAGTTCAAGCTGCGCGAACCGTTCTGGAAGGACCGCGAGCGACAGGTCAACTGACCCGCCGGATCAGCCGGCCACGGCGGGCGAGACGCGGAAGATCGGGAAGTCCGGGGCGATCCGGGCCAGGTCGGCGTCGGAGGCGTCCTTGTCGACGCCCTCGAAGAAGGCACCGACCTCCCAGGCCCAGCGGCGCAGGTACTCGCGCAGCACCGGCGTCTTGGCTGCATCGGCGAGTTCATCCGCGTGGAAGGCCTCGACGCGGCGGCCGAGCTTGAGCTCTCCCGCGCCGCCGGCCGCGCGCAGGTTGCGCACCCATTGGGTGGTGCCGCGCGGCGCGACGAGGTAGCGCTCGTCGGACACGGTCACCAGGTTGACCGGCGTGCTGCGCCATTCACCGCTCTTGCGGCCGCGTACCCGCAGCTCGCGCGAGCCGGCGACGCTGAGGCCCCACCGGGTCAGCCGCCGGACCGTGCGGTTGAACACGTTGCGGGTGAACCAGCCGGGCTGGATGTATCGGGTCTCGGTCATGTCTGTCTCCTCGATTTTGCGAGAGCACTGCTCTCTGTAGTTACACAGCATGACTCTTTGACCGACGTGTGTCAAGAGCAGTGCTCTCGTTTTGAGCATTGCTCTGCTCGCGGTGATCTTGCGGTGCTTCGGGGCGAATGTCGGAAAATTGCCGTCGAACTTGGCGCAGTCATGTGATGACGAAGCGATCATGAGGCCACAGAATGTGCTGCGGACGCTCACATCGATCGTCCAGAAATCTCATTGGGAGGGGTGTATGGACTGCCCACACTGCGGTACTCCGCACGCAGCCGCAGCCCGTTTCTGTGCACGCTGCGGCACGCCGCTGCATCCGCACACGAACCGGTCGAACCACTACGCGGCGAATCCTGACGAGCCGGTGCGTGCGCTCGCACTGCTCAGTACGCTGCTGCCGCACATGTCCGGGCGGCGGCACCACCTGTACCGCAACGTCGTGCTTCTCGCCCTGCTCATCGCGTTCGTAGCGGCGGGCTTCGGCGTCTTGTCGATCGCGTTGATCGTGCCGGCGCTCGCGCTACCCGCGATCGTGCTCGTGTACCTGCACGACCATCACATCTGGCGTAGCGAGCCGGCGGTCGTCATCGGCGGCGGGTTCGCTCTGGCGCTCGTGCTCGGCGTGCTCGTCGGGCTGTTGCAACGGCACTGGTCGGACGTGGTCATCCTCGGCACCCAGGTCGAGAAACTGCCGCCGGGCAAGGAGATCCTCGAACTCGGCATCGTCATTCCGGTGCTGCTGTTCGTCGCCGTCGTGATCGGCCCGCTCGCCGTCACGTCCCGACCGAACTTCCGGCATCCGCTCGATGCGGTCAACATGTCCTCGCTCGCCGGCGCGGCGGCATCGCTGGGGTTCAGCGTTGTCGTGCAGCACGGGGCGTTCACCGACGTGAACTGGGACAACACCGACCCCGGACGTGCGGCGTTCATCGCGCTGACCCTCGGCTTCGTGCAGCCGATCGTCTTTGCGGCCGGCGCGGCGCTCACGACCATGCGCGTGCGGCGTCCCAACTCGAATCGCGCGCTCGGCATCGCCGAGGGGCTCGCGCTCATCGTGCTCTACTGCCTCGCGTCGACGCTGCTCAACCCGTATGGCACGCGCGGTGTCGTGCTCACTGCGGTGATTGCGGCCTTCCTCGCGGCCATCGGTGTGCTGCTCATGCGCATCGAGTTGCACGACGGCTTGCTCGCCGAGGCCCGCAACGCGTTGGAGGCCGACTCGGTCGTCGAGCGCAGCGCGGCGCACGGTCAGATCTGTGGCCATTGCGGCGTCGAACTCGGCGCCGGCGCGGCCTTCTGCCAGGTGTGCGGCACCGCGGTGTCGTCGCTGGCGACACCGGCCGCAGCGGCTGGTTCCCCGTCCGCACCCGCGAGCGGCGGCGCGTTGTCGCCGTCGGCCGGCTGAGCGCGAAGGAGTCGACGTCATGACAACGCCACCTCCCATGCCGCCTGGTGGGCAGCCGCAGTACCCGCAGCAGCCGCCGCAGGCCCCGCCACCACCGTCCCAGGTGCCGCAGCCGGGCCAGGCCCAGCCGTACCAACCACAGCAGTACCCGCCCCAGCCGAGCTATCCGCAGGAGGGGTATCAGCAGGAGGGCTACCAACAACCGGTCGCTCCGCAACAGGGTTACCCGCAGCAGGGCTATCCGCAGCAGGGTTATGCACCGGGATACGCGCCTCCGGGCACCTTCGCCGGTCCGCCCCCGATCAGCTACGCGACCCCGCCGCCGGCGGGTCAGCATCGGCTGAACGGCAAGCTCATCGCGGTCACCGTCGCCGCGGTGATGATCGTCGGCGGTGGTGTCGGGGCGGCGTTCGCGCTCACCGGCGGCAAGTCGGACAAGGCGACGGCGGCGCCGGTGGTCAAGACCCACCCGGTGCCCAAGCCCGGTCCGTCCAGCAAGCCGGCACCCAACCCCGGCTCGTCGACCGCGCCGGCGCCCGGCCCGTCCAGCACCGAGCCGGCGCCTGGTCCGTCCAGCAATCCGAACCCGAACCCGAATCCCAATCCGAACCCGGAGGGGAACTCGATCGACATTGCCGGCGGAGTGGCGGTCACGCCGATGCCCGGCTGGCAGGTCGAGAAGCGGGAGTCCGGGCTGGTGATCCTCGCCTCGAGCGGTACGCAGTTGTTCTTGAACGTGTACCGCGCGCAGTCGACGAACATCACCCAGGATCTGGTCGCGAGCATCGAGTCGTTCACCAAGGGGACGACCGGTCTGCGGGTCGGAAAGGCATCGCGGCCCGGGGCGATCCAGGGGCAGCACTTCTCCCAGGTGCAGAGCATCTCGTTCCAGTTCCAGGTGTCGACGCAGCAAGGCACCGCGTCCGTCCAGGGGTTGTTCGTCGAGTTCCTCAATCCGCAGAATCGGCTCGCCGAGTTCAACATCTACGCCAGCACTTCGAGGAGCGCACTACAGGCCAAGCTGCAGGACGCCCTGAGGATGATCGCGTCGACGGAGTGACCTCCTAGAGTTCGAGGCATGTGCACGGTCGTCTGCCGGTGGTCACCGGAGACGACCGTGCACCTGCTCGCGGTACGTGACGAGTTCGTCGGTCGCGAGTTCGACGGGCCCGCACGGTGGTGGCCGCAGCAGCCGGACGTGATCGGTGGGCGCGATCGCCAAGCCGGCGGCACGTGGTGCGCGTGCGACGTCCGTACCGGAGCCATCGCTGTCGTACTGAACCGGCCGGACCGTCCGCAGGCGCAGCCTGGCGCGGCCAGTCGCGGCGTCTTGCCGTTGCTCGCGCTGGCACACGGCACGTCCTGGCCGGAGCGGTTGGACCTTGCGCCGATGGCGTCGTTCAACCTGATGCTCGCAACCGCCTCAGAGTTGACGTGGTGGACTTTCGACGGGGATTCGCTGCTGCGCACCGACCTGACGCCGGGCGTGCACATGGCGAAGCCGCGCGGCCTGGTCGACAGTCCCGCTCCGCGGCTGACCGATCCCGATCAGTGGCGCGCAACTTTGGCGGCGACCGAGGTGCGGGCCGATCCGTCCGGGCTGCTGGTGCGCGTCGAGCGGGGGGAGGCCGTGTACGCGAGCGTGTTCGCCCAGTTCATCACCGCAACGCCAGGTTTCCTGACGATCGACCATTCCCGCACTCCACGTCAGCCGGACTCGTTCGAGCACGGCGAGTGGCGCGTGGCGCTCAGCTCCTGAACACGAACAGGCGCCATGGACGGGACGGTCTCGTGCTGGCCGTTCCGGACGTCCCCGTCGAGCACCGGCTGGATGTGCACGCGCTTGTTCGCCTCTCGCGCTGACAGTGGTCAGTTCGCGGCACAGTGGTCAGTTGCAACTGACCACTGTGGGGCGCAACTGACCACTGTGGGGATCTGCGGGAGTGGGGCGCCCTTCCTCGGTTGTGCGGGGTTGGGTGCGCTCGAACCGATCAGGACCGAGGAACAGCGCGCCGTTCGCGAAGCTGCGGCTCGATCGCCGCTCGCGCATGCACGTCCCGCCCGCCACCGCTGGCAGCGAGTGGGTTGATTCACGCGCGGTCACCACGGAACCACGGAGTCAAGTGAAAGTGTGGAGCTGAGGGGATTCGAACCCCTGACCCCCTCGATGCGAACGAGGTGCGCTACCGGACTGCGCCACAGCCCCGTGGAACGGGATGGCCCGAAAGGGCCGACGTGAAGGGTAGCAAAAGCGGTCAGGAAGCCCGACGCTGAGCGGCCGCCTCGGCCAGCCCTTCGGTGTACAGCCCGGTCAGGTCGATCGTGTCCAGGTTGTGCAGTTCCAGATCGTCGTCGTCGATGCGCACGACCGACTCGGCGGGGGCGGCGAACTCCGGCACGAACTGCGGCTCGGCGGTGACATCGACGCCGCGCACCCGACGCTCGGTCGCGCGCTGCTGGCGTACGAAGCGCCGGTCGCGATCACGTTGGGCCTGCGAGCGCAGGAACCACAAGTATCCGACCAGCCCGAGCCCGAACGGCGCAGCGAGCAGCCACATGATCCCGCCGACGAACAGCGCGACCGGGACCAGCACGACGGACCCCGCGCCGAGGATGCCGAGCGAGCGCCGCCGCCGAGCCATCATCGCCGTGCGGGCCTCGGACATCTCACTGCGATCGACGGGGTACATCAGTGCCTCCTGGGCGACGGGAACCGGTCGGCGGGCCGAAACGGCCGGCTCGGGCTCCCGTGTGCTGCTGGGAACGAAAACCTCAGTGCGGGCGTCCGCGGGGTGGGCGCGACGGCCGAGCGCGCGCATCGCCTTGCCGAAGCCGTCGACCGACTTCTCGCGGCGGCGCTCGTCGTGGTGGCGGAAGATCATCGGCACCACGACGATCAACCACAGGACGGCGAGGACGAAGACGGTCATCATGGGCGACAACACTTCGTACCTCCAGTCACACTAGTCACATGAGTCACACCAACAACAACGTGCCTGCCAAAGTTAGCCAGCAGAGCTGGTGGAACCAGGCAGGACACTCGGCGTGTCGGCGACAGACCGTCAACTAGAGGTTGAACCGGTCAGGCCAACCGTTCCGCGCGCCATGACGGCGGCGGCGGCAAGGACGACAGCCGGGACAGCATCGTCGACCCGCGCAGCTCCTCGACGGTGATCGCGAAGCCGATGTGATCGCGCCAGTCCCCGTCGATGTCGAGGTAGCGCTCGAAGTAGCCCTCGCGGCGCAGCCCGAGCTTCTCGACCACGCGCAGGCTCGCGGTGTTCTCCGGACGGATGTCCACCTCGACGCGGTGCAGGTACACCGCGTCGAAGCAGTGATCGATCGTCAACGCGAGCGCCGTCGGCACGATCCCGCGCCCGGCCAACGCGCCGTCCACCCAGTACCCGACCGTGCACGAGCGCTGCACGCCGTGCACGATGTTCGACACGGTGATCTGCCCGGCCAGCCGTCCGCCGTAGGTGATCATCAGCGGGATCATCGTCCCGTTGCGAGCCGCCTTCTTCAGTGCCGAGTGCAGCTGCGGCCACGCCCCCGTCGAGTTGCGCTCACCCCACGGGTACGGCGAGGACGGCTCCCACGGCTCGAGCCAGTTCCGGTTGCGCAGCCGCACCTCGCTCCAGGCGCGGGCGTCCCGCAGTCGCGGTGGACGGAGCACGACCGAGCCCGCGCTCACATGCGCGGGCCAGCCGGGATGCGAGGTCATGAGACCGTCAGCGGTTGGACAACAACAACGGGATGACCGTGCAGCGTGCGCCGGCCACCACTTCGGTCACCTCTTCGTCGATCACAACCAGGCAGTTGGACGACGCCATCGACGCGATCAAGTGTGATCCGGGCCCGCCGATCAGCGACACGCTGTAACCGCCGGTCGCCTCACGGTGCAGCACACCGCGCCGGAACTGCCGTACCCCCGGCGGGCTCTCGATCCGCTCCAGGGCCGCGGCCTGGACCGTGGCGCGCTGCAGGTTGCGCTTGCCGAGCAGCTTGCGGATGGCGGGACGGACGAACACCTCGAACGACACCAGCGCGCTCACCGGGTTGCCGGGCAGACAGAAGATCGGCACCTTGTTCCCGAGGTGGCCGAAGCCCTGCGGCTTGCCCGGCTGCATCGCCACCTTCATGAAGTCGACGGTGCCGAGCTCGCTCAGCGCCTGCTTGACCACGTCGAACGCACCCATCGAGACGCCGCCGGTGGTGATCAGCAGGTCCGCACGCAGCAGCTGGCTCTCGAGCACGTCCAGCAGCGCGGAGTGGTCGTCGCCGACGATGCCGTACCGGAACGCGTCCGCGCCGGCGTCACGGGCAGCCGCCGCGATCAGGTACGAGTTCGCGTCGCTGACCTCGCCGAAGCCGGGCTTCTGCCCCACCTCGACGAGCTCGCTGCCGGTGCTGATCACCATCACCCGAGGACGCGGGCGCACGAGCACCCGGTCGCGCCCGATCGCGGCGAGCAGCGCGATCTGCTGCGGCCCGAGCGCCGCGCCGGCGCCGAGCGCAGGTCGTCCGGCTTGCAGGTCCTCCCCGGCGCGGCGGATGTACTCGCCGTTGCGGACGGCCCGCCGGATCGCCACCCGCGCCACGCCGCGGTCGGTGTCCTCGAGCGCGATCACCGCGTCGGCTCCGGCCGGCACGGGGGCACCGGTCATGATCCGCATTGCCAGACCCGGACCCATGCCACCGCGCGACTTCGCGCCCGCCGCAACGTCACCGACGACCGGAAGCACCGCAGGCTCGTCCACGGTGGCGTACTTGGTGTCGATTGCGCGCACCGCGTACCCGTCCATGGCCGAGTTGTCGAAACCCGGCAACGGAACCTGCGTCGAAACGGTCTCGGCCAGCAACAAGCCCTGGGCGTCGAGCAGAGTCAGCTCGATGGGGTCGATCGAGCCGATGCCCGCGAGCACGGTCTCGAGATGCTCCTCGACAGTGCGCAGGCGGTCGCCATCACCAGCCACGTGGTGGTACTCCCGTCCTCACTTGGAAGACACATACTCCCTCAGCCAAGCGCTGAACTCCCGACCGATCTCGGGGTGTCGCTCGGCCAGCTGCACGACCGACTTCATGTAGTCCAGGCCGTTGCCGGTGTCGTAACGACGACCGCGGAACACCACGCCGTGCACCGGGACGTCCGCGTGCGCCAACCGCTGCATGGCGTCGGTCAGCTGGATCTCGCCCTTCGCGCCCGGTTCGGTGTTGCGCAATGCGTCGAAGATCTCCGGCGGCAGCACGTAGCGGCCGATGATCGCCAGGGTGCTCGGCGCGGTTTCGGCCGGCGGCTTCTCGACGAGCTCGACGATGCCCACGACGTCCGTGCCTTCGTCCGTGTCGTCGGTGAGGCGCACACTGCCGTACTTGCTGATGTCCTCGCGCGGCACGTCGATCAGGCCGATCACCACACCGCCGTGCTCGGCGTAGACCTCGAGCATCGTGCCGAGCAGCGGGTCGCGGTCGTCGATCAGGTCGTCCGGCAGCAGAACCGCGATGCCTTCCCCGGCTGCGAACTCCTCACCCTGTGCGACCGCGTGACCGAGCCCTTTCGGATCCTCCTGGTCGGCCTCGTGGATCTTCGCCAGCCCTGGCGCTCGCGCGATGAGTTCCAGCGAGGTCTTGTCGTCCTTCTTCTCGAGCGCCGCTTCGAGTTCCTCGTTGGGACGGAAGTAGTCAGCGACCGCGCGCTTGTCCTTGTTCGCCACGAGCAGGACGTCCGTGATCCCGTTCTCGGCAGCCTCGGCGACCACGAACTCGAGCGCCGGCGTCGTGACGATCGGCGCGAGTTCCTTCGGCAGTGTCTTGGAGAACGGCAGGAACCGGGTACCGCGGCCGGCGGCGGGGATCAGTGCCCTGTGCACCGTGCGACTCGACATGGACCCGAGACTAACGGGCCACAATCGATGCTGTGTCCGATACCGAACCGACCGGCGGCAAGCAGGACCTGCGCGACGAATTCCTGCAGTTGCGCCGCACGCTGTCGCCGGCACAGATCGAGACGGCGCGTACGGACGTCCGCGCGGCGGTAGTCCAGCGGTGTATCGACGCGCGGTGGACGACCGTTGCGGGCTACCTGCCATTGCGCACCGAACCCGGCTCGCACGAGTTGCTGGACGAACTCGTCGAGCACGGCGTGCGGGTGCTCGTGCCGGTCATGTTGCCCGACCGCGACCTCGACTGGGTCGCGCTGCCGGGCGATGTGCCGCTGCGCCCGGACGCGATCGCGAGCGCGCAGGCCGTGCTCGTGCCGGCGCTCGCCGTCGCCGCCGACGGCACCCGGCTCGGCCGCGGTGGCGGTTCGTACGACCGGGCGCTGGCGCGGGTGCCCGCCGGAATCCCGGTGGCCGCGCTGCTCTACGACGGCGAGGTGGTCGCGCACCTGCCGCGCGACCCGTGGGACCGTCCGGTCAATGCTTACGTCACTCCGTCCACCGGCTGGGTCGATATATAGCCACCCGGCTGGACGTGGGAATTGCCGATCAGCGACCATGGTTGGCAGTCTTAGAGTGAGAGTGCCAACCTGATCGAGGACCGAATGCCCACCTATCAGTACGCCTGCACCGAGCCTGCCTGTGGCAACCGCTTCGAACAGGTGCAGTCATTCACCGACCCGTCGGTGACCGAATGCCCGGTCTGCGACGGCCGCGTCCGCAAGGTCTTCGGGTCGGTCGGCGTGGTGTTCAAGGGATCCGGCTTCTACCGCACGGACAGCCGGACGGGCGCCGGGCCGGCCTCGGGATCGTCCGACGGTGCGAAGTCGGAAGGCAAGTCCGAGTCGAAGTCCGAGACCAAGTCCGACAGCAAGTCCGAGAGCAAGTCGGAGTCGAAGGGCTCGGACAGCAAGCCCGCGGCGCCGGCCACCGCTTCGACGGGTGCCGGCACCGCCAAGTCCGCCTGAGTCCACAGGCGCCGTACGCCCCTCGCGGCGCCCGTCCACACCCGAGCGATCAGCCACCCATCGCGCGGCGGTCGTGCCTACCGTCGGCGCATGCTGCGCCTGCATCGCCTCTCCGCCCGGATCGGTATCTGGCCGCGGCGCATCGCGGCACTGATCTGCCTGCTGCTCGCCGCCGGTAGCGCGCTCGCCCCGCCGCAGCCGCCGACGACGCACGTCCGCACGGGCCTCGGTAGACGGTTGCGGAGCAACGAAATCGCCGTTCCCGTGCCGGTCAGTGCGACCAGTGCGGCGCTCGTCCGACCCGGCGACCGGGTGGGCGTCGTGGCGGCCGACACGGCGAACCGGAGCACGCTGGTGGCCGATCACCTGCGGGTACTCGCTGTGCGCAGCGATTCCGGCGGGCTGTCCGGCACCGCAGACGCTGTCGTGGTGACGGCCGCGACGCGCTCCGACGCCCTGGCACTGGCCAGATACTCCACCGAACGACTGGTGCTGATAGTGGACGAATTGCCCTAGGCTCCGCTGGAACCAAGCCGCTACCAGGGAGATGGTCTGGGTGCTCAAGGGCTTCAAGGAATTCATCATGCGCGGCAATGTCGTCGATCTGGCGGTCGCCGTCGTGATCGGGGCCGCATTCAAGACGGTCGTCGATTCGCTCGTCGCGGACATCATCACGCCGATCATCGCGGCACTCGGCGGTCAGCCCGACTTCTCCTCGCTGACGTTCACCATCAACAAGAGCAAATTCTTGTACGGGTCCTTCATCAACGCCGTCATCTCGTTCCTCATCATCGCCGCCGCGATCTACTTCTTCGTGGTGCTGCCGCTCAACAAGCTGGCCGAACGGCGTGCGGCACGGTTGGCCGCCGGTGAGTCGGCCGCCGAGGAGCCGCAGGAGAAGGCCGAGGATCTCGTTGTGCTCGAGCAGATCCGCGATCTGATCGCGCAACAGAACGGCGGCAGCCCCGCCGCCACGACCACCACCAAGACGCTCTGAGAGCAGCGCCGCTCACTCGTGGTGCGGCGGACGCTCGCGCCGGTACCACTGTTCGTCGCGCCGGCCGGCGTCCCGATCGGTGTGCACCTCGTCCCCCCAGCCGGAGTCCCGTTCGTCCTCGGTGACGTCCGGGAGGACGGGACGATCGTCGCGATCGGCCCGGCGCGGGTGGCGGGATGCGGCCATGAACACAGTGTGCGCCTCGATCGAGAGCGTCCGGGAATGCTTTGATGAGTTGAGGTCACCCCAACCAAGCGAAGGAGTCGACCATGGCCGACACCAACAAGATCACCGACAAGGCCGCCGCCCTCGCGGGCCAGGCCGCAGCAGCTGCCGGCCCGCTCGCTGCACGGGCGAAGGAGCTCGCAGGCCAGGCCGCCCAGGCCGCCGGTCCGATCACCGAGCAAGCCCGGGTTCGTGCCGCTCAGGGTGTGGACGTCGTCGCCGGCTCACTGGACAAGGCCTTGCGCGGCAAGTACAGCCAGCAGATCCACTCGGCCGCGACCAAGGTCGAGGGCGTCCTCGACAGCAAGTCGAAGCCGCCGAAGTCCGACGTCTGACGCACTTTTGGCGGCGTGCCGTGAAATAGGACGTCAGGCCGCCAAAAGTGAGGTCGATCAGGGGCAGTTGACCCACTCGTCGGTGCCGTCGTCGAACACCTGCCGCTTCCAGATCGGCAGCCGGTGCTTGACCTCTTCGACGAGCCGGGCACACGCGTCGAACGCTTCGCGCCGGTGCGCGGTCGACACCACGGCCACCAGCGCGAGGTCCCCGATCGCGAGCGTCCCCACCCGATGACTGACCGCCACCGCCAGCACGTCCGGCTCGGCGGCCAGTTTCTCCGCGATCTCGGCGAGCACGTCCGCGGCGGTCGGGTGCCCTTGGTACTCGAGCTCGACGACCGCGCGGCCGTGGTCGCTGCGTCGCACGACCCCGCAGAACGTCACTGACGCACCGCCGTCGATCGACGCGGCAGCGGCCTCGTGCGCCGTGACGTCCAGGGGCAGGTCGCTGATCGCGCACAGCGTCACACTCACAGACCACCCCCGGGTTTGTGGTCGCCGCCGGCAAGCTGATCCACCGCGTGCGCGAGCAGCGGCGCGAGCACCGCGATCCCGTCGTTCACCCCGCCCGGCGATCCGGGCAAGGTCACGACGAGCGTGGTTCCGATCGCCCCGGCGACCCCGCGGGACAGCACCGAGGTAGGCACGCGATCCCGCGAGACCATCCGCAGCGCCTCGGCGATCCCCGGGATCTCCCGGTCGAACAGTGGACGCACGGCCTCGGGCGTGACATCGGTGGGCGTCAGGCCCGTCCCGCCCGTTGTCAGCACGAGCGAGGCACCGGACTCACTGGCGGCGCGCACCGAGGTACGGATCGCATCGACCTCGTCCGGCACGATCAGCCGCGCGACGATCTCGTGGCCTTCGCCTGTCAGCCATGATGCGAGCAACTCGCCCGAGTCGTCGGCGCGTTGGCCTGTTGCGGAGCGGTTCGAACAGGTGATGACGGCGGCCTTCACCGCGTCCACTCCCCGCTGCGCCCGCCGGCCTTGTGCACCAGCCGGACGTCGGTGAGCTGGGCAGACCGGTCGACGGCCTTCACCATGTCGTAGAACGCGAGCCCGGCCGCGACCACCGCGGTCAGCGCCTCCATCTCGACACCTGTGCGGTCGGCGGTGCGGGTCGTCACGTCGATGATCACCTCGGCTTCGCGCACGTCCAGATCGACCGTGACCGCGTGCAACGCGACGGGGTGGCACAGCGGCACGAGATCGGGTGTGCGCTTGGCGCCGGCAATACCTGCGATGCGGGCCACCGCAAGCGCGTCTCCTTTGGGGAGTCCGTCGCGGCGCAGCAGGTCGATCACCTCGGACGTGGTGACGAAGCGGCCCTGGGCATGCGCGGTACGGGTGGTGACGTCCTTCGCCGAGACGTCGACCATGCGCGCGGCGCCGGACTCGTCGAGGTGAGTGAGCTGGTCGGCCACGGTGCCGACACTAGCTGTCCGGATCAGCTGACGACGACGGTCAGCCGGTACGAGCCCTCGGCGCCGACACAGCGCAGCGCCTCGCCACAGGAGAACCGTCCGGCAGTGATCGTCGCGGTGCCGGAGTGCAGCGCGTGATAGCTGACGACGACCGTTCCGGAGCCTGAGCCGGGGTAGGCATGCATTTTGGCGTGCACGCTCGCACGACCCTTGCTGAGCACGCCATCGGTCGAGACCGGGCGGAACCGCCAGTAGGTCGAATCGAGTTTTACCACGAGCGAGTCGTCCGGATGCAGCCGGACAGTGTGCCCCCTGTCGGCCCAGCCGACGACCACTTGCCGGGCCGGCCGACCGGCTGCACTGCTGCTCGAGCACGCCGTCACCGCCAGGAGCAGCATCACCATCGCTCGTTTCATCTCGGCCTCCTTCGTCCTGAGTAGACGAGATCTGGCGGAGCTGCAGTTCCGGATCAACTGGCAGGAACCGGACATGCCCTTATGTGCCAGCTGTGAATCTCCCGTCAAGTCTCGCGGGCCTTTACCTTCTTGGCGTCCCCCACAGTTGCGGGACCTTGTCACAGCCCAGGAGGTTGTCTTGAAGCTCCACTCTCGGGGGTTGACCGCCCTCGTCGGGACAGCGGCGCTCACCGTTGCCGCGCTGTCCGCGCCCGCCTACGCGGCGGCGCAAACGAAGGCGAACGGGGTTCGTAACCCGTACTCCCCCGCCTACAACCATGCGTATCGCCACGGCGTCGTCCCGACGCGCTCGGTCAACGCACAGATGAAGCAGTGGTCCAAGCAGCACGCGGCTGCGGCGGCGACCGGGCCGGAGACGTTGTCCTACGGCGGCGGCGTCGACGGCATCGGCGTGCAGAGCGGGCACTCCAAGGTCTACCTCGTCTTCTACGGCACGCAGTGGGGCACGTCGTCCACCGACGCCAACGGCAACCTCAAGTTCACCGGCGACTCAAACGGCGCGGCCGGCGCGGCGCAGCAGATGTTCAAAGGCATCGGCACCAACAGCGAACGGTGGTCGGCAGATCTCACCCAGTGGTGTGACGGTCCGAACGTGGCCGCCGGGGCCGTGAGCTGCCCGTCCAATGCTGCATTCATCCCGTACCAGAGCGGCGGTGTGCTGTCCGGTGTCTGGTACGACAACTCGAAGGCGTCCCCGTCAGCAGCGACCGCAGCCCAGCTGGGCCAGGAGGCCGTCAGCGCCGCGTCGCACTTCGGGAACACGACCTCGGCTTCGAACCGCTACTCCTACTACGTGATCCTGTCGCCGCACGGCACCAACCCGGACAACTACCAGGGCCAGTACTGCGCGTGGCACGACTACAACGGCGACGTCGGAGTCAGTTCGCCCTACGGCGACATCGCGTTCAGCAACCAGCCGTACAACATCGACTCGGGTGCGGGCTGTGGCACGCACTTCGTCAACAGTGGTACGTCGGGTATTACCGACGGCTACACGATGACGCTCGGCCACGAGTGGCACGAGATGATGTCCGACCAGAACCCGGCGGGCGGCTGGACGAACCACACCGGCAGCTCGTACAACGGCGAGGAGAACTCGGACGAGTGCGCGTGGATCTCGCCCGGACAGTCGGGCGGCGCCGCGAACATCACCTTCGCGACGGGCACGTACGCCGAGCAGGCGTCGTGGTCGAACGACACCAACAACTGCGCGATCAGCCACGCGATCGTCGGTGGCGGGACGGGCGGCAACACGGTCACCGTCACCAACCCCGGCAGCCAGACCGGAACGGTCGGCACTGCGAAGTCGCTGCAGATCCAGGCATCGGACTCGGGCGGGCTCGCGCTCACCTACTCGGCGACCGGGCTGCCGGCCGGCGAGACGATCAACGCCTCGACCGGTCTGATCTCGGGCACGCCGACCACGGCCGGCACGTACTCCACGACCGTCACCGCGAAGGACAGCACGAACGCCTCCGGCAGCGCGACGTTCTCGTGGACGATCTCGACGGCGGGCGGCGGCGGTTGCAGCGGGCAGAAGCTGCTCAACCCCGGCTTCGAGTCCGGTGCAGCGAACTGGTCGCAGACCAGCGGCGTGATCAACACCGACGGGGCGCACTCGCACAGCGGGGTCGGCTACGCCTGGCTCGACGGCTACGGCACGACCCACACGGACACGCTGTCGCAGTCCGTGGCGATCCCGGCCGGGTGCCGGGCGACGCTGACGTACTACCTGTCGGTCTCGACCAATGAGACGACCACCACCACCGCGTACGACAAGCTCACCCTGACGGTGAACGGAACGTCGAAGCAGACGTTCTCGAACCTCAACAAGGGCGCATACGCACTTCGATCGGTCGACCTGTCGTCCTACGCAGGACAGACCGTGACGATCAAGTGGACCGGCACCGAGGACGTCTCGCTCGCCACATCCTTCCTCATCGACGACACCGCGCTGACGCTGAGTTAGCCCACCAGCGTCACTTCTAGGGGACAACGGCCCGCCGTAGCGATACGGCGGGCCGTTGTTGTGCAGGGGCTGGCACGCTGAGATTGAACGGGTCGGATTCGGGGACACTGTAGGTGACCCGACGAGGAGCGCAGACCTATCTCAGACGAGACACAAGCTATCGGCCCGATTTCGGCAGCCGGCCCCACCACCTCGGGCTGGCTGCTCGGCGGTCGGTATCGCGTGCTGTCCCGAATCGGGTCCGGCGGCATGGCCGAGGTGTTCGCGGCGCAGGACGACGTCCTCGACCGGCCGGTCGCGGTCAAGGTGTTCCGCGCCGAGCATGTCGCCAACGGCGATGCGCACGGGATCGAGCGGCAGCACCTCGAGGTTGCGGCGCTCGCGCGGCTGAACCACCCGAACCTGATCGCCCTCTACGACGGTTCGATCGGCGACGCGTCGGCCGACGGTGGACACGCGTACATCGTCATGGAACTCATCGACGGCCCGCCACTGTCCGAGCGCATCGCGGCGGGGCCGCTGCCGGAAGCGTCGGTGCGCGAGATCGGCATCCAGCTCGCCGACGGCCTGGCCTACGTGCACAGCCAGGGCATGGTGCACCGCGATGTGAAGCCGGAGAACATCCTGCTCGGCGTCGACAAGTCCGACGACGACAGCACGGTGCGGGCGCGGCTCTCGGACTTCGGCATCGTGCGGCTGCTCGGCAGCGAGCGGCTCACGAATGTGAACTTCACGTTGGGGACGGCGTCGTACCTGGCGCCCGAGCAGGCCCGCGGATCCGACGTCGAACCGCCGGCTGACGTGTACGCGCTCGCGTTGGTGCTGCTCGAGGCGCTGACCGGGCAGCGCGCGTTCACCGGGGCGCCACTCGAGGCGGCGATGGCCCGGCTGTCGCAGCGCCCGATGATTCCCGCTGACCTGCCGGAACCCTGGCCGCAACTGCTGTACGCCATGACTGAGTACGACCCGGCGCTGCGCCCGTCGGCGCCGGAGGTCGCGCGGATCCTGCGCAACGAGGGATCACGGTCGTTGCCGCTCGTGCCGCTCGCTGTCCCGGTGGCAGCCGGTCTCGCCGACGCCCCGACCGGGATGGTCCCGGCGGTGTCGCCGCCTGCAGGCCCTCCGTCCGGCCGGATCGCGGCTCCGCCTGCCGAGCCGGCACGTCGCAAACACCGTCCGAGCGGAGTTTTGGTGGCAGCGGTGGTGAGCGTGCTTGTCATCGCGGCGACGCTCACCGCGTTCCTGCTGACAGGCAGCGACTCGCCGTCGCCGGCCGCCCCGCCCGGCCAGGGCGGGTCGAACTCGGCGCGTAACCAGGCGCCATCGGACCACCCCGAGTCGCGGTCGCACAGCGGCGGTAACCAGCCCGGTGTGGTCGGCGGGCAATCACGAACCGGAGCGAATCGTCCGTCCAAGTCGGCACCCTCGTCGGCGGCTCCCTCCGCATCGCACAGTTCGGCGCCCGCGACGCACTCGTCGGCACCGCACACGTCCAGCGCGCCGTCCACGTCGGCACCGCGCACTTCGGCTCCACCTTCGACCTCGGCCGCGCCGTCGACATCCGCGCGACCAAGCTCGTCAGCCGCTTCCACGGCGGCCAGTTCACCGGCAGCGACCACGAGCGCGGCGTCGACCTCGCCGTCGCCGAATTCACGGACGACGACCCCGGCGGGCTGACCGGTACCGTAAGGAGCCCCGCCCTCGTAGCTCAGGGGATAGAGCGCCGGACTCCTAAGCCGGGCGTCGCAGGTTCGAATCCTGCCGGGGGCACCCCTCCGAGGCCACGTATTTGCTGGCCTTCAGCACGTCTGACCTCTCTACGGTTCTCGCTAGAGTCGGCTCGGGTACACAACGGGTACACACCGGCAGCTCTCGCCGCCTCGTCGAGCCGGTCGGCAACCTCGACCAGGCGGTCCTCGAACAGGTGCCCGTACAGGTCGAGGGTGAGCGTCGCGGACTTGTGGCCGAGCATCTGCTGCACCACCTTCACGTCGGCACCGGCGGCGATCGCGAGCGACGCCGCGGTGTGCCGCAGGCTGTGCGGCACCAGTCCGTTCAGGCCGATCTGCCGCGCGGCCGGGTCGAAGACGTCGCGGCGGTAATTCGACGCGCGCAGCGCTCCGCCGGTGCGCGAGGGGAACACGAGCTCGTCCGGCCGGCGATCTTGGACTGTGGCACATGCTGGGCATGATGTCCGACCCGGTCACCGGCAAGCCGCTCGGGCGCCGGCCGCTGCGGCTGTCGGCATCGCTGCGGCAGCGCATCGCCACTCGGATCTCGACTCTGCCGGCCCCCCTCTCGGCGGTCGATCGGACAGCGGCCGAGGCAACGATCACCGTCGAAGAGCAACGCCGCAACGCACGGATCGGGCGCGCGGTGGCGGGCTTCGATCTGACCTTCTCCGTCCCGAAATCGGTGTCGGTGTTGTGGGCGCTGGCCGATGCCGACACCCAGGCCGCAATCCACCAGGCGCACCGGGACGCGATCGACCTCGCGCTGGCGTGGGCCGAACGAAACATCGCGTTCACCCGCACGGGTGCGGGCGGTCGGGTGCAGGTGCCGGTGCGCGGGCTGATCGCGGCCGCGTTCGATCACTGGGACTCGCGCGCCGGCGACCCACATCTGCACACCCATGTGGTGGTCGCGAACCGGGTCCAGACCGCCGCCGGCACCTGGCGCTCCTTGGACGGGGCGACGTTGTTCCGCTATACCGTCGCCCTCTCGGAACTACACGAAGGACTACTGCAGGACCTGCTCACCGACCGCCTCGGCGTCGGCTGGACCACCCACTCACGCCAGCACTCGGTGACACCGCGGTGGGACATCAACGGCATCCCCACCGCCCTGCTCTACGAATTCTCCACCCGGTCCCGCGCAATCGCTGTAGCCAAGGACGACCTGGTCGCAGCGTTCGTCGCGCAGCACGGCCGTCACTCGACCAATGTCGAAGCACTACGGCTGCGGCAGCAGGCCACCCTGCAGACCCGCCCGGACAAGGCCCACCGCAGCCTGGCCGAACAGATGGCCGGCTGGCGCACCCGCGCGGCCGAACACCCAAATGGCGGCTCAGTTCGCCTGTCCGAACTCCAGCGCAGTGCTGCGCTTCCTGCCCTATCCAGTGACACGATCGACGCCGGGATGCTCGACACGTTTGCCGCGTCTGCGCTCGCATCTGTCGCGTCGAAGCGGGCGGTGTTCGGCGAGGCCAACCTGCTCGCCGAGGTCCACCGACTGCTGCACGGCGCTCATTTCGCCGCCGCGATCGACCGGACTACGGTCGCCGAACAGATCACGCACCGGGCGCTGGGTGTCGCGCTTCCCCTCGATGCGCCCGTCGAGGTCGCTCGGCATCGCGGAGCCTCGCGCTACACCACGACCGAGATCCTCGATGCCGAAACCCGGCTGCTCGACGCTGGCCGCGACCTCGAAGCCCCGGTGATCGTCGGCTTGACTCCTGAGGATGTCGCGGACACGACCGAATCGCTCAGCGACGGGCAGCGCGAAGCGATTACCTCGATTGCCACCTCCGGACGTGCCCTCGATCTGCTGGTCGGACCGGCCGGCAGCGGCAAGACCACCACCCTCGCCGCACTCAAGACGGCGTGGGAACAAGAGCACGGACCAGGTACCGTCATCGGCCTTGCGCCGTCGGCCGCCGCGGCGCAGGTGCTGGCCGACGAGCTCGGTATCGCGTGTGAGAACACCGCCAAATGGCTCGTCGAACAAGAGCGCAACCGCGACCGCGAAGCGCAGATCCACGTCCTGGAGCGTGAGATCGCCGCCAAATGCGGCAGCCCCAGCACCGCCCTGGCCCGCCATCTCAAGGCGAAACGCAACGCCATCGAAGCTGAACAGCAACGTTGGAGCATCCAACCGGGCCAGCTGGTGATCATCGACGAAGCCAGCCTCGCCGGCACCCTCACCCTCGACGCCATCACCACCGACGCCCACGACGTCTACGCCAAGGTCCTGCTCGTCGGTGACTGGGCCCAACTCGGCGCCATCGACGCTGGCGGCGCCTTCCATATGCTCGCCATCGACCGACCCGACACCCCCACGCTCACCGACGTCCACCGCTTCACCGAGCCCTGGGAAGCCGACGCCTCGCTGCACCTGCGTGCCGGAGACGACACCGCCGTCCGGGCCTACCTCGAACACGACCGCGTCCACAGCGGCGACCGCGACCAGATGCTCCACGAGGTCGCCGACGCCTGGCACACCGACATCCAAGCCGGTCTGGACAGCATCATGATCGCCGCCGACGACGCCTCAGTCCGTGAACTCAACTCCATCGCCCAAGCCCACCACCGGGATACCCGACGCGCGCAACGCGGCGCCACCCCGCTCGCGGACGGGCACACCGCCGGCATCGGCGACCAGATCGTCACCCGACGCAACGACCGCCGCCTCACCTGCGGAAACCAATGGGTCAAGAACGGCGACACCTGGACTGTCACCAGGACCCACTCCGACGGAACGCTTACGGTCAGCGACCACGACGATCGCGCCGTCCAGCTACCGGTCGACTACGTCCGCGACCACGTCGAACTCGGCTACGCCATCACCGTTCACCGCGCCCAAGGCCGCACCGTCGACACCGCCCACGCACTCATCGACGACACCGCGACCCGCGAGAGTCTCTATGTCGCGGCCACCCGGGCGCGCGCAGGAAACCACCTGTATCTCACGTCCGTAGCGGCAAGCGACACCGACGATCTCTCACACGCAACCACCTCGGGCGGCGAAGCCGAGCGGTTGGCGCGCATCCTCGAGCAGACCGCATCGACCGCATCCGCCCACGCATACCTCGAGAAGTGGGCAGGGCTACCTGATCTCTCCGCCTACTACGCGTACGCCAGGGGCACCCAACGGATCGACCCCGAAACGCCATCGCACAGCATCGGGATCTAAACACGAGCGGACGCGTGAAGGCCGACTACGCGCCGCAACTCAGCTGAGAGTGCCGTTGGTGCCGCTTCGTCCGCCGCCCGGCCTCCGCGATGATGTCCGTCAGTCACGCCTCTCGCGCGGCCTATTACAGACGACGTTCGGCGTGAGCATGGCGCCGACAGCGCGCCGAAGGCCATCGCGGCGGACGCCCGGTCTGCTATGGCGCGAGCGCCTCTCCGCAGCGTGGGTAAGTCACGATGTTCGAGCGTTGCAAGCGCGGCAGTCGTCGATCTTTCTCAGCCACCATGTGGTCATATCTCGCCGCCGAGGTGGTTGATCAACACTTCGCGGCTCAGGCCGAGCCGATAAAGCAGATTCTGGTCTTTGGCGTCGTCAAGATCGAGCGTGTCGGGTAGTTGCTCAGCGAGCACTGCTACGACGTCCGGTCCCCGCGTGCGCCGGATCACGGCGATCGCTTCTGCCTTCGTAAGCTTTGTCATGAGCTGACCTCGTTTTCGACGTGCCAGGTGCAGGGTGTCGTTCTATGTCAGGTTGGCGACCGTACGGCCCAGGTGTGCGGTCGAGCGACCCGGCGTCTGACCGGCACAGTTAGTTACTACCTAGTGTTGCCGTCCTGATCGCGTCTTACGCCCTTACACCGGGGGGCAGCTGGGCGGCTGGTGATGCTTTGCACCATTGCGACCACTGATAGGCGGCGCTGAGGGCTGCCAGGCAGGCGCCGGCGACGACGCCGACCGGGAGCGCGACATACAGCGGCAGGTTGCAGCCATAGAGCAGGACGCCGACGTCGGCGCCGAACACGACGCTGGTGATCACGGCGACACTGCCGGCGACGCTGAGCATCTTGCGTAGAGGCGCCCGGCGCCCGGTCAGCATCATGTTGAGTTTTTCCTCGCCCCAGGACGCCGCAAGAAGTCCCGTCAGTTCTGGGATTAGCTGGGCATAGGCGGCCCGCAGGTGGGCGATGCGCCCGGCGAACTCCCAGTCGTCGATCGCGATCTCGAGACAGCGCACGAAGCTGACGAGACCGAGGAACAGCAGCGAAGTGAGCACGACGACCTCGAAGACGGTGGTGCCCATCGAACGCCCGTGGCCCACGCCTTGGAAGCCGAGAGCGATCAGGCCGGCCGACACGGAGCCGAGAAAGACACTGGCGCGGCCGTTCGCTTCGTTGATGGTGGCCGCCCGCTGGGTCTGCAGGTTGTAGTGCTCGGTGGTGAGCACGGTGATCCACGCCGGTTTGGCGTCGCCGGCATCGGCGAGCCGCAGTACTTGCGCGCGGGTCAGGGGCGTGTCTGGCGTGCTCACGTGTCCTCCAGCTGGCCGAGGCGTCCTCCACACGGTGCGGCAAAGGACGCCGACTGGGTTACTGTCCCCAATTGTTGCATCACGTGAGACGAAGCACGCCACGACCGGCGCAGCCAGCACCCACCCGCCGCGCACCACAGGCGTCGCCCGAGACCCCCATTGGCGCCGCGGCGGCGGCCGAAGCCATAATGGTTCGAGCCTCCCAGCACTCGGGGCTTGACGGTTGCATCGCCTTCGACGCGATGGTCGGCATCGGATTTCTTCTCCTACTCCTCGGGCTGCGGCTGGCCTGGTCGTGGATTCGCCACCGCGGCCTCCCCTCGAACCGATGGTTCCTGCGTGTCGTAGCCGCCTCCGGGGTCGCCGCCGGCTCGCCATGGAGGCGGGCTGGGTCACGACGGAAGTTGGCCGCCAACCCTGGATCGTCTACGGGTTGCTGCGGGTCGACCAAGCCGTCACCCCGCCGGTGGGCTGGGTTGGGGGCTTCCGGTGTTGGTCGCCATCTACGCGGTTCTGACCGTCGCGATCATCTACGTGCTGCGATACATGCTCCGGCGGGCACCCCGTCCCCGCCGCCCCACAGGAACGCGACGTCCTGCAGACGGAGGTGAGTTGACGATGACGCTAACCACTGCGCTGCTCACGCTGGTCTGGCTGTCCATTACGGCCTACGCGCTGTTGGCCGGCGCGGACTCGGCGCCGGGTTCTGGGATCTTCTTGCTGGCGGGCCTGATGTGGGCAGCCCGAGGCGTGCTCTTATCGCACACACCATCGGCCCGGTCTGGGAGGCCAACCACGTCTGGCTGATCGATCACCTGGACCGCGTTTCCGCCGCTGTTCGCCGCGGTCGCATCGACCATGTGGATACCGCTGTCGCTGGTCGCGCTCGGCATCATCGCCCGCGGCTCGGCCTTCGCCTTCCGCAGGGTCGTCGACGAAGTGTGGTTGCAGCGGGTCTTCGGCGACAGCTTCGCGGCCTCCTCAGTCGTCACGCCGTTCTTCCTCGGCACCGTTGCCGGCGGCGTTGCATCTGGTCGCGTTCGGCCCGGGCTCGCGCAGGGCAACCTGATCACGAGTTGGGTCAACCCCACGTCGTTGAGTTGTGGTGTGCTCGCCGTCAGTGTGTGCGCCTACCTGTCCGCGATCTACCTCACCGCGGAGGCTCGTCGCGCGCAGCAGACCGAACTGGCCGAATACTTCCGCCGCTGCAGTCTGCTCATCGGGGTCGCGGCCGGGGTCGTCGCACTGGCCACACTCGCGGTCATACACGCCGACGCCGCATCTCTGTTCCGCGACCTGACCCATCGTGGGTTGGTTCTGGTGCTGATCTCGATCGTGGCCGGCCTGGTGTCGCTGGCACTCGTGCTCGCCCGCAGCTACCTGCTGGTGCGTGTCACCGCGGCGAGCGCCGTGGCCGCAGTGCTCCGGGCCTGGAGCTATAGCCAGTATCCGCATCCGCTGCCTGACCTGACCATCACGCAGGCGGCCGCGACCCACGCCACGCTGCAGGGCGGTCGCCGTCAGCTCGATCGTGGGGCTAGCGGTGCTCCTGCCCTCAATAGCGTTGCTGTTCACCCTGTTCCAGCGCACTCGCCCCACCATGCAAGCGAGCAGCAGCACCGAAACCTGATCCAAAGTCAGCGCTGCCACCTCACAGTCTCGCGGATCGCGAGAACCACCGTCGCGTCGCGTCGCGTCGCGTCACGTCTCTTGCCTGACTATCCGGTGAACTCGCGCGTGACGCATAATGGGTTTTCGGTCCCATTTTCTCCCTCGCGTCACCGAAAGAGAGCGACGTGAACAACTGTGGAGCTCGACGGCTTCGGGTTCTCGGCGTCCGCGTGGGGTCGGGTTAGGAGGTCGCCCTGGTGTCGGAGAGCGAGCAAATTCCGCTAACGCACCGCGCGTTGGGGCCGCGCCCGGTTGCCGGAACTGAATAGAAGGAGAATGCGTGTCTACGCCCAGGCAACGCAACGGCCTCGCGAAGGTCATCGGGCCCGATGCCGCGGCCCGGGAGAAGCCATCTCGACGGTCTGCGTGGAGAGGCCTGTCATTCTGGGTGGCTGCCACCGTCGCGTTCCTGGCGTTCGCTGCGAACGCGGCGGCCTCGCCCTTGTACCGGGTCTACCAGGCACGGTTCGGCTTCTCAGCGACCACGCTAACCTTGTTGTTCACGGTCTACATCGTCGTGCTGCTTGTCACCTTGCTCGCCGTAGGCTCGCTGTCCGACTACGTGGGACGCCGACCGGTGATTTTGGCCGGCCTGGCTGTCGGGGCGGTCTCCTGTGGGTTGTTCCTGCTTGCACAGGGGGTCGGGACGCTGTTTGCGGCCCGCGCGGTGCAAGGTGTAGCCGTTGGGTTGATCAGTGGAGCGGCAAGCGCAGCGCTCCACGACCTGCGACCTGCCAGCACCGCTACCCCGCTCGTGTCCAGCGTCGCGCCGTCCGGCGGCCAGGCGCTCGGCGCACTCGGCGCCAGCGCGTTGGCCCAGTACGCTCCTGCGCCGACCCGCTTCGTCTGGTGGTTGCTCCTTGGAGCATTCATCATCGACAGCCTCGCCGTGGCAGCGATGCCCGAACCCGGAAGTCGGCGCCCAGGCGTGTTGAATTCGCTGCGGCCACATGTCAGCGTGTCGCGGGGTGTCCGGAGCGCATTCGTTGTCGCGGTCCCCTGCCTGCTCGCAGTGTGGGCGCTCGCCGGGTTCTATCTGTCGCTGGGACCATCGCTTGCTGCGCTGTTACTGCACTCCGACAACTTGGTGTGGGGTGGCATCTTGATCCTGCTGTTCACCGGTCTTGGGGCCGCAGCTTCGGGCGCACTCGTCAAGGCCGAGCCGTCCAGAGTGATGCTCGGCGGTTGCCTCCTTCTGGTCGCCGGCGCAGTGGTGACATTCATTGCGATCGATAGACAGACGTCAGCGACCCTCCTGATCGGCACGGCTATCGCCGGGGTCGGATTCGGACCTGCATTTACGGGCGCTTACCGGGCCGTAACCGCGCAGGCCCCAACGCGTGATCGGGCGGGGCTGATAACGGCGATCTACATCGTCAGCTACCTCGCAACCGGCCTTCCAGCAGTAATAGGCGGTTTCGCAACGTCGCACTATGGCCTAATCAACACGGCACGCGTCTACTCGCTGGTCGTCGCGGCGCTTGCCGTCGTCGCGGCCATCCTCTTGATCAGTCGAATTCGCGTCGGCGGAAAGACGTTGCGTCACGCGAACACTCCCGGCCCTCCACCCGGCGCCGGCACGGTGCCACCATGTCCACCGGCCACGATCCAATAGCGATAGCGCCGGCGGAGCGATCGTCACTGCCCATCCGGACGTCACTTCGCCCGGGACACCTTCCCGCCGCGCTGTTGCCGGCGGCCCGATTGTCCGGCGCTGGACGAGCGCTTTGTCGCTGAGGTGCTTGTGCTCTTGCGTGGCGCTGAGCGGCGCCGCGAACGCGGGGGCTCCGTACCGTCAACGGCGTAGGAGTAGACGTAGTTGAGTGCGGCATCGAGCGCATCGCGCAACGGCTTGATGTCACGCTTGGTGGCGCTGAGCAACGAGCCGCCCTGGTGCGCGGCTAGCAGCAACGATGCCAAGACCTCCGGCTTGGCTTCGGCCCGCAGCTCGCCGCGTCGACGCATCGCCGCCAACCCCGATCGCAGGACCGCAGCCCACCGGTCGTACCCGGCGGCCAGATCGCTGCGCGTGTGTGGATCGGACTCGGCCAGTTCACCGGCCAGCGACCCGAACGGACAGCCACCCTCCACGTTCTGGTCCAGCGTCTTTTCGATATTCAGGTCAGCCCACAGACGCAGCGCCTCGAAGCTGTCGAGCCGGCCCAGCTGGGGCTGGGTGTGGAAATCCAATACAGCGTCCAGCTGATAGTCGATCACTGCATGGACGAGACTGCGCTTGTCTTGAAAATAATGTGTCATCTGCGAGCCGCTGACCTTCGCCTCCCGACGAACGTCATCGGTGCTGGTGCCCGCGACGCCGCGTTCGAAGATCAGATCGGCAGCGACCTTCACGATGCGCGCCCGGGTGGCCTGACCCTTGCGGGTAAGCGGACTGCCGTTGGTCGAGTCTGGTGCCTCGGCGGCTGCCGCGGGGGTCGATGACATGGTCGCTGGCCTACCCGGGTGTGCGCTTGAAATTAGTGTTGGGTCAACGTGCCCAAATACTAGCCGCCGGACCCGTCGGTGTATCGCCAAGACGCGGGGGGACACCTAAGGACCTCGGATGTCTAAACCTGGTCGCCCAGACGCAAATAGCAGACAGACCACCCCAAAACCCAGGCGATGCGGCTTACCCTGAGCACGTGGACAAGCGGCCGGTTGTCGCCGGGCGTACTGAGGCGCCGTCGGTCGGCGAAGACCCTTGTCTGCTGCCGATCCGCGAGCAGGCCAGCCTCATCCGTTCCCGCGGCCTGTCGGCAACCGAGCTGCTCGAGGCGCACCTGAAGCGCATCGCCTCGGTCAACCCGTGCGTGAACGCGATCGTCACCCTCGACGCGGAGCGGGCCCTGGCTGACGCCGCGGCCGCTGACGCCGCGATCGAACGCCGCGACCCTGTCGGGCCGCTGCACGGGATCCCAGCGGCCGTGAAAGACTCCCACGAAGTCGCGGGCATGCGGACCTCGCATGGGTCACCGCTGTTCGCCGAGCATGTGGCCCGCGAGGACGAACCGGTCGTGGCCCGCATCCGCGCGGCCGGTGCGATCGTGGTCGGTAAGACGAACGTGCCCGAGTTCGCAATGGCCGACCACACCGACAGCACGCTGTTCGGGCCGACACACAACCCCTACGACCCGGCCCTGTGTGCGGGTGGCTCGTCCGGCGGGTCGGCCGCCGCGCTGGCGACTGGGATGGCCGCGGTCTGCGAGGGGTCCGATCTCGGCGGCTCGCTGCGCAACCCGGCGTCGTTCTGCAACGTCGTCGGACTGCGTCCCTCACCGGGACGCGTCCCGGACATTCCCACCACGTTCGGATGGCTACCGCTATTCGTGAAAGGCCCGATGGGCCGCACCGTCGACGACGCCAGCCTGTTGCTGTCCGTCATTGCTGGATCCCACCCCGGCAGCCCGCTGGCTCTCGACCACGCGCCGGGGGTGTTCGCCGGCATCGAACCGGCCGACCTGAAAGGGCTGCGGGTCGCCTGGGCGCCGGATCTGGGCGGCATGGTCGATGTCGATCCGCAGGTGCGAGCCATTGTCGCCGAACAGGCAGCGACGTTCCTCGAACTCGGCTGCGTGGTCGAGGAGGCAAGCATTGACTTCGACGGCGCCGATGAGGCGTTTCGCACCCTGCGCGCATGGACCCTGGCGTACCTGTTCGACGACGCCGTCCGCCACCACCGCGACCAGCTCAACCCGAGCTTGATCTGGAACATCGAAGCAGGCCAATGGCTGTCCGGTCGCGATATCGCCGCAGCCGTCGAGACCCAAACCCAGCTCTACCACCGCACGCGCGAGTTCTTCACCCGCTACGAGGTTCTCGTGGCGCCGGCCGCGTCGACCGTGCCCTTCCCGGTCGAGCTCGAGTACCCGACGTTCATCGACGGCGTCGAGCAGACGACCTACTTGGACTGGATCATGCTCGGCTACGACATCACGATGACCGGCTGCCCGGCCCTCGCGTTGCCCGCCGGGTTCACCAGCTCCGGGCTCCCGGTGGGGCTGCAACTCGTCGGGCCGCATCATGGCGAGCGACGCCTGCTGGCTATTGGGAAATCCTTCGAACAGGCCAACCCGGCCGGACTGCACCGGGCAGATCTGTCGGCGCTTTCACGATCCGGCCTGTCGGTGGTGCGCGACCCGGACTGAGCTACCTAGCGCCAAGTTCTCGACAGTCCTCACACGCGAACGCTGATGATCGTCTTTCCCTTGCGTCGCGCGGTCGGGTTGAGGGCGGCGACGGCGTCGTCGAGGGTTGCGATGTCGCCGATGTTCGTCCGCAGTCGTCCGTCGCGCACCCGCTGGACGATCTCACCGAGCTGGCCACGATCGGCCTCGACAACGAAGTCGATCGCCAGTCCGTAGTCGGGCCGCGCCTCGGGCGGCCCAACGACCGATACCAGTGTTCCTCCGGCCCGGATCAGGCCGGCGGATCGCTTCTGGATGTCGCCGCCGATGACATCGAAAACCAGATCGACACCACCGACGTCTTCCAGCGCGTCGTTGTCGAGGTCGACGAACTCCTGCGCGCCGAAGTCGAGCACCTTCTGACGGTCGGCCGCGCGTCCGGTGCCGATGACGTACGCACCGAACTCGCGTGCGAGTTGCGTCACCATCGTCCCGACCGCGCCGGCAGCGCCGTGTGCGAGGACGATCTGCCCCGTCTGGAGGCGGCCGTGCTCGAACAGTCCCTGCCACGCGGTCAGACCCGAGATCGGCAGACTCGCGCCCACGGTGAAGTCGACGTCGCCCGGCAGCGGCGCGAGATTGCGCGCCTCGATCGCCACATACTCCGCCAGGGTGCCGTCGCGATGCCAGTCCGCGATACCGAACACCCGCTGCCCCACCGACACCCCCGTCGTGCCATAACCGAGAGCGCAGACCACCCCCGCCAGCTCATGCCCGGGGATCGACGAGATTCGGTCACGACCGGCACGATCGGTCCACGTCGAGGGCCACTCCACCTCA
>DASXJR010000025.1:0-3021 GCA_036497285.1 Jatrophihabitans sp.
CCGCAGTGGCCCACCAACGCCGTCCCATGATGCGTCAGACTATGTCGGTCACCGCCCGCAGGAGAGGAGCCCCACCGTGGACTTTGACGTCCTCATCGAAATCCCGCGTGGCAGTCGCAACAAGTACGAGGTCGACCACGAGTCCGGCCGGATGCGCCTGGACCGCACACTGTTCACCTCCACCCAGTACCCCGCCGACTACGGCTACATCGAGAACACCCTCGGTGAGGACGACGACCCGCTCGACGCCTTGGTGCTGCTCCAGGGCGATCCACTGTTCCCCGGGGTGCTCGTGCGATGCCGGACGATCGGCATGTTCCAGATGAAGGACGAGAAGGGCGGCGACGACAAGGTGCTCGCCGTTCCCGCGACCGACCCGCGCCTGGAGCACCTGCGCGACATCCACCACGTCCCGGAGTTCGACCGGCTTGAGATCCAGCACTTCTTCGAGGTTTACAAGGACCTCGAGCCCGGCAAGTCCGTCGAGGGCGCGGCATGGGTCGGCCGGGTCGAAGCCGAGGCCGAGATCCACCGTTCGCGGCAGCGTTTCCTCGACGCCGGCGGCTACACCGCGGGCCACGCCGACCACTGACCGATCAGGGCCGCGCGGATCGTCAGGCCTGCGCGGGGCCGATCCGAAGCGGGCGATAGGCGAGGAAGTGCCCCTCGCGCGGGTTGGCGCAGGTCAGCTGCTCGGCGCTGACCCGGTCGACCTGTACGAGCACGTCCAGCTCGCCGTCGGGACCGGCCAGCCGCACCATCGCGCGGGACTCCGCGAGCTTGGACGCGCCGACCACGCGCACCGCGTCCCTGCGCCGCAGCCCCAGCTGCTCGTAGGCGAAGGCCATTGCCGCCTGGGCGACCGGCGCGAAGCCGATCCGTCCGCGCAGCAACGGCGCGACGACCTCGTCCGCGTCGACGGCAGCCACCAGCTGCTCGACCAGCCACAGCCGCACCCGTCCGTACATCATCCCGCTCGGCAGCACCAGCACGCTTGCGGCGAACCGCTCACCGCCGATGTGGCTGCACTCCCACACCTGGCCGGGGCGCACGTCGGCCAGCGCGCCCGCCACGGGACGGCCCCGCACCGCGCAGCAGATGTCGTGCCTGCTGTGCGCGCACACCAGGTAGGTGGCCGCCGGGTCCGGACGTCCGCTCGACCCGTCCAGCGGAAGCTCGAGCAGGTCGGCATCGGCGCCGTACTCGCCCCACCGCATGCCCTGGCGTCCGTCGCGGGTATCGACGACAGCCCAACGCCGGGCAATCGAAGTCGCCGTGCGGCCCGGCCGGCGGATGGCGATCACGCGCAGACCGGCCTGATGTGCACGGTCCTCGAGGTCGGCGGCCGACCACCGGCTCAGCCAGGGACGATCACGCCTTCGCGCAGCAACCGGCGCGCGACGTCCAACTGGTCGTCGGCGCTGAGGCCGGGCAGCTCGGCGGCGGAGAACGGTACCGCCGAGGTGATCGTCTTGATCGCGTCCGCGGCCGCAGCGGGCAGCTGCACCCGGCGATCGAGGAAGACCACCGCGATGCCGTCGCCGTGATCCTCGACGCGTGTGCGCAGCGCCGGACGCAGGCGCAACGGCGTGTGCGGCTCGAGGGTCTGCGCGGCGGCGAGCTGCGCCAGCGGCGCGAGCGGTTCGGGACGAGTTTGCAGCCGCAGCCGATCACCGAGGCCGCGGGCGAAATCGGGCGTGGACACCCCCGCGAGGAACTCGCGCAGCGCGGCCACGGTTGCCTCGAGGTCGCCCGCGAGCACCGCCGGGTCGTCGAGGTCGACGCCCATCGGCAGCGAGCCGCGCAAACCCGGATCGTCCTGGGCCAACTCGAGCAGGCGCTGCACGAGCGCGTAGCGGGTCAGCGGGTGCACGCCGACGGTCAGGTGGATCGAGGTCTCGCCGAGGGCCTCGGCCGCGTGGATCGTGCCGCGCGGCAGGTACAGCGCATCGCCGGGCTCGAGCACGGTGTCGAGCACTGGCTCCTGCTCGGCGCGCGCAGCGACGGCAGCCCGCGACTTCTCCCAGTTCTGGTTGTCCAGCGGGTCAGGGACCACCGGCTCGTGCAGTCGCCAGCGCTTGCGGCCGGACACCTGCAGCACGAACACGTCGTGCACGTCGTAATGCGCAGCGAAGCCGCGGTTCTGCGAGGGAGTGATGTAGGCATTGATCTGGACCGGGTGGCCGAGCTCGTCGGCCAGTTGCGAGCCGAAACTCACCAGCGGTGGCCAGGTGCGGTGCAGACCCTGCAACACCAGGGTGGCGCCGTCGGCCAGCTGGGCCAGCACGCGGTCATCGGCAGCCTGGTCGGCGATGCCCGCGCCGGCGCCACCGCCGCGGGTGAACTCCTTCGCGGGCAGGACAGTGCCGTCCCTGGCCATCCGCAGGAATGGAGTTCGCAGCCCGCGGCGCGAGACCAATTCATCGACCGCCGCAGTGTCGAGCAGGTCGTCGAAGGTGCGGCCCAGCTCAGCGGCACGCGTCAGCAGCGGCATCGCGCCCCAGTACGGGGCAAAGTCGGCAGAAGTGCGAGCGGTGCAGCGCGCTAGCGCTGCACCGCTCGTCGAGTCGTGCGAATTCACTCAGGCGCCGCCGTCAGCACCGCCGTCGCCACCGCCGCTGGCGTGACCGTCAGCGCTGCCCGAATCCGCTGCGCCATCAGCGCCGCCGTCGCCGCCCGGCGACTCAGCGTGACCGTCGGCCGAGGCGTCCGCGCCGCCGTCGGCGCCGCCGTCCTTGTCGGCCTCGGCGTCCGCGCCGCCGTCAGCGTCGAAGGTGTCGCCTGTGATGTCGTCGTCGTCCATGCTCACTCCTTCGTATCCGCGGCCGCCATGGCCGCGACAGTTGAGTCCCTACCCCGGCTCCGACAGCCGATAACTGCGATCATGCTCGCTCGGCGAGATGCAGCGCTACGACCCCTCCGGTCAGGTTCCGGTAGCGCACTTCGCGCCAGCCACAGGCGGCGATGGTGCGGGCCAGTTCGTCCTGCGGGGGCCAGGCCCGGATCGACTCGGCGAGGTAG
>DASXJR010000026.1:0-24976 GCA_036497285.1 Jatrophihabitans sp.
ACCCGTGGCCTCGGTGCGGGCGCCGCGCCCGAAGTGGGCCAGAAGGCCGCGGAGGACCACCGCGAAGAGATCGAAGAGGTCATCAAGGGCGCCGACATGGTGTTCGTGACGGCCGGCGAGGGTGGTGGCACCGGAACCGGCGGCGCTCCCGTGGTCGCGCAGATCGCCCGCAAGCTGGGCGCGCTGACCATAGGCGTCGTCACCCGGCCGTTCACCTTCGAGGGCAAGCGGCGCAGCAAGCAGGCCGAGGACGGCATTCAGGCGCTGCGCAACGAGTGCGACACACTGATCGTGATCCCCAACGACCGGCTGCTGCAGCTCGGCGACATCGGCGTGTCCCTGATGGACGCGTTCCGCTCGGCCGACGAGGTGCTGCTCTCCGGTGTCCAGGGCATCACCGACCTGATCACCACGCCGGGCCTGATCAACCTCGACTTCGCCGACGTCAAGAGCGTGATGAGTGGGGCGGGTTCGGCGCTGATGGGTATCGGCTCGGCGCGTGGTGACAACCGCGCCCGCCAGGCCGCCGAGATCGCGATCGCCAGCCCGTTGCTCGAGGCGAGCATGGAGGGTGCGCACGGCGTGCTGCTGTCGATCTACGGTGGCTCCGACCTGGGCCTGTTCGAGATCAACGAGGCGGCCTCGCTCGTGGCCGAGGCTGCACACCCCGAAGCGAACATCATCTTCGGTGCGGTCATCGATGACACCCTCGGCGACGAGGTGCGCGTGACGGTGATCGCGGCGGGCTTCGACAGCGGCCAGTTGCCGTACAAGAAGGTCGACATCCGGCGGGAGCCCGCAGCGGCCCAGCGGCCGGCGCAGCACTACCAGCCGATCGAGCATGCGGCCCCGCCGCGCGAGGAACGACCGTTGCCTCCGCCGCCGAGTGCCACCCGCACGCCCGTCCAGCTCGATGACGATCTCGACGTCCCGGACTTCCTCAAGTCCTGACCTGCGCGGTGGCGGACGAGCGCTCAGCCGAGCTGGTCGGCTCGCTCGGGGCGATCCGCAATCGGATCGCCGACGCGTGCGAGTCGGTTGGGAGGGATCCCCGGTCGGTCACGTTGATCGCGGTCACGAAGACCTATCCGGCCACGGACGTTGCCGCGCTTGCCGCGCTCGGCGTCGCGGACATCGGCGAGAGCAAGGATCAGGCAGGCCGCGCCAAGGTTGCCGAGCTACCCGACCTTGCCGTGCGCTGGCACATGGTCGGACGGCTGCAGACGAACAAGGCCCGCAGTGTCGCCGGCTGGGCGAGCGCGGTGCACTCGGTCGACCGGCCGAAACTGGTGCGTGCGCTGGCCGATGCGGCTGCCGGGCGTCCCGAACCGCTCGACGTGTTCGTGCAGGTCAGCCTTGACGGCGACCCCACCCGGGGCGGCGTCCTCGACGCGGACCTGGACGCGCTGTGCGACGACGTCGCCGCACGTGACCCGCTGCAGCTGCGCGGGCTGATGGCGGTCGCGCCGATGGACACCGATCCTGACGACGCCTTCGCCACGTTGGCCGAGTTCGCCGACCGGGTGCGTGCCGCCCATCCGTACGCCCGGGCGCTGTCTGCGGGCATGAGTGGCGATCTCGAAGCGGCGATCCGCAACGGCGCGACACACGTGCGCGTCGGTACGGCGTTGCTCGGCCGTCGGCCGCCTGTTTTCGGCTAGCGTCCATTCGAAGGACTGATCAAACAGGAGGATCCCGATGCCCGGAGCAATGCACCGGATGGGCGTATATCTCGGCCTGGTCGAGGACGACGAGTTCGCCGACGGTGAGGGCTGGGAGCAGCAGCCTCGCGAGGCGCCCCGCGAGCACGCCGATCGCAGCCCGGCACGGCGGGAGAGCTATGCCGATTCGCGCTACAACCGGGTGACCAAGCACGAGCCCGCCCCGGCGCGCGGGGGCGTCGACACGATCTACGACCGCGGCGACCGATACGGCGATGTTAACGGGGGGCCGAACGGCAGCCACCACCCGGCCGAGTACCAGATCACTGCGTTGCACCCGCGCACCTACAACGAGGCGCGCACCATCGGCGAGGCCTTCCGGCAGAGCACCCCGGTGATCATGAACCTGTCCGAGATGGACGACGCCGACGCCAAGCGCCTGGTGGACTTCGCCGCGGGGCTGACCTTCGGCCTGCACGGGCGCATCGAGCGGGTCACGGCCAAGGTGTTCCTGCTCAGTCCGCACAACGTGACCGTGACCGCACAGGACAAAGCACGCATCGAGAACGGGTTTTTCAACCAGTCCTGAGCGCCGGCTCGCAGCGGCCTGGCACCATTGACGGTGCTGGGCCGTTGTCGTTACGTGCGCTGACGGTTCGGATTAAGGCTGTGTCAAGGAGGCGGTGCGGCGGTGGTGACGTTCTTCGCCGCGATCGAGTTCGTGTTGTACCTGTACATCGTGGTGATCCTCGCGCGTGTCGTGGTCGAGGCGACGCGCCAGTTCGCCCGGTCGTGGCGGCCTGTCGGGGTGGCCGCGATCGGTCTGGAACTGGTGTATGTGGCCACCGATCCGCCCATCAAACTGCTGCGTCGGCTGGTCCCGCCGCTGCACATCGGTGGGGTCAGCCTCGATCTGTCGATCCTGATCCTCCTCCTTGCGATCCTCGGGTTGCGGTGGGCACTGTCGTCCTATGCCGTCTGACGTGGCAGGATGCATAACCGGCTATCCGTAACCGTCAATGAAAGATTGAATCTACGAACGCGCCGGAAATCCCGGGACGCGACGAGCACCGAGGTGACCGAATGCCGCTGACCCCAGCTGAAGTCCACAACGTCGCATTCAAGAAGCCGCCCATCGGCAAGCGCGGTTACGACGAGGAAGAGGTAGACGCCTTCCTCGACATCGTCGAGGTGGAGCTGTCTCGGCTCATCGAGGAGAACAACGATCTCCGGGCGCGCGCGAACGGTGGCGCGCCGGCGCCGGCCGAGGCCGGCGCTCCCGTCGACGACGGCCGCCTCGAGGCCGCGCAGCACGAACTTTCCTCGGCGCGCGAAGAGAACCAGCGAATGCAGGCCCACATCGGCGAGCTCGAGCGCGCTCTGTCCTCGAGCCACGACGGCGCGCAGCAGCAGGTCGTGTCGCTGCAGCAGCAGCTGGCCGAGACCGAGCAGCAGCTGGCGGAGTCGCGCGGGCAGCTCGACATGGCGCAGCGGGCCGTTGCCGAGGCCCAAGCTGCCGCAGCCGCGCAGGCCGACCAGCAGGGTCTGGGCGGTGACGAAGCGCCGATGGAGCACCACGCCCAGGCCGTCCAGATGCTGGCGTTGGCACAGCAGACCGCCGACCAGCACCTCGCGCAGTCCAAGGCCGAGGCGGAGCGGTTGCTGACCGAGGCCCAGCGCCACCACGAAGACACGGTCACCGCAGCCCAGGAGCAGGCCCGCCAGCAGCTCGGTGAGGCCGAGGACCGCGCCCGCAAGCTCGACGAGGAGAGCACCGCGCGGGCCCACCGCACCGTTCAGGACGCCGAGCAGCGCGCCTCGACGATCACCGCTCAGTTCGAACAGCGCAAGGCCGCGCTGGAGCGCCGGGTCGAGGAACTGCGCACCTTCGAGCGCGAGTACCGCACCCGGCTCAAGAGCTACCTCGAGTCGCAGCTGCGCGACCTCGACGCGTCCGGCAACGCCGAGCCCGCGCAGAACGAGGAGATGGCTGAAGCTCAGTAAGTCCGGCCCGGTAACGGGTAGACCGTCTGACGAGGCCGTCAGCGGTGACGGTCGGGACGGAGTGACCGGCGATGTTGCTGATCGGACTGTTACTGGTCGCACTTGCCTGCCTTGTGGTCGGCCTGCTCATGGCGAATGCGGTGTGGTTGATCGCGTCGCTGGTCGCGAGCGCCGTCGCCGGCTACGTTCTGTGGCACGCGCGGGACAAGATCGGGACGCGTGCGGACGCCAAGAACGACGAGGCGGCTCCCAAGTCCGCAACCGGTGCGAAGCCGCAGTCGCTGGTTACCGGCAGCGCGTTCATCCCGAACGCCGATGCCGCGGCCGCGAACACGGAGCAGCGTGTCTGGGTCGTGGACGGCCGGCCGCAGTTCCACGCCGAGTCGTGCGCTGCGATCCGCGATCTCGACCCCGAGCCGATCCCGCTGGCCCAGGCACTCGGGGACGGGTTCACGCAATGCACCGCGTGCAGCCCGGACGCGTCGGCCACCACGCTCGAGCAGGTGTTCGTCGTCGACGGCCGTCCCGACTACCACGTCCAGGACTGCCGCTCGCTGAAGATCGCGGCCGGCCAGAGCGCGGGTGAGGCCGACGAGATCCCGCGCGCCCAGGCCGTCGAGGACGGCTTCTCACCGTGCCCGGACTGCCGCCCGGACGGATCGGCACCGGCCGACACGCCGACCCGGGCCGCCCAGGCCGCACAGGCGGCTGAGCCGGCGGCCGCCGACGCGAGCGGCAGCGTGTGGGTCGTCGACGGCCGGCCGCGCTACCACCTCGCCGACTGCATGATCATCAAGGATCAGGAAGCCGAGGAGATCTCGCTCGAGCAGGCCGCCGAGGACGGTTTCATGGCCTGCTCCATGTGCGAACCGAACGTCACGCGAGTCTGACCAAGCTTGGCCCCTCAGCAGGGTCGCCGACGGCGTGTCGCCCTGCTACGGGGCCAAGCGTCACGTGCGGCGCAGCCAGAGGTGGAGGCCGAGTTCCAGGTCTGTGGTCTCGTACCAGCCTTCGTCGGTCGGTGCGCCCTCGTTGAGGAAGGTCGCCAGCACCTCGGCGGCGAGTTGCCCGGCGTGCTGACGGATCGCCTCGGCCGGCTCGGGTGAACCACCCACCCGCCACCAGAGCTCGATCCGGTCGGTGACCTCGAGCCCGGCGTTCTTCCGGGCGTCCTGGACGAGGCGGACGACGTCGCGCAGCGTGCCCAGCAGCCGCAGCTCATGGGTGAGCTCCAGATCGAGGGCGACGGTGTCGGGACCGCTCGCCGCCACGGCCCATCCCGAGCGCGGCGTCTCACTGATCACCACCATGTCCCCTGCAACCGGCAGGGTCTCACCGTTCACCGCGACCGTCATCGTGCCGCCGCGGTAGCGCGTGACGAAGGCGTCGACATCGCCGGCCGCCGCGGTGGTGATCGCAGTGGCGACCGCCTGGGTGCGCTTGCCGAACACCTTGCCCAGCTCGCGGAAGTTCGGCTTCACGGTCAGCTCGACGAGCTCGCCGGCGTCGGCCAGCCGGGCCAGCTCGACCACGTTGAGCTCCTCGCGGACCTCGTCGCGCAGCGACTCGGGTAGCGCGGCCCATCCGGGCGCGGACACCAGCGCCTGCGCCAGCGGCTGGCGCGTCTTGATCTTCGCGTCGGCACGGGCGGATCGGCCGAGCTCGACCAGCCGACGCACCAGCGCCACCTGTTCGCCCAACTCGCGGTCGATGACCGCCGTCTCGATGTTCGGCCAGGCCGCGAGGTGGACGGACTCGGCGTTGCCGTCACGTCCGGCGAACAACGCCGACCACACCTTCTCGGTCACGAACGGAACGAAGGGCGCGAGCAACAGGGTCAGCACCCGCAGGCACTCGTGCAGGGTCGAGAGCGCCGCCGGGTCGCCGTCCCAGAACCGCCGCCGCGAGCGCCGCACGTACCAGTTCGACAGGTCGTCGATGTATCCGGCGAGCGCGCGTCCGGCCCGCTGGGTGTCGAAGTCCTCCAGTGCCGCGTCGACCTCGGCCGCCAGCCGGTGCACCTCGGACAGTGCCCACCGGTCCAGCTGCGTCGGCTCGCCGGCACGGGACGGGTCCCAACCGTTCGCGCGGGCGTACAGCGACTGGAACGACGCGACCGACCAGTACGTCCGCAGCACCTTCGAGGCGATCTCTTCCAGCACTTTGTGCCCGACGCGGCGCGAGGCCCACGGCGAGCCGCTGCAGAGCATGAACCAGCGCAGCGCGTCGGCCCCGTGCCGGTCCATCAGTGGGATCGGCTCGAGGATGTTGCCGAGGTGCTTGCTCATCTTGCGGCCGTCCTCGGCCAGGATGTGGCCGAGGCACAGCACGGTCTTGTACGAGTTCTGGTCCTTCACCAGGGTGCCGACGGCCATCAGCGAGTAGAACCAGCCGCGGGTCTGGTCGATCGCCTCGCAGATGAAATCCGCCGGGTAGGCCGCGTCCGCCTCGGTCGCGTTGCGGTACGGCGCGCCGAACTGCGCGAACGGCATCGACCCGGAGTCGAACCAGGCGTCGATGACCTGCGGCACCCGCCGGTACGTGCCCTCCTCCCCGGGGCGGGTGAAGGTGACCTCGTCGACGAAGGGCCGGTGCGGGTCGTCGAGCCGCACGCCGGAGAGCTCCTCCAACTCGGCCAAGGAGCCGACGCAGATCATCCGCGACGGATCGGCGTCGTTGCGCCACACCGGAAGCGGTGTGCCCCAGTACCGGTCACGGGACAGCGCCCAGTCGATGTTGTTGTTCAACCAGTCGCCGTACCGGCCGTGCTTGATCGTGCTCGGGTACCAGTTGGTCGCCTCGTTCTCGGCGAGCAACTGATCCTTGATCGCGGTCGTGCGCACGTACCAGGACGGCAGCGCGAAGTACATCAGCGGCGTATGGCACCGCCAGCAGTGCGGGTAACTGTGCGTGTACGGGACGTGCCGGAACAGCCGCCCGCGTGCCTTCAGGTCCGCGACGAGCACCTCGTCCACGTCCTTGAAGAACTGCCCGCCGACCAGGCCGACATCGGCCGAGAAGTGCCCGTCGGGGCCGATCGGGGTGACCACCGGAAGCCCGTACGCCTTGGCCACCGCGAGGTCTTCCGCGCCGAACGCCGGCGCCTGGTGTACCAGGCCCGTTCCGTCATCGGTGGTGACGTAATCGGCGAGCACGACGAAGTTGGCGCCGCTGGGGGCATCGAGCTCGACGAGGTCGAACGGCCGCTGGTACGTCCACCGCTCCAGGCCGGTCCCGGGGAGCGTGGCGAGCACCTCGACCTCGTCGCCGAGCACCTTCGCCAGCAGCGGCGCGGCGACGACGAAGGTGCCCTGGTCGGTGCGCGCGACGACGTACTCGACGCCCGGGTTGACGGCGACGGCGGTGTTCGAGACGAGCGTCCACGGGGTCGTCGTCCACACCAGCAGGTCGGCCTCGCCCGCCCACGCCCCGCTGGTCAGCGGGAACCGCACGTAGACGGACGGGTCGGTGACGTCCTCGTAGCCCTGGGCGACTTCGTGGTCGGACAGCGTGGTGCCGCAGCGCGGACAGTACGGCGCGACCCGGTAGTCCTCGACGAGCAGGCCCTTGTCGAAGATCGTCTTGAGCGCCCACCAGACCGACTCGACGTAGTCGGACCGCATCGTCCAGTAGGCGTTCTCGTAGTCGGCCCAGTAGCCCATCCGCTCGCTCATCGCCTCGAACGCGTCGACGTGGCGCTGCACGTTCTCGCGGCATTTGGCGTTGAACGGCGCGATGCCGTACGCCTCGATGTCGGGCTTGCCGGTGAAACCGAGTTCCTTCTCCACCGCCAGTTCGACCGGCAGGCCGTGACAGTCCCAGCCGGCGATGCGGGGGACGTGGTAGCCCTTCATGGTCTTGAACCGCGGAAACACGTCCTTGAAGACGCGGGCCTCGACGTGGTGCGTGCCGGGCATGCCGTTGGCGGTCGGCGGACCCTCGTAGAAGGTCCAGGACGGCCCGTGCGCGGTTTGTTCGATGCTCAGCTCGAAGATGCGGTTCTTGCCCCACCACTCGATGACGTCATGGTCGAGCGCAACGAGATCGACATGGGCGGGCAACGGGTCGTACATGGTGCTCCTCGAGTCGGTCGTTCACTGTCCGTACTCGAGGGACGACCGAGATTGGCCGCGGTACCACCCTCGTTGATGTCTGTCGACACCCACTTCGTTCCGGGTCCGGGTCTAGTGGGGAGTCGCCTCCCGTTCTTCCGGTGCTCGGAGGTGATTTCTCGCACCGGCTCGGCCGCCGGGCTCACACCGTCCCCGGCTCGCTCGTGACCGAGGACCCCAGCGGATACTCGTCCTCGTCGTCGCGCCTTCATCGTAGCCGGGCGGAGGGAGGGGCCGGGCCCAATTCGGCGCGGCTACTGGCCCTTGCGGCGGTCGGGACCATATAGTTGGCCGCCTTTCGAACGCATAATTGAGACACTTCGGCGCACCTGCGACTCGAGCGGACTCGTGCCGTCAGACGGAAGGGGCGTCGTATGACCGCCGTAGGACGAATTGGACGAGCATTGCGCCGGAGGGCCCCCAACGCGGCGGCCACCGACAACAACGCAAAGAAGGCCGTCAAAGCTGTGAAGAAGGCCGTTGACGGCTCTGCGAGCAAGGCGACTTCTCGAGTCGCGAAGAAGGCCGCTGCCAAGAAGGCTGCCAAGGCTCCCGCCACGAAGGCGGCTGCGAAGAAGGCGGGCACGAAGGCGCCGGCCGGGGCCACGGCGACCAAGAAGACCGCATCGAAGAAGGCGGCCACGAAGGCGTCGGCAAGTCGCGCGCCGGCCAAGGCGCCGGCGAAAAAGGCGGCGAAGGCTACGAAGCCAGCGGCTAAGAAAACGGCTGCCAAGAGCGCCGCCGCGAAGTCGGCAGCCAAGAAGGGCGCCGCGAAGACCACCGCGGCCAAGAAGAGCGCTGCGAACACCGCCGCCAAGAAGGCGGCGAAGAAGACGACGGCCGCGAACACGACTGCAGCAAAGAAGAGCGCGGCGAAAAAGAGCGCGGCGAAGAAGAGCGCGGCAACGAAGGCTCCGGCCAAGACGGCGAAAAAGGCAGCTGCCGCCAAGAGCACCGCGAAGAAGGCGGCCACCAAGACGGCCAAGGCCACACCGGCCAAGAGCGCTGCCAAGAAGACGACCGGCAAACAATCCGCCAAGGCGCAGAACCCGACGAAGGCTCCGGCAAAGACGGCGGCCAACGCGACGAAGGTTGCTGCGAAGAAGACGCCGGCCAAGAAGGCGTCGGCGCAGAAGTCGGCAAAACCGACCGGGCGGCAGTCCTCGACGACGACAGTTGCGGCGGATACCGCGACGGCCACCGCCGCAACGGCTGCGGCGGCAGCGAAGACGGCGACCAAGGCGGCGACCAAGGCGGCGACCAAGGCGCAGGCACCGGCCGCGACGGCACCGAACGGCCCGGCGGCGGGCGCGAACACCGTGCCGCCGAAAACCAATCCGGCACCGAGAAGCATCGCCGTTCCCAAGGGTTCGGAGTGGACCAAGGAAGAACTCGCCGCGGTCCGTGCCGACCTGGTGGCGCAGCTCGACGAGATGCGCACCGCCTACGACACGTCGCTGCGCGATCTGACCGACCTCCAGCAGGCCGGCACCGACGGTGCGGGCGACGACCAGGCCGATGCCGGCAGCAAGACCTTCGAGCGTGAGCAGGAGCAGTCGATCGCGGCGAACCGGCTCGATCTCATGGTGCAGATCCAGCGTGCCGTCGAGCGCATCGATGCCGGCACGTACGGTTACTGCGAAAGCTGCGGCAATCCGATCCCGAAGGCCCGGCTGAAGGCGTTCCCGATGGCCACCCTGGACGTCGCCTGCAAGCAGCGCGAGGAACGCCGCTAGACGTTCGGCGGAGATCGCAATCCACCTGCGGTGCGGGCGGAGGGTCCTTCACGTCACCAGCGATGAGGAATGATTGCCCGCGTGAGTCCGGACCCCGACGTCGATACGTCGCCACCGATGGCCCGCCAACGCCGGATCGGCGTGTTCGTGGTTGTCGCGGTGGTCGTCCTGACCCTCGACATCGTCTCCAAGGTGCTGGTGGTCGCCAATCTGGCGCCCGGCGAACGCAAACGGCTGCTCGGCGGCGCGATCTACCTCGACATCGCGCGCAATTCCGGCGCGGCGTTCTCGCTGGGCACCGGCTTCACCGCGATCCTCTCGCTGGTCGCGATCGCGGTTGTCGTCGTGATCGTCCGCACCGCCAAGCGGCTGCACTCGCGCGGCTGGGCGGTCGCGCTGGGCCTGATCCTCGGCGGCGCGGTCGGGAACCTCGTCGACCGCATCTTCCGCGCGCCGGGCGTGTTCCGGGGCTACGTCGTCGACTGGATCAGCCTGTTCGGCCCGGATGCCGAGCACTGGCCGATCTTCAACCTCGCCGACTCGGCGATCGTGTGCGGTGCGATCCTCGCCGCCGGCCTCAGCCTGTTCGGCATCGCAGTGGACGGCAAGCGCGGCACCCGTGGGTGAGTCCCGGCTGCTGCCGGTCCCGGACGGCCTGGACGGCCTGCGCCTGGATGTCGCGATCTCGCGGCTGCTCGGCTTCTCGCGGACGGCCGCGGCCGACCTGATCGACTCCGGACGCGTCAGCGTCGACGGGCACGTCCCGGCGCGCAGCGTCAAGGTACACGGCGGCTCACTGCTCGAGGTGACCATCCCCGAGCCGGAAGCGCCGAGTGTCGCGCCCGAGCCGGTCGAGGGGCTGATCGTGCGGTACGACGACGAGGACCTCGTCGTGGTCGACAAGCCCGTCGGCGTTGCAGCCCATCCGTCACCGGGTTGGACGGGACCGACAGTGACCCAGGGCCTGGCCGCGATGGGATACCGCCTTGCCACCTCCGGCGCGGCCGAGCGGCAAGGCATCGTGCACCGCCTCGACGCGGGCACCACCGGCATCATGGTCGTCGCGAAGAGCGAGCGTGCCTACTCGGTGCTCAAGCGTGCGTTCAAGGCCCGCACCGTCGAAAAGCGCTACAGCGCACTCGTCCAGGGACACCCCGACCCGACCAGCGGCACCATCGACGCACCGATCGATCGGCACCCGAGCGCCGACTACAAGTACGCCGTCGTCGCGAGCGGACGGCCCAGCGTGACCCACTACGAGACGGTCGAGGCGTTCCGGGCGGTGACCTTGCTCGACATCCGGCTCGAGACCGGCCGCACGCACCAGATCCGTGTGCACATGGCGGCCGTCCGGCACCCCTGCGTGGGCGATCTCACCTACGGTGCCGACCCGACCCTCGCCAGGCGGCTGGGCCTGACCAGGCAGTGGCTGCACGCCCGCGAACTGGGCTTCGAGCACCCGGTCAGCGGTGACTGGGTGGTGGTGAGTTCGCCTTTCCCGCCCGATCTGCAGCATGCGCTCGACGTGCTCGAGAACGAGCAGTGACCAATCGTGGGTAGGACGGACGGTATGGGTGATGCAGCGCTGATCGTGGCGTCCAACCGAGGTCCGCTGACCGTCCAGGCGGTCGAGGACGACGACGACGAGATCAGCCGCGGTGGGGGTGGTCTGGTCAGCGGTATGCAGGCCGCGTTGTCGGCGACCCCCGACGCGGTCTGGGTGTGTGCCGCCATGAACGATCGCGAGCGGACCCTGGCCCGGCAGGCCGAGAACGGCCGGCTGTCCCGGCTGCCGCAGGTGGCCGACGCGCTGAACGGCGACTTCGACGTACACATGCTGCCGATCGACGCGCAGACTTTCCGCGCCGCCTACAACGGAATCTCGAACTCGACGTTGTGGTTCGTGCTGCACCAGCTTTACGACCTGCCGAAGCTGCCCGCCTTCGATGCGGGTTGGCGTCGCCAGTGGGCCGCCTACGTGCGGTACAACCAGGCCTTCGCCGACGCCATCGTCGGGGAGGCGGCCGAGGGCGCAGCGGTGATGGTGCAGGACTACCACCTGTTCCTCGTGCCGCGGCTGCTGCGTCGCGCTCGTCCCGATCTGCGCATCGGGTTCTTCACGCACACGCCGTGGGTGCCGCCCGACTACTTCACCACTCTTCCCGACGACGTGGCGTACGAGGTCGTCGACGGCATGCTCGGCGCCGACGTCATCGGCTTCCACACGCAGCGCTGGGCGGACCTGTTCACCCAGACGGCGCAGACGCTGTGCGGGTCGCCGGCACCGGGCGTGCAGGTTTTCCCGCTCGGCACCGACAAGGACGAGATGGAGAAGCTGGGCAACCGTCGCATCGTCGACAGCGCCATGCGGGTGCTCGACGATGTCGTGGGCGACCGGAAGCTGATCGGACGGGTGGACCGCACCGAGCTGTCGAAGAACGTGTGGCGCGGCCTACTCAGCTACCGCGAACTGTTACGCAAACACCCCGAGTGGCACGGCAAAGTGGTGCACGCCGTCTACGACAACCCGTCGCGCGAGGACCTGCCCGCCTACCGCGAGTACACCGCCTCGCTCGAGCGGCTGGCCGCAGAGATCGACGACGAGTTCGGCACCGCCGAGTGGACCCCGCTGCTGCTCGAGATCCAGGACGACTACCCGGCCGCGCTTGCCGCGCTGCGCCGCACTGACGTCGTGTTCGTGAACTCGGTGCGCGACGGCATGAATCTGGTCGTGCTCGAGGCGCTGGTCTTGTCCGAGCGCGACCCCGCGGTGGTGATCTCGCGTGAGATGGGCGCGGCGGAGATCCTCGGCGACGACGCGATCACGATCAACCCGTTCGACGTGTCGGCCGGTGCCGAGGCCTTGCACGCGGCGCTGCTGCTGGAACCGGACGAGCGGGCCGGACGGGTGGCGCGGATGCGGGCGGCCGCGGTGCGGATGCCGCCGGCCGAGTGGTTCCAGGCCCAGCTGGACGCGCTGCCGTCATCTCGCCAGTGACCGCAGCAGGTTCACCGCGTCGGCAGGTTCGGCGACGGATGCGTCCGCCGCGTCACTGACCTCCGGCACACCGGACGATCGCACCCCGATCGCATAGGCCGTGCGACCGGCGGCGCGCAGGTCGCGCACGTGCGCGAACGCGGGCAGGTCGCCGAGATCGTCGCCCAGGTACAGCACGCCCTTCCGGTCACCGGCCAACCGGTCGATCGCGCCCGCCTTGTCGAAGCCGGGCAGCCGCAGTTCCAGAACGTCGCGTCCCGGATGCATTTCAAGCCCCAGCTCGTCGGCCAGTTCCTGTACGCGCGGGCGCAGGGGCGCGAGCGCGGCGTCGGGATCGCTCGCCTTGCGGGCGTGTACGACCAGCGACAGCCGCTTGTCCTCGATCCACAGATCCGGGTCGGCGCCTTGCAACACCTCGGGCAGACGCTTGCGCAGGGCTTCGATCGGCTCGGGCGTGTCCGGCGTGGTGAGTTCACCGTCCTGCCAGGTCTCGATGCCGTACAGCCCGGCGACGACGAGCCCGTGCACGCGGTCGAGCCCGCCGAGCCGCACCACGGTGCCGGCGTCCCGTCCGGTTATGACGGCGACCTGGGCCCCCTTGCCGGCCAACGCGGCGAGTGCGTCGATCGCGCCGTCGACGGGGCGCGAGCTCTGCGGGTCGGGGACGAGCGGCGCAAGCGTGCCGTCGAAGTCGGTGGCGACGAGGACGTCGGGGAGCAGGGGACGCAGGGCAGCGATCACTTCGGCAGGGTCCACCCGTTCATCTTGCCTAGGGAATCGGACGGCCGTGCACGCCGAGTGCCGCCAGCAAGCTCTGGTGATCGCGCAGCCGGTCGAGCAGGTCGGGCGCGCCGGGTCCGGACCAGGCGATGTCGGCGAGCGCGGCCAGGCGCGGGAACGCCATGTAGTCGACGGCCGCAGGTGTGGGCAGGTACTCCGTCCACAGCATGCCCTGCGTGCCGAGCACGTCGCCGGGATCGAAGCCGAAAACGTCGGCGAGGGTGGTCAGCCCGTGGATGGCCAGCGGCTCGTCCGGCCCGTCGTCCTGGTACCAGTCGAAGTACGTGCGCTGCTGCGGCGTCATGATCACTCGGTGGCCGAGGTCACCGGCCCGTTCGCCCTGCACGGCGTCGCGCCACGCCATCGCCACGGTGTCCGGATCCAGGCCGGCGTGCACCGCCTCGTCCCACACGATCGCGGTGCGTCCGCGGGACCGGACGTGGGCGACGAGTTCGTCGGTGAACCAGGCCTGGAGCCGCGCCGGGTCCAGGCCGAGCTCGTAGGCGCGGTGCGGCGCGGCCACCCACTCGTCGGTCGGGCATTCGTCGCCGCCGAGGTGCACCCAGGGGGACGGGAACACGTCCATCACCTCGTCGAGCACGTTCTTGCAGAACTGCTCGGTCTGCGGCTGGGCGTTGAGCACGGTCGTGTGCACGCCCCAGCGGCGCGACACGTCCGGCGTGGCGCCGTTGCCGAGTTCCGGGTGAGCCGCGATCGCGGCGGTCGTATGGCCGGGGAAGTCGATCTCGGGCACGATCTCGACGCCCCGCGCCGCCGCGTACCGGACGAGACCACGCAACTCGTCCTGCGTGTAGTACCCGCCGTGCGGCACGTCGTTGATCACGCCGTCCCGGGCGTGCCCCACCTGCGATCCGGCCCGTCGAGACCCGATCGAGGTGAGCCGCGGGTAGCGGGTGATCTCGATCCGCCAACCCTGATCATCGGTCAGGTGCAGGTGGAACCGGTTCAGCTTGTGCAGCGCCAAGACGTCGACGAACCGGCGCAGGTAGTCGATCGGGAAGTACCAGCGCGCGACGTCCAGCAGTGCGCCGCGCCATGGCAGGTGCGGCGCGTCGTCGATGTCGACGCACGGCACTGAGCCGTCTTGACCGAGCTGCCGCAGCGTCGCGATGCCGTGCTGCAGGCCTGCGACCGTCGCCGCCCGCAGCTCGGCACCGTCGTGCCCGACGTGCAGCCGGTAGCCCTCGGGGTCTCCGGCGCCGTCGAGCGCGAGGTCGGGAACGTAGCCCAGCACCTCGCGCGCCAGGTCGGCCGCGTCCTGCGCGCCGCGGGATACCTGCGGACTCGCCGCGCCGGGGTGCCACCGCCCGTCCGACCGCGCGACGTTGCGGGGGAGGGGGATCATGCGAGCTCCTTGGTGAGATGCACGAACCGCCTGCCGGGTCGCGCGTCGACCGTCCGGGCGTAGAAATCCGCCGGCCCGATCCAGACGATCTCGACGGTCGGCAAACCCGCGGCGGCCAGGTCGTCGAGGCAGTGCCCGAGCAGCACCGCGCCGATCCCCTGACCGCGGGCCGCTTCGGCCGTGCCGATCGGGCCGAACCAGCCGGTGCGGTACACGTTGTGGCACGCGAATCCGGCGAGCTTCGAACCGTGGTAGGCGACGAATGCCGACGGAGCGGGTCTGGCCAGCGCGCGCGCTGCCTCGCGCGGCCACGGTTCCGGGAACAGCGCGCGCACGAAAGCGTCGAGCGCTTCGGCGTCACCGCGCATGGCGCGGCGGACCGTCCAGCCCGGCGGCACGGCGGGGGCCGGGCCCCGGCCGGCGAGCGTGACCGTCATGTTCTCGATGACGCGTGCGGCCGCGTACCCGGCGTGCTCGGCCAGCCGCAGCGCAGCGGTGTAGCGCTCGTCGATCCCGGGCCAGGCGTAGTACCAGGGGTGGCCGCCGATCGAGAGACGCGTGGTGGCGAATGTGGCCAGGCGCCGCTCGACCTCGGCGATCAGGGCACGGCCGATGCCCCGGCGGCGACGGGCGGGATCGACCGCGATCGCATCGAGGTAGCCCGTCCCCTCGTGGGCGTCGGCGATCAGCAGTCCGGCGCCGTCATCGGCAACGAGAACGAGGTCGGGACGCTGGCCGGGGCGGTCGAGCAGCAGGTCGACGAGGCCGGGGCGGTCGAGCGGCTCGAGATCCCAGCAGCGTTCGGCGAGCGCCCTCAGCGCGGCGCGATCGCCGGGACCGGCGGTGCGGATCATGTCAGCACCGACACGACGCGCAGTTGTTCGTCGAGGTGCACGAGGTCGGCGCGCAGGCCAGCGGCGATCGCACCGCGGTCGAGCCCGAGCACCAGCGCCGGGTTGGTGGCCGCAGCGGTGATCGCCTCGGCCAGGCTCCAGCCCGTCCGAGTCACGGCACGACGCACCGCATCGTCCATCGTCAGCGTGCTGCCGGCCAGCGAGTCCTTGCCGCGCAGGCGCGCGACCCCATCGGTGACGACGACGTCGAGGCCGCCGAGGCGATAGGCACCGTCGCCGACTCCCGCGGCCGCGATGGCGTCGGTGATCAGTGCGGCGCGCGTCGGGCCGACCACACGCAGCATCGCCGGGTGTACGTGGTGTCCGTCGTTGATCAGCTCGCACACCGCGTCGGTGGCGAGCGCGGCTGCGGCGGGACCCGGCTCCCGGTGGTGGATCGGCGGCATGCCGTTGAACAGGTGAGTGGCGACCCGGGCACCGCGGCGGAAGGCCTGGTCAGCGGTGTCGACGTCGGCGTCGGTGTGGCCGACGGCGACGACCACGCCCGCAGCCAGCGCCGCGTCGATCACGAGGTCCGCACCGGGCAGTTCGGGAGCGATCGTGAGCATGCGCAGCGTGCCGCGGGCAGCAGCGAGCAGGTCGGCGAATGCCCCCACGTCGGGGTTGATCAGATGTGTCGGGTTCTGGGCGCCGCACCTGGCTGCGGACAGGAACGGTCCCTCGAGGTGGGCGCCGACGACGGGCGTCGCCGCGGTGTCCACGACTGTGGCGATCGCGTCGAGTTGAGCGCACAGCGAGGCCACGTCGTCGCTGACGAGCGAGGCGAGCATGGCGGTGGTGCCATGCGCGGCATGGAAGCTCGCGGCACTCGCGATCTCGTCGGTGTCAGTGCTCGCGAAGGACGCGCCGCCGCCGCCGTGGCAATGCAGGTCGACGAATCCCGGAACGAGCCAGCCGGGGCCGAGATCGGTCGCCTCCGCGGCACCGGGGGCGGCGCGGACGGCGCCGATCCGCCCGTCCGCCACCTCGACTTCGCCTCCGTCGACAACCCCGTCGGGGGTCACCATCCGTGGGCCGCGCAGCAGCATGCGCCGCACGGTAGTCGACTCCAGTTATGGTGGCGGGATGGGCAGACGTGTCGCGACCTGGGCGGGGATCGCCTCGTTCGCCGCCGCCCTCACCGCGTGCGCGTCGACAGCGACGAGCGTTCGGTCGCACCGGGTTCCCGTTCCTCCCGCCACGCCGACGGCGCATCAGAAGGTCGCCGTGCACACGAGACCTATGACCGAGCAGCCGGCCTCGAAGCCCAAGCCGAACCACTGCGTGCACAACCGGGCCGCGCAGAAGGTGATCGTGAGCATCAAGGCCCAGCACCTGTGGATGTGCGCCGGGCATCGGCTGGTGCGACAGTCCGCCGTAACGACCGGGATGGCCGGGCAGTGGACGGGAACCCCCACCGGCAACTACTGGATCCAGGGGCGCAACCGCAACACCACGTTGACCCTCAACACCGGCGCCACCTACGCGGTGAAGTACTGGATCCCGTTCGACGCGCCGCTGTTCGGGTTCCACGACTCGTCCTGGCAGAAGTTCCCGTACGGCAGCCCCAAGTACAAGACCGACGGCTCGCACGGCTGCGTGCACATGCCCCTTGCGGCGATCGCGTTCCTGTACCGCTGGTCGGCGCGCCCGACCGCAGTGCATATCTCTTGACAGTTATATAGCCAATCAGGCATGTTCGAGTCATGGTGTTCGACGTGCTGGCGGAACCGAACCGACGGCGCATCCTCGACGAGTTGCGGGCGGGCGAGCGTCCGGTCGGCGACCTGGTCGCGCTGCTCGGCGTGAGCCAACCCGCGGTGTCCAAGCATCTCAAGGTGCTGCGTACCGCCGGGCTGGTCGAGGTGCGCGGTGACCGGCAGCGCCGGCTGTACCGGCTGCAGCCACGCCCGCTGCGCGAGGTCGACGACTGGCTGGCGCCGTACCGCGAACGCTGGTCGTCCGCCCTCGACGCCCTGGAAACCCATCTGGAGGACAACCCGTGACAACTCGAGGTTCCCTGGAGCGCATCGGCGATCGGTGGCGGCTGCGGTTCCGCCGCGAACTGCGTCACGACCCTGACCGGGTGTGGCGCGCGCTGACGTCGACCGACGAGTTGGCCGCGTGGTTCCCGGACGGGATCCGCGGTGAGTGGCAGGTCGGTGCCCGGCTCACGTTCGGCAGCGACCACGTCGGCGAGTTCCACGGCGAGGTGCTTCGGGTCGAGCCGCCGCGCGTGCTCGAGTACACGTGGGGGCCGGACGTGCTGCGCTGGGAGATCGAGCCGACCGCGGCGGGGAGCGTCTTGACCTTGCTCGACACGTTCGTCGAGCAGGGCAAGGCTGCGCGCGACGGTGCCGGTTGGCACGTCTGCCTCGACGCGCTCGAGGCGCACCTTGATGATGCGCAGCCGGCCGCGGACCCGAGCACTGTGTGGACATCGGTGCATCCGGAATACGTGTCCGACTTCGGCCCCGAGGCATCGTCCATCGGCCCGCCAGGGTAGCGGTGCGGTGAAGGTCCACCCGAGGTCGAGAGACTCGCCCGCCATGCCTCTCGTTCGGTGTCGGACCCCGGTGAGAAGATCGGGCTTCCGACAGCGGCGGTAGGAGCGACCCAGCAGTGACCTCGGCGACGACCGACTCGTTCGTGCACCTGCACGTCCACACCGAGTACTCGATGCTCGACGGCGCGGCGCGGCTCACCGAGTTGTTCGACGAGACGGCCCGGATGGGCATGCCGGCGCTGGCGATGACCGACCACGGCAACGTCTTCGGCGCCTACGACTTCTACCGCAAGGCCAACGACGCCGGGGTCAAGCCGATCATCGGGATGGAGGCCTACCTCACGCCCGGAACCGCGCGGCAAGACCGCACGCGGGTGCGGTGGGCCGAGGGCGGCGAGAACGACGTCTCCGGCGGCGGCGCCTACACGCATATGACGCTGCTGGCCGAGACCACCGAGGGCATGCACAACCTGTTCCGGCTCGCATCGCGCAGCAGCATGGAGGGCTACTTCTACAAGCCGCGCGCCGACCGTGAGCTGCTCGCCCGGTACGCCCCGGGCATGATCGGCACCACCGGCTGCCCGTCCGGTGAGATCCAGACCTGGCTGCGCATCGGCGACTACGAGAAGGCACGCGCGAGTGCTGCTGAATTTCAAGACATCTTCGGCAAGGACAACTTCTTCCTCGAGCTCATGGACCACGGGCTCGGCATCGAGAAGCAGGTCTATGAGGGCCAGTTGCGGCTCGCGAAGGATCTCGGGCTCCCGATCATCGCGACCAACGACCTGCACTACACCCACCGCGAAGACGCCGATGCGCACGAGGTGTACGTCTGCGTCGGCACCGGCAAGACGATGGCCGACCCGAACCGGCTCAAGTTCGACGGCGCGGGTTACTACCTCAAGAGCCCGGCCGAGATGCGCTCGCTGTGGGCCGACAAGCACGACCTGCGCGAGGCCTGCGACAACACTCTGCTGATCGCCGAGCGCTGCGACGTCAAGTTCACCGAGGGCAACGGCACGTATATGTCCCGGTTCCCGGTGCCCGAGGGAGAGACCGAGCACTCGTGGTTCGAACGCGAGGTCGCGGTCGGCCTGCGGCGTCGCTTCCCCGACGGCATCGCACCCGACGTGCAGAAGCAGGCCGACTACGAGGTCGGCGTCATCGAGCAGATGAACTTCCCCGGCTACTTCTTGGTGGTCGCCGACTTCATCAACTGGGCCAAGGACAACGGCATCCGCGTCGGACCGGGCCGCGGGTCGGGCGCGGGCTCGATGGTTGCCTACGCGATGCGCATCACCGACCTCAACCCGTTGGAACACGGGCTGATCTTCGAGCGCTTCCTCAACCCCGACCGCGTTTCGATGCCCGACTTCGACATCGACTTCGACGAGCGCCGCCGCGGCGAGGTCATCCGCTACGTCACCGAGAAGTACGGCAGCGACCGCGTGGCGCAGATCGTCACCTACGGAACGATCAAGTCCAAGCAGGCGGTCAAGGACGCCGGCCGCGTGCTCGGCTACCCGTTCTCGATGGGCGACCGCATCACCAAGGCGATGCCGCCCGCGGTGATGGGCAAGGACGTCCCGCTCAAGCTGATCTTCGACCCGTCCCACGACCGTTACAAGGAGGGCGGGGAGTTCCGCGCCCTGGTCGAGGCCGACGTCGAGGTCGCGAAGGTCGTCGAGACGGCCAAGGGGCTCGAGGGCCTCAAGCGACAGTGGGGCGTGCACGCGGCCGGCGTGATCATGTCCTCCGACCCGCTGCTCGACCTCATCCCGATCATGAAGCGGGAGCAGGACGGCGCGATCATCACGCAGTTCGACTACCCGGCGTGCGAGTCGCTCGGCCTGATCAAGATGGACTTCCTGGGGCTGCGCAACCTCACCGTCCTCGACGACGCGGTCGACAACATCCGCGCCAACCGGGGCGAGGACCTCGTCCTGGAAGACCTCCCACTCGACGACCGCGCGTCCTACGACCTGCTCGGGCGTGGCGACTCGTTGGGCGTGTTCCAACTCGACGGCGGCCCGCTGCGTTCGCTCATGCGGCTGATGCGTCCCGACAACTTCGAAGACATCTCCGCGCTCATCGCGCTCTACCGGCCGGGCCCGATGGGCGCCGACTCGCACACCAACTACGCGCTGCGCAAGATCGGTCGCCAAGAGGTCACGCCGATCCATCCCGAGCTCGCCGAGCCGCTGCAGGACATTCTCGACACCAGCTACGGCCTGATCATCTACCAAGAGCAGGTCATGGCGATCGCGCAGCGCGTTGCCGGCTTCTCGCTCGGACAGGCCGACATCCTGCGCCGCGCGATGGGCAAGAAGAAGAAGTCCGAGCTGGACAAGCAGTACGAGGGCTTCGCCGCGGGCATGAAGGCCAACGGCTACTCCGACGGCTGCATCAAGACGCTCTGGGACATACTGCTGCCGTTCTCCGACTACGCGTTCAACAAGGCGCACTCCGCCGCGTACGGCGTCATCTCGTACTGGACCGCGTATCTGAAGGCGAACTACCCGGCCGAGTACATGGCCGCCTTGCTCACGTCCGTCAAGGACGACAAGGACAAGATGGCGGTCTACCTCGCCGAGTGCCGGCGGATGGGCATCAGAGTGCTCCCGCCGTGCGTCAACTCGAGCGACGCCAACTTCACCCCGGTCGACAAGGACATCCGCTTCGGCATGACGGCCGTGCGCAATGTCGGCGCGAACGTCGTCGCCTCGATCGTCGCGACGCGCGCCGAGAAGGGCGAGTTCGCCGACTTCGCCGACTTCCTGCGCAAGGTCGAGGCAGTCGTCTGCAACAAGCGCACCATCGAGGCGCTGATCAAGGGCGGCGCGTTCGACTCGCTGAACCACACCCGGCGCGGACTGATCAACGTCTACGAGCCTGCTGTCGACGCGGTGTTGGACACCAAGCGCGCCGAGGCGATCGGCCAGTTCGACCTGTTCGGCTCCTTCGGTGCGGAGGAGCCTGCCGAGGTCGACGTGTTCGCGGTGCGGGTGCCCGAGGGGGAGTGGGACAAGAAGGTGCTGCTGCAGTTCGAGCGCGAGATGCTCGGGCTGTACGTCTCCGACCACCCCTTGTTCGGGCTCGAGCACGTTCTCGGTGCAGCGGCCGACGACTCGATAGCGAACGTGATGGCCGAGGCGAGCGACGAGCCGAAGTCGATCACCCTGGCAGGCATCCTGTCGTCGGTGAACCGCCGCGTCACCAAGGCCGGGGCGCCCTGGGCCAACGCGGTCCTCGAAGATCTCGAAGGCTCGATCGAGGTGATGTTCTTCCCGGCCACCTACGCCCAGGTCGCGCTGACGATCACCGAGGACGCCGTGGTCGCGATCAAGGGGCGGACGGACGCCCGCGACGACACGGTCAAGCTGATCGCCTCGGACATCTCGATCCTGAACACCGACATCGACGCACCGCGCGGCCCGGTGAAGGTGCGCCTGGAAGCCACTCGCTGCACGCCGCCGTTGATCGACCGGCTCAAGGACGTGCTGGCGGCGCACCCCGGCATGACCGAGGTGCACCTCCAGCTCGTCAGCCGCAACAACCCGCACGTCGTGCTCGAGCACCGGGTCAAGCCGTCCGCGGCCCTCATGGGCGATCTGAAGGCGCTGCTGGGTCCGGCTGCCATTTCCGCCTAGGCGAACTCGCCGTCCTGACCGACAGTGGTCAGTTGTGCCGCACAGTGGTCAGTTGCAACTGACCACTGTGCGCTCAAACTGACCACTGTCGGGTTCGAGCGCGGTGTGTGAAGGTATCGGCAACTACTGTCGTTGTCGTGGAACCCGAGCAGCCCGCCGTCCCCGCCATCCTGCGCAAGCAGGAGGTGCCGCCCGACGAGCCTGAGGTCGGCGAGTTCCGGCAGGGCACGATCGGCAGCCGGATGGCGCTCGGCCGCTACCTCGTCGGCCGCGCGATCACCGAATCGGTCGGCTGGGCATTGCTGCTGGTCGGCATCGGGCTGCTCGTGCTCGGCCTGCTCGCCCAGCTGGGGGCGCACCTGACCTTCCTCGCCGTGCTGCTGGTCGTTCTGGCGGTCGCGGTCTTGATCTTGCGCTGGGCGTTGCTCGCGATCGTCCGGCGGCTCACCGGCTTCGAACGCTTCGGCCCGCTCGAGGACCGCATGCAGTCACTCGTCGACGACACCAGTTCCGACGTGCTGCGCGAACTGCGGCGGGTCGGCCTGCCCGGCCGGTTGTGGACGCTGCCGCTGCTCGCGTTCCGATTCCTGGGTCGGAAACGGCGCGTGGCCACTGTCGCCAAGCTGCGGAAGTTCGACACCGGACGGGCGGTGCCGAGGGCCCGGCTGGACGAGCTGCACCTGCTGCTGAAGGACACGTTCGGCGGGCGCGTCCGGCGATAATCGCGGCTGGCAGACTGGACGCCATGACTGACGCGCCCGAGCCGGACGGCGCGGTCGCGGTATCGCGACAGGAGCGGCGCACCCAACTCGAGGCGGCCGGCCTGCTCGTTGCCGCGCTCGCCGTGATCGGTGCGGTGCTCGGGCTGGTTTGGGAGGCGTGGAGTCCGCCCGGCCCGGCCGGCGCCGTCCTGAGCGCCGGCATCCAGGCGGACGAGACCGAGGCCTGGGTCGCCGGCGACGCGCGGTACGCCCTGATCATGATCGTCCTCGGCGCGGTGGCCGGGATCCTCGCGTGGTACCTGCCGCCGCTGCGGCGCGTACGCGGACCGTACGTGGCCGCAGGCGTCGCGCTCGGCTGCCTTGTCGCCGCGGCACTGACCGACCTGGTCGGCTGGGCCGTGCGCGGTGACGGGTCCACCTACCCCTGCGGGGTCGGGCACTGCATCGATCACTTGCCGCTGACCGTCCACATGCACGGACTGTGGTTCGTCGGGCCGTTCGTCGCCATCCTCGTCTACGGGCTGTTCGTCGCGTTCGCCGTCGCCGACGATCTCGGCCGGCCCGATGAAGGGCGTGAGCGAGACGCGCCGCCGCCCTCCCCGCCGCCGGTACCGTCGTCAGTTGGACCGGAGGGCTATCCGCAATACGGCGGGGGACACGGCGATGCTCCGGGTATGCCGCACTAGCGCGAGCTCCCGGCGCAGCACCCGCTGCACGCGCACCAGGCGCGAGGTTGCCGTGTCGTCCTCGAGCAGATCCTGGTGATCGCGCTGCGACAACGGCGCCTCGGTGGCGAGCCGGTAGGACAACAGCACCGGATCGGACGGGAACGGCTCGGTGCGCTCGGATGATTCGTCGGTGAGCGCACAGATCAGCCGCCGGTACTCGGTGGCAAGCGCCTCGGCCTGGGCGGGCAGGTGCTCGGGCAGCTGACCGATCACCTCGTCCAGGTAGCTCACCTCGGCCTCGAGGTAGGGCGACGGAGTGTCCACGATGCGCTCGATGCGGAATCGGCTGCTACCGCCGGCGAGCACGCCGATCGTGCCGTCCGGTTGCGGGTGCACCTCGAGGATCTCGGCGATGGTACCGATGCCGGCGAGCACCGGATCCGCGTCGGCGACCCCCGCCTTGACCTCCGGGCCGGCGAGCAACGTGGGCACACCGAAGCAGCGCAGCGCGTCGTCGCCGGAGACGTCGTCGAGCAACTGGCGGTAGCGCGGCTCGAAGATCCGGAGCGGCAGGGGACACCCGGGCATCAGCACGTGCTCGAGCGGGAACAGCGGCAGCAGCGGTCCGGCCACGTCATCCAACGTAGCCCGCCGATGCTTACGGGACGGCCTTGATGAGGGTGAGCGGCGTGGCGATCGGCGGGTGCAGCACCCATTGCGCGAAGTTGTCGGCCGACATCGGACGGGCGATGGCGTAGCCCTGCACGACGTCGCAGCCGAGCTCGGCCAGTTGATCGACGATCTCGTCGGTCTCGGCACCCTCGGCGACCACCCGCAGGTCGAGCGCGGAGCACAGGCTGGCCACACCGGCGATCAGCGCCTGGCTGGCTTCCGGCGTGTTGGTCAACCCGGACACGAACGAGCGATCGATCTTGACCTCCTGCACCGACAGGCGCTGCAGATAGGACAGGCTCGAGTAGCCCGTACCGAAGTCGTCGAGGGAGATGCCGACGCCCTGCTCGGCCAGTTCGATGAGCACCTTCTGGTGCTGCTCGCTGACCAGGCTGCTCTCGGTGACCTCGATGATCAGGCTCGACGGCGGCAACGACGCGCGCCGGAGGGCGGCCGCGACCTGCCGCGGCAGCCCGGAGTCCGCGGCGTTGCGGGCCGAGAGGTTCACCGACACGCTGATCGGCACCCCGCGGTCGTGCCAGCGGCGGCACTCGCGCAACGCGCCGTCGAGCACGATCGGCATCAGCTCGTCGATCAGCCCGCTCGTCTCGAGCAGCGGGATGAACCGGTCCGGCGTGACCACGCCGAGCGACGGGTGGTGCCAGCGTGCCAGCGCCTCGGCGCTGACCACCTCGCGGGTCTTCAGGTCGACCTGCGGCTGGTAGAGCAGCACGAACTGCTCCGGACGCTCGCGCAGTGCCACTCGCAGTTCGGCGAGCATTGCGAGATTCTCGACCCGGCCGCGGTCCATGTCCGGGTGGTAGACGCACACCTTCGCCTCGCCGGACTTGGCCGCGTACATGGCGGTGTCGGCCTGGCGCAGCAGGTCGCCGCTGTTCGGTGCGCCGGCCGCCGACACCGCGACGCCGATGCTGGCCTCGGCACTGACCTGGGCACCTTCGACCGCGACCGAGCGCGACAACGAAACCGCGATCCGCTCGCCGATCGCGCGTGCGGTCGGCTCGTCGTCGCCGAGGCCGGCGATGTGGATCGCGAACTCGTCGCCACCCAGTCGGGCCACGGTGGCCCCGGTCGGGGCCGCGGCCACCAGCCGCTCGGCGACGACGTTGAGCAGGCGGTCGCCGGCGGCGTGCCCGAGCGCGTCGTTGACCTCCTTGAACCGGTCGAGGTCGAGCAGCAGCACGGCG
>DASXJR010000027.1:0-98219 GCA_036497285.1 Jatrophihabitans sp.
CTCGATCCGCGCGTTCCGTGACGAGGTCATCGACGCGATCGGCGCGCAGAACCTGATCGACGTCCGCTCGCCCGACGAGTTCAGTGGCAAGCTGCTCGCCCCGGCGCACCTGCCCCAGGAGCAGTCGCAGCGAGGCGGCCACATCCCGACGGCGCTGAACGTGCCGTGGAGCAAGGCGGCCAACGAGGACGGCACGTTCAAGTCCGACGACGACCTGCGCGCGCTGTATGTGCAGGAGGCCGGACTCGACGAGGGGCGCGACACGATCGCGTACTGCCGCATCGGCGAGCGCTCCAGCCATACCTGGTTCGCGCTGCACGAGCTGCTCGGCCACCAGAACGTCAAGAACTACGACGGCTCGTGGACCGAGTACGGCTCGCTGGTCGGCGTGCCGATCGAGAAGGACGTCTGACATGTGCGGCGCGCCTGCGCAGGCGCCCACTCTGCCCGCGAGCGTCGACCTCGAGAAGGAGACGGTGATCTACGGCGTGGTGTCGAAGGATTCCACGCCCATCCCGGCGGCCTACGTGCGGCTGCTCGACGGCACCGGTGAGTTCACCGCCGAGGTGGTCACCTCGGCAACCGGCGACTTCCGGTTCTTCGCCGCACCGGGCGACTGGTCGCTGTCGGTGCTGCACAAGGACGGCAAGGGCCGCAAGGACGTCAAGGCGACGGGCCCCGGCCTGATCGAGGCCTCGATCGTCCTGTCCTGACTCACTTTTGGCGGCCGGCCGAGCTATTTGGCGGCTGGCCGCCAAAACCGTCAGTAGACGAGGGCTTGGACGTCCTCACGCAGGATCTCCTCCACGAAGGACGCGCTGCCGGCAATCCGCGCGCCGGGCACGAGATCGGCCTCGGTCAGCTCCCGGCGGGCCGCGCACTGGGTGCAGACCGTGAGCGTGCCGGCCGCCAGCACGAGGTCGCGGAGTTCCGCCAGCGGCGCCGCCTGCGGCAGCTCGACCCGCTCGGCCCGCCCGGGTACCGCCAGCCAGCTCGCCTCGCCGGTCAGCCACAGCGAGACCTGAGCGCCGGCGGCCAGCGCGGCCGTCGCGACCGTGAACGCCTGGTTGCAGCGCTCGACGTTCTCTTCCGCGCCGACGGTGCATTTGACGACGAGTGTGCGTGCCATGCGGCTAGTGTGGCGCCCATGGAGACGGCCTACCTCGTGATCCTCGTCGCGGCTATCGTCGCCGTCGGGGTCACCGCGGTGTACGCGCTGGTGAAGCTGGTCGCCAACCGGTGAGCACCCCGGACACCGCCGACCTGCGAGCCGGGGCCCCGATCCACGACTCGCTGCTGGCGCTGCTCCCGCTCGTCGGTGTGTGGACGGGCGTAGGCAACGGCATCGCGCCCAGCGGGGGTGAATTCGCGTTCGGTCAACAGCTGCGGTTCGTGCACGACGGCCGTCCGTTCCTCGCCTACGAATCGCGTGCGTGGCTGGTCGACGAGCAGGGCGCGGTGATCCGGCAGGCGTGGCGGGAGTCCGGATTCTGGCGGCTCGGCGCGGGCCAGGACGACATCGAGGTGGTGCTTGCCTCGAACACCGGCGAGGCGCTGGTCTACACGGGCGTGGCCGGCGATCAGCGCTGGGAGATCACGACCGCCTCGGCCCAGGCCACCCCGACCGCCAAGCTCGTCGACGGCGAGCGGCGACTGTACGCGCTGATCGACGAGGCCCTGATCTACGCCGCCGAACTCGCGCCGCACGGCCGGCCGATGGAGCCGCACCTGAACGCCCGGCTGACCCGCGCGCGTACCAGCTGAGCGACGATCAGCCCGGAAGCGGTAGCGGTTCGTCCGGGTCGAGGGCGAGGCCGAGCACCCGGACGGTGTGGTCGATGATCAGCCAGGTCTGGGCGGTCAATTGCGCGGTGAGCTCCTCGCGCGGGATGTCGGGGTGCTCGAGCCACCACGCGGCCGTGCTGTCGACCATGCCGACCACGCCGATGATCACCCGCTCGGCCGGCGCGGTGTCGAGCTCGAACAGCGTCATGTAGCGCACGAGCAGGGCCGTCAGTTCCGCGGCGAATGCGGTCTTCGCGTCGTCGGCGGCCGGTGAGCCGGTAGTGGCCACCGAGTACGCGTGCTGGGCCAGGAACCGGTACAGGTTCGGGTGCGCCTCGACCCAGCGCAGGTGCTGGTCGATCGCCCCGGCGATGATCGAACGGGCCGATCCGTTGGAGGCCAGGCCCATCCGGATCGTCTCGCCGATCTCGCGCGCGACGTAGCGCGACACTGCGAGGTCGAGCGCGTGCTTTCCGTCGAAATGTCGGTACACGTGGGTACGCGGGACGCCTGCCTTCGCGGCGACCTGCGCGGTCAGAACGTCCGGCCCGTACTCCTCGATCGCCTCGATCGCGGCCCGGATGATCGCGACCCGGCGCTCCCGCCGGTGCGGGTCCCAGCGCGTCGAACGACCGTCGCGCGCCCGCGCCCCGCCGCGCGTGCCCGTGGTCATGGGACGAGCGTAACGGCGTTTTATATGTAACAGCTTGTCCGAAGTAGATTTTGATGCTACACCTTGTTTCACATACCCCGCAGGTCCAGGAGGCCCGCCATGACCGCCGTAGGCAAGATTGACGAGCACGAGCCGGAGCGCGACCGGACTGCCACGCGGCTGCTGCGTTCGTCGTCGAAGAACTCGTACGACCCGCTGATCGACATCGACTGGGCGGCTCCGGTCGACGGCGCGGGTCTCGACGGCCTCGGCTTCATGCCGTTCGAGCGCGTGTCGCTCTACGGCACGAAGCTGTGGGACGGGCTCACCCGCGAGCAGCGCGTGGAACTGTCCCGACAGGAGATGGCGAGCGTCGCGAGCACCGGGCTCTGGTTCGAGATCATCCTCATCCAGATGCTGGCGCGCTACGCCTACCACCAGGACCCACAGCGCCCGCACACGCAGTACGCGCTCACCGAGATCGGCGACGAGACCCGGCACGTCATCATGTTCGCGAAGGCGCTCGAGCGGATCGGCATCCCGACCTACCGTCCGCCGCGCTTCGTGCACCACCTGGCCCGCCTGTACAAGGCGACCGCCCGCGGCACGACGCTGTTCGCGCCCGTCCTCGTCGCCGAGGAGGTCACCGACCGGCTACAGCGCGCCACGATGAACGGGGAGGCCATCCATCCGCTGGTGCGCATGGTGAATCGCATTCACGTGATCGAAGAGGCGAGGCACGTGCGGTTCGCGCGCGAGGAGGTCGCCCGGCTGATGCCCGAGATGGGGCCGGTCGCCAAGCTGATCAACAACACCCTCGCGGCGATCGTGTCGAGCTTCGTGGTCGGCGTCCTGATCAACCCGCAGGTCTACGCGCAGGTCGGGCTCGATCCCAAGGCCGCCGCGCGCGACGCGCGGAAGAACCCGCACCACCGCGAGACCCGCCGATGGATGGCGGAGAAGATCATGGCTTTCCTGACCGAGCAGGGCATGGTGGCCGGGCCGGCGCGCGTCGTCTACAAGTGGGCCGGTCTGATCTGACCCGGGTCCGGACATGGTTCGGCCCCGAGCCTGGCATCGCTCGAAGGCGACGGTCGGCTGGACGGGCCGACGGCTCGGGGCCGGGTGGCTGCCCTGGTATTGCTCGCCGCCTGACAGAAGGCTCGCGGGCAACGTCCCATTTCTGGGGGGCCAACGCTGGTCCTCGGTCTAGCGGCTAGCGGAGCGCCACCTCACGTGTCCAATAGGTATACAACTCTGGACCACCTCCTCTCTCGTGTACTGACACGGTACGACGTGGGCGCAAAACGCGGCAACGGCTTTCTGATCAGAATCCGGACAGCTTCTTGATCTCGCCGTCGAGTTCGGGCCGACGCCGGCGCGGCGTGCCGCCGAGATCGACTACCTCGACAGGTCCGCGCACGCTGCTGGTGATCCACACCGCGTCCGCGTCGTGCAGATCGGCGATGCCGGCCAGCGTTTCGCGGGTCAGCCAGCCGGCGTCGGCGGCGCGTTCGAACAGCAACTGCTGCGTGGTGCCGCCGAGGATGCCCGTCGCGCCGAGCGGGGTGGTGTGCAGTGTCCGCTCTCCGTCGGCACCGACGACGGCCCACACCACCGAGCCGGTCGGTGCTTCGAGCACCCGTCCGTCCGACGACACGAAGATGACGTCCTCGGTGCCGTGCCGCTCTGCCTCGCGTTGCGCGGCCATGTTGATCCCGTACGACAGCGTCTTGACGCCGCCGAGCAGCCAGGGGGAGTGGCCGAACGCGTCGGCGGCGTAGCCCCGGTCGAGCACCAGGACCCGGATCCCCTCGCTGCGTTGCCGCGGGTAGTCCTCAGCAAGCGGGACGATCGTCAGGTATCCGAATGGGTGCCCTTCGACGCCGCGGGTCAGGACGAGCTTCATCGCCGCCTCGCCCGGATCCGTCCAGCCGGCGCAACCCTGCGCGACCAACTCGCGCCAGGCGCTCTCGTCGAAGGCGACGTCGAGCGCGGCGGCCGAGCGGGTCATCCGCGCCATGTGCCGGTCGATTTTGTCGGCCGTGCTGCTGCCGGACGGGTCGGTGATCACGCGGATGCCCTCGAAACATCCGTCGCCGCGGGTGATCCCGGCGTCGTCGGCGCGAACGATCGGGGTGGACGGGTCGACGATTCCGGTGCCGAGCACCGCGACAAGCATCTGCGTCACGGGTCGAACCTACCTACCATTGGCTTCGTGAGCGGACACCATCACGCAGCGGTGACCGGTCCCGACCTGGCCGAAACACTGCACGCCCGCGGGTTGCGGGTCACCCCGCAGCGCGAACGGGTACTCGGCGCCGTGCGCACGATGGGTCACGCCACGCCCGAGCAGATCTCGGACGCCGCACCCGACATCGACCTGACCACCGTGTACCGCACCCTGGAACTGCTCGAAGACCTCGGGCTGGTGCGGCACACCCACCTCGACCACGGCGCGCCTGCCTACCGCCCGGCCGAGGACGACCATGTGCATGTCGTGTGCCATCACTGCGGCGCGGTCGTCGACGCCCCGAGTGCGCTGGCCGACGAACTCGAGCGACGGCTACGGGAGGAGCGCGGCTTCCGCCTCGACCGGGCCCACCTCACGGTGTTCGGGCAATGTGCGGCGTGTGCGGAACAATCGACCTCGGAAGTGCGATGAACCAGATATGACCGTTACCGCTCCCGGTATCGACGCCGGCATTCCCTGGCACTTCGGCGACCCACTGCGCGAGCAGCGCGCGATGGCAACCGGAGCCGCCGTCGTCGACCGCTCCAACCGCGATGTGTTGCAGCTGACCGGTGAGGACAGGCTGTCGTGGCTGCACACGATCTGCTCGCAGCACGTCAGCGACCTCGGCGACGGCGAGGCGACCGAATCGCTCGTCCTGTCCCCGCACGGGCACGTCGAGCAGCACTGGCAGCTCGTCGACCTCGACGGCGTGGTCTGGATCGACACCGAGCCCGGGTCCGGCGTCACCGTGCTCGACTACCTGACCAAGATGCGTTTCCTCAAGCGGGTCGAACCGGTCGCGGTCACCGACCAATGGGCCGTCCTCAGCCTCGTCGGCCCGTCCACCGCCACGGTGCTCGCCCAGGCCGGACTCCCGGTGCCGCAGCCCGGACGGGCGGTGGCGCTCGACGGTGGCGGACTCGTCCGCGGCATGGCGTGGCCCGGTGCGGGCGGGGTCGATCTGCTGGTGCCGCGGGCAGACCGCGACGGCGTGCTCGAGCGGCTCGCTGCGGCCGGCGCGACCCCGGTCGGGATCTGGGCGTTCGAGGCCGCGCGGGTGGAGGCCCGGCGGCCGCGGCTCGGCTTCGAGACCGACCACCGCACGATCCCGCACGAGATCGGTTTCATCGGCTCGGCCGTGCATCTCGACAAGGGTTGCTACCGCGGCCAGGAGACCGTGGCGCGCGTGCAGAATCTCGGCAAGCCGCCCCGGCGGATGGTGCTGGTCCACCTGGCCGGCGAGACGGACGAGCTGCCGGCCCCCGGGACGCCGGTCGAATCCGGCGGGCGCACAGTCGGCTTCCTCGGCACGGCGGTGCACCATTACGAGCTCGGCCCGGTCGCCCTGGCCGTGATCAAGCGTTCGCTGCCCGACGACACCGCGCTGGTGGTCGCCGGAAGTGCTGCTGCCATCGACTGATCAGTCGGCAGCTACCGTGAGCGCGTGCCGGATTCCGCCGTCGATCCCGATGTCGGACCCGGCGGACGGTGGGAGTGGGACGTCGTCCTGGCCGTCGCTCTCGGCGGCGTAGCCGGCGCCGAAGCCCGCTACGGGCTGGGCCTGCTCGACCGGCACGGGCTGGAGCAGTTCCCGTGGATGACGCTGGTGATCAACGCGATCGGGTGCCTGCTGATCGGGGCGCTGATCGCTGCTTTGACCAGGTCGGTGCGGGCGCCGCGGCTGGCTCGGCCGCTGCTCGGGACGGGCGTACTCGGCGGGTTCACCACGTTCTCCACCTTCGACGTCGATCTGGTGACGCTGGCCGACCACCACTGCTGGGGCCGCGCGATCGCCTACCTCGTTGCCACGGTCGTGGCGTGCTTGCTCGGCGTCGTCGCCGGCGCCGCGCTGGTTTCGCGGTGATCGCACTCTGGGTCGCGCTCGGCGCGGCCGTGGGTGCGCCCACGCGCTATCTCACCGACCGGACGCTGCAGCGTCGTGTGCCGATGCGCCTGCCGCTGGGGACGCTCGTGGTGAACCTGGTGGCGTCGTTCGTGCTCGGCCTCGTCGCCGGCGCCGGCGGTGTCTCGCCGGCGGTGGCGGCGCTGGTGGGCACCGGGTTCTGCGGGGCGTTGTCGACTTGGTCGACGTTCGCGTTCGAGGTCGTCAGCCTCGCGCGGGCACGCGAGCGGATGATCTCGGCCGGGTACCTGTTGTTGAGCCTGGTCGGCGGGATCGGCCTGGCCACCCTCGGCCACGCGCTGGTCTGAACGCGTGCCGGTCAGGTGTTCGGGCGGCGTCTTGTGAACCAGCCGCGACGCCGGCGTGGATCGGGCGCCGCGGCCGGCCGCGGCTTCGGGACGGGACGCGCGGCACGCCACTGCGCCACCGCGTCGTCGACATCGACGCGGCTCACCCGCATCGGCGGACCGACCTGCGGTGCCAAATGAGCCCGACGGATCCGGGCGTTGAGGTCGGTGACGATCTCGCGCACGTGCGCCTCGGAACTGACCTGCCGCAGCCGCTGCGGCAACCGCTCGACCTCCCGGGCCAGGGCCAGCGCCGGCGGCAGCACGTCACCGATGTCGACGTGCTCGGCGCGCAGCTTGCCGGCGATCCAGGTCATGTCGTCGCGCGGGCGGCCCAGGCCCGGAATCGGTTTGCCCTTGCCGGGCAGGTGGTCGAATGCGCCCTGGTCCTCGGCCGCCCGGATCTGGCCTTCCACCCAGTCCGGGAAGGACATCCGCGGCGGCTTCCGGGTGGTCACCTGATCAGCCTACGACCGTCGGCGGAGCGTGACGCAGGTCGCTAGCTATGTGCTTGCAATTGCTAGCAGTGCTCCGGTAGGAATGGACTTGTGATTGCCGCAGGACCCAAGGAAAAGGCCAAGCAAAGCGGCGCTGCGATCGGAGAATTCATCCGGGAGCAGCGCGAGCAGGCTCAGGTGTCCTTGCGTCAACTGGCTCGCCTCGCCGGGGTGTCGAACCCCTATCTCAGTCAGATCGAGCGCGGGCTACGCAAGCCGAGTGCGGACATCTTGCAGCAGATCGCGAAGGGTCTGCGCATCTCGGCCGAGCAGCTTTACGTCCGCGCCGGGATCCTCGAGGCGCATGACGGAGATCCGGAAGTCGTCGCGGCGATCTTGGCCGACGCTCGACTGAGCGAGCGCCAGAAGCAAGTGCTGATCGAGATCTATCAGTCCTTCCGGCGTGAGGGCGGTGCGGCCGACACGCAGGCCGCGGGCTTCTAGAAAGCCACGTCCGTCCAGCAAGACGAAACCGAGTACGAAGTACCCAACCATCAGGAGGAAGTGACCGACATGTCGATCACTAAAGACATCCGTGGCTACGCCGACACCGCGATCGAGCAGGGCAAGCTCATCGTCGGCCAGGCATCGGCCCAGTTCAACAATCTGAGCGGCACGGCGCGGACCAACGTGTCCGAGCTGACCAACCGTGCCAGCGGCGCCGTCAACGATGTGCGCAGCCAGGCCGAGAAGACCCTGAACATCGATGCGATCCGCACCGCGGTCGAGCCCTACCTCGCGCAGGCCAAGCAGTACCGCGCCAGCGTGACCGACCGCGCCGAGGGTCTGTTCGACACGGTCAAGAGCGACAAGCGCGTCGCCAAGGTCGTCTCGACCGCCGAGACGTTGACCGGCACTGTTGTCGACACGGTGACCGAGCGCGTGGTCAAGCCGGTGGCGTCGCTCACCGGCCGCAAGCCGGCCGAGCCTGCCGCGCGCGCCTCGAAGCCGGCCAGCACGCGTCCGGCAGCGAAGTCCACGGCGGCCGCCAAGAGCGCCGCCGCCAAGAAGGCCACCGCGAAGAAGGCGCCTGCGCGCAAGGCCACGACGAACCCGACCGCCGGCAGCTGACCCTGCGGTACGGCTTCCACCGCTGCCCCGCCCGTCAAGGGCGGGGCAGCGTGCTGTTTGCACAGCTTCGACTTGAAACGGCGTCCTAGGCTTAGCACGTGGACGTCGTTTCCGAGCTGTACAACTACACCAACCGGGTGTTGTTCGTCGGCGTGCTCGCACTGCAGATCTGGGCGCTCATCGACTGCGCGACCCGCAAGGTCGCCGCCTTCCCCGCGGTGGACAAGCTGACCAAGCCCGCCTGGCTCGCGATGCTCGTGCTCGGTGCCCTGTTCACCGGCCTGAGCCAGAATGCGCTCGGCATCTTCTCGCTCATCGCCACCGTCATCGCCTCGGTGTATCTGGCCGACGTGCGGCCCGCTGTCCGCGAGATCAGCGGGGGGACGAACCGGTGACCGGACCGGCAGCCGGGAACGACGCCGCGAAGATCGTGGCCAGGCCCTCGAGCAGCTGCTCGCCGGTCGGCGCCTGATCCGGGTCGAGCAGGTACTGCACCGCCAGCCCGTCGCACACCGCGATGACGAACGATGCCACCGCCCGGCAGCGCGGATCGGTCGGGGGCGTGCCGTCGCCCAATGACTGCGCGACGCGCTCGGCCACCATCGTGCGCACCGCGTTCATGTGCTCGGCCAGCTGCGCGCGCAGGTTCGGCTCGCGCTGGGCCTGCGCGAGCGCCTCGACGAAGGCCTGCAACAGCGGTCCGTGTCGCGGAAGCGCGTCGCGAACCGCGGCCCAGGTGGTCCACGCCCGCTGGATCGGCGTGGCGTCGGGGTCGGCCATCACGAGGTCCGCGAGCTGGTTGGCCCACTCGGCGAAGGAGTCCTCGATCGCCTGGTTGAGCAGCGCCGCCTTGGAACCGAAGTGATAGCCGATGCTGGCCAGGTTGGTGCCTGATTCCGCAACCAGATCGCGGGCGGTGATGTGCGCGTAGCCCTGGCGTTCGAGCAGGGCGCGGGCCGCAACGAGCAGCTGTTCCCGGTGACCCACGGCCATGAGTCTAAGCGGCGCGAGCTAGACGCCCGTCCTATACAAATGTATAAATCAAGGATGGCTGTCACCGAACGCTTCGTCACGGCCCGCCAATTGCCCCGCTCGTTGGATCTGCCGCCCGGCCCCAGGCTGCCGCCGTTCGCCCAGACGCTGATGTTCATGGGCGCGCGAAAGATCTTCGCGCCGCGCTGGCAGCGCAAGTACGGCGACGTGTTCAGCATCCACGTCGCACCGGCGGGACGGGCGGTGGTGCTGAGCCGTCCCGAACACATCCGCGAGGTGTTCGCCGGCCCTGCCGACGTCTTCCACGCCGGCGAGGGCAACGCGATCCTCGGCCCGATCATGGGCGAGCACAGCGTGCTGCTGCTCGACGAGCAGCGACATCTGCAGGCGCGGAAGCGGGTGATGTCGGCTTTCCACGGTGAGGCGATCAAGAGCTGGGGGACGGTCGTCGAGGAACTCGCCGCGCAGACAGTCGCCAAGTGGCCGGTCGACACCCCGTTCGCGGTACACCCGCACATGAACGACATCAGCCTCGAGGTGATCCTGCGCATTGTCTTCGGCGTCACCGACGAGACGCGGCTGGCCGAGATGCGTCCGCTGTTGCAACGGCTCGTCCGCATCGGGCCGGTGATCTTCCTCGGCTGGCTGTACCCCGGCCTCGACAACATCGGACCGTGGAAGCGGTTCAACCGCACGAAGCAGATCACCGACGCGCTGATCCGCCGCGAGATCGCCGAGCGACGCACCGCAACCGACCTCGCGGGGCGCAAGGACGTGCTGTCCAAGTTGCTGGTCGCCGACCCGGGCCAGACCGATGCGGAACTGCGTGATCACCTCGTCACGCTGTTGCTTGCCGGGCACGAGACGACCGCGTCCACGCTCGCCTGGACGCTGCACGACCTGTCCCGCTTGCCGGCGGTACAGGCGCAGGTGCAGCGAGCGGCGGACGCCGGCGACGACGACTACCTCGAGGCCGTGATCAAGGAATCGATGCGGCTGCGCCCGGTGATCGGCGAGGTCGCGCGGCGGCTGAACAAGCCGGCCCGCGTCGCGGGCTACGACCTGCCCGCAGGCGTCGTCGTCTTCCCGTCGATCGAGTTGGTGCAGAACGACGCTGCCATCTACGACGAGCCCGAGAAGTTCCGTCCGGAGCGATTCCTCGGCAGCAACCCGCCGCCCACGACCTGGATCCCGTTCGGCGGCGGCATCCGGCGTTGCCTAGGCGCCGCGCTCGCCATGGTCGAGGCGAAGGCGGTGCTGAAGGTCGTCATGCGCGCCGTCGACATCGCGCCGGGCGGACGGGCGGAATGGCCACGAGCGCGCAATGTCACGACCATCCCGGCGCGCGGCGCGCGCATCCAGAGCCGACCGCGCTGACCGCCGCTCCCGGGTGATCGCCGCGGCGAGCGCGAGCCCGATCACGCCCACAGCGATGGCGGCGACCTCGCCGCCGCGCGGGCCGAGCCCGACCGGGGTCAACACGCAGGCCGCACAGCTCAACGCGAGCACCCAGTACCGGTGCGCCGCGGGCGCGGCCGGCGCCAGGCACAGCAGGCCCCAGATGAGGAACCTCGGGTACAGCACCGGGCCGAGGATCGCGGCCGCCAAGAACGCGCCGCCCAGGGTGTCCTCGAGGGCCCGCGCACGCAGCGTCACCAGCAGCGCGCAGATCACGACCGCCGCAGCGACCACGGCGGCTATGCGCGCGCCTGTCTGCAGGTCGTCGTAGGCGGCCGGTACGACCCAGCCGATCGCCGACGCCACGATGCTGGACGGCGTGAACGGAATGTCCTCGTGGAACGCGTCGTCGAGGTTGCGCAGCCAACCCAACCCGTCGGGGACGGTCACGGTGGCCGCAGCCAGGACCAGCAGCGCGGTCGCCGCGTCACGCGCCACCAGCCGCACGGCGCTGCGCCGGGTGGCGCCCGACGCGTGATAGGCGATCACTATCGGGACGGCGAGCAATGCGATCGGTTTGAGCGCTGCCGCGAGTGCGACCAGAATCACCGCGACCAACCAGCGGCGCCTGCGCGCGGCGATCAACCCGGCGAGCAACAGCGCCATGAGCAGCCCGATCAGACTCGATGCGCTGACCACGAACAGCAGCACCGCCGGATTCAGCACCGTCAGGCACAGCGCGGCGCGGCGGCGCGGTCCGGCAAGCTCCACCGCGAACCTGCCGATCGCGATCACCGAGCCCACCGCGATCGCCCGGAACACCAGCAGCGCGGGCACCGTCGCTGCGCCGCACAGCGACACGACGAGATGACCCAGCAACGTGGACAGCGCGCCGTCCGTGCTTTCCGCGCCGCGCCAGGTTGGGTCGATCGCCGCCACCACCCGAAGGTCGCCGAGCGTGGCCGGCGCCGCGAGATACGGATCGTGGCCGCCGCGGGCGACCAACCCCCGGGCCACATAACCGAACACGTCGGTGGTCAGCAGCGGCGGGCCGAGCACGAACGGGGTCGCCCACACGCCGGCGATCGTCCACAGCTGACGGGCTGACAGCGAACTGCGGTGTGCGAGGTGACCGGTGAGCAGCCAGCAGCCGAGCAGGGCCACGATCGAGCCGAACAGAGCCAGGCCGATGCCCATGTCGGTGATCCGGTAGCCGGCATCGGGCAGCAGGCCCAGCCAATGATCGATGGGGACGGCCGCGGGGGCGGCACCGACACGGGCGCCGAGGACGACCACCCCGCTTCCCGCGGCAAAACCCAGCGTCGCCAGTGCGGCGGTAGGACGGGCCGCGATCGCCCGTCGGGCGGCGTCGAGGCCCGCGAGGGCCTTCTCGGCCAAGTCGTTCATCTCGGTGGGCCTCCTGGGTCGCGCCAGTATGCCGCACCGGATCAGACCAGTCGGTCGACCGCGTCGTCGAGGGCGAGCGCGGCAGCACCGAGCGTGACCTGGCCGTCGCCGAGTTCGGACCGCTGCAGCCACCCGTCGGGAAGGGGGCGCAGCATCCGCGGGGCGGCCCGGTCGAGGGCGGGCTCGAGCAGGCGATCACCGAGCGCGTCGGCGACCCATCCGGCGGCCACGACCCGGGCAGGGTCGAGCAGCATGCGCAGCACCACCAACCCGACCGCGAGCTGCTCGGCGATGTCGGCCAGCGCACCGCGAGCGGCCGGATCGCCCGCATCGATGTCCGCGGCGAACGCGGCGATGGCGTCGGTCTGCGTCTCGGTGACCGACGCGCCCCGCTCGGCGAGAGTGGTGAGGATTCCCGGCGCTCCCAGGTAGGCCTCCAGGCAGCCCGTGCGACCACACCGACAGGTGCGCGCCGGGTCCAGCAGCGGCAGGTGCCCCCACTCGCCGGCCAGGTCGGTCACCCCCCGCCGCAGCACGCCGTCGACCGAGAGCCCGGCACCGACCCCGGTGCCGAAGGTCAGCACGGCGAGATCCGGTTCGCTGCGCCCGGCGCCGGCCCACAACTCGGCCAACACGGACGCGCGCAGCGGGTTGTCGACGTGCACGGTGGGCAGAGCCAGCCCGGCCGCCAGCGGCGCGGCCACCGCGACGTCGCGCACCCGTCCGTCCGGGGAGCGCACGAGCCGGCCCTCGGCGACGTCGACCAGACCCGGCAGGCTGACGCCCACGCCCAGCAGGTCGCTGCCGCGCAGGTCGGCGACGGCTGCCCGACACATCTCCACGAGCTCATCGACGCTGTCGGGGCCGCGGTCGCTGGACCAGCTCGCGGTCGGCGTCAGCGACAGATCGAAGGCGCGGGCGTGGACGTAGGTCTCTGCGACGTCGATGCCCACCAACTGCCCGAAGTCGCGGTCGAAGCGCAGCCGCTCGCGCGGGCGACCGGCGCCGGAGGCCCGGCCGGACCCGGCGGTGTCGCGCACCAACACGCCACGCTCGGTCAGCTCGCCGACGACCACCGAGACGGTCGCTGCGCTCAATCCGGTCAGCTCCACCACGTCGCTACGGCTCGCGGCCGGGCCCAGCCGGTGCACCGCGCGGAACACCGCGGCGCGGTTGGCGCGGCGCAGGTCCCGGCTGGTGGGGTTCCGCAATTCAGACATTCGGGGTACTTTCGGGCAATTATTACGAGTCTCGAAGAAAGGGTAACGGCCATGACGCGCCATCGCCGGGTCATCCGTCCACTTCTCGCACTGATCGCGGCAACTCTGTCGGCGGTCGCGCTCGTCGGTCCGGCCGCCACCGCGTCGGCGGCGGCGCCGCGCGGCACTGCCGGCGGTGATGTGCAGGGCAACCTGCCGGGAGCCCTGCACACCCAGGGGCGCTGGATCGTGGACCGCGGCGGCGACCGCGTGAAGCTCGCGAGCGTGAACTGGTCCGGAGCCGAGACCCAGGCCTACACGGTCGGCGGCCTCGACGAGCGCCCGCTCGACCGGCTCGCCGCCCTGATCCACCGCGGCGGGTTCAATGCCGTGCGGTTGCCCTGGTCCAACCAGCTGGTCGAGGACAACCCGGTGGTGCCGGCGCAGTACCTCAGCGCGAACCCGCAGTTGCAGGGCATGCACGCGCTGTCCGTGCTCGACGCTGTGATCAACGCGCTCGGCCGGCACGACGTGATGGTCGTGCTGGACAACCACCGCAGCCGCGCCGACTGGTGCTGCGACGAACAGCACGGCGACGGGCTCTGGTACACCCCGCAGTACCCCGAGTCGTCGTGGATCGCCGACTGGAAGTTCATGGCGCAGCGGTACGCGCACACGGCGAACGTGGTCGGCGCGGAGCTGCGCAACGAGATCCGCCCCGAGCCGCAGCTCGCACCCGGACCGACCACGGCTACCTGGGGTGACGGCAATTCGCTCACCGACTGGCGCGCAGCGGCCGAGCGCGGAGGCGACGCGGTGCTGTCGGTGGACCCGAACTGGTTGATCGTTGTCGGCGGCACCGAGTACCAGGGCAACCTCACCGGGGTGCGCACCGCGCCCGTCCAACTGTCCGTTCCGCACCGGGTCGTGTACGCGGCGCACGACTACCGCTGGTTCGAGTCGAACGCCGAACTGAACGACTACTCGGCGTTCAAGGCCAAGCTCGACCAGCGTTGGGGCTACGTCGCCACGCCGAACCAGTCATGGACGGCGCCGATCTACGTGAGCGAGACCGGTACGTGCACCAATCCCAACGTCACCGAGCAGTGCGACCCGACGGACCCGACCTACCTGCGCGACATCCACCGCTACCTCGCCGAGAACGACTTCGACTTCGCGTACTGGCCGTTCAACGGCACGCAGGGGACGGGCTACAACCGCACCTACGGCCAGCCGGAGACGTACGGGCTGCTCGCGCCGGACTGGTCCGGCTACGGCAACACGCAGGTGCTATCGGTGATCCAGTCGCTGCAGCGTCCGCAGCGCGGGCCGGGCGTCTGATCCGTCGGCCGGGGCGGGCCGGTGCCACGTGCGCCGGCCCGTCCCCGCCAGGAAGGCAATGCCGAAGTAGACGTATCCGCCCGAGAGCAGGATCTGCCACCATCCAAAGTGCAGTTCGACCCCATCCTTGTGCGGCACGTACCAGATCACGAACGAGCAGAACACCGCGATGCACGCGGCTGCCCAGACCCGCGACCAACTGACGAGCAGCACGCCGATCGGGATGCACCACACCCAGTGATGGCTCCACGAGATCGGTGAGACGAGCAGGCCGGTGACGGCGCAGGCGCAGGCTCCCCACGGTTCGCCGAGCCGGCGCGAACTCGCCACCGCGATCGCCAGGCCGAGCACCAGCACGACCGCCGCGACGCCGAGTTCCACCGGACGGGTCTCGGTGGTGTGCAGCAGGCGGGTCAGGAGGCCGCGGGTCGTCTGGTTCGCCGCGTTCTCGAGGCGGCCGACGCGGGAGGAGTCGAAAAGGAACTTCGTCCAGTAGTCCCAGGTGCCGTGTGCGTCGAAGATCGCCGAGACGGTGATGGTGCCTGCGAAGGCGACGATCGCTGTGGCCGCCGCACGGAACCGGCGGGTGAGGATCAGGTAGACGACGAAGATCCCGGGCGTGACCTTCAGCCCGGCGGCCACCCCTATCCCGATTCCCTTGTAACGATGCGAATCCGGCCGCGTCAGGTCCCAGAGGACGAACGCGAGCAGGGCGAGGTTGACCTGCCCGTAACCGAAGGTCGTGTAGACGGGCTCGGTCCAGATCGCGATGCCGGTCGCGACGAGCACGGCGCGGATCGTCCACACCCGGTCGCGGCGCCCGAACACGAATCGCACCGACAAGGCGCAGACCACGAACACGAAGCCGAGGTTGACCAGCACCGACAAGATCTCGCCGGCCACGATCGGTACGAACGTGAACGGCACGAAGCACAGCGCGGCGAACGGCGGGTAGGTCGCGTAGGTGCGCGGATAAGGGATGAGCTGGTACAGGTCGTCGTGGTGCCGCTCGAGCATGCCCTCGGCGCGGTAGACCTTGAAGTCGTAGTAGGACCCCGGTGCGACGATCGTGCGCTGCACGATCAGGTAGCCGAACGAGACAACGACCGCCAGGGCGATCCACCGTCGGTATCCGTCGACCATGACAGCCGCGCCGATCGAGTCGCGCCAGCCACGCGCGCGAGCCCGCACGTCGTTCACCGGGCGTGGCTGTCGCTCGCGGTGTGCATGATCTCGGCGAGCCGGGCCGCCCGGTTGCTGGTGAAGACGTCTTCGAGCAGCACGGGCTCACCGTCCGGCCCGGCCAGCGGCATGCGCCAGTTCGGGTAGCCGGTGGTCGCGCCGGGCTGGTTCTGCGTGCGGCGGTCGCCCACAGCATCGGTGAGCGCGAGACAGCACAGCAGGGACGGGCTGAATCCGAGCGCGCGGTACAGCGCGACGACCGTCTCGTCTCGATCGGCGTCCGGGGCGAGCAGCCCGCGGTCGCGCATCGCGGACAGCCAGGCTTCCTGCTCGACGCGGTCCGAGTCGACCTCTTCCTCCAGGCTGCGCACCAGCAGGCCCAGGTCGTTGCGCAGCCGCACATGGTCGCCCGCCAGGTATCCCGCGGTCGGCGGCAGGTCGTGGGTGGTTACCGAGGCCAGGCAGTACTCGCGCCACCGCTCCGGGGCGAGCGGACCGCCACCACCGTCGTAGTCGAACTCGAACCAGAGCACCGACGTGCCGAAGATGCCCCGGGTGCGCAGGTAGTCGCGCGCCCACGGCTCGACCGTGCCGAGATCCTCGCCCACGACGACTGCGCCGGCCCGGGCCGCCTCCAGCGCGAGGATGCCGATGGCCGCGTCGTGGTCGTAGCGCACATAGGTGCCCTCGGTGGCAGGTTTGCCGGCCGGGACCCACCACAGCCGGAACAGCCCGATCACGTGGTCGACCCGCAACCCGCCGGAGTGCCGCAGCGTGTTGGCGATCAGATCGCGGAACGGTGCGTAACCGAGCTCGGCCAGCCGGTCCGGCCGCCACGGCGGCTGGTTCCAGTCCTGCCCGGTCTGTGCGTACGCGTCGGGCGGCGCGCCGACCCTGATGTCGCGCGCCATCTCGTCCTGGAAGGTCCACGAGTCGGCGCCGGTGGGACTGACGCCGACAGCCAGGTCGTGCATGATGCCCAGCGCCATTCCGTAGCGCCGCACCGCAGCCTGCGCTTCGGCGAGCTGCTCGTCGAGCACCCACTGCAGCCAGCGGTGGAAGTCGATCTCGTCCTCGTGGCCGGTCGCGAACTCGGCCACGGCCGGGTCACGCGGATGGCGCAGCTGCTCGGGCCAGTCGTGCCAGTCCGGTCCGCACGTCTCGGCCAGGGCACACCACGTGGCGAAGTCGTCGAGCGCCCGTCCCTCGCGGCGACAGTACGACCGATAGGCAGTGGCGCGGCCGGGGTCGAGCCCGACCCGGTGGATCAACTCCAGGGCGACGCGCTTGGCCGTCCACGCAGAATCACGGTCGATCAGTTCACTACGATTATCGAAATCAACCCGGAAAGCATCGACGGCCGCGCGCCGCGGGCCATTCAGATCGAGACGTGCGTACTCGGGAATGCGGTCGATGCGCAGATAGATCGGGTTGCCGAACCGGCGCGACGTCGGCAGGTACGGCGAGGGCTGCATCGGCGGCATCGACTCCGCTGCGTGCAGCGGATTGACCAGCACGAAGTCGGCTGCGTGCTCGACCGCTGACCACACCGCGAGGTCGGTGAGGTCGGTGAGATCGCCGATGCCCCACGACCGCCGCGAGCGCACGCTGTACAGCTGCGTGGCCAGGCCCCACTGCTTCTGCGAGCCGACGCGCGCGGGCATGCCCAACCAGGCCGGCGTGACGATCAGAGTCGTGTCGTACTGTTCGCCCGCGGTGTAGGCATGCAGCAGGTGGTACCCGAGGGGCAGGTCGGTCGGCAGCGCGAACTGCGACCGGACCATCCAGCGCCCGTCGATCTCGCGCGGGGCCGAACCGTCGCCCGTCCGCTGCAGGTTCGAGTGGTACGAGCCGTCCTCGAGGGTGATCCACACGTCGGCCGACTGTCCGTCGCCGAGCTGCACGTCGACGGTGCGAAACTCGCCGTTGCGGACGACGACGTACGGCGCAAGCACCCGGCGCCACGGGGCGGTGCGTCGGGCGTCGAGCGCTGCAGCGCACGACTCGGACGTGGACGCGTCGACGTCGAGCGCGGCGAGCACCCGCACAAGCGTGTCGTCGCTGACATGCACGTGCTGGTTGCGCCAGTCCCAGTACTCGACCGCGACGCCGTACTCACCAGCCAGCTCGCGCAGCGCGTCAGTCACGGACGAGACGTTAGTCGTCAAATAGCGACAGCTGCGCCATCGCGGGCTTACGCGGCGGCAGCTTTGGCATCGCTGGTCGGGCCGAATATCCCGTCCAGGCGTCGACCCAGGCCGGCGGTTCCTTCGGCGGTGCGTCGACCTCGGCGAGCACCCGCACCGCGTCGCCGACGGACCAGGCGAGCTGCTGCGCGCGGAACGTTGCCGCGACCCGATCGGCGTCGAGCGGCAGCCTGCCCGGATCGACCACGACGTCGTCGTGCATCGCCATCACCTGGCAGTTGAGCTCCCAATGCGCGCGGGCGTCGACATCGGCCAGCCGACGCGCCACGCCCGCGCCCACCCGATCGCGGACCGCGTCGAGATCGTCGAAGGCAGCGGCGGCGCAGCCGAACTCGGCGAGCAGGCGGGCAGCGGTGCGCGGACCGATGCCGCGCACGCCGGGCAGGTTGTCGGACGGATCGCCGCGCAGGGCGGCGAAGTCGCGGTACTGCTCGGGCCGCACACCGAGCAGCGTCACCAGGCGATCGGCCGTCATCATCGGCGACGCCTCGACGCCGCCGTTGATGATGCGCAGCACCCGGGTGGTGTCGTCGATCAGCGCGAATGCGTCGCGGTCGGAGGTGACGACGACGGTCTCGGCGCCGATCGCGCGGGCGTACGCCGCGGTCGAGGCCAGCACGTCGTCGGCCTCGAGCCCGGACGGGACGACGACCGCGACGCCCAGTTCACGGATCGTGTCGACGGCCACCGCCAGCTGCTCGACAAGAGTCTCGAGCTTCTCGGTGCGGTGCGCCTTGTAGTCCGGCCAGCGGTCACGGCGCAGCGAGCGGTCGGGATCGTCGAAGCCGACGACCACCGCGGACGGGCGGATGCGCTCGACCGCGTGAACCAACTGGGTGAGCAGGCCACGCACCGCCCAGGTCGGTACCCCGGTGCTCGCCTGGGCGTGGTAACTGCGGTGGACGAGCGAGTTCCCGTCGATCGCCATCATCAACGCCCGGTCCACCCGTCCACTCTGACACGCGCCGGTGACAAGACGGCACAGGAGTGCCAGGCTGAGGCGCAGCGAGTCAGATCCTGACCATGTAGCCCTGGTCGCGCACCGTCGCGATGGCGTCGTTGCCCAACTTGCGGCGCACGCGCGAGATCGTCACGTCGACGACGGATGTGCCCGCGCGGAAATCGATCCCCCAGACCTCGCGCAGGATCGCCCCGCGCGAGACCACCGTGCCGGCGTGCTGCACCAGGTGCAACAGCAGTTCGAACTCCCGGCCGGTGAGCCGCACCGGATCGGCACGGCCCGCGACCGCGACGGTGCGCGCGACGATGTCGAGCCGGAAGCGCCCGTGGTGAACCGGCTTGTCGACGCCCGAGGGTGCGCCTTGCTTGCCTGACGTCTTCGGTCGTGCCGTCGTTCGGGAGATGGCTTCGGCGATGTGGCTCGCCACGACGGTGAGCAGCGGTTCCAGGCGGTGCACCGGTCGGGCGTCGGGCCACGCTACGACCAGCGCGCCGATCGGATGATCTCCGACGCGCAACGGAAGGCTGGCCATTGCCTGGCTGTTCGTCTCCCGCAGCTTCGTTCCGAACCCGGGAAAATCGCGGTCGGCGGCCGCTGCGTTCGGGAACAACCGCGGGACCCCGTCGCGGATCACCGCCGCGGAAGGAATGGCGCTCGCCAACGGGAACCGTGGCTTGCCCGGCGCGTCCGGTCGGTCCTGTGCGAATATTGCGTTCGGCGTCGCGAACCTGATCGTGTTTCCGAAGCGCAACGCCAAGGCCGCGACGCCGGCCCCGAGATGGGCGCGCAGCGGACCGGCGACGACCTCACCGACTTCGGTCATCGTATGTACCCGCGACAGCCGCGTCGTCACGTCGAGGAGCAGGTGCACGGGATCGCTCACGGCGACCCCGTTCGCGCCCCCGTTGCGCCTTTCGTGCGCGTCGGCCGTGGCGGTGCGGTCGACCTCCATCCAGACGGTGCTGCGAGCCGGCTCGTGCACGGTTCCCCACCTGGTCGCGGCTGCCCCGCTCGGCGTGGCGGCGAACGGCGCGAGGCTCGAGATCACGGTGGCGAGCGAACTGGTCCGAGCCGTGATGTCGATGTCGATCCGCACTATCTCGGCGGCGGCGACGACGTCGAGATCCACCGGACCACTGCCCTCGACGCGTTGCACGCGGCCGATGAGGTCACTCGCCGCGACGAGCGCTGAAAGAGCCGCGGTGCCGGTTACCCCGACACGGTGCAAGGTGCGCAGTAGCGCGCGGTCCGCGTCGTCGGGACTGGTGATCTGCAGGTGTATTCGTGCACTCGCCGCCGACTTGCCGACCAAAGGCGTGACGCGGTCCCACTCGGGTGTCGTCAAGCGCAGCCTCCTCCCTAGCTGCCCGCGAGCGACCGGCATCACTGCAAATCGCCACGACGAACTCTCGTGACGGGCGTCGAACTGTCCATCACGGCGCGGGAGTGCGACTTCCGGACACGACTTCGAGTCGAGCCCGGCCGCCTGCCGATGGTGACGAGAACCGCGATTCCGAGTCCCGTCATCACCACGAGAATCCCACTCGCGCGCAATCCCGTCCACCCGGAATGCGACCGTCCGCCAGAGAATGCGTTCGGTACCCCGATCGTGGGGTTACCGGTAGTTGTGTACGAATGCAGGACGTTCAGCTCTTGACGTCCGTAGCGTTGACCTGGTTCGACATATGTGTTCTCCGACCACTCGTTCCAGCTGATCACCCCGATCGCGTCGGGCGAGCTGCGCTTGGCGATGCGCAGGCTGAGCGCGAATGTCGAACCGTCCGACCGATTGATGACGCGGGTGTGGCCCAGTGGACGGCCGTCGAAGCCAGGAGCGGCCGGACAGATCCAGATCCCGTGCTGCGCGTGCACAGCCTTCGCCATCTCGGCAAGTTTCTCCGTCGTGTAATGAGAGCGCGGGTCGGCCGATGACCAGTAGTACGCCTCCCCGTCGACAAGATCGGCGATGCGTCGGTAATCCGGCACATTCTTCGATGCAGCAAGCAGATACGCGCGATCACCAATAGCCGCGTGCACCGAGGCGATCTGAGCCCGGGTGTACTCGTTGGTGCCCGTCCAGATGATCAACGGTCGTCCGAAGGACGAGTGCATCGCTGTGCCCCACCGGTTGACGAGCAGTTTCAGATCGGATCTGACCTTCGCGATCGGCAGTGGCCTCCGGTAGAAGTCCAGCGCCTCGTACACGACGCCTACATCGAACTTGGTCAGGGCTGCCATGCGCAGCAACAGCCGCAGCCTGCGATTGAGCGGGACGGTGCTCTTCCACGAGGTCAGGAATCCGTTTATGCCCGCCCAGCGGGCCTGATCGATCTGGTCGCGCAGCACGTGCGGGTCGTCGCTGGAGTACTGGCCGACCAGCGGAAAGTCCTGCTTGGCACGTCGCCACGAATTCGTCTCGAACCATTGGTAGAAGTAGGCGTAGACGGGAACGTGGGTGCCGGACGGCGGCGTCGGTGTCGGCGTCGCACTCGCGACGCCGATCGGAACGCACAGCACGATCAGCGCGGCTGCAAGAACAGTGCGCACTAGGCGGTGGGCTCGCATGGCGGCTTCACTCCGTCCCGGATCCCGGTTCCGTGCCGCCCCGCCGGGACCGCCTGGTGACGGCCATGGCGACCAGGACGCCGGCGGGCAGCAGCATCGCGCCGGCGAGGGCGATGACGACGGCATCGAGCAAAGTGATCACGCGCAGGTCGACCTGGTCGTCTCGTGACACCAGCACGCTGGTGGAGCCGCCGACGACCGCGGCGTCGATCTTCAGGGTGTAGAGGCCGCGCACCATCCCGGTGAACACCCGCGGCGTGTTCGAAGACACGGTCTTCGCGAGCTTCGACCCGTCCGGTCGGGTGATTACAGTGCGGGTGCCGATGGTCGAACCGAACAGGGCATCACGCACCGACAGAGACACGCTGAACACCGACAGTTCGATCGTCCACACCTTCGACGAGAGCGGCGTGAATCGTTGCTTGCCCTGGAACACGGCGTTCGCTCCGCTGATGGTCACCGACGACAGCGAGTAGTTGACCGTCCGTGTGCCCCAGCCGTGCTGACCGATTCGCTCCGCCACCTGGGTCAGCAGCAGCGGCGGCACCGTCAGTGCGGTACCGACGAGGGTCGTGATCAATCCGGAGCCGGCCGACATCGTCACCTGACCGATTGCCGATGCGGGGATCGGCTTGCCGTGTGAATCGACGAAGCGCAACTTCACGCCCCGCCGCACATCGATTGCTGCGATGAGGCGGCGTTGTCCGGTGACGATGGTCTGGAGCTTGCTCACCCGTAGCGCGGAGACCTGGTACTGCCCGGCCTTGGAGGAGGCGAGGGTGAGCTTGTCCTGGACGTAGTTCAGGTCCGTCACCGGTGCGGTCCCGATCCCGTTGGGGCCTGTCGTCAACGCCGTCCCGGCAACGTCGAACTGAACATTCGGGGTGCGCGGCTCCGTGATCACCCGAACCGTCCCTTTGACCGGCGCGAGATGAACCTTCCAGGTGGGACTGCCGAACGGATCGAAGCGAGGTTGTGACGAGGTGACTGAAATGCCCGGGTCGGCATGCACCCCTTCGACGGCCCAGGTCACAGGCTGCGCGCGCAGTCGGCCGTGCACGTAATGCACCTTGCGGGAGAGCAGATGTAGCAATTGCGCTCGCCGCGGATCGAGTTTGCGGCGCTCGCCGAGGATCGAGTGCAGGTCGAGTTCCTCGACATGGCTGGGCGGGATGTGCGAGTTCTCTTGCAAGACCTTGATCTTCACCGGGCTCGTCACGTCCAGGCCCAGAGTCAGATGGCTTTCGTGCGGGACGTGCGCTGCGGGCACGATGCGATTGATCTGCACGGTTGCACCACCTGGCACCGCCGCCTCGGCCAGCGTGATGTCGGCCGCGACGTTGTTGATGTCGGGCAGCGACACCTCTGCCGCTCCCGACTGATCAGTGGTGACGAAGAACCCGCGCACGTCGAGAGAGACTCCGGCCATCGTCGGCACGGTCGTGATGAACACAGTTCCTGCGCTCGATCCGCTGGCCGCAGGCGGGACAAAGAACATCCAGACCGGCATGGCGAGCACGACGGTGATGGCGAGCGATACGACGCGGCGCAGACCTGTCATGTCGGTACGACCCCTTCCGCGCTGTGCCGACGCCGCCCGGAGGCCAGCGCGACCGCGCATGCGGCGAGCGCGACCGAGAGCACACCCAGATAGCCGAGCACCAAGGTGGTGCGGTCGGGTTGCACCACCGGTGCGTCGGTGCTGACTCCCACCAGATGTGGTGTGCCCGGGTCCCGAGCGAACGACAGCAGACTGGTTGGATCTCTGGCGTCACGATCCCGTGCGGCAAGCGGCGCCAGTCCGAATGTCGATTCGATCAGCTTCAACGATGAGGCGGCGTCGAACTGTCTGTGGTTGACCTTCCCGGGACGGGCGAACGGGCTGATGAGAAGCGTGGGCACCCGAAGCCCGGTCGACTCGCCGTGCAGCGTGGGTGGTGCGACGTGGTCGTACCAGCCGCCCGAGCTGTCCCAGCTCACCAGCAGCGCTGAGCTCGCCCAGGCCGAACTCGCCAGCAGGCCGTTGAGCACGGCGCGGATCAGCTGGTGTCCTTTGACGGGGTCGCGGGGAGTCTGCTCGGTTGCGGCGGTGCTGACGATGTACGACACCGCCGGCAGGTGGTTCGACACCAGGTCGCGGTAGTACTGGTTCATGTCCACGATGTGCGACATCAGCGCCGGCGTGCGCAGGTAGCGGGGGAACGCGAGCAGCGGCACGCGTGCCAACTGTCCACCCAGCCGCTGCTTGGTGGCCGCGGTATTGATCGTCAGCGCCGGCTCGTAGTTCTGCACGTAGATGCGCCACGAGACTCCGGCCGTGGTGAGCCGGTCGAAGATCACGCGCCGGTCGGGCCAGCCCTGGGTGGGGATGATCCCCGCATCTGTCGGCTGGCGTGCGGAGATGTCGAACAAATCGTTGGGTAGCGATCCGCCCGGAACACCGCTGAACCAGTTGTCGAATAGCACCCCACGCTTGACAAGTTCGTACAGCAGCGGCAGGGAGCCGCGGCGGTAGTAACCCATCGCCGCTGTGCCATCTGCGCCGGGCCGGGATTGGGCTCGCACGAACCCGTCCATCTGGCCGCCGTCCACCGAGTCGAACTGAGCCTTCGGACCGGTACGCAGCGAGGTCCGGGGCGTGGTCGGCGTGATCGGATGGGCACCCATGCAGCCGCGCTGGTCAGAAGTGGCCTGCAATTGGCAGGGAACCTGACCGATCCCGTTTACCCCGTGCATGTCGCCGAAGTAGTTGTCGAACGACCGCCCACCCTGCGTCATGATCAGGATGTGCTTCAGGCGGCGTTGTGGCCCGGACGTCGCGGCGCCGGCGATGGTTGGCACGATCAGGACGGCCGCCAACAGGGCGGCGGTCACGATCGAAGCGAGGCGCTTCATGGGTGAACCTCGTAGATGATGATGATCGGCTGATCTGCCTTGCCGTTCAGTTCGCCACGCTGCACGTGCACGGGGTGTCCGTCGAACCGACGCCGCAGTTGTTCGGTGCGCGCCGCGAAGTGGGGCGAGCGTCGCGCGGAGTATGCGTCCCACACGATGTACTCGTAGTTGGCCGACTTGAGTTCGGCGTCCGCGTTGACGATCGGCTGGTACGTCGGGTTGCGGTGCAGCGGGTTCGGGCTGACGGACAATGCATCGCACCGCCGGCCGCTGTAGTACTCGATCACGTTGGCCATCGAGGGTCCGATGGTGATGAGGTGCGATCCGATGGGTACGTGCGTGTCGACCCACTGTCCGACTTCGCGCCCGCCCGGCAGACCGCCTGCGCCGGCGAGGCCCGACGTGGTCGGCGTGACCACCCGCATCACTGACGGAACCACGAGCGAGACCGTCACGAGCGGGATGAGCACCGCGGCATAACGGCGACCCGCGCGAGTGCGCAGACGCGCGGCGGCCGGTACGACTGCGCGGGCACCGAGCAGCGCGATCGCCGGAGCCAGCGGCATCAGGTACGAGAATCCTTTGACCGGCCAGATCTGGAAGAACGCGAACGGCACGATGATCCACGACAACAACAGCCCCTCGCGCCAGGTGACCGTCCGTCCGGTGAACCTGCGCGCGAACAGGCCGAGCAGCGCCACGGCGAGCAATCCGAAGCCCATGGATGCGCCGACGACCACCACATAGAAGGCGAAGTCGTGATTGGGCTGGCGGGTCAGTTGCCAGAGCAGGTAGTTCTGCCCGCTGCGCGAACCACCTGACATGGACGTCAGCACGGGGTAGGCGAACGTCAGCAGTAACGCGATGCCGGCGCCGGCCAACGGGAACCGGACCGGTCGCCACATGTGGCTGGTGAGGCAGATGAAGGCGAACGCCGAGCCGATCATGATGATCGCAGTCTCTTTGGTCAGCGTGGCCAGGCCGATCGACGCGCCGGCGGCAACGAGCCAACCCGCGCGGGCATTGCGTCGTGCAGCGAGTGCGAGACACAGCAGCGCGGCGGTGGTGAAGAAGGCCATCGGGCCGTCGAGCATGATCTGCCGGCCGATCACCACGTGGTACGGCATCACAGCCAGCAGCAGCGCGCCGACCGTCGCGACCCGGTGGTCGTACAGCACGCGGCCGAGGACGTACACCAGTGCCACTGTGGCGACCCCGAACGTCGCCGCGACGTAACGGCCCGGGGTGTCGACGATGCCGGACCGGTACAGCGGTGCCATCACCAACTGCAGGAGCAGCGGATGTGCCCGCACGATCGGGAACAGCGCGGTGAAGTGCTGATTGCCGGCGAGGGAGGCTGACTGGCCGGCATAGACGGCCTCATCGCTGTTGAGCCCGACCGTGCCGAGGCCGAGGTACCGGAAGAGCGCGGCGACGATCAGCACCGCCCCGAGCTCGACGATGGTGGCCTGCTGCAGCAGCCGATAGCGGGCGGGCAGCAGGCTCGCAGCATCCAGCAAGCGGGTCACGTACGCTCCCGACGGGGCTGCCCGCGTGACAGCCACGTCCGGTGCGTCGAGGTTCGCCCGGGCTTGTGAGGTCATTCGCACGTCCGCATCAGACAGACCTCAGGCGAGCGGTGCCGAACCCGGGCATCGTCGAACGCAGTTCCGTTGGCCTCGCCGGCCTGTACGTCCCCGATCTGCACGTCAGGTCCGCCGGGCTCGGAGCGGGCGCGGGAGAATCGCATTCTGCGGGATCAGCGCCTCGCTGACGTGTGTGGGTTCCGGCGCCACGACAGGCCCTTGGTTGTCGTCTCTGACCAGTTGGCTGATGTGTTCCCACCACGAGTAGTCCGGGGTGGCCAGCCGACGGGCTCGGATTCCGGCCATGGCCTGCGCCAGGATCACCCGTTCCTTTGCGCGCAACTCTTCGTAGCCGAGCCCATTGACCACGAGGGCGGGCGCGAAGTACCTGAACGGCGGGAATCCGTAGGCGTCGTCGGTGTTGGCGATCAGTTCGTCGATGAGTGACTCGGCGCCGATGTCGCTGAGCCCGTAGTCCTTGCGCTCGATCACGAACAGTGTGTCCACCTGCACATGAGTTGCCTGCTCGCAGGGCACCAGACGCTGCACGGTGTACTTCGGTGGCTTGACGATCCGTTGCGTCACGGCGTTGATCGACATGATCGGCAGATTCAGCTCGCCGAGCCGGGCGCCCACGCCACGTCCGGCCTTCGAGTGCACACGGCTCTGCACGTGCAGTCGGCGCCATTCGGCGCGCGTGAGGTCACCGGCCTGCACTGCGCGCAGCGTGTGGTGGCTGATCGTCAACGGCTTCGGGTAGCACCGCGCGACGCCGGCAGAGTCGAGGATGGTCATGTCGTCGGAGAGGAAACGCCCGCCGCCCTCGCGCAGCAGCCGTAAGACGGTGCCGGTCTTCCCGGTGTCGGTCAGCGCCGACAGCATGACTCCCCGTCCGCCGAGGTCCAGGCACGCCGAGTGCAGCAGCATGTATCCGCGGGACACGAGCACGAACCGCAGCAACGCTTCGATCACGTTGGTGTAGAGGACGTGCGGCGACCTCGTGAGCATCGGGCCGGCGACTACGCGAATCACGTTGCCCATGTCGACGTGGAAGTCCGACCCGTGCCGGCCCAGGTGCTCCTCGTACGAGACGGCGGGCGGAGACACGTACTGGGTGACTCGCGGGCGACCACGCATCGAGCCGGTACCGAACCATCCCTGGTCGATCTCGATGTCCGCAACGAATTCGCATTCGGTCCGGAAATTGTCGAGTTCGGCGAGCCGGACGGCAGAACTGATCCGCACAATGCCGTGCACGTCGTAGCGATACTGCAGCGGGCGTCCCATTCGATGAATCGGCGGTGCCGCATCCGGCCGGATGTCGACCACGAGGTCTACCGGGCCCGATCGTTGCGGGATGAGTTCGCGGGTGGGCTGATCAGTGAGCTGCGTCGGCCGCTCGGCAAGGTCGGTCATGGGTTCCCTCCGGTTGAACAGATATCGATCCGACACCGCGAACCTGACCGCGAATGCGATCAGCAACGTGGTGACGTTGGCAGCCAGGTAGTGCACATGGAGGTCCTTGGTGAACCAGTGCAGCAATGGCAGTCGCAGCAGAAGTGCGGCGTTGTTGACGGCGGCGAAGCCGATCAGGCGGGGGATGGCGCCGAGGCTCTTGGCACCCCGGAAGACGTAGCGGTCGGTGAGCGCGAAGTTCCACAACGTGGAAGCCTGCGTCGCCAATACGGCGGCCCACAGCAACGGCATGCCCAGCACTTGCACGAACGCCCAGAGCGCGATCGTGTTCACGGCGATACCGGTTGCGCCGACCGCCGCGAATCCGGCGGCGCGTGCGGCCCGCGTGCTGTGCCGGCCGAACAGGGTGGCCGCGCGCAGACCGATCAGGCGTCGCGCGAACAGCGCGCCTTCGCGAAGTGAAGCCTTGCTTTCGCCTGCCAGCCGCTCGCCGAAGGTGAATGGGACCTCGCTGACCCGCATCCGCGGTGAGCGCGCGAGGATCTCCATAAGGATCTTGAAACCGTTGGGGCGCAGCGCGGCGTAGTCGACGCTTTCGAGTCGGACGGCGAACATCCCGCTCATCGGGTCGGTGCACGAGCGCATGCGCCGCGGGAACAACGCTCTCGTCAGCATCGTGCTCGACCGTGACACGGCGTGCCGCACGGCTCCGCTGAGCCCTGCAGAGTCACCCGCGCCGACGTACCGGCTGGCGACGACCATCTCGCTGTCCTGTTCGCAACCGGTCCGTACGAGCACCGGAGCGAGCTCGGGCGGGTGCTGGAGGTCGCCGTCCATGACGACCGCCCAGCGTGAATCGGCAGCCTGAAATCCTGCCAGCACCGCCGTCCCGAGCCCGCCGGCGCGTTCACCGGGTGACCGGTGAAGCAGTCGGACACGATGACGTGCCTGGCTTGCGACCTCGAGGACGCGGTCCGGCGTGTCGTCGTCGCTGTCGTCGACGAAAAGGATCTCGGCGCGCAGCTCCGCGAGTGCGGTGTCAAGGCGGGCGACGAGCGGAGCGATGTTGTCGGCCTCGTTACGCGTCGGAACGACCACGGTCAGGTCGAGCGTCGCCACAGCCGTGGGCTCACGAGTTGTGGTCATGATCGTTCCTCTCCACGCGCGACCAGTGCGCGTAGGCATACGTGCCAAGCAGGATGGGTGATCAGGCCCCCCGTCACGCAGCGACCTGTCGATCGCACGCGCTAGGCGCCGGAGAAATCGAGGTGCTGGGGTGTGGCGGCGCTCAGCCGGCCGAGCGCGAGCCCGGGCCTTCCGGCGCGATCGGCGACGCGGCGGTCGAACCGATCAGGCCGACGCCGGCTGCCATCAGCAGCCGAATGGCGCGCTCGCTCAGTTCCTCGGTGCACTCGCTACGGCACTTCGGGCAGGTGTAACGCAACGTCTGCTCCGGCGCCGACGAATCGAATCCCAGGATGAGGCTGGCGTCGTCCGTCGAAACCTCAACGGACCCGCACGCGGGACAATCGACGCGCATCGACGAGGGATTCGCCATGCGTACAGTGTGCCCACTCCGAGCCGCGGACGTAACTCATCTCTCAGCGCGTCGTCGTTGAACCGCACGTGAATTCCCCCCTCCGCGACAGCCTCGCCACAGCCACGGGGCCGGCGAGTGGCCCAAGGCTAAGAGAGTGTGCAGCGAAGCAAATCGGCCCCGTGGACGAAGGCAGCTACAGCAGATGCACGAGAAGGACCTCAAATGCGGAGCTTGGCTCCGATTCGGCGACGGTGTGAGCGGATCGTGTTCGTCGACAGGTGGAGGCCCTGCGCGATCTCGCGTGAGGTCCGGCCGGACAGGATGTGTGCGAGGATTTCCCGCTCGCGTTCGGTCAGCCCGCGGTTTCCGTCCGTACAGCGATGAAGCGTCTGCGGGTGCCGGATCAGTGAGTGGATCACGATCCCCAGAAGCTGGGGAGGAAACCATGCCTCACCTCGAGACACCGCCGCGATCGCATCGAGGAGGGCCGTCACCGGCTCGTCCTTGCCGATCCACCCCACGGCTCCGGCCTGCGCCAATCGGACCGCAACTGTGCGGTCTCGAGACATCGAAACCAGCAAGACGGAGGTGTGCGGACTTACCTGGCCGATCGTGGCAACAGCGTCGACGGGGTCGCCGAAATCGTCGGGGTCCAGCGTCACGATGTCGGGCTGGATCGGCGCGAGCCGCGTCTGAAGCAAGCTCGTGTCGGCTTTCATGCGCGTCATGATTGGTGCGTTTTCGCGATGCTCGACATAGCGCATCAGAGCATCGGCGAATACGACATCGTTCTCAATCACCAGGACGCGCACACCCCGGTCCGGGACGTGGCCCATACGCCACAGAGTGACGGGGTATCTCCGCTTCGCCCACCCACAGCAGCATCAATATGCCTCGTGCGAGTGCACGAGGATGCAAGTGTCAGGGCACCGAGGCCAACCTGGCCGGCTCGCGTTCGCTGAGCAGGTGGTGCTCCACCGCAAGAGCGGCTGCTTCGAGACGCGAGTGCACGCTGAGCTTCATCAGCATCGACTGCACATGGCTGCGGATCGTCGTGCGCGAGACGCCGAGCCGCCGTGACATCGCAGCGGTGTCCATGCCGCTCACAACCATCGCGAGGCATTCGTACTCACGCGGAGTGAGATACGTGGCCAGCTTCCGCACCCGCCGCGCCTCGGTCGACCCCGGCGTAGACATGTCGGACAACGATGCCTCGATGACGATTTCGCCGAGATGCAGCCGGCGCACCGCCCCGAGCAGGACGTCTAGACCGCGCGACGTGTGGATGAACCCTTGGACGCCGGCATTGAGCGCGGCGCTGAGCGTCATCGGATCGGAATCCGAGCTGAGCACAACGATGCGACTCGACGGCGCCGCCGAGCGGACTTCGCTCATCACCTCCGCCAGGCCACCGTCGGTGAATGTCCAGGCGCACAGGCAAATCGCATTCCGATGTCGCTTGACCGCCTCGAGCAGCCCGGCACGCGTGGTCGTAGCGTGCACAACGGTGAAGCCCTCGCTTTGGACAGCACTGACCAATGCGTCCACGAACATGCGCTGTGAATTGGCGATGATCACAGCATCGCCCGTCCCTCCGAGCATCTTCGGGTACCCCCCAACCCGTAGAAGCCGGACGACTTAATCGTCCGTTAACTTTCAGCTGACCCAAAGTATGCTTCCGGGACAAGTATTAGTCGCCGCATTACAAACGTGTCAGAGCGCTTGGGCTGATTTGGCCGGTTTTCCCGACCCTTTGGGGCGACTTCTTATCGGTCACTCATATGAACCGCGACTCAACTAAGTGGACGAGTCGCACCAAAGTAGCCGGATGAGACCGAACCGAGCGGGGTGATCCGCACGATGTCGCCGGACTCGGGCGCCTGGATCACGTTGCCGTCCCCGACATAGATCGCGACGTGATGGATGCCGGCAGCCGTCCCGTCGTTGCTCCAGAACACGAGATCACCAGGCATCAGCTCGGCCGGCGCGGGGTGCACGGAGCCAGAGTTGTACTGCGTGGCCGCGAAGTGGGCCATCGACAGGTAGGGAGCCCACGAATACAGGGCCAGCCCGGAGCAGTCGAAGCCGACGCGCAGGCAGTCCAGATGCGCGTCGCCGGCCGTGCACACGCCCTGGGTCGGACCGTCGGCGTTACCGCCCGCCCAGGCGTAGTCGGTGCCGATGTACTGCAGCGCGCGCTCAACCACCGTCCGTCCCATCGCGGGTGTCCACGTCGGTCCGGCCGGCGCCGGTGGGATGTGTTCGTTCTTGAGCGCGAGCTTGGCGTAGGCGAGATTGAGCGCGCTCGCCCGCTTCGGGTCTGCGGTCGCCCAACCACCGAGGAACGATGAGAGCGCCGCGTCGGCGACCCGCTGGGAGACCTTGGCCCGGTGCAGCGCTGCAACCAGCGTCGCCACCGTTCGGTGCGCCGTCGCCAGGGCGGATTCGGCTTCGGTGCGGATCGCGGTCAGTCGGGCGGTCTCGCGGGCGACGGTCGCCAACGCCGCGGCATGCTTGCGCTCGGCCTCGCGAAGGTCCGTGACGGCGAGATGGGCTTGGGCGACGACCGCGACCTGGTGTTCGACGAGCATGCGCTGTTCGGTGTTCGTGTCGAGCACCGCCGACGGGTCCTCTGCGATCAGCAGGGTGCCGATCGTCGAGACGCCGATCGAGTCCGGCCCGGTGTAGCTCTCGTACGCGGTAACGGCCGCGGCCTGGACGGCATTGCGTGCCGTCGCGAACTCGGCCCGGGCAGCGGCGACCCGGCGGCCCGCGGCAGTGGCAGCGGCACGTGCATCGGCTTCGACGGAAAGCTGTGCGGTGTAACGCTGCTCGGCCATGGCGGCGGCTTCGGACAGCTTCGAGATCTGCTTCGCCTCGGCAGCGATCTGTTCGGCCAGGGTGGCGACCCGATGATCGGCCCGGTTCTTGGCCTCCTGGGCGCGGCGACCGGCTTGCACAGCAAGCGGATCAGGCGTGGCTGGCGTTCCCGACGGCAGGGCGGGTTCGGACCCGCGGGACGAGGACAGGCCCGATGAGCTCGATGACGGCACGAGCGGCGGCAACGTGGTCGGCGGGACTGCGGACGAGGTCGGTGTCGGCGAAGGCGCCCGGGTCGGCGTCTTCGTGGGAGCCTTGGTGGGGGTCTTGGTGACCGTCTTCGTCGGGGTCTTGGTGGATGTCGGGGTGGGCGACTTGCTCGGCGACGGCTTGCCGGTCGACGGCGGTGACGAGCTGGCCGACGCCGATGAGGACGGCCGGGGGCGAGACGATGCCGGAGTCGGTGCCGCGAACGCGATGCCCGCTGTGCCCACAGTGCTCACAGCGATGGCTGCAGCCAACGCCGCGACTGCCACTGTTCCAGCGCGATGCACTACGTCCGCCGATCATTGAAAAGACCTTCGTAGGCAAAGATCGGCACAAGGGGAAGGGACTTGAGTCCATTCCCCGGACCCCTATGTCCTCGGGCCGTTCGACCCGGTGGCGACACGGATCAGGTCCGCGCCGAGCGTTGGCGGTTTGCTGCCGGTCCAGATCGCGTTCAGGTCGCGGGTCAGGGCGAGGCCGCTCACGCTCAGCTCGACCAACGTCCCGGCTGCGATGTCGGCGGCGGCCGCGTGGGCGCTGACCACGCCGACCCCGCCGCCGGCCCGTGCGGTGGCGATGATCGTCGTTGTCGAACCGAGCTCGCTCGCGTGCGGTAGCGCGGGTGGGTCCAGGCGATGCAAGGCGGTGGCCAACGCGCTGAGGAATGTGTCGCGGGTGCCGGAGCCGGGCTCGCGTACGAGCAACGCCAGATCGGCCATGTCCGCTGGCCGCAGCGGGCTGTTGGCACGTGCAGCGAGCGGATAGCCGGGGCTGACGACCAGAACCAGCCGGTCGGAGCCGATCCGCTGGGCGCTGAGCTCGTCGGGCAGCCCCGGCGATTCGATCAGCCCTAGGTCGACCCGCCCGGCGCGCACTTCCGTGGCGACGTCATGGCTGTTCGTGACGATCACAGAGACCTCGAGCCCGGGATCGTGGCGGCGAAGTACGAGCAGCCACTCCGGAAGCAGGTACTCGGCGATCGTCAGACTCGCTGCGACCCGCAATCGCACCGCGCGGTCATGCCGCAGGGTGAGCACACCGTCGGCGAGCACATGCGCGGCCGCGATTACCTCCCTGGCCCACGCGACCACTGCCTCGCCGACCGGAGTGAGCGTCGTACCGCGACTCGTCCGCACCAGCACGGACAGACCGAGCCGGCGCTCGAGCTGCGTCAGCTTCGCGCTCGCGCTCGGCTGGGCGATGCCGTGCGCCTCTGCCGCCTTGCCGACACTGCCTAGTTCGGCCACCGACAGCAGCAGATCGAGCGTCGCCAGATCGGGCGTCCAGGACGGCAGCATGACAGCAGGTTGTCACACCCAGCGCAGGGCGAGGCTCGTCGTCGTAACCGCGATCCACAACAGGAACCCCAGAAACAGTGGCTTGGTTCCGGCACGGCGGATCCCTGCGAGGTCGGTCGACAGCCCGATCGCGGCCAAAGCAACGGTGACGAGGACGCTCGCCGTGTCGCCGATCAGTGGATGCGCCGAGGCCGGGATGAGTCCTAGCGAGTTGACGGCTGCCAGAACGATGAACCCGACGAGGAACCAGGGCACGAGACCGAACGCGCGCGCCGTTACTGATCGGCTTCGGTTTTCGAATACATCGTCTGCGCGCCGGGTGACTGCGGCGAGCGCGAGGGTGATCGGGACGATCATCAAGGTGCGGGTGAGCTTGACGACGACGGCGTATTGGCCGGCAACCGGGCCGTAGGTGGCGGCTGCGGCCATAACTGATGACGTGTCGTTGACCGCCGTTCCCGCGAACAGTCCGAAGGCGTGCTGGCCAAGGTGCAGGGCGTGCCCGAGGGCGGGGAAGGTGAGGACGGCTGCGACGTTGAAGATGAAAATCGTCGAGACGGCATATGCGATGTCCGGGTTCTTCGCTCGGATGGCCGGGGCGACGGCCGCGATCGCCGACGCGCCGCAGATGCCGGTCCCCACTCCGATCAGCGTGCGCAGGTCGCGGTTGATCCCCAGTCGTTGCCCGAGCACGGCCGCGAGGGTGAGGCAGACAGTCAACGTGCCCAGCATGACGGGCAGCGAGGCGGCGCCGACGTGGACGACCTGCGCGAGTGAGAGGCCCGCGCCCATGAGCAGCACCGCGACCTGAAGCACGCGCCCGGCAGCGAAGGTGATCCCGGGGCGCAGTCGCGGGTGTTTCCGGGCGCGCAAGCTGAGCGCGGCGCCGAGGGCCACTGCGCAGACCGGAGCGCCGACCACCGGGACGACATGTCCGGCACAGGTGGCGGCCGCGGCAAGCACCGCGACGGCAACGAGCCCCGGCACGATCGACTCGCGGCCACGGGCATCGTCCCGTGTTACCGGCTCAGCCCGGACGATCGCCGCCATGCACTCGACGATGCGGCACCGATCGGGTCCTCGGTAGCCACCGATCGCCTCAGGCGCCCATAGCGCAGGCCTATGGCGCGCGGTGATCTCCGGGCGACTTCCGGGCAGGCTGGCAGCATGAGCGATCTTGACGACGAGAAGGCGGGACCGCAGATCGTCCCGGACGGGCCGAGGGGTGCTCCGCCGAACCCGTCGCCGACCGACAAGGAGTCGGCGACGCGGCAGGCCGAGGAACACGACCGCCCGGACGATGACCGCGACGATCCAGCCTGAGTCGGCCCTTGGTCGGGGGTGGATCGCGGCGCAACCGCTCGTTGCCGTCCTGCATTACCTAGGGTCATCGCCCCGCTCGCATCAAGCCTTGTGCTGCATGCTCTCGCGCGCAGGATTGGCCTGTCCGGCTGCCTTCGGGTCCTTGTCGCCCTGCTTGGCCCTCACTCCCGCTTCGATGCGGTCACCGAGATACTTGTCGACGTTGCGCCAGTACTCGAACGCGCGCCCGAGCACAGGCTCGCTGACCCCGTTGAGCAAGTGCCCGACCACGTTGTCGACGAGTCGTCCGCGGGCCTCGTCGTCGAGGATCTCGCGAACCATCGTGCCCGGCTGGCCCCAATCATCGTCCTCGGCGTGGTCTACATAGGCGGAGCGCACCATCTCGCCATCGGCGTACCAGAGCCCACCGTCGTCGGTCAGCTCCGGCTGCGCCTTAGGTCCGCCGTAGGAGTTGGGCGCGTAGACCGGATCGCTCACGTTCTTAACCCGCATCGCGCCGTCTTTGGAGTAGCTGTGCGTCTCGACGTGCGGCGAATTCACCGGGATCTGCTTGTAGTTCGTCCCGAGCCGCGCGCGGTGCGCGTCCGAGTAGCTGAACCCGCGGGCGAGCAACATCCGGTCGGGGGACAGCCCCGTCCCGCCGACGATGTTGTTCGGTTCGAACGCGGCCTGTTCCATCTCGGTGTGGTAATCGGCCACGTTGCGGTTGAGTGTCAGCTTGCCGACCTCCTGCAGCGGATAGTCACCGTGCGGCCAGACCTTGGTGAGATCGAACGGGTTGAACCGATATGTCTTGGCCTGCTCGAACGGCATGATCTGCACGTACAACGTCCAGCTGGGGAACTCGCCGGCCGCGATGTGGTCGTAGAGATCGCGCTGGTGGTAGTCGGTGTCGGCCGAGGCCATCTGGTCCGCCTCGTCCTGGGTGAAGCATTCGATGCCCTGGTCGGTCTTGAAGTGGTACTTCACCCAGAACCGCTCACCCTGTGCATTGATCCACATGTAGGTATGGCTTCCGTAGCCGTTCATGTGGCGCCACGTGCGCGGAATGCCGCGATCGCCCATCAGCCAGGTCACCTGATGGGCCGACTCCGGCGACAACGTCCAGAAATCCCACTGCATGTCGTGGTCACGAAGGTTGTTGTCGGCACGCCGCTTCTGCGAACGGATGAAGTGCTGGAACTTCATCGGGTCCTTGACGAAGAAGACCGGCGTGTTGTTGCCCACCAGGTCGAAGTTGCCTTCGCGGGTATAGAACTTCACCGCGAAGCCGCGCGGGTCGCGCCAGGTGTCCGGACTGCCGCGCTCGCCCGCCACGGTCGAGAAGCGGATGAGAACCTCGGTCTCCTCATCGGGTGAGAACACCGCAGCCCGGGTGAAGGCGCTCACGTCGCTGGTCACCCTGAAGGTGCCGAACGCTCCGCCGCCCTTGGCGTGCGGTTGCCGCTCGGGAATCCGCTCGCGGTTGAAGCCGGCCATCTGCTCGATCAGGTAGTGGTCCTGTAGAAGAATCGGCCCGCCCGGACCGACGGTCAGCGAGTGCTCGTCGCTCGCGACGGGAACCCCACCGTCCGTGGTCGTCGGGTGCGCTTGTCGCTCAGTCATCGTCCACTCCTTTGAAACGCGTCGTGGCCGGACGTCAGCCCTCGCGCGGCACGGTGCCCCGCCAGGCACCCGTCGCGCTGCCCCGCGACTCGATGAAGCTCTTGAACCGGTCCAGATCGCCGGTCACCTGCCGGTCGTCGACGTTCACCGCGGATGCCGTCTTCTCGAGTACGCCGTCGGGCTCCCAGTCGAGTTGGACGGTCACGCGGGTCTTGTCGTCGGCCAGCTTGTGGAACGTGACGACGCCGGCATGGGTGGTCCCGTCCACGCTGCGCCAGGCGACCCGCTCCTCGGGATGCTGCTCAGTGATCTCGGCGTCGAACTGGCGCTTGACGCCGGCGACGTTGACGTGCCAGACCTGTGAGCGCTCGTTGAGCTGCTCGATCTTGTCGACGCCGCCCATGAACTCGGGAAACGACTCGAACTGGGTCCACTGGTTGTACGCGGTGCTGATCGGGACGTCGACATCGACGGCCTTGGTGATCGTGGTCATCGTGACATTCCTCCTCGGCGTAGTTGTCTGCAGGCGCGAGGACCGCCTTCAAATCGCTTACCCGACCCGCGATTTCCCAAACGAACCCAACCTGCCGATGGCGCTGTCGTCGATGGCGGCGAGCAGTTCGGCGGGATCGCGGTAGACCTCGACGGCACCGGCCTCGCGAAGGTCGCCCGCACTCGTGCCGCCGCACGTCACGGCAATGAACGTGACGCCCGCCTTCTCGGCAGCGATGCCGTCCCATACCGCGTCGCCGATGAACACCACCCGATCCGGCGAAAGCGAGGACTGGTCGAGCGCTGCCTGCAGCACACTGGGGTTCGGCTTGCCCGCCTCGGCATCGGACGAACTGGTCGCGGTGTCGATGACGTCGTCGGCGTCCAGCGCCTGACGCAGCGCCGCGAGTTCGTCAGCCGAAGCCGACGAGGCGAGCACCGTCCGGTGCCCGCGCCGCGCACACTCCCCGAGGAGTTCTTTCGCGCCGGGCAGGGGTGTGAGGCGTCCCCAGTACTGCCGGTAGAGCGTCAGGTGCGCTACGGTCACGTGCTCGTCGTCGTCCGTGTCGCGATCGGCGCCCAACAAATGGTCGAGCAGCTCGTCGGAGCCCATACCGATCGCGTGGTGCACACATGACATCGGCACCTCATGTCCAGCCCCGCGCAACGCCTCTGCCCAGCTCACCGCATGCAGGTAGGTGGTGTCGACGAGCGTGCCGTCGACATCGAACAGAATTCCGGTGTCGGCTGCCATGTGGCGACCATGCCCCAGCACGGCGTCCGGTAAACCTGATCTTCGACGCTCAGGCGGGCATGCCGTCCTGCAGCGCGCGTAGGTACGCCGCGAAACCGTCCGGCGTGCGACCCTCCAACCTGGTGCTGGTGAGCACCGGCGCGCCGCCGCTTCGCGCCACCGGCACCGCGGCCGCCACGGCACGCTGCACCAGCTCGACGTCCTCGTGGGCGACCAGGTCGCTCCAGCCGCCGATGCGCACGTACGCCGCCCCGGAGATGCCGAGATTCGCTCCGTGCACGTGCGGGTGACCGTCGGACAACTGGTGCGCCGCGCGCCACGCCTGTTCGGTCGCGACGGGCAGGCCCGGGCCGGGACGGACGGTGCCCAGCACCAACTCCGCTCCGCGGCGCGCTTCGGCGATCATGCTCGTCAACCAGTCGAGCGACACCCGCGAGTCGGCGTCGGTGCTGGTCAGCCAGACGCGCTCCGGCGGTCCGAACCGCGCCAGCCCGGCTTCGGCCGCCTGCCGGCGGGCCGCGCCCACCCGCCGCGCCGACGCGACCACCGCATGGACCTGGGCGAACTGCGCGACCACCTGCGGGGTGCGGTCACGGCAATCGTCGAGCGTGACGACGATGTGCGCCGCGAGGTCGGTTTCGGCGTGCAATCGCTCGATCGCCGCTTGTACGGCACCGAGGCATCCGGCGATCTCGTCCTGCTCGTCCGCGGCCGGCACGGTCACCACGACATCGCGGATCACGCGACGACGCCTGTCTCGACAGCCACTGATCGTCCGCTCCGGGTCCACACCTCGAGCCGGAAGTCGGCCTCGATGTGCGTGACGATCCGGAGATGGTGGCGTCCGAGTGCGGAGTGCACCGCGTCCGCGCTGTGCCGGTGGTCGTCCGCCGGATGGCGCCAGTGGCAGGCGACGAGAACGCCGTCGGCGGTGAGCTTGTCCCACACACGTTGGGCGAGCAGTTCGAGGTCGGTGCAGTAGTAGCCGACTTCGGAGATGACGAGCAGATCGAACTCACCTTCCGGCCACTGCTCGGGTATCGCGCCGCGTTCGACGCGCGCGTGCGAGGCATCGGCGAGTCGGCGCGCGGTCTGCTCGAGCGCACTGTCGGCGACGTCCCACGCCACCACCTGATCGCAGCGCTGCGCGAGTTGGGCGGTGATCAGGCCGGTCGCGCACCCGGGCTCGAAGGCGCGGGCGAACCGTGCGCGCGGCAACGACGCCAGCAACAGCGCCCGCTTGCGCTGCTCGTAGAACCTCGTCCCGAGCTCCCACGGATCGTCCGAGTCGGCGTAGAGCCGGTCGAAGTACCCGGGAGCAATGGCGTCGCCGACCGGTGCGAGCACGAACGTCTCGAACGGCCGCTCGAAGTGCGCGAGCATCTCCGGCAGGATGATCGGTTCGTCACCGGGCCGGTCCGACAGCGGACTGTGCTGACTCACGTGGCAACCGATCGCCCGCCGCTTGGCGAGCTGGTCGCGTGCAGTTAACGACAGCCGCCGCATTGACCGCCATGGGAGCTCGTCCGAAGCGGGGTCGGCCCAGTGCCATGCCCAGATCGGGTACTGCCAGCACACGAGCCGGTGCTGGCCGGCCGCCTGCGTCGCGGCCCGTGCGCAGGCCGCGTGGTCGGGATGACGGTCGCCCTCCCACGGGCAGACGACGTGCGTAGCCGTCTGTGCGAAGTACTCGACCTGCGCGGCGAGCGCTTCGCCGAACTCGGCCAGGTGTCCGTCCGGCAGGCCGAGGAAGTGGACGGTTGCACCCGGGGCGAGGCGTAGCACGGCGTCCTGCACTTCGCTGCGCCGTCGGCGGGCGAGCTCCTCCGAGGAATGGGTCGGTGACATTGGATGCGATGCCTCGCCGTCGGTCGCGACCACCACCGTGACGAGCGTGCCCCGCTCGTACGCGCGTGCGATCAGCCCACCCGCGCCGAGCGTTTCGTCGTCCGGATGCGCGGCGAGCACGAGCAGGCGATCGGTCTCGGACGGCGGTTCAATCGTTTCGGTATCAGAAAGCGGGCTGGCCAGCCAGTCCGCTTCGAGCGGACTGGTGTCGTCGTGCCGGAACGTCGTCATCGCGGCGTCACCACCCTGTTGCCCAGTGCGGCGAGATCACGTTCGCCGTGATGCTGGCGCACGTAGAGCTCGAGATCGGCCACCCGTGCGGCATGGGCCGCGTCGAAGGCGAGCGGTGCGGGACCGAGGGCGTGACCCGCTTGGTGCAGCACGCGCTCGACCGCGTCGGCGACGACCGATCGCACGCGCAGCGCGAGCAGCTCAGGATCGTCGACCTTGCCCGCGTCGATCGCCGCGGCGCCGTCGCGTAGCGCGCTGCGTGCCCCGTGCAGCGCGACGTCGACGGTGCCGACGTGCAGGTCGGCAAGGTCGCCCGTCCGCTTCGCCGAGGCGCGAACCACTGCGTCAGCGAGACCGACAGCCCCGCCGTACCAACAGGCCGCGACGCCGATGCCGCCCCAGGCGAAACCGCGCCGCTGCAGATACCAGCCCGGCTCGCCGACCGGTTCGGCTGCGGCCGCGTCGAACTCGATGGGCACGCTGACCACGGTGTGCAGTCCGCGCGCGACCCAGCCCTGCGCCGGGTGTGCGCGTACCGCGGGCTGGCGCAGATCCACCTGGAACAGCTGACGCTGCTCGCCGACGTGCGCGGTGACGAGCGCGTGATCGAGATCCGCGCCGAGCGAGCACCACGGCTTGGTGCCGAACAATGTCGTCGCGCCCTCATGCGTCGATGCGTCGAGACGGACGTGCGGTGCTTCGGCCGCGAAGACTCCCCAGGTGCTGTCGGGCGGCGCTTCCTGACCCGCCTCGGCGATGATCGCGAGTGCGTCGGTGTGGGCCTCGAGCACGCGGGCGACAGTGAGATTCTCGCGCGCGACCGCGGCGAGCACCGCCCAACGGAGCAGGGTGTCTCCCGAGCCGGGCAACGGCAGCTGCGAGCCGTACTTGCCTGTCAGACGCAGCGCGGTCTGGATGTCGTCACCGGCGTCAGCTGCGCCGGTCACGAGGTGAGTGATCCAGTCGGGGGCGGCCCTCAGGTCGAGGTCGAGCACGGTGATCCTTGCGTGAGAACGCGGCGGGCTGCTCCACCGACATCGACCCTAGCCGTACCCCGGTTGTCCGTACTTTGATGGCCTGAGTGGGCCCCGCGGGGCTCGAACCCGCAACCTACGGATTAAAAGTCCGCAGCTCTGCCAATTGAGCTAGAGGCCCGGCGTGTGGGAAAGACTTCCCGCTGCCGATGCCAGCCTAGTGGCCGTGCCGCGCCGATATGGCAGTGGCGCGTCCGCCGGACCGCCGCAGGCCTCATCCGCGGGGAATGACGCGGCATCGTGTCCGCGCCGCTGGCATGGGCCCATGGCCGCTCGCGCGACGGTGCACAGTGCCGACGTATGAGCGGGCCATGTCGGTCGCCTTCGCGGTGGGCTCGACCTGCTTCCTGGTCGGCCCGTTTCCCGGATACCTGCAACTGGTGGGGCCGGTGGCTGATGCGGTCACCTTCTTCGTGGGCTCGGTGTTCTTCACAGTCGGTGGCGGCCTGCAGACGTGGTTGGCCGCGCCGCGACGCCGCGACTCTGGCGCCGCCCGGGCCGCGTGGTGGACGGCGGCCGTCCAGTCGCTGGGCACGTTGTTCTTCAACGTCACGACCTTCCGCGCCCTGCAGACCGCCGTCACCAACCCGGACTACGACCGGCTGGTGTGGCGGCCGGACGCGTTCGGCTCGATCTGTTTCCTGATCTCGGGCGCGATCGGCTACCGGGCATCCGTCCGTCGGGGATTGGTACCGATCCGCGGCTCGAGCGGTTGGTGGCAGCCGGGGGTCAACCTTCTCGGCTGCGTGCTGTTCGGTGTCGCCGCGATCGCCGGCTACGTCGTCCCGAGTTCTGCCGGCATCCTCGACCTTGCCGCCGCCAATTGGACGACCGCGTCCGGCGCCGCCTGTTTCCTCGCCTGTGCCGTCGGGGCGCTCGTCACAGCTCGTCGGTCATGTCCCCCGGGCCGCCGCCCATCATGGCCAACATGGCTTTTCCACCGGTCGTGAAGAACCGCCACACGAGTGCGGCAGCCAGGACCAGGAACACGATGTTGAGCCAGGTCGTGTAGTTCCAGCTGATCCCGTTGTCGCCGACCGACGCGTGCCGGGTGCCGGTCGGAATGAGGTGGAGCGGGCCGAACACCAACTCGATCATGTATCCGGCCGCGACCATCGTGACGTAGAAAGTCGCAGTGAGGAACGCGGCGACGCGGCGCCCGTAGTACTTCGCGTAGATGACGATGATCGGAATGATGATCAGGTCGGCGAAGATGAATGACACCACGCCGCCGAAGCTGATCCCGCCGTTCCACAACACCGCCGCGAGCGGGACGTTGCCGATCGAACAGACGAACGCCAGCACCGCGACCAGCGGACCGATCACCGGGCCCCAGACCTTGGCCGCGAGCGGGTGGTCGGTGAAGAACAGCGACTGCCAGAACGTGTCGGGGATCCACGCCGCTGCTGCGCCGGCGATGAGCAGGCCGATGACGATGTCGCGCAGCACCGCAGCCCATTCCATGACGAAGTTGTGCGACACCGAGGTGAATCCGTCCCGCGAGGCGAGGCGATCCCAGAACGATCCGGCGCCGGCAACCGACATGTCCATGGCTGCGTGGCCCTCCATGGATCCGGCGAGGCCCTTGTCCGCTTGTTCTCGCGCCTGGTCGCGCAGCCCTCTCGTGAGCAGTCGGCGGAAGATCAGGGCCAGCAGCACGATCATGAACGGGCCGCCGACGAACTCCGCGAGGGTGAATTGCCAGCCGAGGAGCAGCGCGAGGATGAGCCCGAGTTCGATGACCAGGTTCGTCGATGCGAATTGGAACGCCATCGCCGACGTGAAATCGGCGCCCTTGCGGAACAGGGAGCGTGCCAGCGCGACCGCCGCGTAGGAGCACGACGACGACGCGGCGCCCAGCCCCGTTGCGGTGGCCAGGCTGGGCGGACGGTCGTCCGGAAGCAGTGCGGCGATCGTGGACTTCTTGACGAGCGCCTCGACGATCGCTGACAAGGTGAACCCGAGGATCAGTGACCACGTCACTTGCCAGGTCATCGAGAGGGCGATGCCGAGAGCGTGCAGGGTTCCGTGCCAGAAGTCGGTCATGATGCCGATGCCTCCCGCGGTATACCTGGACGGGGTATACCGTACGCGGTCGGTCGGCGACGCCCAAGTACCCCAAGGGGGTATAGTTCGAACCCTGGACCGAGGGGACACGGCGATGCACGGTTACACCGAGAACAAAGAGGCGTATCTGAAGCGGATGCGTCGCATCGAAGGTCAGGTGCGGGGCATCGCCAAGATGATCGACGACGACAAGTACTGCATCGACATCCTGACGCAGGTCAGCGCGGCCACCAAGGCCTTGCAGGCGGTGTCGTTGGGCCTGCTCGAGGAGCACATGGCCGGGTGCGTCGTCGACGCGGCGCGGGCAGGCGGTGACGAGGCTGACGCGAAGGTCAAAGAGGCTGCTGAGGCGATTGCGCGCCTCGTCCGGTCGTAATTTCATTTGAGGACAGATCTGATCGGGCTGGAACCCCAGCGCAGATCAGCCGCCGTGGTGAGGCTCCGGAATGACACCTCGTCGGCAAAGTGGCTGCGTCCACCCGAACAAGCGCGAGAACGTACATCAAATTGTCGGTCAAACCTGCCGGTGCAGCACGAAGTCGTGCTCGCACACCACAGATCCGTCATCGCGCGCGACGAAGTCTTCGATCAGCGACTCCTTCACGCCGAACACGGTGTCCGAGTCGAGATAGGCGCTGTCGCGGTCGAACACATGCGTGGTGATCGGCTCGAACCCCGTCGCGCTCACCTTGGCGTGAATGTGGGCGGCTCGCCAAGGGTGCCGTCCGGTGTCGGCGAGCAGTCTGCCCACCGGGCCGTCGGCCGGAATCGCATACGGGACGGGCCGCACCGTGCGTACCTCGTATCGTCCCGACGCATCAGCGCGGTACCGGCCACGCAGGTTCGTCGCCGGCTGCACATCAGGTTGCTGCACTGCATAAAAGCCGTTGGCCGCGTTCTGCCACAGATCCAGCACAGCGCCGACCACCGGCGCACCGCACTCATCGCGAACCACCCCGCGCAGCACGACCGGATTACCGCCGTCGTCGTACTCGACCATCGACGCGCCGTATTCACGCAGCGGAGAGTCCGGGACGTAGAACGGGCCGAGGATCGTCGGTTCGGTCGCGTCCGACGACGCATGATTGATCAGATCGACCAGCGTGGACAGTCCGAGCGTGTCGGACAGCAGCACGAACTCCTGCCGCACCGCGTCGCAGGTCTGCCCCGTCTCGGTCAGAAACCGGATTCCCGCGAACCACTCGTCTTCGGTGAGCCGCACGTCCCGAGCAAACGCGTGCAGATGTCGCACAAGAGAAGTCATGATCTCGCGCAGCCGCGCGTCGGGCGTCGCCGCCAACCGCGCAACGACCTCAGCGGTCAGCGCGTCCTCGGTGATCGGTTCCACAACGAAGTCACGCAGTGAGGTCGATGGTGTGGTCCCGCCGGGCCTTCGCCGCCAGGTAGGCGGCATTGGTGGGCGACAGATGAACATGCGTCGGCACCTGCTCGGTCACCCGGAGCCCGAGCCGTCGCAACTGAACAGTCTTGTCGGAGTTGTTCGTCAGCAACCGCAACGAAGTCACGCCGAGCGCCCGCAGCATCTGCGCCGCAACCGCGTAGTCGCGCGCGTCCTCCGCATGTCCGAGTGCGACATTCGCCTCGTAGGTGTCCAGGCCCAGATCCTGCAACGCGTAGGCATCGAGCTTCGGGTACAGCCCGATGCCACGGCCCTCCTGCCGCAGGTACAGCAGGTAGCCGCCGGCCTCGGCGATCCGCTCGACTCCCTCACGTAACTGAGCGCCACAATCGCAGCGTCCGCTGCCGAACACGTCGCCGGTCAGGCATTCGCTGTGTGCACGTACCAGCGGGACGGAGCCGGGCGTCCCGAGCCGCAAGGCGAGATGCTCGTGGCCGTCCGACAGGCCGTGGAACGTGTACACCCGGGCGCGCGTCTCGTACCCGTCGGCGAAGCTCATCGGCACCGTCAGGTGGGTACGGATCGTCGCCGCGGTCAGCATGGCACTCCGTCCGGGGAGAAGCGCGCCGACAGCGCGTACCGCAACAGCACCACGTCACCGATCTGGCGAACCTCCGCCAACGTCGCCCGACGCTTCGAGTTCCACGGAAACAGCCCGTCCCCGACGAAGCGGCGCGCCCGCGAGTCACCGACGAACAACGGCGCGACCACGAGTTGCAGTTCGTCGACCAGATCGGCGGTGAGGAATTGGGTATGGACGGTGCCGCCGCCTTCGACCATCAGTCGTTGCACGCCCCGCCGGAAGAGATCTTCGCTGATCTGGTCCATCTCGACCGGCGCTCCGGCGTCGATCACGTCCGCCACCGAACCCAGCCGGTCCTGCGTCGCAACCACCGCGCGGCTCTCGCAGTAAACGACCTTGTCCGCCTCGTCGGCGAGGAAGAATTGGGCGCGCGCATCGAGCTGTCCGCGGCGGGTGACGGTCACCTTCAAGGGAGACGGGCACAGTCCGCGCGCGACCCGGTCGCGCCGCCGGCGCTCCGACCGGACCAGCAGCCGCGGGTTGTCCTTGCGGACAGTCGCCGCCCCGACCATGATCGCGTCGCAGGTGGCGCGCACCGCGTCGACGCGGTCGAAGTCGGCCTCGTTGGACAGCGCCAGCCGGGTCTCGGTCGCGTTGTCGAGGTACCCGTCGATCGACATGCCGCAGCTGAGCAGGGTGTACGGACGGTCAGCCATGCAACACCTTCTCGCGTGGTTCGGACTCGAGTCGAGGGGATGGCTTCGCGAGCAGCACGACCGCTCCGGGCAAGCAGGCCGCGATCACCAGTACGCCGTACACGGTGGCGGTAGCAACGCCGGCGCCGGCGCCCAGACCGACCGCACCGAACGCCCACGCAGCCACGCCTTCGCGTGGTCCCCAGCCGCCCAGGTTCAGCGGCACCGCCATGGCAATCAGCACAAGCATCGCCAGCGGCAGCAGGCGAGCAGGCGATGCGTGCACTCCTGCAGTGTGCGCCGCGATCAGGAAAGTCGCAGTATGCCCGGCTACCACGACCGCCGACGCCGCGAGCACGGCCCGCCACGACGAGCCGAACGCGCGGTTCAGCTCGGCACGCACCGCACGCGACCGGACGAGCACGACCGCAACTGCGAGCAGCACCGCAACCACGGCAAGCACGACGTAGGACATCGCTGCCCGCGCCGGCCCCGGTAGCGCGGACAACAGCACGAGGGCGATCGCGACCTGGACGACCTGCCCTGCCACCCGCTCCCACACGACCGCACGCAGTCCGTGTCGCACGCCGCGGTTTACGTCGCCGAGCACACCTGCCGGCAGGGCTGTGTTCAGGAATTGCGCTCGGTAGTACTCCGCTATTGCCGACCGGAAGGGCAGCGCCCGACCGAACCCACGCGCGATCGCCGTCCACCGCCAAGCCGCACAGACCGTGGTGATCGCGCCCAGCACGACGGCAGCCCCGACGGCGGACGCGTCGACCGCGCGCAGTCCGTCGAGGAACGGGCCGGTGCCCACCCGCCACACGAGCACAGCCAGGATCGCCGCCGCGCCCATCAGGCGCGCCCACCGCCAGACCGCTCGGCGCATCGGACACAGACCTCCTCCGGCGAGGACCAAAGCCTCCTCTATCAAGACACGCTGGAACGGCTCACCGCGTTCAGTGCGGCCGCGATCCGCCCGGCTGTCTCGTCCCAACCCGGAAGCTGGTCGCGCCGCCGAATGGCACGCGTGCGCAGGTCGCCGCGGAGCTCCGGACGGGTGAGCCAGGCCCGCAGCGCCGCGGCGAGCGCAGCCACGTCGCCGGGAGCGACGAGCAGGCTGGCGCCGGTGTCGCCGAGCGCCTCACGCACTCCGCCGACGTCGCTCGCCAACACCGGCAGACCGCGCGCCAACGCCTCGGTGATCACCATCCCGAAGGTCTCGGCGCGCGAGGGAAGGACAAGCAGATCGGCCGCCGCATACGCGGTGGCCAGCGCATCGCCCACCCTCGGACCGCCGAACAGCACGCGGTCGTTGGCCAACCCGGCCACGAACGACCGATCGCGGTCGAGGCTGCCGACGCACGTGCAGTCCCAGTCGAGATCGTCGACCAGGTCGAGCGCGGCGAGCAGCACGTCGTGCCCCTTGTGCGGTGCGACCGCCGCCACGCAGAGCAACCGTCCGCCACCGGGGGTGCCGGGTGCGACCGCGCCCAGGTCCACGCCGGGCACCGCGACGTGTACCCCGCGCGGGTCGAGGTCGTAGGCGCGCAGCAGCTCCGACCGCGTCCACGAACTGGTCGTCACCACCGCGGCGGCCGCACGTAGCACCCCTCGCTCTACCTCGTCGAACAGCGGCATGTGCACCAGCACGACGAGTTTCAATCGAGCCGACGCCGGCCGGATGATGTCGACGGCCGGCGAGGCGAGCAGACCGTCGATGAGGACGGTGGAGCCGGACGGGACGGCCGTGAGCGCGGAGCCCAGCCTGTCCGGCGTCGTGGCCAATTCCTCCAGGTGCAGCAGCGCGTTCACCCGGCGGTCGTAGTGGTTCCCTCCGCTCGGTCGCAGCGGGTCGTCGATGCCTTCCGGGACGACGAAGTAGGCGCTCACAGCGGTCGTTCGTAGCTGGCCCACGCGATGTGTGACTCGTGCAGCGTGACAACCAGAGCGGTGGCCGTCGTCGAACCCAGCGCGCCGTCGTGCACCCGCTCGGCGATGCCGGCTGCGATCACATGGGCGAGTACCTCAGTCGTCGTGTTGACACTGGCAAACTCGGGCAGCTCGTCCAGGTTCCGGTAGGTGAACCCGCCCAGGACCTCGTGCAGCGCCGTGCTCGCCGCGCCGATGTCGACCACGATGCCGTTAACGTCGAGCGCTTCGGCGCGGAAGGTCGCGTCGACGACGAAGGTTGCTCCGTGCAACCGCTGCGCCGGTCCGAACACCTCGCCGTCGAAGCTGTGCGCGATCATCATGTGGTCGCGCACGGTCACGCTGTACACGCCGGCGTTCTCCTCACTGGTAGTCGATGACGTGGCAGAGCCCGGGCTCGCGTCCGTCCGCGATGCGGGCCATGACCTCGGGCAGGTCGGTGAAGCGCGAGCGTCCGGACAGCAGCGCGTCGAACGCCGGATCCAGCAGCAGATCCAGCGACAGGGCCAGCCGATCGGCGGTGGTCCGGTTCGTGCGCCGGGCGGGCGCGACGCGGCCGACCTGGCTCGCGCGCACGGCCAGCCGGCTGGAGTGGAAACTGCCGCCGAGCCGCACGTCGACCGGATCGTCGCCGTACCAGCTCAGCTCGATCACCTCGCCCTCGGTGGCGAGCAGATCGAGCGAGAGCTGCAGTCCGGCCGCGGAGGCGCTGGTGTGGAAGACGAGGTCGGAGCCACCCCGCGCCGATGAGGGCACGGCGAACGCCGCGCCCAATTCCGTCGCGGTTGACGCCCTGCCGGCATCGACGTCGATCAACGTGACGTCGATGCCTGGCATCCGTGCGAGCAACCGCGCGATGCAACAGCCGACCATGCCCGCACCGACCACCGCGACGCGGTCACCGACGCGAGGCGCGGCGTCCCACATCGCGTTGACCGCGGTCTCAACAGTGCCGGCCAACACCGCTCGCATAGGCGGCACCCCGTCCGGGACGACCTGCACCGCGCTCGCCGGAACGACGTACGCGCTTTGATGCGGGTAGAGGCAGAACACCGTGTGCCCGAGCAGCTCCGGCGCGCCACTTTCGACGACACCGACACTCAGGTAGCCGTACTTCACCGGGCCGGGGAACGATCCCTCCTGGAACGGCGCGCGCATGATGTCGACCTGACTCGACGGCACCTTCCCGCGGAAGACGAGTGTCTCCGTCCCGCGGCTGATCCCGGAGAACAAGGTGCGGACGAGCACCTCGGCAAGTCCGGGTTCGGGCACGTACGCCGGACGCAACTCGCCCGCACCAGGTCGGCACACCCAGAACGCGAGCGTGTCTTGTGCCACGGAGTCCCCCATTCCCGCGAACCGTACCGCCCGCTTCTCCGTATCAGCTACGTGCGGATGTTGACCGTGGTTCGAGCCGGCCCGGCGCTGGGGCTCGCCGGCCAAGTCGCATTGCTCGCGCTACTGGGCGTGGGCGCTGCGGGCTGGGCCGTCGGGCTGTGCTGGGCGGTGCTCGTCGCCGCGTTCCTCGACCGCGGCCTGGCCCGTCTCGGGCGGCGCGCGCTCGGACCGGCCGACCGCGTCACGCTCGTCCGGGCCGTCCTCACCGGGGGAGTGGCCGCGCTGGTCGCTGATGCGTTCAGCGCACAACTGCGCGTGGTCGCGGTCGTGGCGCTGTGCGTGATCGCGCTTGTGCTCGATGCGGTGGACGGCCCCGTCGCCCGCATCACCGCCACTGCGTCGCCGCTCGGCGCCCGCTTCGACATGGAGGTGGACGCGTTCCTCATCCTCGCGTTGAGCGTCGAGGCGGCCCGTGACTTCGGTGGCTGGGTGCTGCTCATCGGCGCGGCGCGCTACGTGTTGTGGCTGGCCGAACGCGCGGTGGGCTGGCTGCGCATCGCCGTGGCGCCGCGGTACTGGCGCAAGACGGTCGCGGCGATCCAGGGCATCACCCTCACCGTCGCGGTCGCCGGTGTGCTGCCCGAGATGGTGATCGCCGCGCTGCTCGCGGTGGCGCTGTTGCTGCTCGCCGAGTCGTTCGGGCAGGTCGTCTGGTTGCAACGGCACGCACATCGAGGCACCCCGGCCGAGCCCCGGCGCCTGTGGCTCGGCTCGGCGGTCAACGGCGTCGCGTTCGCGGTCGCCTGGTTCGCCCTCGTCGCGCCGGACAACCTCGGCGAACTGACTCCGACGGCTTTTGTGCGGATCCCGGTCGAGGGACTCGGCGTGGCCGCGATCACTGCTCTGGTGCCCGGGCCGGCTCGGACGGCCGATTCGGTCGGGCACGCGTGGACGACCGTTGTCGTAGCGGTCGCGCTCGCGCTCGCGGTTGCCATCGTCGTGTGCGGCACACGGGCGGTCGGCCGACTACGTGTGGCGCAGCGATGATCGGGTGCACGCCGGCGTGTCCGACGGACGCCCTACGCGACCGATTCTCACCGTTCGGCACGTCGTCTGCGCACTGACCGCCGGAGTTTCGCGAGTGGCGACGCGCCCGACACGTCCACGCAACACCGACGGCGCAGGATTCGGTCATGCCCGCTCACAACGCGCTTCGCGGCCTCGACGGCACCGGCATCGAACGGATCCGGGCCCCGTGGCTGCTCTACGTGGACGGCGCCGCGCTCACCGTGCGCGGTGCCGTCCCGCAGGACCTGCCCGGAGTCGCGCTCATGCACGGCCGCTGCTCGGCCAAGTCGTTGCTTGATCGGTATCGCGCCGGCGGGCGTTTCCCGGCGATCATCGTGCTCGACGGGCACTTGCGTGATCCGCTGAGCTTCGTCGTGACGACCGACAACGGACGGATCGTGGCGCTCGCCCGCGTCGCACCCGACGCCGACCACAACTTCGGCAGCGCGGAGATCTCGATGTTGGTCGAGGACCAGTGGCAGCACATCGGCATCGGCCGGGCGCTGCTTCGGCACGTGGCCGCCGCGGCTGCCCTGAGCGGCTACCGGCAGCTGATCTCCTACCCCGGCACCACCGTTGCGACCATGCAACGGCTGATGGGCGGGATCGGGACGACGCGGCTCAGCACCGACCTGCACCGCCACCTGCACACTGCGCTGTCCGAGCACACCAAGCGCGGTCTCGGCCTGCTCATCGACGGCGGCGCGGCCGCCCGAGCGGTGCACGCGCTGGGCTGACCAGTCTGGCTAGCCCTGCTTGTTGGCGACGGCGGCCAGCGCGCCGGCCAACGCGAAGTACTTGTTGGTGCCGAGATCGGCGATCGTCTTGATGTTGAACGTGTCGCGCAGGATCTCGTCGTGCTTCTCGGTGAGACCGGCGAGCGCCGACGGTGGCGCGGCGAGGATCTCGTCCAACGTCTTGTTCTCCCAGACCTTGTCCAGGCCCTTTTCGAGGTTCACGGAGACGGCCATGGTTGAAGGCTCCTCTTCGTCGTCGTGTGTCTGGAACGGCACCTCCACCTTCGCGCACCGGCTTGTGCGGTTCACGGCCGGGGGGTGACCAGCTCCCACGGGACCGTCAGCTCCGCATGCCGGGCGCGCGACGCGTCGACCGGTGCATCCAGGGCCCGGCAGGCGGCTGTCCACCGCTGCCGGGGACCGAACACCGACAGCGCCGCGGCTGCGTCCCACGCCCGGTCGAGGTTGGCGAGCAGAGCGTGGATCGGCTGCCCCGGGACGTTGTGGTGGATCAGCGCCTTGGGCAGCCGCTCCGCCAGTTCGGACGGGCGGGCGAGCGTCTCGAGCTTGCACGCCAGGGTGAGCGAGCGCGGCCCGTCCCGGTCGAGCAGCACCCACGCGCCGAGGCGGCCGATCTCGTCGCACGTCCCCTCGACCAGCAGACCACCGTCGGCGAGGTGCGCCCGCATCATGTCCCATGCCTCGAGCGCGGCCCGCTCGTCGTACTGTCGCAACACGTTCGCGGCGCGCACGAGAGCGGGCCGCAGCCCGGCGAGCTCGAAGCCGCCACGCGCGAAGGTCAGTCGCGGTGGATCGGCGGCGCTTTCAGCGGCGGCGACGCGGTCGGGATCGATCTCGACGCCGACCACGCGGACGTCCGGACGCACCCTGGCCAGACGGCCCGCCAGCTCGACCGCAGTGACCGGCGTCGCGCCGTAACCGAGGTCGACCACGAGCGGATCAGGCGCCTGCCGCAGCCGGTTGCCGAGGGTCGCGGCGATCCAGTTGTCCATACGCCGCAGCCGATTCGGATTGGTCGTGCCTCGCGTCGGCAGGCCGAGCGCGCGGGCGCGGCCCGCGGCGAGACGTGGCTGGCGGGGCACAGCCGCAGGGTAGCGTCGCTGCTCGTGCTGCTCTCCGATCTGACCACGCTGCGCCTCGGCGGGCCGGCCGCGCAGGTAGTGACCGCGACGTCGGCCGGCGAGCTGGTCGACGCGGTGCGCACGGCCGACGAGGCGGGCGACCCCGTCCTCGTCGTGGGCGGGGGCAGCAACCTCGTGGTCGCCGACTCCGGCTGGCCGGGCGTGGTGGTGCTCGTCCGGTCGCTCGGCGTGACCCGCGACGGCGGTATGGTCACCGCCCAGGCCGGCGAGGTGTGGGACGACTTCGTCGCGCGCACGGTCGCCGAGGGTTGGTCCGGACTCGCGCCGATGTCCGGAATTCCGGGCCTCACCGGCGCGACGCCCGTCCAGAACGTCGGCGCGTACGGCACCGAGGTCGCCGACACCATCACCGCGCTGCGGGTGTACGACCGCGCGACCGAGCGGGTCGAGGACTGGGATCCGCTGCGCTGCCAGTTCGGCTTCCGCACCAGCGCGCTCAAGCACACCGACCGCTACGTGGTACTCGCGGTCAGCTTCGCCCTGCCGGAGTCCGACCTCGCGCCGGTGCGCTATCTCGAGGTCGCGCGGCGGCTCGGCGTCGAACCGGGTTCGCGCGCGCCGTCCGCCCTGGTGCGCAAGACGGTGCTGGAACTGCGGCGTAGCAAGGGCATGCTGCTCGACCCGTCCGATCACGACACGTGGAGCGTGGGCTCGTTCTTCGTGAACCCGTTCGTGGCGCCGGACGCGGTGCCGGACGGCTGCCCGCACTGGGTCGTCGACGGGCAGATGAAGCTGTCGGCCGGGTGGCTGATCGAGAACGCCGGTTACGGCAAGGGCTACGGGACGGGCCGGGCCCGGGTGTCGACCAAGCATTCGCTCGCGCTGACGAACCGGGGCGGGGCGACGACGGCGGAACTGCTCGAGCTCGCCCGCGAGATTCGCGACGGCGTCGAGGCCAAGTACGGCGTCCGGCTGCGTCCCGAGGCGCACCTGACCGGCGTCACCCTCTGAGCCACTTTTGGCGGCACGCCGTCAAATAGGACGTCCTGCCGCCAAAACCGGCACTTCAGGACGTGCGGTGCACCTTGTACGGGGCGGCCTGGGCGATGGGCTTGACCACCAGCAGGTCGATGTTGACGTGTGCGGGCCGGGTCGCCGCGAACGTGATGCAGTCGGCGACGTCGTCGGCGGTGAGCGGGGCGTCGACGCCCGCGTAGACCTTGTCCGCCGCGGCCTGGTCGCCGCGGTAGCGCACGAGCGAGAACTCGTCGGTGCGCACCATCCCCGGCGCGATCTCGGTGACCCGGATCGGACGTCCGTTCAACTCCAGCCGCAGCGTCTCGACCAGCGCAGTGGTGCCGTGCTTGGCCGCGGTGTACCCGCCGCCGCCCTCGTACACGAGGTGTCCTGCGATCGAGCCTGTCACGAGCACGTGCCCGCCGCCGCCGGCTGACAGCGCCGGCAGCAGCGCCTGGGTCACCCGCAGCGCGCCGATCACGTTGCTCTCGTACATCGCCTGCCAATCCGCGGGATCGGCCTTCTCGACCGTTTCCGTGCCGATCGCACCGCCCGCGTTGTTCACCAGCACCGCGACGTCGTCGACCGTCGCCGCGAGAGCGGCAACCGAGGCGGGATCGGTGACGTCCAGGGTCACCGCGGTCACGTTCGGGACGGACTCGGCGAGCTCGTCGAGCCGGTCGCGGCGGCGCGCCGCCGCGAGCACCGAGAACCCCACTTTCGACAGCCGCCGCACCGTCGCAGCGCCGATGCCGCTCGACGCTCCCGTGACCACCGCAACTCCGCCCATGCCCCCATCCTGCCGCTCAGGCATGATCGAGGGGTGCGAGACATCCGCCGGGTCGCGATGCTCAGCGTCCACACCTCGCCCCTCGACCCACCGGGCGGCGGCGATGCCGGCGGCATGAACGTGTACATCGTCGAGACCGCCAAGCGGCTCGCCCAGCGCGACATCCTCGTGGAGATCTTCACCCGCGCCACCCACAGCGAGCAGCCGCCCGCCGTCGAGCTGGCCGACGGGGTGATGGTGCGGCACGTTACCGCCGGGCCGTTCGAGGGCCTGGCGAAGGAGGATCTGCCCGCGCAGCTGTGTGCGTTCACCGCCGGTGTGCTGCGCACCGAGGCCTTCCACGATCCGGGGTGGTACGACCTCGTCCACTCCCACTACTGGCTGTCCGGGCAGGTCGGCTGGCTGGTGCGGGACCGCTGGAACGTGCCGCTGGTGCACTCCGCGCACACCCTCGCCAAGGTGAAGAACACGCTGCTGGCCGAGGGCGACGCGCCCGAACCGCGCGCCCGCGTGATCGGTGAGGAGCAGGTGATCGCGGAGGCCGACCGGCTCGTCGCGTTCACCCCCGAAGAGGCCCACCAGCTGATCGACCTCTACGGCGCCGACCCCGAGCGCGTGCGTACGGTCGCGCCCGGTGTCGATCTGGACGTGTTCCGTCCCGGCGACCGCGACGCGGCCCGCCGGCAGCTCGGCTTCGCCCCCGACGTCCCGCTGCTGCTGTTCGTCGGCCGCATCCAGCCGCTGAAGGCGCCGGACGTCTTGCTCCGGGCGGCCGCACGGCTGCGCTCCGACGGCCCCCTGCAAGTCGCGATCGTGGGCGGGCCGAGCGGGTCCGGGCTCGCCACCCCGCAGTGGCTCGACGACCTCGCGGGCGCGCTCGACCTCGGCGACACCGTCCGCTTCGTGCCGCCCGTGCCGCCGGTGATGCTGCGCGAGTACTACCGCGCCGCCGATCTCACCGTCGTCCCCAGCTACAACGAGTCGTTCGGGCTGGTCGCGCTGGAATCCCAGGCCTGCGGCACGCCGGTGGTCGCCGCGGCGGTCGGCGGGCTGCCGACAGCGGTGGCGAACGGGACGTCCGGGGTGCTGGTCGACGGCCACGATCCCGACCAGTGGGCCAAGGTGCTGGCCGAGGTGCTCGGCAATCCCGGCGAGCTGGCCCGGCTGCGCGACAACGCCCGGGCGCACGCCGAGACCTTCTCGTGGGAACGCACGACGAGCGAACTCGTCCGCACCTACGAAGAGGCGTCCGGTCGATGACCGGCCCCGCCGAGATCATCCAGGCGACCCTCGGCGACCTGGACCTCGACTACGAGCGCCCCGCCGAAGACCGCTTCGTGGTCGCGCTGCCGGGGGAGAAGCGGCTGAAGACCGCGTGCTGGCTGGTGATCGGCGCGCACGCGCTCGAGATCCAGGCGTTCGTCATGCGCAAGCCGGACGAGAATCATGCAGCGGTCTACGAGTACCTGCTGCAGCGCAACGTCCGCACCTATGCGGTCTCGTGGGCGATCGACAGCATGGGCGACGTGTACCTGGCCGGACGGATCCCGCTCGCCGCGGTGTCGCCGGACGAGATCGATCGGGTGCTCGGCTGCGTCCTCGAATACGCGGACGGGACGTTCAACGCGCTGCTGGAGCTGGGTTTCGGTTCGTCCATCAAGCGCGAATGGGCCTGGCGGGTCAAGAACAACGAGTCGCTGGCCAACCTGCAGGCCTTCCGGGACTTCGCGCAGCGCCCCTGAGCGCACTCGGCACAATGGAGCCCGTGCCGACACTGATCCTGCTCCGCCACGGCGAGAGCGACTGGAACCAGAAGAACCTCTTCACCGGCTGGGTGGACGTCGATCTGACCGCCAAGGGCGAGGCCGAGGCACGCCGGGGTGGTGAACTGATCCACGAGGCCGGCCTGCTGCCGGATATCGTGCACACCTCGTTGCTGCGCCGCGCGATCCGCACCGCGAACATCTCGCTGGACGTGATCGATCGGCACTGGCTCGACGTGAAGCGGTCGTGGCGGCTCAACGAACGGCACTACGGCGCGCTGCAGGGCAAGGACAAGGCCGCGGTACGCGACGAGTTCGGCGACGAGCAGTTCATGCTGTGGCGCCGCTCGTACGACCAGCCGCCGCCCCCGCTCGCCGCCGACGACGAGTTCAGCCAGGTGAGCGACGCGCGCTACGCCAACCTGCTCGAGTCGGTGCCGCGCACCGAGTGCCTCAAGGACGTCGTCCTGCGGCTGTTGCCGTACTGGTACGACGCGATCGTCCCCGACCTGCGGCTCGGACGGACGGTGCTCGTCGCGGCACACGGCAACTCGCTGCGCGGGCTGGTCAAGCATCTGGACGGGCTGACGGACGACGAGGTCGTCTCGCTGAACATCCCGACCGGCATCCCGCTGCGCTACGAACTGGACGCGACGACGCTGATGCCGACCGCGCCGGGGCAGTACCTCGATCCCGACGCGGCCGCCGAAGCAATCGAGGCGGTCGCCAATCAAGGCAAGAAGTAGGCGCTCTCCGTCAGCGCGAGTTCGATCGGGAAACTAGCATTCACACCGTGCTCATCGCGGCCGTCGTGCTCGGCAGCGTCGCCGTCGGTCTCGGCGTCGCCGCGTTCGTGGTCATGACGCGGCGCCCGGCGTCGCCGACCCCTCCGCCGCGGCCTCGTCCGGTCTACTCGTCGGCGCAACCGCTGTCATCGCTGGTCGTCGAGGCGCTCGACCAGGGCGTGATCGTTCTCGACGCCGAGGACCGGGTGGTGCTGCTCAACCCGGCCGCCCGCGCCATGAACATCGTGGACACCGACCGGCTGACGTTCCCCGACCTGGCCGAGCTCGCCGACCGGGCCCGAGACACGAGCAGCCACCAGTCGCGCACCGTGGAACTGCCGATCGGCCGGCTCGGTCGCGAGCCGATCGCCCTGGCCGTGGAGGCTGTGCCGCTCGAGGTCGAGGACCGGCGGGTGGGCGCGGTCGGGCTGTTGCTGACGGACATGAGCGAGCAGCGACGCCTCGAGGCCGTGCGCCGCGACTTCGTCGCCAACGTGTCGCACGAGCTCAAGACGCCGGTCGGCGCCCTCACCCTGCTCGCCGAGGCGGTGCAGGAAGCCGCGGACGATCCTGGCGCGGTCGCCCGGTTCTCGTCCCGGATGCAGCACGAGAGCACTCGCCTCGCCCGGCTCGTCCAGGAGTTGATGGAACTCTCCCGCGTGCAGGGCGCCGACCCGATGCCGGGTGCGGCCGCGGTCGAGGTGGCCCGGCTGCTGCTCGAGGCCGCCGACCGGGTGCGGCTGGCCGCCGAGCAGCGCGACATCGCGGTCGAGGTGAGGATGCGCGACGACGATCTGCTCGTGCGCGGCAACGAGAGCCAGCTGATCACCGCGGTGTCGAACCTGGTCGACAACGCCGTGGCCTACAGCCCGGCCGGGACGAAGGTGCTGGTGGCAGCGGTCACGAGCAGCGACCACCAGGCCCGTCCGACAGTCGACATCTCGGTGACCGACCAGGGCCTCGGCATCGCCGAAGGCGACCTCGACCGGATCTTCGAGCGGTTCTACCGGGTCGACCCGGCCCGGTCACGAGCCACCGGCGGCACCGGGCTGGGCCTGGCTATCGTCAAGAACATCGTCACCAACCACCTCGGGACGGTTGCGGTGCAGAGCACAGTCGGTCAAGGGTCGACGTTCACCATCCGGCTACCTCGTGTTCATTCGCTTGCGGGACAGTCCACACCAGAGCCGGTCAGGTCCGGGGAAGGACACCGCCCATGACACGCGTATTGGTCGTCGAGGACGAGGAGTCGTTCTCCGATGCCCTCTCCTACATGCTCCGGCGGGAGGGGTACGAGGTCGAGGTCGCCGAGACCGGTCCGCAGGCGCTCAGCAGCTTCGACCGCACCGGTGCCGACCTCGTGCTGCTCGACCTGATGCTGCCCGGTCTGTCCGGGACGGAGGTGTGCCGCGAGCTGCGCAACCGGTCCAAGGTGCCGATCATCATGGTCACCGCGCGCGACACCGAGGTGGACAAGGTCGTCGGTCTGGAACTGGGCGCGGACGACTATGTCACCAAGCCGTTCTCGTCCCGCGAGCTCATCGCCCGGGTTCGGGCAGTGCTGCGTCGCGGTGGTGAGGCGGACGAGCTCCTCACCAACATCGTCGAGGCGGGCCCGGTGCGCATGGACGTCGAGCGGCACACCGTGTCCGTCGACAGCCGGCAGGTGAACATGCCGCTCAAGGAGTTCGACCTGCTCGAGCTGCTGCTGCGCAACGCCGGCCGGGTGCTCACCCGCGGTCAGCTCATCGACCGGGTTTGGGGTTCGGACTACGTCGGCGACACGAAGACCCTCGACGTGCACGTCAAGCGGCTGCGGGCCAAGGTCGAGCCCGACCCGGGCAACCCGAAGTATCTGGTCACCGTGCGCGGACTCGGCTACAAGTTCGAGGTCTGACACCGCCCGGTCTGGGTACGACGACTTCGTGGGGTGCTCCGAACTCGTCCTTGTCCGCCATGGTGAGAGCGTCGGCAACGTAGCTCGCGAGCAGGCCGAACTCGGTCGCGCCGAGGTCATCGAGATCGAATGGCGCGACGCCGACGTCCCGCTGTCGGAGCACGGAAAGGCCCAGGCCGACGCGCTCGGCCGCTGGCTCGCCGAGCACCGGGTCGACCGAGTGATCAGCTCGCCGTACCTGCGGGCCCGCGACACGCTCACCCGGGCCCTCGCGGCCGCCGGACGGCCCGACGAGATCGTCCTCGACGAGCGGTTGCGCGACCGCGAACTCGGGGTGCTCGACCGGCTCACCTCGTGGGGGCTGGCAGCGCGGTTCCCGGACGAGGCGGCACGCAAGCGCGACCTCGGCAAGTTGTTCTACCGGCCGCCCGGCGGCGAGAGCTGGGCCGACATCGCGCTGCGGGTGCGCTCGTTCCTGCACGATCTCGACGACGCCGACATGAGCGGGACCGTCCTGGTCGGCACCCACGACGCGGTGATCTTCGTCTTCCGCTACGTGATCGAGGGCATGGACGAGAAGGGACTGCTCGAGCTCGCCACGCACGCCGTGGTACCGAACGCGTCGGTCAGCCGGTTCGTCCGCGATCCGGACGGGCCATGGCAGGTGGCCGAGTTCGGCGCCGTCGACCACCTGCACGACCAGGGAATCGAACCGACCCACCATGGGACCGCCGTCGATGACCACCGGTCCTGAGCTCGTCACCGCAGCCCTGCTGCGGACGTGGCCGCTGCCCGAGCCGCAACCTGGCAAGCGCGGCCGCGGCCAGGTGCTGGTCGTGGGCGGCAGCCCGAGCACGCCGGGTGCGGCCATGCTCGCCGGCGTCGCCGCCCTGCGGGTCGGCGCGGGTGTGCTCGGCCTCGCCGTCGCCGCATCGGTGAGCGGACCTGTCGCCGCAGCCGTTCCCGAGTCGTCGGTGCTGGGGCTGCCGGAGCTCGACGGCGGCACCCCGAACGGCCGCCTCGCCGACCGCGTCGCCGGGTGCGCGGCCGTCCTCGTCGGCCCGGGCATCGACGGGCCGGGGGTTGCGCGTGATCTGCTCGACCGGGTGGTCGATCACGCGCCGCCGGACGCGCCGCTCGTACTCGACGCGTTCGCGCTCGGCGTGCTGCCGGGCTCGCCCAGCGTCGACGCCGTCCGGGGTCGGTGCGTACTGACCCCGAACAGCAGCGAGGCCGACCGGCTGCTCGACGGCATCGACGACGACGCGGACCAGGCGCAGACTGCCGCGCAGATCGCAGGGAAGTACGAGGCCGTCGTCAGCTACCGCGCCGCGGTCGCGACCCCGGACGGTCGCACCTGGTCGGTCCCGGCGGGGCACGCGGGCCTCGGCACCTCGGGAAGCGGGGACGTGCTCGCCGGCGCGATCACCGGGCTGCTCGCCCGCGGTGCGGACGCTGCGCAGGCGGCCTGTTGGGGCACGTACCTGCACGCAATCGCAGGTGATCGGCTGGCCGCGCGGGTCGGCCGGCTCGGGTTCCTCGCCCGCGACCTGGTCGACCAACTGCCGGTCGTCTTGACGGAGACCGAAGCCTGAACACCCGATGACACAGCCCGCGCTGCTGTTCGCGGCGCCGGGTCGTCATTTAGGGTGCGGGCCATGAAGCGGCGACCGGACGGCCCGCCGGACACCCGGATGGTCGGCGTCGTGAACGACGCGTTCCGCCGCGATGTCGCCCGGCTGCAGACCGCGCTGGCGGCCGCGCCACCGTTGCCGGCCGCGCCGCGCGAGACGGTCGTCGAGCACTGCGTGTGGTTGATGCGGTTGGTCACCGACTTCCACGCCGGGGTCGATGCCGGCCTGTACCCGCTCGTCCGGGCGAAGAATCCCTACGCGGGTGACTTGCTGGACGCCATGGTCGCCCAGCACCGCGAGATCGCCCCTCGGGCTGCCGCTGTCGTCGCCGCTGCCGAGCAGTGGACCAACGACGCGGCCGTCACCGCCCAACGCGCCCTGGCCACGGCCTTCGACACGCTGGCCGACGTGCTGCTGCCGCACCTGCACGTCGTCGAGGTCGAGCTCATGCCGGTGGTGATCGCGTCGCTCACCGAGCGCGAACGGCGGTCGTGGGACCGCGCCTGCATGCTCGACCCGCGCTCCAAGGCCGAGATGGCCGAGGCCGGCAACTGGTTGCTCGACGACCTCGACGAGGAACGGCGCGAAGTCACGCTGAACACGATCTCCCGGTGGGAGCGGCTGGTGATGGTGCGCGTCTACGAGCGTCGGCACCGGCGCGCGCAGCAACGCAACGGCGTACGCCCGATCGAGGCGGAGTTCTAGGGCTTTCGGTGCGCTGCCGCGGCGGCTGCCGTGGCGGGGTGGACGGCGACGAGGCCGAGCTTGAGCCTGTCGCGGCAAACCCGCGCCAGCTCGTCGTAGGCCGGTTCGCCGAGCAGCGCGATCAGTTCGGGCGCGTAGGACACGTACATCGGCTCCCCGCCCACGTGCGCCTCGGGCGAGGACGTGCAGTACCAGTCCAGGTCGTGGCCACCCTCGCCCCAGCCGCGGCGGTCGAACTCCTGGATCTCGGTGCGCAGGATGCGGGTGCCGTCCGGACGGTCGACCCATTCCTGCTCGCGGCGCACCGGCAGCTGCCAGCACACCTCGGGCTTCGTCTCGAGCGGGTTCTTGCCCAGCCGCAGCGCCAGCTTGTGCAGCGCGCAGCCGATCCCGCCCGGGTGGTCCTCGCGGTTGGCGAAGATGCAGGCGCCGTCGATCGTGCGGGTCTTGCGGCGGTTCTCCTCGTCGTCCTCGGCCCTCTCGGCGAAGCGCAGCTTGCCGTTCTTGTGGCCCTTCTCGTAGAACTGCCAGTCCGCGGGGGTGAGCTGTTCGGCCCACTTGCGGGTGCGCTTCTCGTCGTCGCGATCGGTGAAGTACGCGCCGTGGTTGCAGCAGCCGGTGGTGGCCTGCCCCTGCACCGTCCCGTGGCAGCCCCTGCCGAAGATGCAGGTCCAGCGCGAGCACAGCCACGTCAGGTCCGCGCGGATCCAGTGCGCCGAATCCGCGGGATCTTGGAACTCGAACCACTCGCGCGCGAAGTCGAGGGGAACCTCACCGGTCACATCCGCCATGACGTGCAGCGTAATAGTGTCCCTTGCATGCGCCTTGGCGTTCTGGACGTCGGTTCGAACACAGTTCACCTCTTGGTGGTCGATGCGCACCAGGGTGCCGAGCCCACCCCGCAGCATTCGGACAAGAGCGAACTGCGCCTGGCCGAGCACATCGACAAGGGCGGCAACCTGATCGACAAGGGCGCGGACGCGCTCGTCAAGGCCGTTGCCGACGCCCGCAAGCAGGCGGCTGCGCTCAAGTGCGACGACATGCTGGCCTTCGCGACCTCGGCGGTCCGCGACGCCAAGAACAGCGACAAGGTGCTGCGCAGGGTGCTCAAGGAGACCGGAGTCGATCTACTGGTGCTCTCCGGCGAGGACGAAGCCCGGTTGACCTTCCTCGCGGTGCGTCGGTGGCTGGGCTGGAGTGCAGGAAACTTGATCAGTTTGGACATCGGCGGCGGCTCGCTCGAACTCGCGGCCGGCGGGGACGAGGATCCGGAGGTCGCGCTCTCGTTGCCGCTCGGCGCGGCCCGGCTCACCCGCGAGCACTTCCGCCGCGACCCGCCGAGCAAGGAGTCGGTGGCCCGCCTGGGCGAGTACGTGGCAGAGCGCCTGGCCGCGCCGGCACGCAAGCTGCTCGCGGTGGGAAGTCCGGACCGCGTCGTTGCCACCAGCAAGACCTTCCGCACGCTCGCCCGGCTGGCCGGTGCTGCGCCCAGTTCGGAGGGTCCGCGCGTCCAACGCCTGCTCAACCGCAACGGACTGCGGCAGCTCACGGCGTTCATCTCGCGGATGGAATCATCCGACCTGGCCGAACTGGACGGCGTCAGCGCCGCGCGGGCACACCAGACGTTGGCCGGCGCGGTGGTCGCTGCGGCGGCGATGGACGCGCTCGAGGTGGACACGCTCGAACTATGTCCGTGGGCACTGCGCGAAGGGGTGATCCTGCGGCGTCTGGACTGGTTGTCGCATCCGTAGTCTGAACGCCATGGAAGGACTGCTGCGCTCATCGATCCTGGCGGCATCTCGGAGCAAGGGCGTCGAAAAGTTGATCACGAACGCGCCCGTCTCGCGCGACGTGGTCCGCCGCTACGTCGGTGGCGCACTGTCTGCCGAAGCGATCGACGCGACGCGGGCGCTGGTCAAGGACGGCCTGACGGTGACCCTCGACCATCTGGGCGAGGACACCACCGAGCGGGTGCAGGCCGACGACGTCGCGAACGCCTACCGTGACGTGCTCACCGGGCTGAACACCGCCGGGCTCACCGAGCGGCTGGCCCACCTCACCGCGCGCGTCGAGGTCAGCGTCAAGCTGAGCGCGGTCGGCCAGGCCCTGGGCGCCGACGGCGACAAGATCGCCCTCGAGCACGCCCGCGACATCTGCGCTGCGGCCGAGGCGGTCGGAGCGACCGTCACCCTCGACGCCGAGGATCACACCACGACCGATTCCACGCTCGGCATCCTGACCGATCTTCGCGCCGACTTCCCGGCTACAGGGGCGGTCGTCCAGGCCTACCTGCACCGGACGGAGGGTGACTGCCGCGATCTGGCCAGGTCGGGCAGCCGGGTGCGGCTGTGCAAGGGCGCGTACAAGGAGCCGTCGACCGTCGCCTATCAGAAGCCCCTTGACGTCGACCTGTCCTATGTCCGGTGCACCAACGTGCTGATGGCTGGCGAGGGCTATCCGATGCTCGCCACGCACGACCCCCGCTTGATCGCGATCGGCATCGAGCGTGCCAAAGCCCATGGCAAGCACGCCGGCCGCGATTTCGAGTTGCAGATGCTCTACGGCATCCGGCCCAACGAACAGCGCCGGCTGGCGGCCGACGGCCACACCGTGCGCATCTACCTCCCGTATGGTGCCGAGTGGTACGGGTACCTGATGCGCCGACTCGCGGAGCGGCCCGCGAACGTACTGTTCTTCGCCCGCTCCCTGATCTCGAAAGGCTGAGCGATGGAATCCCTGGGAATCCTCGGCGGCGGCAAGATCGGTGAGGCGCTGCTGACCGGGTTGCTGCGGGGCGACCGGGAGCCCACCGACATCGTGGTCTCCGAGAAGCACCCGGAACGCGCGCGCTTCCTCGCCGAGACGTACGGCGTGAAGGCGCTGAACGTCGCGGAGGCGGCGGGCGCGGCACGCACTCTCATCCTCGCCGTCAAGCCGCAGGACATCGACGCCCTGCTCGGCGAACTGGCCCCCGCGGTCGGGACGGATCATCTGCTGGTCTCGGTGTGCGCCGGCGTGACGACCGCCAAGATCAGCTCACGGTTGCCCGAGGGCGTCCCGGTCGTACGGTGCATGCCGAACACCCCGGCACTGGTGGACGAGGCGATGACGGCGGTCTCGGCAGGTGAGCACGCCTCCGAGCAGCATCTCGTCACCGCGGAGACACTGCTGGCCTCGGTCGGCCGGGTTGTACGCGTGCCGGAGTCGCAGCTGGACGCCGTGACCGCACTGTCCGGATCCGGGCCGGCGTACTTCTTCTACCTGGTCGAGGCGATGATCGACGCCGGCATCCTGCTCGGCCTGCCCCGGTCGCTGGCCGCCGAGCTCATCGTCCAGACCGCGATCGGATCGGCGAAGATGCTGCGGGATTCGGGCGAGCACCCGGTGCAGCTGCGCGAGGCGGTCACCAGCCCCGGTGGCACCACGATCTCGGCGATCCGGGAGCTCGAGGTGCACGGGGTCCGGGCGGCGCTGCTGGCCGCGATCGAGGCCGCCGCGCTGCGTAGTGCCGAGCTCGGCGCCCAGCAATAACCCGACAAAACGGACCTTTGCCGTGTGTTGCCGCTTAGGGAGTGTGCAGGTGGGGTACAGCTATCGCATCCGCCCCACTAGTACCGCTAATCTTCATACAGCACGTGCGTGTCCCGTCGTCGGAGGGGAAGCCGACGCACCGACACGTGCCGAGAGTGTCGGTGAAAGATGAGCCCGTCTGCAAAGAAGGACGAGGGTAAGGACGTCCCTCGTCCCGTCGATCCAGCGTTGGCCGAGGTCAAGTTCCTCACGGTCGCCGAGGTCGCTGCGGTCATGCGCGTTTCGAAGATGACCGTCTACCGCATGGTCCACAGCGGTGACCTGCCGGCCGTGCGCGTCGGACGGTCGTTCCGGGTCCCGGAGAAGGCCGTGCACGACTACCTGCGCTCTGCCTTCATCGAAGCTGGCTGATCCGTCCTCGATGAGTGGCGCGGTTTGGGGTGAGTGGCGCGATGTTTCGCGCCACTCGGACTGATAACGCGCCACTCACCGGGGGTGCTGGGGGCCGGTGTGGTCCGGGTAGGGTGAGCGGTCGGTACAGCTTCCAGCATCGATCGAGGTTCGTGAGCACATGGGTTCTGTCATCAAGAAGCGGCGTAAGCGGATGGCCAAGAAGAAGCACCGCAAGCTGCTGAAGAAGACCCGCGTCCAGCGTCGCAACAAGAAGTAGGCGCATCCGCGCGGCCTTGCGCCGCGCGCCGGAACGACGAACGGCGGGCCCGTCGCACCGATGGGCCCGCCACACGTGGTGTTCGGGCGGTTCAGTTGGTGTGGAAGTAGAACCCGTTGCCCGAGTAGGCGATGATCAGAATCACGAAGAGCGCGACGTCGAGGATGCCGAGTGCGAGGCCCCAGATCGCCATGGTCTTGCGCGGTGCGCCCTTGTTGGCCCGCGACAGCGCGATGCCGCCGAAGATGATGGCGAGCGGGCCCAGGATGATGTTCGCGATCAGGATTCCGACGATTCCGCAGACCAGTGCGGCGACCGCCATCCCGTTCGACGTCTGCTGCTGCTGATATCCGTACCCGGGCGGCGGCGGTGGGGCGTTGTAGGTCATGCGTGGTGTCCTTTCTCGGACGCCGTAAAAATGCTGTCGCGACAGAGGCTGCAGGACGCAGGGAACCCGCGCAACCGAACGCGCCGTAGCACGCCGCGAGTCGATCTGCCCGTGACCCGTCACGAGCTTGCTCGTTGGACCGATCATGAACCGCCACGTCCTCGTCGTCCTGATCGTCGCCGTGACAGCCCTGCTCGCCGCAAGCGGGCTGCCCGCGGCGGCCTCCGCGGGCACCGGTAAGTACGCCCCGCTCGACCGTCCCGGCCCGAAACTGGACGTTCCGGCGAAGAAGCTCGCCGCCTCGTTGAAGTGCCACGGCACCCTGCGCGGCTCGACGCTCGAACCGGTCGTGCTGAGCCCGGCGACCGGCGTGAACTCCGTCCAGAACTACTCGTGGAACTACGAACGGGCCTTCACCGCGCAGCACCGGCCCTGGTGCGCGATCACGATGCCGTACCGCACGCTGGGTGACATCCAGACGGCCGGTGAGTACCTCGTGCACGCCATCCGCACCGTGCACGCCCGCGCCGGCGAGCGGGTCGCGGTCCTGGGACACAGCCAGGGCGGCATGTCGATGCGCTGGGCGCTGCGCTTCTGGCCCGACACCCGCCGAATGGTCGACGACGTCATCGGCATGGCCGGCTCGAACCACGGCACGACCACGCGGACGGCGTGCATCGAAGGCCAGACATCGTGCCCACCCGCGGTCTGGCAGCAGGCCAGTACCGCCCATTTCATCGCCGCGCTGAACAGCGGCGCCGAGACCTTCCGTGGCATCTCGTACACCGAGATCTTCACCCACACCGACGAGGTGGTGCAGCCGAACTCGACCGACGCGACGTCCTCGTCCGCGCTGCACACCGGCTCCGGCCGGATCACCAACGTGTCGACCCAGGACATCTGCCCGACCGACACGTATGAGCACCTCAACGTCGGCACGATCGACCCTGTCGCCTACGCGCTGGTGATGGACGCGCTGACCCACGACGGCCCGGCCAAGCCCTCGCGCATCGACGGCTCGGTCTGCCAGAGCGCGTACCAGCCGGGCGTCGACCCGTCGAGCGCGAATACCTACGAGCAGGTGCTGATGTCAGCGCCGGGTCTGGTCGCGGTGGCCACTCCGTTCGCGAATGCGGTGGGCGCTCCTGAGGTAAAGTCCGAGCCCAAGCTGCGCTGTTACACCTTGGCGACCGGCTGCTGACGACCTCGCGTCATCGGATCCGTCGACGCAGCCCGGGTGGCAGCTTTTTGAACGAGATCCGCGGGCGGAGGTGCGCGGCGGCCAACAGTTCGGCCTCACGCTGGTGCCGCGCCCGTCGGCGCAGCGCCAGACCCGCCGCGACGCTTCCGCCGATGGCCCCGGCGCCGACAGCGGACGGAACACCGATGAGCGCCGCCTTGCGTCCGGAGCGGAAGTCGCGGATCTCCCAGCCGTGCGCCTTCGCCTCGGCGCGCAGCGCCGAGTCCGGATTGACGGCGACCGGGTTGCCCACCAATGACAGCAGCGGAATGTCGTTGATCGAGTCCGAGTAGGCGCTGCATTTGTCCAGTTCGAGACCCTCGCGCTCGGCGAGCGCCTGCACGGCGTGCGCCTTCGCCTCACCGTGCAGCACTTCGCCGACCAGATGTCCGGTGTAGACCCCGTTTGACGATTCGGCGACTGTACCCAGCGCACCGGTCAGCCGCAGCCGCCGGGCGATGATCGTCGCGAGTTCGACCGGGGTGGCCGTCACGAGCCAGACCCGTTGACCACGATCGAGGTGGGCCTGGGCAAGGGCCAGGGTGCCGGGCCAGATGCGATCCGACAGCTCCTCGTCGTAAATTTCCTCGCCGAGCGCGACGATCTCGGCGACGTCTTTCCCGGCGATGAAGGCAAGGGCCGACTCCCGGGTGCGGTGCAGGTCGTCGTGGCTCTCGCCGCGCACCCGCAGCCGCAGCTGCTGGGCTGTGAATCGGGACAGGTCTCGCCAGCTGAAGAACTTGCGGGCGGCCAAGCCCTTCGCGAAGTGGAAGATCGACGCCCCGATCATCATCGTGTTGTCGACGTCGAAGAACGCGGCCGCGTACGGGTCGAGCGGCGCCTCGAGACGGGGTTCGTGGAACTGGGCGATCTCGTCGCCGATTCTCGGCTTCGGTCTCACCACGACAGACTAGCCAGCGCCTCGGCGCATCAGCTCGCTGGAACCCGAAGTTCACCGGAGCGTCGGCCGAGCGGTTGGTGCCGGCTCAGCAGTTGCCGATCCCGATGCCGATCGGGCCGATGCCCAGGCTGGCGCAGGAGGTGGTGACGCTGACCGGGGGGTGCGGCGCGCCGGTCGTGCCGCCGGTCGTGCCGCCGGTGCTGCCGCCGAGCCCCGGCAGGGTCGGGATGGGCAACGACGGCGAGGCCGACGGCGCTGACGGGCTCGTGGACGACAAGCTGCCGGCTGAGCTGGACGGATGGGACCCCGGGTGCTTGGTCTTGGTGGCCGGCCCGGACGAATTCGTCACGCCAGGAGCGTTGGTCCGCGTGCTCGCGCCCGGAGCGGGTGTCGAGCCACCGGACGACTTGGGAGCGCCGGTGCCCGCCGGACGTGTGCTCGGCGTGGGCTGCGGCGACGGACCGACGCTGCGCTGTGTACAGGGACCGGTGCACGGCAGCGGGCCGAGCTGGTCGCTGCGGCTGGAGTCGAGGCACGTGCAACCGAGCTCGAGCTGGTTGTGCAGCAGGCGCGCCCGGGTCTGCGCCGCTCGCAGCAGGGCGAGCGTCTGGCCGGCGCGTTGGTGCAGCGCGCCCGCCGGGATACTCGCCACGATCTGTTGCATTGCCGTGATCTGGTCCGGGGTCCACGAGTTGATCGCGGCGAGCGGGCCGGCGTCGTCGTTGCGGACGGCGTTCGAGCCGAGCATCTGCGCCGCGGCCCGCACGTCCGAATCGGCCGAGCCGAGCGTGTCGCGCACCAATCCGGCGGTCTGCGAACTGATCGCGCCGTCGGCCAGCGCGCCGGCGCCCGCCGCCATCGACGACGCCTGCGGCAGCAGGTCGGCGACCTCGCCGATCCGCCGGGCCGCGAATTCGAGCTTCAGCTTCCCCTTGGCGACATCGCCTCCGGTGAGGCTGTACTCGGTTGCCTCGCTGGCGCGCTTGATGCCGTACAGCGCGTCGCCCGGCAATGCGTGCTGGCTGATCAGCACCGCGCCGCCGAGGAGCAGCACGAACGCGGTGAGCACGCAGGCGACCGCGACCAGAGGCTTGAGGATGCGGAACCGCCGCCGCTCGGCCGGCTCGGCCTGCTCGACGCGGTTGGTCTTGGCGGGCGCGGCCGGTGGCTCACCCTCGGCGACCAGGCGCGGGGTGACGGCGACGAGCTGGGCCCGCAGCTCGGCGCGGAACTCCGGGCGCGGCGCGGGCCCCACCTCGAGGGTCGCGAGAGCCGCGACCAGCTCGCGCACCTTGGGGTCGGTCGAGCGCGCGGGATCGACATGCCGGCGCAGCGCTGCGCCCAGCATGGGTACCCGGTGCTCGTTCATCGTTTCGGTCCTTCAGCGGGGTGCTGGTCCACCCGGCTCAACGAACTGGAAGCGCTTTGGATACTGATCCAAATCCTCTGGTTTTGCGCAAAGAACCTCATCGCAAGTCCGTCCCGATGAGGTCGGCGAGCTTGCGGATGGCGCGGTGCTGCAGCGCCTTGATGGCGCCGTCGTTCTTGCCCATGACGGCCGCGGTCTCGCTGACCGAGAAGCCTTGGATGAACCGCAGCATGACGCATTCGCGCTGCTCGTCGCCGAGTTGGTTGACCGCGACCATGAGCCGCTCGGAGGTGAGCAGGTCGAGCACGGCCGATTCGGGGCTCGGCTCGCGCTGGTCGCCCTCGACCGTGTCGGCGGTGGTCACTTCCAGACGGTTCCGCGCCGACTTCACGTGGTCCAGGATGATGTTGCGCGCGATGGTCACGAACCATGCGCCGATGTCGCGGCCCTGGTAGCTGATCGTCCCGATCCGGCGCAGCGCGCGCAGGAACGTCTCACTGGTGAAGTCCTCGGCGAGCGCGCGGTCGTTCACCCGGAAGTAGATGAACCGGAACACCGTGTCGACGTAGCGGTCGTAGAGCTGTCCGAACGCCTCGCCGTCGCCCGCCTGGGCCGCCTGGACCAGCCGCCAGGTGTCGGCATGCTCGTCGCTGACGACCTCGGGCTCGTCGCCGGGGGTCTCGGGACGGGCGGGCTTATCGCCGCGGGTGCGTTTTCCGGTGAGGTGCCCGCGCACCGAGCGGGGCTGGGTCGAGGTCGCCTCGGCATGTGCGACCAGCGCGCCCGCGGGCAGTGGCCCGGACGGAAGCGGAACCAGTCGCGTACCCAACTCGGGGGTCAACTCGTTGATCAAATCAGCGACGAGACGAGCGAGCGCGCGTAGGCCGTCACCCGAGGAGGAGTCCCCGGGCGACCGTGTGGGCGCACGCCGCATGCACTTCCCTTTCCGCAGCGCTCTGGGCCAATCGCTGCGTGAAGATCGCGCTAACGCTACCCGGGCTGAACCGGCCTCAAACCCGTCAACGCGATCGCCTGACCGACCGGTGCCGGGGAATGTCACGTATCCGCTGATACGTCCCGTGGCGCGGCCGCGAACCGGCATACGCTAACCGTTAGTGCTCCGGACGCGGCTAGCGTTGTGTCCTATCCCATTCTTTGTCGCGATAAATGCGCCGGTACCTCTCCCATTGGACAGGCAGTCATGCTCGGAAGCAATCGGTAGGGATGGTTCATTGGCACCCTCAGACCATCAGGTCACCCTGGTAACACGCGACGGCTGCCACCTGTGCGAGGTCGCGGAGACGACCCTGCGGCGATTGCAGGCCGAACTGGGGTTCGGTTACGCCGTGGTGGACGTCGACGCCGACCCGGCGCGTCAGGCCGAGTACTCCGACCGGGTGCCGGTGATCTTGATCGACGGACGCGAGCACGGCTACTGGCGCGTCGAGGAGGACCGGTTTCGCAAAGCCCTGAGCAAGCGCTGACCGATCCGGAAAAAGGCTGAGGGTGGCCTATAGCACGGGCAGGTGCGATTTGGGAAAAGATTCACGAGCGGCGTAGCGTCGCTTTCGCAAACGCCAGCCCTACCACACCGGTTTCCCTGGCCGGACGGTGCCGTCCGATCCGGGTGTCGCGACCGGTAATAACGAGGTGTCACGTGTCCGCCGAGCGGCCTACCGAGCGCGCTACCGAGCGCAGCACGGCCCGCGTCGCCGGCGTCGCCGGCGTCGCCGCGGACGGTCGGGTCCCGGATGCAACCGTGGCCCGGCTGGCAACCTACCTTCGCGTGCTCGGCTCGCTCGGCGACCGTGCGATCACCACCGTCTCATCCGAGGAACTCGCGGTGCTGGCCGGGGTCAACTCGGCCAAGTTGCGCAAGGACCTGTCCTTCCTCGGCTCGTACGGGATCCGCGGCGTCGGGTACCACGTCGCCACCCTGACCGAGGAGATCGCCCGCACCCTCGGCATCACCGTGCACCGGTCGGTCGCCCTGATCGGCGTCGGTAACCTCGGCCAGGCGCTCGCCGGCTACGCCGGGTTCGCCAGCCGCGGGTTCCGGATCGCCGCCCTGATCGACGCCGACCCGGCACGAATCGGTACCACGATCCGCGGCCTCGTGGTGCGCGACAGTGCGAACCTCGAGCAGATCGTCACCGACGAGCAGATCACCATCGCCGTGCTCGCCACGCCCGCCTCGGTCGCGCAGGACGTCTGCGACCGGTTGGTCGCGGCCGGCGTCACGAGCGTGCTCAACTTCGCCCCGGTCGTGCTGACCGTTCCGTCCCATGTGGACGTCCGCAAGGTCGACCTGGCCGCGGAACTGCAGATCCTGTCCTTCCACGAGACCCGCAAGGCCGCCGCGGACATCTCCCGGGCGGTGAACGCCAGATGAGCGTTCTGGTTGTCGGTCTGTCGCACCGCACGGCGCCGGTGTCGCTGCTGGAGAAGGTGTCGGTCGGGGCGGACGACCTGGTCAAGACCCTGGACGAGTTGCACCGCGCCGAGACCATCAGCGAGGTGCTGCTGCTGTCGACGTGCAACCGCATCGAGGTCTACGCCGACGTCGCCCGCTTCCACCCGGCGGTTGCCGAGATCAGCACGGTGCTCGCCCGTCACGCCGGGGTGCCGGTCGGCGATCTCGCCGAGCACCTCTACGTCCACTTCGCCGAGGCGGCGGCCGAGCACCTGTTCACCGTCACGTCCGGCCTCGACTCGATGGTCGTCGGCGAGTCGCAGATCCTCGGCCAGGTGCGTGCGGCTTACGCGCTCAGCACCGAAGCCGGCTCCGTCGGCACCGTGCTGCACGAGCTGACCCAGACGGCGCTTCGTGTCGGCAAGCGGGTGCACACCGAGACGGGCATCGACCAGGCCGGCGCCTCGATCGTGTCGGTCGCGCTCGAGCACGCCGAACGCCGGCTGGGCAGCCTCGACAGCAAGAGGGTGGTGATCGTCGGTGCCGGATCGATGGGCGCGCTGGCCGGTGCCACCCTGCGTCGACGCGCGTCCGGGCTCGACATCGTGATCGCGAACCGCGGCATCGAGCGCGGCGGCCGCCTCGCCACCTCGCTCGACGCCCGCGCGGTCGGGCTCGGCGAGTTGCAGACGGCGATCGCCGACGCGGACCTGCTGATCTCGTCGACCGGCGCGACCGGCCTCGTTGTCGAGGCGGCGACGATCGGGGCGCGCGCACGACGTCCACTGACCGTGCTCGACCTCGCCGTGCCGCGCGACGTCGACCCGGCCGTGGCACAGCTGCCGGGCGTCGCCTATGTCGACCTGGACGCGCTGCGTTCCGACGGGGCCGCTGTCAGTGAGGACGAAGTGCGCGCGGCCACCGCGATCGTGGCCGACGAGCTCGCCGGCTATCTCGCCGAGCAGCAGCAGCTCGCGGTCGCCCCAACCGTGACAGCCTTGCGCGCCCGGGCCAATCAGGTCATCGAGGCGGAGCTCACCCGGCTCTACACCCGGCTGCCGGCGTCGGACGAGACCGTGCGCAGCGAGGTCGCTCACGCCGTGCGCCGTGCGGTCGAGAAGGTGCTGCACGCCCCCACCGTCCGGGTCAAGGAACTGGCCTCGATGCCGGGCGGCGACCAGTACGCCACAGCGTTGCGGGAGTTGTTCGATCTCGACCCGGCCGCGGCCGAATCCGTCGCCGCTGTCCGCAAGACGGGGCAGTCATGACAGCTACTCGTACCCTGCGCCTGGGCACCCGGGCGAGCGCGCTGGCCCGCGTGCAGACCGACTTCGTCGCAGCTGCGCTCGGCGCCCCGGCCCACGTCGTCCCGATCGTGACCGAGGGTGACCGGTCGCGCGCCGCGCTGGCGCAGATCGGCGGCACCGGCGTGTTCGTCTCCGCGCTGCGTGAGGCGCTGGTGGCGGGCGACATCGACGTCGCCGTCCATTCCTACAAGGACCTCCCGACCGCTTCGGCGGACGGAGTTGTCATCGCGGCCGTCCCGGCCCGCGAGGACCCGCGCGACGTCCTGGTCGCGCGGGACGGGCTCACCCTCGGTGAGCTGCCTGCCGGCGCTCGCGTCGGCACCGGCTCGCCCCGGCGGGCCGCCCAGCTGCGAGCCCTCGGGCTCGGACTGGAAGTTGTCGCGATCCGCGGCAACGTCGATACCCGCCTGGGCAAGGTCGCCGCAGGCGAGTTCGACGCCGTCGTGCTCGCCTACGCCGGCCTGCGCCGGCTGGGACGTGGCGGCGAAGCGACCGAGGTGCTCGATCCGATCCAGATCCTGCCGGCCCCCGCGCAGGGTGCGCTCGCGATCGAGTGCCGCACGTCCGACGACGAGGCCCGGGCGCTGCTCGCCGGCCTCGACCATGCGGACACCCGCTCGGCCGTGTCGGCCGAACGTGCCCTGCTCGCCGCGCTGGAGGCGGGCTGCTCGGCGCCGGTGGGCGCCCTGGCCGAGATCGCCGAAGGCGATTCCGGCATTGAAGTGTTCCTACGCGGTTCGGTGACCGCGGTCGACGGCAGCGACGCCGTCCGGCTCTCGGCCACCGGCCCGACCACAGACGCCGAGGAAGTGGGACGCCGCCTGGCGGCGGACCTGCTCGCCGACGGCGCAGATCAAATGATGGCGGCCGCGACGCTTGCGAGCGGCCGAGATAAGGGGAGCTCCGCATGACGCGAGCGCGCAAGGTTCTGGGCCGTATCACTTTCGTCGGAGCAGGTCCCGGCGATCCGGGCCTACTGGCGGTACATGCCCGCGAAGCGCTCGGTGCCGCCGACCTCGTGGTGGCCGACTCGACCGTTCCGCGGGCCGTCCTCGACCTGGCGAACGCCGAGGTGCGTGCGCCGGAGGCGACGCCGGCCGAGACCGCGAAGGTGCTCGGCGCCGAGGCCCGCAACGGGTTGCACGTGGTGCGCCTGGTCGCCGGCGACCCGTTCGCCGACGACCGTGTCATCAAGGAGACGCTCGCGGTGGGGCGCACGTCCGTCCCGTTCGCGGTCGTCCCGGGTGTGGCCACCGGTGTGGGCGCCGCCACCTACGCCGGCGTCGCCTACGGCCCGGTGCGTACCGAGGCCGACCTGTCCGGTCTCGACTCGATCGACTACGAGACCCTGGCCGGGGCGCCCGGAACGCTGGTGCTGACCGTGCCGGCCGGCGAGGTCGCCGACCTCGGCCAGCAGCTGGTCGCGCACGGCGTCAAGCCCGACTGCGCGGTCACCGTCAGCTGCTCGGCGACGACGACCGGCCAGCAGACCGTGGCCGGCACGCTCGGCGACATCGAGCTGGTCGGGGTCGGCATGACCGGCACCGTGGTGGTCACCATCGGCAAGGCCGCCGCGCAGCGCGACAAACTGTCGTGGTGGGAGTCGCGGCCGCTGTACGGCTGGAAGGTGCTCGTGCCGCGCACCAAGGAGCAGGCGGGCGCGATGAGCGAGCGACTGCGCGGCTACGGCGCGGTGCCGGTCGAGGTGCCGACGATCGCGGTCGAGCCGCCGCGCACCCCGACCCAGATGGAACGCGCCATCAAGGGCCTGGTCACCGGTCGGTTCGAGTGGATCGTGTTCACCTCGACCAACGCGGTGCGTGCTGTGCGCGAGAAGTTCGAGGAGTTCGGCCTGGACGCGCGCGCCTTCGCCGGCGTGAAGATCGCCTGCGTGGGCGAGGCCACCGCGGACGCGGTGCGGGCGTTCGGGATCAAGCCCGAGCTCGTCCCGTCCGGTGAGCAGTCCAGCGAGGGGCTGCTCGCCGACTTCCCGCCGTTCGACGAGGTGCTCGACCCGATCAACCGGGTGCTGCTGCCGCGTGCCGACATCGCGACCGAGACGCTCGCGGCCGGCTTGCGCGAGATCGGCTGGGAGATCGACGACGTGACTGCGTATCGCACCGTGCGTGCGGCGCCGCCGGCCGCCGAGATCCGCGACGCGATCAAGTCGGGTGGGTTCCAGGCGGTGTGCTTCACCTCGTCCTCGACCGTGCGCAACCTCGTCGGCATCGCCGGCAAGCCGCACGCGCGCACCGTCGTCGCGTGCATCGGCCCGCAGACCGCAGCCACCGCGCGCGAGTTCGGCCTGCGCGTCGACGTCGAGCCCGAGACCTCGACCGTCCCGGCGCTCGTGGATGCGCTGGCCGCGTTCGCGACTGTCCGCGGGGCGGAGGAGAAGGAGAAGGCCGCGGCGGCCGCGGCGAAGAAGTCCGCCCGCACGTCGTCGCGCCGCGCGTCCCGCTGACCCACCGCGTGCAACTTTTGGCGGTCAGCCGTGATATTTGACGGCTGACCGCCAAACTCTGCGGACGGGCTGCGCGTCATGCGTAATCTCGACGGCGTGGCTCTGCCAGAACTTCCACCGTTTCCTGTCTCGCGGCCGCGCCGGTTGCGCCGCACCGCTGCGTTGCGCCGGCTCGTGTCCGAGGTCGATGTTCGCCCGTCCGATCTCGTGCTGCCGATGTTCGTACGCGAGGGTTTGCGCGAACCGGTCGCGATCTCGTCGATGCCCGGCGTCGTGCAACACAGCTACGAGAGCCTGGTGAAGGCCGCGGTCGAGGCCGTCGGGGCCGGCGTCGGCGGGCTGATGATCTTCGGTGTGCCCACACACAAGGACGCTCTCGGCTGCGGCGCCGACGACCCGGACGGCGTGCTGAACGTCGCGCTGCGCCGACTGCACGCCGAACTCGGCGACGACACCGTGCTGATGGCCGACCTGTGCCTCGACGAGTTCACCGATCACGGGCACTGCGGCGTGCTGTCACCGACCGGCGAGGTCGACAACGACGCCACGCTCGCGCGCTACGAAGCCATGGCGCGCGCGCAGGCGCAAGCCGGGGCACACCTGCTCGGCACAAGCGGCATGATGGACGGGCAGGTCGCCGCCGTCCGCCGCGCGCTCGACGACGCTGGTTTCCCCGACACCGGAATCCTCGGCTACGCGCCGAAGTACGCGTCCGGCTTCTACGGGCCGTTCCGTGAGGCGGTGAACTCCTCGTTGTCCGGCGACCGCAAGTCCTACCAGCAGGACGCGTCGCGCACCGTGGCCGACGCGCTCGCCGAAGTGTCGCTCGACGTCGCCGAGGGCGCCGACATCGTCATGGTCAAGCCGGCGCTGCCCTACCTCGACGTGCTGCGCGCGGTCGCCGACGCCAGCCCGGTACCGGTCGCGGCGTACCAGATCAGCGGCGAGTACGCGATGGTCGAGGCCGCGGCGGCGAACGGCTGGCTCGACCGTGACCGGGTCATCGCCGAGACCCTCACCTCGATCAAGCGGGCCGGCGCATCGATGATCCTCACCTACTGGGCCGCCGAGGTCGCGGCCACCGCCTAGGCCGGAGCGCGATGGCCCGATACGTCGAACCGGCGCGCAAGTACACGTCCACGTTCGTCCTGGCCATCGCGGTAATTGCAGGTTTCCTGATCGACCTTCTGATCATCGGTGGCGGACTCACGCACCTGCTCGCCTGGATCATCGGGGGCGTCGTGATCGTGGGCATCGATGCACTGATCGTCTACGCGGCTCGCCAGTTGCGCTCGATCGTGGTGACCGACGACGAGGTCACCGTGGGCGACGAATCTCTGGCGCGTAACGAGATTCTCGGTGTCGAGCTGGGCGACACGGACAACGCCCCTGTGCTCGGGCGCCGGTTCGGTGAAGGAGTGCCCCGCGGGACGGGCGCGCTGACCCTCGCCCTCATGGGCGGGCGGAAAATCGCGATCGCGACCCGGAATCCGCAGCAGCTGGCCGAGGTGCTGGGCGCCCAGGGCGTGGCTCCCGAGGTGCGCCGCGCTCTCCCGTCCGATCTGGAGTACCTGCCCGATGTCGACCGGCGCGCCGAGTCGCTGTTCCGTGTCGCCGGCATGAACCTGCCAGATATCCCGTTCCCGCTCGACGAACTGCACGACTCGCGTGCCGTGTTCGTGGCCGGCCGTCCGCCCGTCGCATTCGTCCAGATCGACGAGGTCGACGGCATCGCGCACGTCCAGGAGCTGGCGGTGCTCCCTTCGCACATGCGCCAGGGGCTCGGATCCGCCCTGCTCGACGCGGCGTGCGAATGGGCGCGCGCGGCGGGCTACCCGGCGATCACGCTGACCACCTACGCGGACGTGCCGTGGAACGCGCCGTACTACCAGGCGCGCGGATTCACCGAACTGAGCGAGCTCACCCCGGAGCTGGTCGAGCTGCGCGACTGGGAACGCGACGTCGGCCTGGATGCCATAGGCCGCCGCATCGCCATGCGGAGGGAGTTGATCGATCCGCCGGCGGATTGATCACGGCAATCGCGAGCCGGCCCGGGTACGTCGTTCGGAGCCCGGGCCGTGGCGTTGGAGGGCAATTCGTACCCACAGTGTGACCACACCCGCGGCGGTGATCCCGACGAGGTTGATCCCCAGCTGGGCGAGCGAAAGCCAGGTCTCGTGCCAGTCGCCCAGCACGCCGGCCACGGCGGCGTTGCCTGCGGCGGGGATCGTCGTGACCGAGATGAACACGCCGACGAGCACCGCGGACTTCGCACTCGACAACGAGAGCATCCCGGCAGTGCCGGCAACGAGGGCGGTGATCAGCGAGAACCAGCCCGGGTGGTAGATGAAGTCGGTCTCTCTCGGGCCGGCAATGTCAGCGGGTGAGACGAGACCGGCCCACCGGGCGAGCGCGGTGAACAAGGCGACGATCACGATCGCCGTCACGAAGCCGACCACCAAGGCTGTTGCCGCGCGACGGGCGATCGCCGGCCGTCGTCGGACGAGCGCCATCGCCAGGCCGGCCAGTGGTCCGAACTCGGGACCGACGACCATCGCGCCGACGATCGTGATCTGCGAGTCGGTCACCACGCCGATTCCCGCGAGCAGCGTCGCCAGCACCATGAATGCGACGAAGGTCCCGGTCAGGGTCGAGTCCTCGCCGATCCGTTCGGAGAGCTCGTCCCAGATCAGCGCGTCCGCGCCCTCGCCGGGCGCTTCCTCCTCGGCCTTGTCGACCAGCGCGCCGAATGCCGCGTCGATCGGGTCCAGCGCAATCAGGCCGTGCTCGCCGATCCCAGCATCACGCAGGTCGCTGAGCACGCCGTCGGCGGCTTCCCGGGCGACGTCGGCGCTGATCACCGTGCCGTGGGACGACTCCGGCGTCGCCGACACCGCAACCACGCCGACCCGGTCGCCGAGGGTGTCAAGGACACGCGCCTCCATGTCCTGCGGGCACACGACCCGCAGATGCAGCATCGCCACCTAGCGGGGCGCCATGCGGATCGCGCCGTCGAGGCGGATCACCTCACCGTTGAGCATCGGGTTGGCGACGATGTGGGCGACCAGCGCCGCGTACTCGGACGGGTCGCCGAGCCGGCTCGGGTGCGGCACCTGCTTGCCCAGCGACTCCTGCGCCTCGGGCGGCAGGCCCTCGAGCATCGGCGTCTTGAACAGCCCCGGCGCGATCGTCATGACCCGGATGAACTTGTCGGCGAGGTCGCGGGCGATCGGCAGCGTCATGCCGACCACGCCACCCTTGGACGCCGCGTACGCCGCCTGACCGATCTGTCCGTCGAAGGCGGCCGCCGAGGCGGTGTTGACGATCACGCCGCCGCGCTCGCCGTCGATAGGGTCGGACGCGAGCATCCGCTCCGCGGCCAGCCGGATCACGTTGAAGGTGCCGATCAGGTTCACCGTGACGACCTTCGCGAACTGGTCGAGCGGCAGCACGCCGTTCTTGCCGATCACGCGACCCGGCGTGCCGATGCCGGCGCAGTTGACCGCTACCCGCACCGGCCCCAGCGCCCCGGCGGTGTCGAGCGCCGCGGCGACCTCGGCCTCGTTGGTCACGTCCGCCGCCGCGAACGTCGCGCCGATGTCCGCGGCGACCTCGTCACCCTGCGACGATGCGAGATCGACGATGACGACGTGAGCTCCGGCCGCGGTCAGCGCGCGGGCGGTCGCCAGACCCAGCCCCGACGCCCCGCCGGTGACGACAGCGGCACTGCCTTTGATGTCCATGGCGCCGATCCTGCCGCACGGGTCAGGGCGTGCTGAGCGTGACCTCCGGCGAACTCACCAGCGTCTGCAGCACCACGCAGTACCGCTCGGTGAGCTTCAGCAGCGCCGCGCGTTGGTTTTCGTCGGCGTCGGTCTCGATGTCGGCGATCACCCGGATCGCAGTGAACCCGACCGGAGCGCCCTTGTCGACCCCCATCGTCCCGCGGAAGTCGAGGTCGCCCTCGACCCGCAGCCGTCCGGAGACCTCGATGTTCAAGGACGTCGCGACCGCACGCATCGTCACTCCGGCGCAGGCCGCCAGCGCCTCGAGCAGCATGTCGCCCGAGCAGGCCAGGGTGCCGTCGCCGCCGCTGTAGGGGTGCAGGCCTGCGGTCACCATCGCCCTGCCGGTCTGCACCGAACACGTCACGCCCTCGTCGCCGAGCTCGGCCGCCGCACGCAGCGTGAGCAGTGCCGCTGTCGGGTCGTCGCGGTACTTCTGCTTGAGTGGCGTTTGGATCTCACGCAGCGCTGCCGCCTGCTCGGTGTGATGCGCCTGACCCGCTCCGCAACCGTCGCTCATTCACCCAGGGTTGCAGACTTGGGGGTATGGACGCACCGAAGTCGGCCGACCTGTTCGAGCGGGCCCAGCAGGTGATCCCGGGCGGGGTCAACTCCCCGGTGCGGGCATTCCGGGCGGTGGGCGGCATCCCGCGCTTCATGGTCTCGGGGTCGGGGCCCTACCTCACCGACGCCGACGGCGTGCAGTACGTCGACCTGGTGGCCTCGTGGGGGCCGATGATCCTCGGGCACGCGCATCCCGCGGTCGTCGAAGCCGTGCAGCGCGCCGCGTCGCGCGGCCTGTCGTTCGGCACCCCGACCGAGGGCGAGGTCGAACTGGCCGCCGAGATCGTCGGCCGGGTCGCGCCGGTCGAGCAGGTGCGTCTGGTGAACAGTGGCACCGAGGCCACGATGTCGGCCATCCGGCTCGCCCGCGGGTTCACCGGACGGCACCGGGTGGTGAAGTTCGCCGGCTGCTATCACGGCCATGTCGATGCACTGCTCGCCGCCGCCGGATCCGGCCTGGTCACGTTGGGGCTCCCGGACACGCCCGGCGTCACCGGCGCGCAGACCGCCGAGACGATCGTGCTGCCGTACAACGACCTCGCCGCGGTCGAAGTGTGTTTCGCCGAGTTCGGGCACGAGATCGCCTGCGTGATCACCGAGGCGGCCGCCGGGAACATGGGTGCGATCGCACCCGTCCCGGGCTTCAACGAAGGCTTGCGCGAGATCACCGCACGGCACGGTGCGCTGCTGATCGTCGACGAGGTGATGACCGGCTTCCGGGTCAGCCCGTCCGGTTGGTACGGGCTGGAGCCGGTCGAGGCGGACCTGTTCACCTTCGGCAAGGTCATGAGCGGCGGGCTGCCGGCAGCAGCGTTCGGCGGCCGGGCTGAGGTGATGTCGAAGCTCGCGCCCGCCGGACCCGTCTACCAGGCGGGCACGCTGTCCGGGAACCCGGTGGCCGTCGCGGCGGGCCTGGCCACGCTGCGCACCGCCGGCCCCGACGTGTACGCCGCGCTGGACGCGAACGCGCGCACGATCGGCGCGCTCGTGGACCAGGCCCTCGACGAGGCCGAGGTCGCGCATCAGGTGCAGTACGCCGGCAACCTCGTGTCCGTGTTCTTCACCGACAAGCCCGTCCTCGACTTCGAGGGCGCGCAGGCCGCGGAGACGTTCCGGTACCGGCCGTTCTTCCACTCGATGCTCGACTCGGGCGTGTACCTGCCGCCGAGCGCGTTCGAGGCGTGGTTCGTCAACGCGGCGATGGACGACGCGGTGCTGGGCCGGATCGCCGAGGCGTTGCCGGCCGCCGCGCGGGCCGCTGCCACCGCCGTGCCGGCCTGACCTACTGCACCCCCGAGCGGATGGCCTCGGCAAAGCCGGCGGTGTCGCCCTCGAGACGGACCTCCGACCAGGTCGGCCGGTTCCACAACCACGCGTCCATGTCTCGCGCGGCGCCGGTGACTTCGAAGGACGGCTCGCCCGATTCGACCACGGTGAGTACCCGCTCGTTCGAGTACGACTTGCCGCTGTTGGGGCTCGTACCGCTCCACGCGCCCACCCGCACCAGCCAGGACGCGTCGGTGTCGATCGTGGCAACCCGTCCGACCTGGCGCGCATCTGACAGCGTCGCCCATTCCGGGACGAAGCTGTACATCCAGTCGAGCACCTCCTTCACGCCGTCGGTCGCGAGGTCGGGGTCGATGTCGGTCACTGTGCCGGCGGTCACCTCGGCGTCGAGCCGGTGGATGAGCGCCTCGTGAGCCTGCCGACGGCGGACGAAACCGGCGGTCTGGTCGGACGGGAACCACGTCCAGACCGCGGTGTCGTCGCTGGTGCCGGCCAGAGCGTCGGTCAAGAAGCTGCTGGACGCGAGGAAGAACGCCAGCAGCGCGTCGTAGTCGGACGGCCGGTCGGGCTGCACGTTCTCGGCCTGGTCGGGATCGCTCAGTCGCTGCTCGACGATCGCGCCCCAGAACAACTGCACCTCGCCCAGATGCCAGAGCAGGTCGGCGGCCGTCCATTCCGGGCAGGTAGGCACGGTGGCGGCGGGATCGGTCGCGACGAGCACCCGGGCGAACCGTTCCGATTCGGCGCGCAGATGGGCGAGGAAGTCCGGAGCCATCAGCGTCCTGTTCGATGGTCAGATGGCCCCGCGAAGCGTCGGCCGGCGTTTACTCCGGTTGTCATGGCCGCGACGGTAGAACACCTGTCGGACACTCTTCGCCGCTTGACCGTTGATTTGGCAGGATCGAGCGGGTGACTTTGAGATGACTACGCCCGTCCACCTGCTCCGACACGGTGAGGTCGACAACCCCGACGGCGTTCTCTACGGCCGGCTTCCCGGGTATCGGCTGTCCGATCTCGGTATCGCCCAGGCGAAGGTGGCCGCCGAGTTCCTGGCGGAGCGCCCGATCGGGCACATTGTGTCGTCGCCACTCGAACGCGCCAGGCAGACTGCCGCACCGCTCGCGGAGCTGGCCGGCCGGACCGTCGAGATCGACCTGCGCCTGATCGAGGCCGAGAACAAGCTGCAGGGACGTCGGGTGGCCGGCGGCGAAGGCCTGTTCACCGACCCGTCCAACTGGCGGTACTTCGTCAATCCGGTGCGGCCGAGCTGGGGCGAGCCGTACGAGCAGATCGCGGCCCGCGTGCTGGCCGCGGCGCGGGCCGCCCGGCGCCGGGTCGAGGGGACAGGGCTCGAGGCGGTGTGCGTGAGCCACCAGTTGCCGATCGTCGCGGCCCGGCGGCGCGCCGAAGGGCTGCGCCTGTTCCACGACCCGCGCAAGCGGGAGTGCAGCCTCGCCTCGGTGACCACGCTGATCTTCGACGGCGAGATCGTCGTTGGAACCGAATACGCCGAACCCGCCGCGGGCGTGCTGCCCCCCGGGCACGGCGCCGGCGCCTGACCGCCGTCACATCGTCATGGTCCCGATTCGGGGCTCTCAGGTCGGTATCGCACACTGGACGACGATGAAATCCGTCCGCCTGCGCTCCCTGCTGCCCGCGATCGTCGCGGTTGTGGCGCTGCTGCTGACCGCCTGCAGCGGCAGCAGCGGGGCGGCCGACACGTACCGCTTCAGCAGCGCGCAGAAGTTCGGCACGCTGATCCCGGTGTCGGACCGCAAGCCGGTGCCGGATTTCGGCGGCTCGCTGCTGTCACACGGCAGCTACCGGCTGACGGCGTACAAGGGCAAGGCGGTCGTCGTCAACTTCTGGGGCACCTGGTGCGGGCCGTGCACGGTCGAGACACCCGCCTTCCAGCAGATCTATCAGGCGTACAAGAACAAGGACGTCTCGTTCGTCGGCATCGACATCAAGGACGGCACCCGCGACGCGCCGCGCTCGTTCGTGCGCGACAACCACATCACCTACCCGATCGTGTATGACGAGAACGGCGAGACCGCGCTGCGGATGGGCAACATCCGGGTGCAGGCCACCCCGTTCACCGTCCTGCTGGACAAGCAGCACCGCGTCGCCGGGGTGTACGTCGGTCCGCTGACCGCCAAGGACCTCGAGCCGATGCTGAACAAGCTCGTCGCCGAGACATAAGGGTTCGGGTCTCGTGCCGGTCGCGGTCAACAGCTTCACCCATGCGGTCCAGAACGGGCCGCTGCTGTTCGCGGCTGCCGTCGCAGCCCTCGTGGGCGTGATCGGGTTCCTGTCGCCGTGCGTACTGCCTCTCGTTCCGGGCTATCTGTCCTACGTCGCCGGGCTGTCGGGGGACGGGCCGCAGCCGAGCCAGCGGCGCATGGCACTGGGTGCCGTGCTGTTCGTGCTCGGCTTCACCGCGATCTTCGTGCTGCAGGGCGTGCTGTTCGGTCAGTTCGGCGCGGCGATCAGCGACCATCGCGAGGCGCTGGAACGGATCATGGGCGTCGTCACGATCGTGCTCGGCGTGGTGTTCCTCGGCGGCATCGGACTGCTGCAGCGCGAGTTCAAGTTCCATCACCTGCCCCAGCCGGGGTTGCTCGGGGCGCCGGTGCTGGGCGCGACGTTCGGGCTGGCCTGGACGCCGTGCCTGACCCCGACGTTCACCGCGGTCTACACGTTGTCCGCGGTGCAGGGGACGGCCGGCCGCGGCGCGTTCCTGATGCTTTTCTACTGCCTGGGCCTGGGTCTCCCCTTCATCCTCGTGGCGCTGGGATTCGGCTGGGTGTCGTCGGCACTGAAGTTCGTGCGCACACACCGACGCGTGATCAGCGGCGTCGGTGGCGTACTGCTCATCACGATCGGCGTGCTGCTCGTGACCGGAACCTGGGACCACCTGGTCAACGTGCTGCGCTCGCACATCGACCCGTCCACGGGGATCGACGTATGAGGCGACTGTGGCGCTACCCGCTGCGCGGCTGGCGGCGGCTCACGAGCATGCGCACCGCGCTCGTGCTGCTGTTCCTGCTCGCGGTGGCCGCGGTGCCCGGCTCGCTGCTGCCGCAGCGTCCGTTGAATCCGCAGCGCACGCAGCAGTACATCAACTCGCACGGCTCGTGGGGCGAGGTGCTCAACGCGCTCGGCATGTTCGACGTGTTCGGCTCGGTGTGGTTCTCGGCGATCTATCTGTTGCTGTTCGTGTCGCTGGTGGGTTGCTTGATCCCGCGTATCCGCGTGCACGCCCGCGCGGTCGCCCGCAAGCCGCTGCCGGCACCGCGCAACCTCGATCGGCTGCCCGAGTCAGGGTCGTTCGAGACGTCCTCAACACCGGACGATTACGCGACCGCAGCGCGACAGACCCTCGGTCGCCGGTGGCGGGTCGAGCGGCGCACCGAACCGTCCGGCGCGGTCACCCTGTCGGCTGAGAAGGGGTACAGCCGAGAAACAGGAAACCTGATCTTCCACGTCGCGCTACTCGTGTCGCTCGTCCTGATCGCCGTCGGACGGCTCTACAGCTACGAGGGCTCGAAGATCGTCGTGCAGGGCAAGGGCTTCTGCAACACGGTGAACAGTTACGACAACTGGAAACCCGGCCGGTTCGCCGCCGAGGGCAAGGTCACGCCCGCGCCGTTCTGCATCGACAAGGTCTCGAAGTTCGTCGCCACGTACACCAACGAGGACGAACCGACCCAGTTCCGGGCCGATCTCACCTACCGTCCGACGCTCGAGTCGCCGCCCGAGCACGCGTCGTTGACGGTGAACCACCCGCTGCGCATCGGCGGCGATCGCGTGTACCTGGTCGGGCACGGCTTCGCGCCGCGAGTGACGATCACGATGCCGGACGGCTCGGTGGTGCACGACACCCAGCCGTTCGTGCCGACCGACGCGACCACGCTGTTGTCCGAGGGCGTCTTTAAGGAGCAGGGCAAGCAGGGCGCGAAGCAGGACGTCGGGATCCGCGGCCTGTTCGCCCCGACTGCGGCGTTCAACGGCACGGTGGTCACGTCCGTCTCGCCGGTGGCGCGCCGTCCCGTTCTGGCGATGTTCGTCTACAAGGGCGACCTGAACTACAACGGGCTGCCGCAGTCGGTGTTCCGGCTCGACACCAGCAAGATGTCCAAGGTCGGCGCGGCGAACCTCCGGGTCGGTCAGACCAAGAAGCTTCCCGGCGGACTGTCCGTCCGTTTCGACGGTTGGGTGCCCTGGGTGTCGATCCAGGTCTCGCACGACCCGGCGCAGGGCTTCCTGCTCTGGACGGCCGGGGCGATGGTGCTCGGGCTGTTCGGCTCCTTGGGCGTGCGCCGGCGGCGGGTGTGGCTGCGGCTGACCCCGTCGTCGGCGACGGACGGGCCGTCACCTACCGTTGTCTCGGTAGGTGGGCTCGCCCGCAGCGACTCCGGGAACTTCACAAATGAGTTCGCAGCGCTGCTGGAACGGCTGCGTGCGGCAGGCATACCGGCGCAGGAACAACTCGTTCCGGCTGGAAGGGAGTAGCGGCTCATGGCCGGAATCAACGGCTCGATGGCGCACTTGTCGGACACCTTCTTCACGACCGCGATCGCGGTCTACGCGGTGGCGGCAGTGAGCTACACCGCTGAGTACTCCTTCGGTCGGAAGGGCCGCATCGCCGCGACTGCCGACGTGCCGGCGCGCGAGTTGGTCGGCGCCGGTGGGCCGGCCGTCGCTGCTACGGCCGCGCCGTCCGTCCCGGCTGGTCCGTCGAAGCGGACGTTCGCCGATCGGGCCGGACATGCGGGCGTCGCGCTGACCGTGCTGGGTTTGGTGCTGCACGCCATTTCGATCGCGATCCGCGGGGCGGCGGTCGACGCCGTCCCGTGGAGCAACATGTACGAGTTCGCCTCGGTGGCGGGCCTGATCGGCGTGGTGGCGTTCCTCGCGGTGATGTGGAAGGCACCGACGATCCGGCACCTGGGCGGATTCATCCTGCTGCCCGTCGTGCTGTTGATGTTCCTCGCCGGCACTGTGCTGTACTCCCGGGCGCAGCCGCTGGTGCCGGCGCTGCAGTCGTACTGGCTCGCCATTCACGTCACGCTGGTGTCGATCGGTGAGGGTGCGCTGATGACCAGCGCGGTGCTGACCGTGCTGTACCTGATCAAGCAGCGGCACGACCGGCTCGCGAAGGCCGAGAACTACCGGCCCGGGGCGCTCGGCAATCTCGCCGCGCGGCTGCCTGCGGCCGCGACCCTCGACAAGTCGGCGTACCGCATCGTCGCGTTCGCCTTCCCGCTGTACACCGTCGCCGTGATCTGCGGGGCGATCTGGGCCGAGGCAGCGTGGGGACGGTACTGGGGCTGGGACCCCAAGGAAACCTGGGCGTTCATCGTCTGGGTGATCTACGCCTGCTACCTGCACGCGCGCGCGACCGCCGGATGGAAGGGCCGAGCCGCCGCCTGGGTCAACCTGCTCGGCTTCGGCGCGATCACGTTCAACTTCCTGGTCGTCAACATCGTGGTATCGGGGCTGCACTCGTACGCCGGCCTGAACTGAGTCCGGCGGCCGCGCGCTCGGGCACGCTGAACTCGCGCTCTCCGTACCCGTGAGTGGCGCGTTTCGGGGGTGAGTGGCGCGAAATTTCGTGCCACTCACCCCGGTATTGCGCCACTCATCGAGACAGGACGCGCGCCCCTGTGCGGGTTACTTCGCCTGGGTCAGGTCGTAGACGGTGGAGCCGCCGACGGTCCTGGCCGTGAAGTTCGCCTGCACCCATTGCGTGATGGCGCTGCCCGAGCCGGCCGACCCGCCCCGCCCGCCGAAGCCGCCGCCACCGAGGCCGGCCCCGCCCGTGCCGCTGCCGCCGATGAAGTAGTGGATCTTCCCAACGGCGACGAGTGCCTTGAACTGCGCGAGGGTCGGCGCCGGGTCGCTGCCCGTGAAGCCGCCGATCGCGATCACGGCGGTTCCCGACTGCAGTTCGAGCGGGGCCGCGAGCTGAGAACCGACCGTGGCTGCCGACCAGGTCGTCCCGGCGTTCTTCAGCAGCCTGACCAGCGCAGTACTGACCGTCTGCTCGCGCGGCGCGCCGCCACCGGACGGCATCGACCCGCCGGTCGGGTTGGACCCGCCGGTCGGCCTCGACCCGACGGTCGGCCTCGACCCGCCGGTCGGGAAGCCGCCGCCGGTCGGAAAGCCACCGGTCGGCATTGACCCGCTCGGACGCGTGCCACCCGGCATCGCGAACCCGCCGCCACCCGGGCCGCCGAAGCTGCCACTGACCGCGGGACCTGCTGACGGCGTCGAGCCCGTCTGCGCGGTTGCAGCGGTGTTCAGGGCGTAGGCAGTCGATCCGCCGCTGATCGCGATCAACCCCGCGATCACGCCGACCGCGCCTGCGGCCCTGATCCGTCCGGCGGGCACCAGCAGCGCGACCGTACCCATCAGCGCGACGACGAACAGCGTCGTTCCCAGCCACGGGAACCAGTCGCTGGTGCGCTGGAGCAGCGTCATGCTCATCACCGCGGTGCCGAGCACACCGGCGGCGAGTGCGACCCGCGCGGCGAGTTCTTCCCGGCGCCGCCACAACACCACCGCGGCGATTGCCACCAGCGCTGCGATCGCTGGTGCCAACTCGACCGTGTAGTAGGTGTGGATCGTGCCGGTGGCGAAGCTGAGCACCGCGCCGGTCACGAGCAGCCAGCCGCCCCACAGCACCACGGCCGCGCGGGTGCGGTCGATGCGCGCCGCCCGTCCGGCAACGACGGCGAGCGCGACGATCGCCAGTAGCGACGCAGGCAGCAACCACGCGATCTGTCCGCCGTTGAGCGAGTTGAACAGCCGATTGATGCCCGCCGAGCCGCTGAAGCTCGCGCCGCCGCCACCGGGACCGCTGCCGCCGGTGATCCGCGACAGTCCGTTGTAGCCGAACGCCAGACCGAGCGCGGTGTTGTTGCCCGACCCACCGATGTACGGACGGTCGGCCGCAGGCGTCAGATCAACGGCCAGTACCCACCAGCCGGCCGAGATCACGATCGCGAGGCCCGCACCGAGCAGTTGCACGATGCGCCGACGCACCGACGTGGGCGCCGCCACCAAGTACGTGATCGCCAGTGCCGGCAACACGGTGAACGGCTGCAATCCCTTGGCCAGGAACGAGAAACCCAGCGCGGCCCCGGCGAGGAGCAACCATTTCGTCGACGCGTTGTCGAGCGCCCGCGTGACGCAGTAGCCGGCGGCAACGATGAGCAGCACCATCAGCGCGTCCGGGTTGTTGAACCGGAACATCAGCACCGCGACGGGTGTGATCGCGAGCAGCGCACCGGCCAGCAGGCCCGCGACCGGGCCGAACCAGCGGCGCACGGTCGCGTACAGCAACCACACCGACAACACGCCCATGATCGCCTGCGGAACCAGCATCGACCACGTGTTGAAGCCGAAGATCCGTCCCGACAACTCCATCGGCCACAGCGCGGCCGGCGGCTTGTCGACCGTGATCGCGTTGCCGGAATCGATCGAGCCGAAGAAGAACGCCTTCCACGACTTCGTCCCGGCCTGGACCGCCGCCGCGTAGAACTCGTTCGCGTATCCGGACGCGCCGAGCCCCCACACGTACAGCACGCCCGTCAACACAAGAAGCGCGGCGAGGGCACCCCGCTCGCGTCCCGCCTGGACGGTGAGTGGCGCGTTCTCGCCCGAGTGGCGCGACATATCGCGCCACTCACCGGAAAACGCGCCACTCACCTGGGAGGGGGGCGGTGCGGATGTGGACGTGGTTGATGCAGTCATCGGTCGATGCCTTTCCGGGCGAAAACCCAATCGCGGAGCAGAACGAAGCGCAGGACGGTCGAGGCGAGATTGGCGGCCACCAACACGATCACCTCGACCGCGCGGGCGGGGTGACCGGTGAGCGCGCCGAGCAGCGCCAACGCCCCGCTGGTGAGCGCGAGGCCGACGGCGAACACGAGCAGTCCTTGCAGTTGATGTCGCACGACTCCATGGCCGGCCACGCCGAACGTGAAGCGGCGGTTGACAGCGGTGTTGGCGATCGCGGTGACGAGCAGGGCGAGCAGGTTCGCCAGTTGAGCGCCGAACGGCGCGCGCCACAGGAGGAACAAGACCAGGTAGGCCAACGTGGAGCCCACGCCGACGGCGGCGAAGCGGAACGCCTGGCCGAACAGCGATTCCGTACCGGCGTGACCGAGCTGGCCTCGCAGTTCGCGCACCGGCAATTCGCCGCGCAGCAGCGATCGCGTCATGCGTGCCACACCCCGGATGTCGGCCAGCGCGGTTGCCACGATGTCGACCCGGCTGTCGGGGTCGTCGACCCAGTCGACGGGAACCTCGGCGATGCGCAGTCCGCTGCGCTCGGCCAGAACCAACAGCTCGGTGTCGAAGAACCACGACGTATCGCGGACGTGCGGCAGCAACGCCCGCGCGCAATCAGCGCGCAGGGCTTTGAAGCCGCATTGCGCGTCCGAGAAGCGCGCCCGCAACGTCGTGCGCAGCATGAGGTTGTACCCCCGCGAGATCAGCTCCCGCTTCGGTCCGCGCACCACGCGCGCGGATCGTGACAGCCGACTGCCGATCGCCACGTCGCTGTGGCCTGACAGCAGCGGCGCGATCAGCGGCAGCAGCGCGTTGAGGTCGGTCGAGAGATCGACGTCCATGTACGCGACGACGCGCGCCCGGCTTGCGGTCCAGACCTGCTGCAACGCACGTCCCCGACCCTTGGCATCGAGATGAACGGCGCGCACGCGCGGCAGCTCGTCCGCCAGCGCGGTCGCGAGCTGCCACGTGCCGTCCGTGCTGGCGTTGTCGGCGATCGTGATCACCGTGCTGAACGGGACGTGCGTGGCGAGGTAGTCGTCGAGGCGGCGCACGCTCGGTTCGAGATCGACCTGTTCGTTGAAGACCGGGACGACGATCTCGACATCGAGCACGGCCATCGCGGTCTCGGGCGCTTCGGTCGTTGTCATCGGCGTGCTGATGAAGGTCGTCCGGTCATGCGGACAACGATGCGATCAGCCGGGTCAGGCACTCATCAGCGCCGCGTCAAGGCTGTCCTAACTCCAGGTAGGAACTGACTACGGGCTGTGCAACAGCAAGGTGATGACGGCGCCGCCGGACGGACCGGAACCGATCGCCATCGACCCGCCTGCACCCTCCGCGCAGCGCCGTGCGATGTCCAGGCCGAGCCCGGTCGAACCCCGGTCACTGCGGCCGCGAACCTCGGCGGCGTGCGGGATGCCGGTGCCTACGTCGGCGACGACCAGGCGCGCGCCCTCGTCCGTCCGTTCGAGGGTGACCGTGAACGCGGTGCCCTCCGCGGTATGGGCGACGACGTTCTCGAGCAGGGCGTCGAGGGCCGCGGCGAGATCTTCGGCGGAGGCGCGCACCCTCAGCGGTCCGTCGGGCACGGTGATGTCGCTGTGCCGGCCCTGCTCGTCGGTGAGTGCCGACCAGAATTCGACCCGCTCGCGCACCACGGCGCTGGCGTCGCTGGTCGGGATCCGTCCTTCGCGTTCGGGCCGCCGGGCCGCCCGGATCACCGCTGACAGCATGCGCTCGAGGTCGCTCACGCGGGTCCCGATCCGCTCGGCCTCGGCCGGATCACGCAGTGCCTCGGCCTCGAGCCGCAACGTGGTGAGCGGTGTGCGCAGCCGGTGCGACAGATCGGCAACCGTCTCGCGCTCCTCGGCGATCAGCTCGTCGATGCGATCGGCCAGCCGGTTGAGGGCCGTGCCGACCTCGGCCACCTCCCGCGGTCCGTCGGTCGGCGCACGCGCGGACGTGTCGCCGAGGGCGAGCTGCTGCGCCGTGTGGGCGGTACGGACGAGCGGACGGGTGATCCGGCGCGTCGACAATTCGCCCGCCCCCGCACCGAGTACGAGCAGGCCGACGCTCACGCCGACGATCAACAGATACCAACTGCCGATGCCGTCGTAGCGCTTGCTGTCGGCCAGGTACACCCGCACCTGGTTGAAGCCTGCCGGCGTCGGGGCGATCGCGAACGCCACCGTGCCGCCCGCAGCGCTGGTGACCTGCGGCGGGTTGTCGTTGGCGCCGATCGGACGCGGGCCGTTGCCCTCGGGTGGCCGCGGCGCGTCGGACGGGGCACCGCCGCCCGCGGGGTTGCCGCCGCCGTCGGCGGGGGTGCTGCCCACGAACTCGCCGTCGGGCAGGCGGACCGAGACCGGGTGCCCGGTGTCGCGGATCTGCCGCGTCACGTACGCGGCGAGCTGGCTGCGGCTGGGCCGGGCAGTGCGCAGCGACGCTGCGATACCACGGGCCTGCTCGGCGATGGACTTGTCGGCCTGCTCGCCGATCACGTTGTGGGTGAGCACCGCGAGCGGGACGGCGAACGCCAGCACTACCAAGGTCGTCATGCCGACGACGAGCAGCAGGATCCGGCGCCTCATGTCGAGGGGTTGGGGGCGACAAGTCGTACGCCGACGCCGCGCACGCTGTGCAGATAGCGGGGTTCGGCGGCAGATTCGCCCAGCTTGCGCCGCAACCAGGACAGGTGGACGTCGACGGTGCGATCGGACCCGCCCCACGCGAGCTGCCACACCTCGCTGAGCAGGTCGCGCTTGCTGACCACCTCGCCGGCGCGGCGGGCGAGCGCGAGCAACAGTTCGAACTCCTTGCGGGCCAGTTCGACCGGACGGTCGTCGACGCTCACCTCGTAGCTGCGGGTGTCGATGACCAGCCCGCCGACGGTGATCACCGGGTCCTCGTCCGTCCGTCCCATCCGACGCAGCACCGCACGGATCCGCGCGTTCAGCTGGGACGCGGTGAACGGCTTGATCACGTAGTCGTCGGCGCCGAGATCGAGCACGCGCACCATCTCGGCTTCGTCGTCGCGCGCGGTCGCGACGATCACCGGGATGTCGCTGACCGAGCGCAACATCGACAGGATGTCCGCGCCGTCGATGTCGGGCAGGCCGAGATCGAGCAGCACCACGTCCGGCTTGCCCTCCACGGCCGCGGACAGGGCGGGCAGACCGGCGCCGATCGCGTTGACGCTGTGGCCCTGGTCGCGAAGCGCACGCGTCAACGTCATGCGTATCGCGGCGTCGTCCTCGACGAGCAAGACCTGGACCATGCGCGCGACGGTACCGCGCGATACTTGGCGGGTGGCTTTCAGTGATCTCCAGGACTTCGTGTCCGCGCTCGAGCGCGATCGCGACCTGAAACGCGTCCGTGCCCGCGTCGACCCGCACCTCGAGGTCACCGGGATCGTGCAGCGCGTGGTTCGCGACGGCGGACCTGCATTGTTGTTCGAGAACCCCACGCGTGGACGAATGCCCTTGCTCATCAACGCATTCGGCACGCAACGGCGGATGGCGCGCGCACTCGGCGTCGACGATCTGGACGAGATCGGTGGTCGGATCGCCGATCTGCTGAAGCCGGAGTTGCCGCGCGGGATCGGCGGGTTGAAGGACGCGCTCGGTAAAGCGGCGCAGTTGCGATCGGTGCCGCCGCGCAAGGTCAAGGGCGCGCCCTGCCAGGAAGTCGTGCTCCACGGCCCGGACGTCGACCTCGACCTGCTGCCGGGGATCAAGGCCTGGCCGGACGACGGCGGGGTATTCCTGAATCTCGGGCTGACGCACACGAAGCATCCCGAGACGGGCGCGCGCAATCTCGGCATGTATCGGCTGCAGCAACAGGACAATCGCACCGTCAGCCTGCACTGGCAGATCCACAAGGACTCGACCTCGCACGCTTCGGTGGCCGAGCGGCGCGGCGAGCGGCTGCCGGTGGCGATCGCGTTCGGCTGCCCGCCCGCGGTCACGTACGCCGCGTCCGCCCCGTTGCCGGCGGACATCGACGAGTACCTGTTCGCCGGCTTCGTGCAGCGCGAGCGGGTCGACATGGTCGACTGCGTGTCCGTTCCGCTGCAGGTGCCCGCGGCTGCGCAGGTCGTGCTCGAGGGATGGGTCGAACCCGGATCTCGTTTGTCGGAAGGACCGTTCGGCGATCACACGGGCTTCTACACGCCGGTCGAGCCGTTCCCGTTCGTCCGCGTCGAGACCATGACGATGCGCTCGGACCCGCTGTACCAGTCGATCATCGTCGGACGTCCGCCCCAGGAGGACGGGCCGATCGGCAAGGCGACCGAACGAATTTTCCTGCCGCTGATCCGGATGATGATCCCGGAGATCGTCGACTACGACCTGCCCGAAGCCGGTGTGTTCCACAACTGCGTGATCGTGTCGATCGAGAAGCAGTTCCCGAAGCACGCGCACAAGGTCATGAACGCGATCTGGGGCGCCGGGCTGCTCTCGCTGTCGAAGCTTGTGGTCGTGGTCGATGCCGAGTGCGACGTGCACGACTACCGCGAGGTGGCCTGGCGGGCGTTCGGCAACGTCGACTACGCGCACGACGTGCTGCACAGCGTGGGTCCGGTCGACCACCTGGACCACGCGGCGTACGAGCAGTTCTTCGGCGGCAAGCTCGGCGTGGACGCGACCCGCAAACTGCCCACCGAGGGATATCGCCGCGACGGGGGCTGGCCGGCTGAGTGCGTGCTATCGGAGGAAACCGAAGCGCTCGTCGACCGGCGCTGGCGCGAATACGGCCTCTGACCCGTCACTTTTGGCGGTCAGCCGTCAAATGGCACGCCTGGCCGCCAAAAGTTCGCCTGGCAGACTTATCGCGGTGAGCACCGTCGCACTGCCGGCACCGCGCGGCAAAGTCCGCGCCTTCCTGTCGCTGGTGATGATCGAGCACTCGGTGTTCGCGCTACCGTTCGCCTACATCGCGGCGTTGACGGCCATGTGGCGGCAGACCCGGTCGGTGCACTGGGCGCAGCTGCTGCTGATCACGATCGCGATGGTGTCCGCGCGGACGGTGGCGATGTCGGCCAACCGGATTCTCGATCGACGCTTCGACGCGCTGAACCCGCGCACCGCACGCCGCGAGCTCGTCACCGGCGAGCTCAGCGTCGGCTCGGCGTGGGTGGGCACCGCGGTCGCTCTGGCCGTTTTCCTGGCCTCGGCCGCAGCCCTGTCGTGGACGTGCCTTGCGCTCGCGCCGCTGGCGGTGGCGCTGCTCGTCCTCTACTCCTACGGAAAACGCTTCACCGACTTCCCGCAGGTGCTGCTGGCGCTCGCGCAGTTCGTGGCGCCGGTCGGCGCCTGGCTCGCGGTCACCGGCGGGACGGGCTGGGCCCCGTGCGCGCTCGGCATCGCGGTCGGCACGTGGATCGGCGGATTCGACCTGATCTACTCCTGCCAGGACGCCGAGGTCGACCGGCGGATCGGGTCGCGCTCGTTCCCCGCCCGCTTCGGGATTCGAGCCGCGCTCGTGACGTCGGCGGCCGTCCACGCCGTCACTCTTGCGTGCTTCGCCTGGTTCGGCGCCGTCGCCGGGCTCGGCTGGTTGTGGTGGACGGGCGTCGTGCTGACCGGCGTAGTACTGGTCTACGAACACGCCATCGTGCGCCCGCACGATTTGTCCCGGGTGAACCGCGCGTTCTTCACCGCGAACGGCGTCATCGGGATCGGCCTGTTCGTGTTCGCGCTCGCGGACCTCGTCGCGCACGGGCTGAGCCGATGATCAGGGTGCCATGGGTGATCGGCGTGTCCGGTGCGTCCGGAACGCTGTACACGAAGTCCGTCTTGAACGCGCTGCTCGACGCCGGTGAGCCGGTCGATCTCGTCGTGTCGCGCGCGGCCCGACTGACCCTGGTGGACGAGCTCGGGTTGACCTTCCGCGACGCGCACTGGCGCGACGACCTCACCGCCTGGCTGGGACGTGAGGTCGGCGACGTGGTGCATTGGACGCCCGGCGACCTCGGCGCCGGTCCGGCCAGCGGCTCGTACCCGACGCAGGGCATGGTCGTCGTGCCGGCGTCCACCGCGGCCGTCGCCGGGATCGCGCTCGGGCTGTCGAAGGACCTGCTGCAACGTGCCGCCGACGTCACGCTGAAGGAGCGGCGTCGGCTTGTCGTCGTCCCGCGCGAGACGCCGTACACCCGCTCCACGCTGAAGCACATGCTTGCCCTCGACGAGGCGGGCGCGGTCGTGCTGCCCGCCAACCCCGGCTTCTACGCCGGGCTCGACTCGGTGCAGCAACTGGTTGACTTCGTCGCGGCCAAGATCCTGGACGTGCTGGGCGTCAAACATGACCTCAGCACTCGATGGACGGGCGAACTCGGCGCGGGACGAGCGTGATGGACGACGTCGATCAACGGTTGGTGGCCGCGCTGCGACTGAACGGGAGGGCGACCTATGCCGAGCTCGCGCGCCTGGTCGGGCTCAGCGGGCCGGCCGTGCACGAGCGGGTGAACAAGCTGGAGAGCTCCGGCGTGATCCAGGGCTACCACGCCGCGGTGGCACCGGCGGCGCTCGGCAAGACGATGAGTGCGCTGATCGGGGTGTTCATCTCTGACGGCGGTGACGACGAGGCGATCGCGGCGGATCTCGAGGCCATTCCCGCGGTCGAGGACTGCTGGTTCGTCGCGGGGGAGGAGACCTTCGTGGTGAAGGTGTCCATCCCGGACGTCGCGCGTCTCGAAGCGGTGATCCGGGCACTGAATGCGGTGCCGGGGATCGCGCGCACCCGCACCACGGTCGTCCTCTCCACCAAGTTCGAGGGCCGCCTGCGCGCCTGACCCGTTCCGTGCCTCCCCGGCCAGGCTTGGCCCGGTAGCAGGGCGACACGCCGTCGCGGACCCTGCTGGAGGGCCAAGCCTGGGAGACGTTGAACCACGGTCATCCCAGCCGGGCGGCGAGAGCGTACAGCGACTCGAACGAGCGCCGTCCGGCGGTGGCGTACCGCGGGGTGAGCGCACCCGCGTCAGCCAGGTCGGACACCTCGAACCCGTGCCCGGCGAGCAGTGCGCCCACCGCGGACGGCGCGACGCCGAAGGTGACCGGCTCGCCGATCAGCGCGATCGCCCGAGCGCCGAGTCGCCGCAGCGGGGCGAACGGCCCCGGCCCACCACTCCCGTCCCACAGGTCCATGGCGAGCACAGAGCCCGCGGCGCACAGCGAACGCAGCGCCGCCAGCGTCGCGTCGACGGCAGCAGAGTCCAGGTACGGTGCCACGCCCTCCCAGACCACGAATGTCTTTGCCCCGAAGCCGAATCCGGCCGCGCGGAGCACGTCGAGCAGCCCCTGCCGACGGAAGTCGATCTCGACACGCACCACTGCCGCGCCACCGAACTCGCCCGGATGCCCGGCGACGATCGCGGCCTTGCGCTGCGACAGCGGGGGTAGGTCGACCTCGAAGGTGGGACGTCCGTCGAGTTCGTGCGCGAACCGGTAGGCCCGGCTGTCGTATCCGGCGCCGAGCACGAGAACCTGCTCCAGACCGGCCAGTGCCAACAGCTGCTCGTCGATGAACCGGTGCCGGCACAGCACGTAGGTGGACAGGCCGCCGAGGTCGTGCCGAGCGGCAAGGTCCCGCAGCGGCGTCGCCGCTGCCAGCGGCGCCAGCAGAGACCGCGACGCCGTGGTCAAGAACAACGGTGCGAACCGATCCGAGACGATCCGCTGCGCGGGTGCGCGGTGCAGCTCGAGCGCGCGGTACAGCGTCACCGCCTGCGCCGTGGCGCTCGGCCGCGACGAGTCGTGCAGGTCGTGCGGCCGCAGCCGCCGCAGCGTCGTCATGCCGTCATTTGCGCTGTTGGGCGAGCCACGCTTCCAGTCTGTCCGGCTCGGTGCGGTCGGGGAACAGCGATACCACCGCATGCCCCAGCGCCGCCGCGCACAGCACACGGTCGGCGAACTCGTCGAGCTCGCCCCACGGCAGGTAGGGCTTGGCGATCACCAGCGAAGCCACCCCGTGCGCGGCCGTCCACAGATCGAACGTGATCGGCAGCGGGTCGTCGGCCACGAAGATGCCGGCCTCGATGCACTCGACCACGGTGGCGTTGAAGTGCTCGAACGCGGACGAGCGCAGCACATCGTCGACCTCGACGTTCGGCTTGGGGCACGGATCCATCGCCGCGAGGCGGTAGTGCTCGGGATGTGTGACGGCGAAGCGGACGTACGCGAGCCCGAACGCCCGCAGTCGCGCCATCGGCGTGGTGGCCGCCGCAGCCTCGGCGAGCATGGCGTCGTCGAGTTCGCGGAAGGTGTCCGCGACGACGGCGCCGAGCAGGTCGTTCTTGTCGGTGAAGTGCAGGTAGATCGACGGCGAGGTGACACCGACCGCGTCGGCTACCGCGCGGATCGACACCTCGTGCGAGTTCGCCGAGTCGGCCAGCAGCTTCTTCGTGGCGACGATGATGTCCGCGCGCAGCTGCTCGCCGGAGCCGCGTGAGGCGCGTCTGCGCTTTGCCGTCACACCGGCACCGGCTCGCGTTCGATCGGTGTGGACGGGCCTTCGTGCAGGCCGATCCGGCCGTGCAGCGTGGCAAGCGGCTTCGGGGCCCACCAGTTCCAGCGCCCGGCCAGCCGCATGAAGGCCGGGACGAGGATCCCGCGCACAACCGTCGCATCCATTACAACTGCCAAGGTAAGCCCGGCACCGAAGAGCATCATGAAAGACACCTTCGATCCGGCCATCGCGGCGAACACGATCGCCATGAGCAGCGCGGCGGCGGTGACGATGCGCCCCGTCCGTCCCAGACCGATGGCGACGGACTCGGTGTTGGCCGCGGCCGTCCGGTCGGAGGCGAGCCACGCCTCGCGAATGCGGGACAGCAGGAACACCTCGTAGTCCATCGACAGGCCGAAGGCGAGGCAGAACATGAGCGGCGGCATCGTCGGGACGAGGTAGCCGGTCGTGGTCAGGTCATTGAACAGCGAGCCGAAGTGCCCCTCTTGGAAGACGAACACCATCGCACCGAACGTCGCGGACAACGACAGCGTGTTCAGCACCAGCGCCTTCAACGGCAGCACCACACTGCCGGTGAACAGGAACAGCACGATGAAGGTGGCAAGCGCGATCAGCACGAGCGCATAAGGCAATGCGGCACCGAGCGCGGCCAGGCTGTCGTGGTTGACCGCGGTTTGCCCGCCGATCTCGACCGGCCAGGGTTGCGGCACGTGCTTGACGCCGGCCAACACCGACTTCGCGGCGTCGGACTGCGGGTCGACGGTGGTGTGCACGCTGAGGTAGGCCGCGTTGCCGGCGCGCATGTCCGGGTTGCCGGGCGCGACGGATTTGTCGTCGGCGTACGTCCCGGTGGGCGCGGACACCGCCGTCACGCCGGACACCGTCGACAGCTGCCGGGCGTAGGCGGTGACGGCGGAGGGACTGTCGGACGTGTCGGGCGCGACCACCAGGATCGACGCCTCGTTCGCGCTGAACTTGGTGCGGAGGTCGTCGCCGACCTGGTGCGAGCTGGCCGAGTGCGGCAGCACCCGGTCGTCCGGGTAGCCGAACGACGCGTGCAGGAACGGCAGACCGAGCGCGACGAGCACGGCGGTGACGATCAGGCCGACCGGCAGGGCGCGGCGCATGACCCGCTTCGCGAAGCGGTACCAGAAGCTCTGCTCGACGGTCTTCGGTGCCGGGGTCGGGCGGTGCAGCACGCGGCGTGCGAGCACCCGCAGATCCCAGGCGTCGACGCGCTTGCCGAGCAGGGTGAGCATGGCCGGCAGCAGGACGAGGGCGGCGGCGGTGGCCAGCGCGACGACCGCTATGCCGGCGTAGGCGAACGAGCGCAGGAAGAACACCGGGAAAACCATCAGGGCGGCGAGCGAGAGCCCGACCGTTAGCGCCGAGAACAGCACCGTACGTCCGGCGGTTTGCATGGTGCGGCGCACCGCGTCGTCGGGTGGTGCGCCGTTGGAGATTTCCTCGCGGTAGCGGCTGACGATGAACAGGCTGTAGTCGATCGCGAGCGCGAGCCCCATCGCCGTCGTCATGTTGAGGGCGTAGATGGAGACGTCGGTGAGCCGGACGAGCCCACGCAGCATCGCCATCGTGCCGACGATGGAGGAGATGCCGACGACGAGCGGGAGCAGCGCGGCGATGAAGCTGCCGAAGATCCAGATCAGCACGATCACCGTGATCGGTATGGCGATCGCTTCGGACTTG
>DASXJR010000028.1:0-53255 GCA_036497285.1 Jatrophihabitans sp.
GGTGTGGGTCGCGGTCGGCACGCTGATCGCCGCCTTCGGCTCGGAGGCGCTCGATGCGCTGGACCGCATGCGCAGCTTCGCCACCAGCCGTGACATGACGGTCGACGACGTTGCCGATGACCTGCTCGAGGATCGAATCGGTGTCAGCGAGTTCGCGCCGTGATCGTGCGTGGTAGCGCCGCGCGTGCCTGGGGTATGGGCCATACATGGGCACCGATGCGATCGTCCTCCTCAAGGACGACCACAAAGAGATCAAGAGACTGTTCCGAGACTTTCAGGCTGCCGGCGAGAATGCCGTCGTTCGCAAGGGTGACATCGTCTCGAAGATCATCGAGTTGTTGACGATCCACACGTACATCGAGAACGAAGTCATGTATCCCGAGGTCCGGCGCCTGTTGCCCGACGTGGAGGACGACGTCCTCGAGTCCTACGAGGAACACCACGTCGCCGACGTCCTGATCATGGAACTGGCCGTCATGCCGTCGGACGCGGAGCGGTTCGATGCCAAGACGACTGTGCTGATCGAGAACGTCTCGCACCACATCGAGGAGGAAGAGCAGGAGTGGTTCCCGAAGGTTCGGGCCGGCCTGGGGCGCAAGCAGCTGCAAGAACTGGGTGAGCGACTGCTCGAAGCCAAGGCCAAGGCGCCGCGTTCGCCGGCCCGACCGAGCGCGCTGAAGAAGGCCGTGGACGCCGTTATCAAGTGACGGCGCGGGGAGCGCGTCGCCGAGCAATCCATTTCGCGGCCTCCCACACGAGCAACAGCGCGACCGCGGCTGCGAAGGCGAAGCCCCACTGCCGCGCGGTCAGACGGGTGGTGCCCAGCAGTTCTCGCATGAAATCGGACTGGGTGATGAGGAACGCGCCGGCCAGTTCGGCGAGCGCGGTCCAGTTCATCCGGGCGCTGTTGAACGAATCGGTCCGGAGCACCGTCTCGGTCTCGCTGCGGCACTCGTACGCCGCGACGATCAGCATCACCACGAACGCGACCAGGGCGATCGACGACCCGATGCCGGCGCTTCCGTAGCGGTGTATGCCCAGCTCGATGAGCGCCAGGCTCACCGCGGCCATGAACAGCCCGACGAGACCGGCGGTCAAGCGCAACGGCACGGTCAGCACCGAATCACCGCGCGGTCGCGGCAACCTGGTCATCAAGCCCGTGGTCTCGGCATCGAAGCCGAGCGCGATACCGAAGGGCGCATTTACCACGAAGTGGATCCACAGCACCTGTGCCGGCGTGAACGGTTGGCCCGCGGCGATGTTGAACAGGCTTGCGCCGAGGAAGGTGAGGACGAACCCAACCAGCAGTATCAACACGAATCGGATGTACTTGTTCAGGTTGTCGTAGAGCTTGCGGCCTTGCTCGACCGCGTCGATGATCGTCGCGAAGTTGTCGTCGGAGAGGATCATTCGCCCGGCGTTCTTGGCGACCTCCGTGCCGCTGCCCATGGCGATGCCGATGTCAGCAGCCTTGATCGCCGGCGCATCGTTGACGCCGTCGCCGGTCATCGCAACCACTTCGCGTTTGCGCTTGAGAGTCTCTGCCAGCAGGACCTTGTGCTCGGGTGCGACGCGTCCGACGACACCGATCTCATCGATCCGGTCCGCACGCTCCTGGTCGGAGAGTGCCGCGAAGTCCGCACCGAGGATTGCCTCACCCTGGATGCCGAGCTGCCGAGCGATGGCGATGCCGGTCGTCACATCGTCTCCGGTCACCATCCGCACGCGGATGTGCGCGGCCTGGGCCGCTTCGACGGCTGCCTTGGACTCTTCCCGCGGCGGGTCCAGCAGCCCCACCAGACTTTCCAGTTCGAGATGCTGCACGTATTGGACGAGGTCACCGGCAGGGTCGAATTTCGCAGGATCGATCTCGCCAATTGCCGCGGCCATCACCTTCAAGCCCGCCCGCTCCATCCGCAGCACATTGCCCTTGATCTTGTCGGCGAGTTCGCCCACGAACGGCGCCGCAGCGCCGTTGGACGAAATCCTGGCAGTGCGACCGATCACCGCGGGGGCCGCGCCCTTCACGTCGCAGCGAACGACAGTTTCGCCGGCGTTGTTCGTTGCGGTGCTGAACACCGCCATCAACTTGTACTGCGGATCGAACGGCAAAGTGGCGAGCCGGGGCGACCGGCTCTGCGTCTCGGCCGTGTCGATGCCGGCCTTGTGCGCGAGTACCAGCAACGCACGCTCGGTCGGATCGCCCACTATGCCCGTCGCGGTTGTCTGGGCGTCATTGGCAAGCACGTACGGCACGATCGCGTCTTCGATCGACTCGGTGCTGCCCGCCGGATGCGTGATCGCGCCGTCCAAGCCGTAGCCGCGACCGGTCACCGGATAACGGGACTTGGCGGTGACAACTTCGACGGCGGTGACCTGATTCATGGTCAGCGTGCCGGTCTTGTCGGAGTTGATGGCCGAGGTGAACCCGAGCGTCTCGACCGACGGCAAGTCCTTCACGATCGCCTTGCGCTTGGCCAATTCCACGCTGCCCAATGAGAGCACCACTTGGACGACGGTCGGCAGCGCCTCCGGAATGGCGGAGACCGCGAGCGCGACGGCGGCCGTGAACACGGTGTCCCATGCCTCACCGCGCTGGATGCCCAGGACGAACATGACAAGCATCGTGAATCCCGCCGCCGCGATGATCCACAAGGTCAGCGTATTCATCTGCCGCGACAGCGGGGTCTGCTCCGCCTTGGTGGCGGTGAGCATCTGGGCGATGCGACCCACCTCGGTCACAGCACCCGTCGCAGTCACGATCAGAACACCGGTGCCGTGCGTGACCGGTGTGTGCATGAACGCCATGTCGCTCTGATCGGCGGTGGCCTGCTCGCCGGCGGACAGCGTTCTCGGGTCCTTGGCCACCGGGGCGCTCTCACCGGTGAGGGCGGACTCGTCGATCTGTAACGCACTCGCCTCGATGATCCGACCGTCGGCCGGCACCTGGTCGCCGGCGGTGATCAGCACGACGTCCCCGACCACCAGTTCCTCGGCCGGCACCTCGACGTCGATGCCGTCGCGCCGTACCCGAGCGCTCTCGTGCATCATCGACTTCAGCGCGTTCATCGCGCTCTCCGCCTGGCCTTCCTGGCGCAACCCGACGGCAGCGTTGATCAGCGTGATGACGACGAGAAGGATCGCGGTGCTCCATTCCGCGATCGCCAGCGAGACGATGGCAGCCGCGACCAGGATCAGCTGCATGTAGCTCGTGTACTGGTCAAGGAATCGCCGTAAAGCGGACCGCGGCTTCTCCTCCGGCAACTCGTTCGGCCCGTCGCGCCGCAGCCGGGCGGCGGCCTCGGTCGTCGTCAGACCGCGGCGCACGTCGACGCCGGTCTCCAGCGCGACTGCGGTTGTGTCCTGGGCGTACCACTGTTGTTCCGGCGGTGGTGTGCGCCGGCCGGCAGTCGGCGCGGACGAAAGCGTGCTCATGCCGGGATCGCGCATGGGCCTACGCTTCGGATCTCCCGCCGTGCGCGACGAGGCCGTAGATCACCATGACGCCGAGGCCGACGTAGACCAGGGACCAGACGGGATAGAACGGCATCCACCAGATGGCTGTGAACGCGCCGATCGCGGCGCCGGCCACGCCGACCCAGCGCGCCAACTGCGAGCCGGTGAAAATGGTCAAGGCGCACACGACGTAGATCACCGCGACCACGAGCCACACCCAGCCGTAGGTCTTGAGCGAGTGACCGAAGATGGCGCCCTCGAAGCTTTCCGGCAGCACCCCGTGGTAGCTGAACGCCCAAATGGCGTCGAAGAAGCGCATGATGCCGGCTATGCCGAGCACGATGGCCGCGAAGATCAGCCAGCCGGAGCCGGCCCCGCTCGTCGTTTGCTGCCGTTGTCGAACGTCGGCCTGAACCATGCGTCGATCATTCGAGAATACGAGCACGGCGGCATCATCCGCCTCGGATGAATCAGCTCGGCCCCGGCTGTGGTCTGCTTCGACGGGCACCGTGTCCGACCGAACGGAGCACACGTGTGGGCCGAGGTGCTGCTGTTGTGCGCGAGCGGGTCACTCTATCCAGTCGCGCTGGTGACGATCATCCATTACCTCGGCGGGGAACGGCGCATCCCGCGCTCGCTCGCCTTCACGGCCGGCGGCGCGGTCATCACTGCGATAACCGGCACGCTGATCGTCGTGCTGGTACGCACGATCGGGCTCACCCGCGAGCACCATCCGACGCCGAGCGCGCTGTTCGACGTCGCCGTCGGCTCCGGGTTGCTCGTCTTCTCGGCCATCCTCCTCGAGCGGAACCACCGCACGGGAGCCGTCGCCGGCGACACACTCGAAGGAAGCGCAGAGCAGCCGAGCGACGGCCCGCTCTGGCGGGCCTTCGCCGCAGGCGTCGCGATATATCTGCCGATGCTCTCGTACTTCGCGGCGGTGAAGATCGTCGCCGGTCAGCCGGACGGTCCGCTCTACACCGGCTTCGCGGTCTTCGTGTGCATCCTCGTGACCCTGATGGTTGCCGAGATTCCGATCGTGCTGACCGCACTCGTGGGCGAGCGATCCGAGCCGCTCCTGAACCGGATGACCGAGCTGGTCACGCGCTACACCAGACCGGTGCTGCTCATCACCGGCGTCGCCGTCGGCGTTTACCTGATCGGCAAAGGGCTGCTGGCGTTGTAAGACTCAGCGGACGGTCTGCATGCGACCGTTGACCCGGCGCGGCAGTTGCCACGGGTTGTCCTCGCGCAATGCCTCCGGTAGCCAACGTTCCGGAACGTCCTGGTAGCACACCGGCCGCAGCCACCGATCGATCGCCGTCGCGCCCACCGAGGTGTGCGCGGCATCGGTGGTCGCGGGCCACGGTCCGCCGTGTTGCATCGACCACGTCACGGCGACGCCGGTCGGCCAGCCGTTGACGATGACCCGGCCGGCCCGTTGGCGCAGCACATCGAGTACCGCTGTCACCGGACCGGTGTCGCCGTCCTCGACGTGAGCCGTGGCGGTGAGCGTGCCTTCGACACAGCGCAACGCGGCGAGCAAATCGCGCTCGCCGTCGTACTCGACAAGTAGCGCGTTGGGGCCGAAGTACTCCTTGGTCAACGGCACCGCGTCAGCGGCGAGGGCACGTGCGCTCGTCCGGAACAATCGGGGCGTCGCCCACGCGCCGCCGGAAGGCGCAGCGCTCGCCTCGGCCACGATCGTGACATCGGCATGCGCGGCCAACCCGTCGAGTCCGCTCGCCAGCTGGTCGCGGATGCGGGCATTCAGCATCGGCGCAGGAGCCGTCTCCGTCAGGGCGCCCACCAAGGCGTCGTCCATGCCGTGGCCCGTGGGCAGGAACAGCAGCCCGGGCTTGGTGCAGAACTGGCCGGTGCCGAGCGTCATCGACGCGACGAAGCCGCGTGCGATCTCGGCACCGCGCGCTGCTGCGGCGGCCGCGGTCACCACAGCCGGGTTGATGCTGCCGAGTTCGCCGAAGAAGGGGATGGGACGCGGCCGGTCGGCTGCGACTCCGGCCAGGAACCGGCCGCCGGTGGTCGAGCCCGTGAAGCCGGCGGCGGTGATGCGCTCGTCGCGGAGCGCGCGCACGCCCTGATCGTCGCCGACGATCATTCCGAACACGCCGGCGGGCAGGCCCTGCCGGACAACCACCTCGTTCGCCAGCTCCGCGACCGCGGCCGAGGTCGCGGGATGCGACGGGTGCGCCTTCAGCAGTACCGGACAACCTGCGGCGAGCGCCGACGCCGTGTCGCCGCCGAGCACGCTGAACGCGAACGGGAAGTTACTGGCCGCGTAGACAAGGACCGCGCCCAACGGCTCGAGCCAGCGACGAAGATCAGACTGCGGCGGTGTGGCCGAAGCGTCGCCGCTGTCGACGATCACCTCGAGATAGGCGCCGTCGAGCACGACCTCGGCGAACAGCCGCAGCTGGCCGCTGGTGCGCGCGACCTCGCCGGTCAGGCGCGCCTCGGGCAGCCCGGATTCCGCCTGCGCGATCGGAACCAGCCGCGCGGTCGCCTCGTCGAGGGCGTCCGCGAGGGCCCGAAGGAACCCTGCGCGTACCTGCTGCCGGCTGGCGCCGTAGCTGCCGGCCGCGTCATGCGCCGCGGCAAGCAACCGCTCCACCTCGTCCGACGTGGTCTCTGCGAGCGGTTCGCCGACCGACTCGCCGGTGCGTGGATCGATGCCCTGGACGGTGGTCACATGTCCTCCTTCATTGCGAACAGCTTCATGCCGGCGTCCGATCCGGTGCGGGGGTGAGCCACGCGAAGGATTCGGCGGTCGCCGGACGAACCTGGTCTGCGAGGCGACCGACTCCCCCTATGTCGATGACGACCTCGTCGCCGTCCCGAGCGTGAAGTCGAGATCGGGTACGACCCCGGTGCCGGTCGAGAGAATCACTCCGTCGGCAAACACCGCTTGCCGGAACAGGTGCTCGACGAGATCGTCGAACTGCCGCCGCATCATCGATGTGGACGTACTCGCTGACCATACGCTGCCCCCTTCACGCGACACGGTCAGCGAGACGGCCGGCAGCGACGAAGCGCACAAGCTGCGTGGTCATCGATGCAGCCATTCATCGACGATCTCGGTGACGCACCGGGCGGTGTCGCCCCAGGACCGCTGCGGGCCGAACCTCCCCGTGAGGTCGAGTACTGGTACCGCGAGATCGATCGTGCACGTCCCGCAGACGACGATCACCGGGACTCCGGAGGCACCGGCGCGGGCGACAACGCCTCCGACGACCTTCCCGTCGAGCGACGTTGTGTCAACGCGTCCCTCACCTGTTACCACGAGGTCGACGGCGGCGATCGCCGCGTCGAGACCGACGTGGTCGGCGATCGCGTCGAAACCGGGGACGAGCTGCGCGCCGAGCATCGCAAGGCCGCCCGCGAGTCCACCCGCCGCGCCGCTGCCGGCGAGCTCGTCGACATCGATGCCGGTCGTCTCGAGCATCAGGTCCCGGGCAGAACGCAGTCGCTCGGAGAGGCTGCGCACCTGCTCGGGCGTCGCCCCCTTCTGCGGCGCGAACACCTGGGCAGCCTCGGTGAACGGGGTGCGCACGTCGCAGCACACGGTCACGCGTACGTTCTCGAGTCCGAGCCCGGCGGCGCGCAATGCGGCGACCGCACCGGCGCCGCCATCGGTGGTGGCCGAGCCACCGACGCCGACGAGCACGGACCGGGCGCCGGACCGGATCGCGATCGCGAGCAATTCGCCGACCCCGCTGGTGGTGGCGCCGAGCGGATCATTGCCTTGCGCGCCGCCGGCCAGCACGAGACCGCACGCCTGGGCGGCCTCCATCACCGCGGTATCGCCGTCGAGCCGCCACCGCGCCTCGACCGGAGCACCGAGCGGACCGGTCACCGTCGTCGTGCGATTCGGGCCACCGAACGCATCGAGCGTTCCTTCGCCGCCGTCGGCGAGCGGGCGGACTGTGCACGAACTGCCGGCGGCTCGCACCGAGGTGTCGATCGCGGCGGCCACCTCGGGCGCCGACGCCGAGCCCTTGAACTTGTCCGGACAGGCCAGCACGTGCACGTCAAGTACCACCCGCGTCAGGCATCGAGGTCCGTCCATGTCGTGGGGTCGATCGGCGCGGTTGCCCGCGCGAGGATCTCGGCCGACACCGGTCCGTAGTCGAAGTGCGCGTCGGCCGGTGGCCGCTCGTCGTCAGCGGTGACGCGGTGGAGGTTGCCGACCGATGCGCCACCGAAGCTCAGTTCGGTGACTGTCAGTTCACGCACCTGGTTTTTCGGTATCCGCATCACTGCCTCGGGCGCAGCCGCAATCCGGCCATGCCGCCGTCGACGGCGAGTTCCGCACCGGTTGTCGACCCGCCGCGTGGCGAGGCCAGGTACAGCGCGGCGTGCGCGATCTCGTCCGCGGACACGAGTCGCCCGTGCGGCTGGCGAGCCTCGAGCGCCGCCCGCTCGGCGGCCGGGTCGGGCGCGCTGTCGAGCAACCGACCGACCCACGGGGTGTCCGCGGTACCCGGGTTGACGGCGTTCACCCGGATACCGTCCGGCATCCCGTCGGCGGCCATGGCCCGGGTCAGCGACAGCACCGCGCCCTTGCTCGCCGAGTAGACAGCGCGTTGCGGCAACCCCGCGGTCGCCGCTATCGATGACGTGTTCACGACCGCAGCGTGCTTCGACTCGCGCAGGTACGGCCACACCGCACGCGACACACGCGCGGTGCCGACGACGTTGACGTCGAGCACGGTGCGCCACTCGACATCGGTGCTCTGCTCCACCGGGCCCTGGGCGCCGATGCCCGCGTTGTTCACCAGGATGTCGATGCCGCCGAGCTCATTTGCCGCGGTGTCCACCGCGGACCGGACCGCCGCGTCGTCGGTGATGTCCGCGCGCACATAGCCGATCCCATCCGGCAGAGAGTCGGCGCGCTCGGCGCGGTCGAGAACGAAAACTGCAGCGCCCTCGTCGGCGAACGTCGTAGCGATCGCCAGTCCGATGCCTGACGCGCCGCCGGTGACCAGGGCTTTCAGTCCGTCGAGTTCACCCATGTCAGGCCTGTCGGAAGATCTGCCGCTGGCGACCGAGATGGTCGATCTCCAGCTCGACCACGTCACCGTCGCGCAGATACGGCGTGCCCGGGCGTCCCATCGCTACGCCGGCGGGCGTACCGGTGTTGATCACGTCGCCCGGATAGAGCGTCATGAATTGGCTCAGGTACCAGACCAGATGCGCCACCCCGAAGATCATGTTCTTCGTGTTGCCGTCCTGGCGCAGTTCCCCGTTGACCCACAGCCGGGTGCCGAGCGCCTGCGGGTCCGCGATCTCGTCGGCGGTGGCGATCCACGGGCCGAACGGGTTGAACGTCTCGCAGTTCTTGCCCTTGTCCCACTGTCCGCCGCGCTCGATCTGGAACTCGCGCTCGGAGACGTCGTTGCTGATCGCGTACCCCGCGATGTGCTCGCGCGCCGCCTCGGGCGATTCGAGATAACGCGCGGTCGTGCCGATGACCACGGCCAGTTCCACCTCGTAGTCGGTCTTGGTCGAGGCGCGCGGAATGAGCACGTCGTCGGACGCGCCGACGACGGTATCCGGCGCCTTCATGAACAAGATCGGCTCTGGCGGCGGCGTAGCCCCGGTCTCCTCGGCATGGTCGACGTAGTTCAGCCCGATGCACACGATCTTCCCGATCGAGGCCAACGGCGGGGCGAAATCTGCCGGCGGGTCCACCGCCGGGAGCGTGCCGGCCGCGACGGCCGCGCTGATCCGCGCCAGCGTGTCGGCGTCCAGCGTCGCGCCGGTGATCTCGTCGGTGATCGGCCGCAGATCGAACCATCGTCCGTCGTGTGCGACGACGGGCGTCGCGTCGCCGTTGCTGGTTCTGCTTCGGGCGAGGTACATGCGGCTCTCTCTCGGGTCGGATTTCGGTTTCGATCAGAGCCCGGACGCCGGTCGGTAATCCGGCTCGAAGCGTCGACGGTATCCGGTGTCGTCGCGGGTGCGAACATCACAGCGCAGGTATTGGTCGTGCATCCGCTCCAGCGCGTCCACATCGAGTTCGACGCCGAGACCGGGCGTGCTCGGCACCGGCACCGCGCCGTCGACGAAACGCAGTGTGCCCGCGACGACGACGTCCTCGTCCGGGTCCTTCCACGGCCAGTGCGTGTCGCAGGCGTAGGTCAGTCCCGGTGTGGCAGCGCCGAGGTGTGTCATCGCAGCCAGGCTGATCCCCAGGTGGGAGTTGGAGTGCATCGACAGGCCGAGTCCGAAGGTGTCGCACAATCCGGCGAGCAGCTTCGACCGGGTCAGTCCGCCCCAGAAGTGGTGATCGGACAGCACGATCCCCACGGCGTCGACCCGGACCGCCTCGGGTACCTGATCGAACGAGACGACACACATGTTCGTGGCGAGCGGCATCGGCACGGCTCGGGCGACTTCGGCCATGCCGGCGAGGCCCGGGACGGGATCCTCGAGATATTCGAGCACGCCGTCCAGGCGCCGTCCCACCTCGATCGCCGTCGGCACCGACCAGGCCGCGTTCGGGTCCAGCCGCAGCGGCGCGTCGGGGAAGGCCGCGCGCAGGGCGAGGATCGCGTCGACCTCGTCGCAGGGTGGGAGCACGCCGCCCTTCAACTTGATCGCGCCGAACCCGTACTCGGCCACGATCTGCTGTGCCTGTGCCACGATCCCGTCCGTGTCGAGCGCCGCGCCGAAGCGGTCGTCGCTCTCCCCCGGGTGCGCAGCCCACTTGTAGAACAGATAGGCGCTGTACGGCACCGCGGCGCGGACGGCTCCGCCGAGCAGGTCACTGACCGGCCGGCCGATCGCACGCCCCTGCGCGTCGAGGCAAGCGACTTCGAAGGCGGCGAAGACCCGGTCGACGGTGCCGGTGCGGGTCGCCTGCCCGGTGAGACCGTGCCGGTCGTTACGCGTTGCCCCACCGAGCGATGTCGCCACCTGCTGCCGCAGTTCGTTGACCGCGAACACGTCGAACCCGATCACCTGCGGCACGAGGCGCTGCAGCAGCTCGAGATGGTCGGCGTCGCCGTAGGTTTCGCCCAATCCGACGATGCCGGCGTCCGTGTGCAGCTGCACGATCGCGCGCAATGCGAACTGCTCGTGCACCCCGACCGCGTTCAACAGCGGCGGGTCCCGAAACGCCACCGGTGTGATCACGACACGGGTGATGCGCAGCGCGGTCACGGTGCGGCAGCGAGCACGAGGCCGGTGGCGACGATTCGCTCGAGCTCGTCGAGGTGCTCGCGCGACGGGTCGACCAGCGGCGGGCGCACCCCGCCGACCTGCTGCCCCTGCAGGCGTGCCGCCGCCTTGACCAAGGAGACGGCATAGCCAGGCACCTTGCGGCGCAGCGTCACCAACGGCACGAAGAACTCGGACACCAGCCGCTGCACCGCCACAGCATCGTCGGCGACCAGAGCGCGGTAGAAGGCGTGCGATATCTCGGGTGCGAAGCAGAACGCCGCCGACGAGTACAGCCGTACGCCCATGCCGTAGTAGGCGGGCGCGGTCAGCTCGGCGGTGGGCAGGCCGTTGAAGAAGTCGAACCTGCGGTTGCCGGCGCGGGCGCGTACCGCGGCGATGATGCGGGTCAACAGGTCGAGATCGCCCACGCCGTCCTTGAGGCCGATGACGTTCGGGATGTCGACCAGTTGTGCGGCCGACTGCGGGTCGAAGACCGCGTTGTTCCGGTGATAGACGATCACCGGAAGGTCGGCCGCAGCTGCCACGGCGCTGCAGTACGTCACCAACCCGGCGGGTGGCGTCTCGACCAAGTACGGCGGCAGCAGCAGGATCCCGTCGGCTCCGGCCTGTGCAGCGGCGCGGACCTGCTCGATGGCGAGGGGCAACGGTCCGCCGGCGCCGGCGAACACCGGCACGCGTCCGGCGGTCGTCTCGACCGCCGTCGAGACGACGGTGCGGTGCTCGTCCGGCGACAACGCGTGGAATTCGCCGGTGCCGCACGCCGCGAACACGGCGCCCGGCCCGGCACCGACGCCCCGGTCGATGTGATCGGCCAGCGCCTTCTCGTCGAGTTCGAGGCCGTTGTCGAACGGCGTGAGCGGGAAGAAGAGCACGCCGTCCAGAGCAACGAAGTCGTTCTGCTCAGCCACGACCTGCCCGCCAGTGCTCGTTTTCGACGACTGCCTCGTCATTGAGTGGATCGTACTTCGACAGCGCGCCGCGCGATCTCGTCAGGTATGCCCGCACGCCGGGAGCCCCGCGTACCCGACCGCTTGCCCGGCGGTCGGCAGCACGTCGAAACAGTGGTTTGAAGATCAACAATGACGTTGCCGCATGCAAAGCCGCGATGGGACGGATTGGTTGGAGCGTGGCGGTCCGCCGGTTCGGGTAGGTGGCTAACCATGAAGCGACGCGCGCGCGGGCCAGGGCCCGACGCAGTCGTCATCGGCGCCGGACACAACGGCCTGGTGGCGGCGAACCTGCTGGTCGACGCAGGCTGGGACGTCGTCGTCTGCGAAGCCCAGCCGCGCGCGGGCGGCGCCGTCGCCACCGCCGAAGTGACCGTGCCCGGCTTCAAATCGGATTTGTTCAGCGCCTTCTATCCGCTCGCCGCGGCGTCGCCCGTCATTCAAGCCTTGGAGCTGGACAAAGACGGCCTCGCCTGGTCGAGGGCGCCGGCCGTGCTCACCCACCTGTTGCCGGACGGTCGGTCGGTGACCCTGTGGCAGGACGCGTCCCGCACCGCCGAGTCGTTCGCACAATTCGCCCCGCCCGACGGTGACGCGTGGTTACGCATCACCGGACAGTGGGATCGCATCGGCGATGCGGTGCTCGAGGTGTTGCTGAGACCGTTCCCCCCGGTCGCATCGCTCGCCCGGCTGCTGAAACGGCTCGGCATCGACGAGGCGATCCGACTCGCGCGGCTGGCGGCACAGCCCGTCCGCCGCTTCGGCGAGGAGAACTTCGCCGGTGAAGGCGCGCCGATGTTGTTCGCCGGCAACGCATTGCACGCAGACCTACCGCCCGACGGAGCCGGCAGCGCCGCCTTCGGTTGGTTGCTGACGATGCTCGGCCACGCGCACGGGTTCCCGGTGCCGGTCGGGGGTGCCGCCGGCCTGGTGGACGCGCTGGTCCGACGCCTGCGTCGTTCCGGCGGCGAACTGCGCCTGGCCACCCCCGTCCGGGGCATCACGGTCGGTGCCGACGGAGCCGACGGCGTCGTCCTGGAAAGCGGCGAGACGATCAAGGCCCGTCGGGCTGTTTTGGCCGACGTCGCCGCGCCTGCCCTGTTCGGCATGGTCGACCAATCGCTGCTGCCCGCACGGTTCAAGGCCGACCTCACCAAGTTCCAGTGGGACGCGCCGACGCTCAAGATCGACTGGGCGCTGGACCGCCCGGTGCCGTGGACGGACGACGCCGCGCGGCAGTCCGGCACCGTGCACCTCGACGTCGACATGAACGGGCTCACCGACTACGCCGCGGACCTGGCGGCGCAGCGCATCCCGCAACGCCCGTTCGTGTTGTTCGGCCAGATGACAACCGCAGATCCGTCCCGCTCCCCCGCGGGTACGGAGTCCGCGTGGGGCTACACCCACCTGCCGCGCGGTGTCCCGATCACCGACGAGATCATCGACACGCAGGTCGACCGGGTGCGCAGCCAGGTCGAGGCGCACGCACCGGGCTTCAGCACGACCATCCTCGACCAACACGTCCAGGCACCGGCAGATCTGCAGCACAACAACGCCAACCTCGTCGACGGGGCGATCAACGGCGGAACAGCCCAACTGCATCAGCAGCTGGTGTTCCGTCCCGTACCCGGACTCGGTGGGGCGGCCACGCCGATCGACCGGTTGTTCCTCGCCGGCTCGTCAGCGCACCCCGGCGGCGGCGTACACGGGGCCTGCGGGTCGAACGCCGCACGCGCCGCGCTGACAAGAGCTCGGTACACGGGCGGAGCGCGACGGCGCACGCAAGAGGCGTTGTTACGCCGGATCTACCGCGATGACGACCGACCGAGGATCTGAGCAAGGGAGCACTCATGTCGACGCTGTCCACGCACATCAAGGCCTCACCCAGTGAGGTCTTCGCGGTACTCGCCGACGGCTGGACCTACAGCAACTGGGTGGTCGGCACGTCGCACATCCGTGCGGTCGAGGATCAGTGGCCGGCGCCCGGATCGACCCTGCACCACGCCGTCGGCGCCTGGCCCCTGATCACACGTGACAAAACCGTGGTTCAGTCCGTCACGCCGGAACGCGAAATCGTCCTGCGCGCTCGCGGCTCCCAGCTGGGTGAGGCGGTCGTGACGATCGAGCTGCGCGACGATGCCGACGGGTGCGCGGTGACGATGCACGAGACGCCGATCTCGGGCCTGGGACGCTGGCTGCACAACCCGGTCAACGAAGCGCTGCTGACCAAGCGCAACCAGGAAAGCCTGCGGCGGCTGCGAGCGACGGTCGAACGGCGAACCGAGGCGTAACCCACCAACGGTCCTTCTGCGCACCGCACCGCTGCCGCCGCGCATGCTCCGACAGTGGTCAGTTGGAGCGCACAGTGGTCAGTTGCAACTGACCACTGTGCCCGAAACTGACCACTGTCGGGGACGCCAGCCGTTTCGGCGCGACGAAAGTCGGGTAGACGACCGACATAGGACAACGCGCGGAATCGACTGCGGAAGGAGCGCGATGAAACTGGCGCCGAGCTTTGCTCTGCTCGTGATCGGCTGCATCCTCACGTTCGCCGTGAACGCGCACCCGTCCGGGTTCAACATCAGGATCGCCGGTGCGATCCTCATGCTCGCCGGCATCGCCGCAGTCGCGTACAGCCTGTCCCGGGAGAACAAGCAGCGTCGTACCGACGTCATCTCCGAACCCGGTCACACCATCTATCTCGAGCCGGCCGAGCGCGACTCCGAGCGGTACTGACCGCCGGGCGGGACGCAAGGTGGGACGGCAGACCGAACCGGCTCGTCCGCCGGATTCGACCTCCTTGGACGTGCTTCGGGAGGCCGCAGCGACCTGCACCGCCTGCGATCTTGCCGGCCCCGCCACCCAGACCGTGTTCGGCGAGGGGCCGCGCAGCGCGCGAGTCATGCTGGTCGGCGAGCAGCCGGGAGATCAAGAAGACCGCTCCGGGCAGCCGTTCGCCGGTCCCGCCGGACGACTGCTGGACCGAGCACTCGAGCAGTCCGGAATCAAGCGGAACGGCGTTTACGTGACCAACGCCGTCAAACACTTCCGGTTCGAACGAGCGACGCGTGGCAAGCAGCGGCTGCACAAGAGCCCGACCACGACGCAGATCCGCATTTGTGCACCCTGGTTGCATGCCGAGGTCCGCTCGGTGAAACCGGAGTTGCTGATCGCACTCGGCGCGACGGCGGCGAAGTCGCTGAGTGGTTCGGCGTTTCGCATCACCGAAGCTCGCGGCCAATTACGCAGCGTCGAGATCGATCAGATGTCGATCCCCTTTCTCGCTACGATCCATCCCTCCGCTGTGCTGCGCGCTGAGGATCGCGAGGCTGCGATGGCGCGTCTCGTCGGCGATCTCACGGTCGCGTCTCAGGCCCTGTGAATCTGATTGGGCAACCGGTCGTGCGGGTACCAGCGGGGTATGTCCGAGACGAACAACGACCCCGCCATCGACGAGGTCATGACACCGACCGAGACGCCGCATCCGGACCGCAGCGAACACGCGAAGACCCCGCACCGGGTCGACGACGACGAGCTCGCCGAGCGGACTGAGCACGAGCAGGGACAGGTCGACTCCGCCGAGGCCCGCGAGCGGGACACCTAGGCATGCTCGCAGACCTGCTTCCAGACCCGGTCAAGCGCTACGTCGGCGGCCCTTACCGGGTGTTCCGGCACTCATTGGCGACTGTCGATGCGCGGCTTCCCGAGCGCTCGCTGCTACGGGCGGTCACCGGCACGGCACTCGCGGTCACCGACCGCCTCGGCCCGCTGGTGCAGCCCACCGTCGAGCCGGGCGCGCCCGGGCCGTCCGAGTCGTCGATCGAGACCGACGGCCCCGGCTCTGCCGGCGCCGACGACCCGGACGTAGCCCGCGAGCGCGAGGCCGACCTCGCGGAAAGCCGCAAGCACCGACAGCAAGGCGCTGCACGCGCGAACAAGAACCTCGACACGATCAGCCAAGACGTCGCGCGCTCGGAAGCCATTTCCGACGCCCGCGAACACCGCGAGCCCTAGCGGCTCGAAACCTTGTAGGGCGGCAGAATGACCACCATTGGACGGAACCGGTTTCCGGTGATCGCGCTGTGCTCGTCCGCCGGCGGCGTCGACGCCACCGCAGAGATCCTGGCGGAGCTACCGCCGGAGTTTCCCGGCGCGCTGATCGTCGCGCAGCACCGCTCGCCGGAGGGCCGCAGCCGCCTGCCGGAGGTGCTCGGTCGCCGCACGGCGCTGGTCGTGCAGCGCGCGCACGACCGCGACGTACTCAGCCCCGGGCATGTGTCTGTCGTCCCCGAGGCGAAGCACATGGTCGTCGGACCGGACGACCGGATCAGACTGATCGATGTCGACGGATTGCCGCCGGCCCGTCCTTCGGCCGATCTCCTTCTCAGCACCATGGCGGTGACGCTCGGCAGCCGGGCGATCGCTGTCGTGCTGACCGGTGCCGGCCATGACGGCGCGATCGGCGCCCAAGCGATCACCGCGTTCGACGGACGCGTGCTGGTGCAGGACGCCGAGTCCGCCGAAAGCCGCGGCATGCCGTCATCGGTGATCTTGCTCGACCGGCCGGAGGCCGCGCTGTCGCCGGCGGCGATCGCAAAATGGCTGCTCGAGACGATCTGTGCCGGTACCGCACCCTGATCAGGTTCGGTGCTGCATCGCGCGCAGGGCCGCCACGGTGACCAAGCCGTACGCGGCATGCGGAATCGCATCTGACGCCCAGTCGGTCGTGGACCACTGCTTCGGGTCGGTCAGGCCGAGCTTCGTCAAGGGCAGGTCACTCGCCGCCATTGCCACCCCGCCGACGGCGAGGCCCGCAAAGGCGCGCGGCAGGCGGGTCAGTGCCGGGCCGAGCAGTCCGGCGACCGCGCCGACGCCGAGGCCCGTGGCGATCCCCAGCAACGCGGCGGTGGCTTCGCGCCGATTGTCCTTGTCGTCGCCCTCGCCCGGGATCGGACGATCAGCCTTCTCGACGAGGAGGTCGACCGCCTTGCCCGGAATTTCACTGGCCGGACGAGCTCGCAGCACCATGTCCAGATACGTCGCCGCGTTGAGCGCCGTCGTGCCGGCCGCACCGGCAACCAGCCCGTGACCTACGGCTCGCAAGATTCCCACCCCAATCACCCTTAGTCTCGTCGAGGCTTCGCACCCGGCCCAGATTAAGCCGCCGGGCGTGCTCGGAAGGTATCGAGGCTCGGTCGGCGCCGGCCGAGCCATCGGCTGCCGGAACGGTTACGCTTGGAACAGCGGACTCGGCAAGTTCGCTGCCCTGAACTCTTCAGGGTTTCGATCTTCCAGCCGTCGGGAGGTCAGATGCCGAATAGTCGTGCGGCCGGCGCGACGGGGTTCACCGCCACGCCTTATGCGTCGATCGACATTGCGGTGCCGCACGACAACACGGTTCTGATCAGTGCTGCCGGCGATTTCGACCTTGCCAACGTCGGTCTGATCCGCCGCCGGGTGGCCGCTGCTTCGACCATGGGTCGCGACATGAACATCGACATGGCACGGGTCGGGTTCATCGACGCAGTCGTACTCGATGCGCTCATCGAACTGCACGGCATGCTCGGGAATCGCGGATTGCGTCTGCAGATCGCCAATCCCAGTCGCCCCGTCGCGCGAGTGCTCCGGCTGGCCGGCGTGCTGAGCATGCTCGCCGACGATAGTGGATCCGATCCAGTCCCCGCCGATCACACGGTCAGCGTCACGACGCCGATGAGAAGTCCGAGCGCCGACATCAAGGCGTAGTCGTTCGCCGACCCTGTGTGCAGGCGCCGCAACGGAGTGAGGATTCGTGGTGCGCTGCACGCTGACCGCGTGGTACTGGAACTCGCGCTGCTCACGGTCGAGGTCGATGATCTGATTGTCGACGATCGGCGGACGTGATCAGGCACGAAATGTTCGCCCGCACGATCCGTCGCCAGCGACCTGTCATCGTGCGGTCCGGTCAGTCCAGGTCCCGTGCCCCTTCATGGCCCGATCGGGTTCAACCGAAGCGTTCGTTGCTCGTCGCGGCGGACTTCCACACGACCACTGCGGGTACGGACGTCCAGCGCCGGCTGCGGTCTCGTGGCAGGTCCCGAGCGCACTCGACCGGACGGGTCGAACTGGCTGCCGTGCCACGGACAAGTGATGCACCCGTCGTCGCTGACCTCCCCGTCGTGCAACGGGCCACCGCGGTGTGTACACCGATCGGCGAGGGCGACCGTCCGCCCGTCGACCCGATAGACGACCACGGGTACCCCGGCGACGGAGTACATGTTCGGCTCGTCGCGCACGTCGGTTTCGCTGCACACGTCCGTCCACTGCGCGGGCAGGTGTTGGAAGGCGGTCGTGTCCACGCCGACACCCATCGCGTAGGCCAGGTGGCCGCCGAGCCAGCCGGCGACGCCGGTCAACGCGAGTGCGGCTGCCGATAGCGCGGCCCCGCGCAGATGACGATTCTTGCGCCGTGCGGCCCAACTCGACACCTGCAGAGCGAGCGCGCCGTAATTGCTTGCCGCGTGCACCAGGCCCACGCGGCGTTCCGGGCCCGACGTCGTCAGCCAGTCGGCGAGACCGGTGAGTGCCGCGGGTACTGCTGCGACCACGCCCAGGCCGACAAGGTGACCGGCGGTACGCCGGTCACCCGTAACGTCGAAGACGCTGGCCGACGTCCATGCCCCGATGGGCACGGCGACCAACATGGGATGCGCAGGGTGCGCGAGCGGCGTCCCGCTGAGCAGGTCTTTGATCGGCCCGTCCGGAACAAGTTTGGTCAGCGCGTTGACCAGCGGCTCGCTCACGCGGTCCAACCATTCGGCGTCCTCGACCCGCTCGACAGCACGGTCCAGCGGGGTGCCGTTCTCGCCTTCAGCCATGCGGATCCCCCAGGACGAAGTTGTCCCCTGGCGGCTGCTGGGTTCAGCCTGTCCGTGACCTACCCTGCGCTCTGACGTGGTTAACGCCGGCGCCCACCGCGACTCGGCGAGCGAGCGTGCACGGCGTGACCCAACATCAGGTTTCCTGGCGAATTCCGTCCGGCGGGTCGTCGAGCTCGTACCGCTCCCCGAGTCGATGCACCTTCCATCCGCTGGCGCGCCACTGATCGGCGTCCAGCGCACCACGCGCGTCCACGACGCTTGCGGCGCCGACGACCGTACGAAGGCCGGCACTGTCGAGCCGATCGAACTCGGGCCAGTCGCTGAGCACAAGCACGGCGTCCGCGGCAACGCAGGCATCGCGCGGCGACTCCACGTAGTCGACCTCAGGCGAGCCTTCCTTGGCCCTGGGCACGGCGTGCGGATCATAGGCGCGCACGCGCACACCGGCCTCGCACAGTTTGGCAACGACGCCGGACGCGGGCGCGTCACCCACGCCCTCGGTCTCGGGTTTGACGGCCGGTCCGAGGACGCCGATCCGACGTCCGGCCAGCGTTCCCCCGCACGCCCGGCGCGCCAACTGGACCGTGCGCTCGCGGCGACGCAGGTTGACCTCGTCGACCGCACCGAAGAACTCGACCGTGAATCCCACGACCAGCCGGGTCGCCACGAAGGAGTTCGCGCCCATCGCCAACTCGGCCGTGGCGAAGTCGGTCACGATGACCGGCGTGCCACGGGCGATCAATGCATCGTGGATGCCGAGTGCCACGTTGATGCCGGCGCGGTCGGTTGCTCCGAACACCAGGCGGTCGGGATGCAGGCAGTCGTGCAACGCCTTGCCCTCCCGCGAGAACTCCGGCTGGAGCACCAGCCGGGCGCCGATCGGCGAGAGCTTCCGCTGTAGCTGCGCCGCGGTACCCACCGGCACCGTCGACCGACCGACCACGGTGCTGCCAGGGCGAAGGTGCCCGACCAGCTCGCCGAACGCGGCGTGTACAGACGATCGATCGGCGGGCCCGGTGTTCGAGTGCGGTGTACCGACGCAGACGAAGTGGACGTCAGCCGCTTCGAGCGCAGCCGGGTTCGACGAGAATCGCACCGTGCCGGTGCCGAGGTGGTCGACGAGCAGCGGCTGCAGATCCGGTTCGTAGAACGGCAGGCAGCCGGCGCTGAGTTGTTCGATCTTTGCCACGTCGACGTCGACGCCGACGACTTCGTGCCCGAGTTCGGCCAGTGCCACGCACTGGGCGACGCTGAAGTATCCGGTGCCGAGGACGGTGATCATGTCTGATCCGAGCCGAGCACCGGGTTCCTCGGCCCGGTGATATCGAACGGTCGCGTCACGTCGGGGCGCCGGAAGGCATAAGTTTCGCCGGCGCCCGCCTGACATGCTCGGCTTCCGGTATTTCACCGGTCAACACGATGCTGGCGGCAAGTTCGCGCAGCTTCGTGTGTTGGTGCTGACTGACCGCACGCAGTAGATCGAACGCGCGCGGCTGGTCCAGCTTTCGGTTGTTCATGATGATGCCGATCGCCATTGCGATCTCGCGGTTGGAGTCCAGCGCCACACGCAGGTGAGCGGCGTTGCTGCGGGACGTCACCCGCGCGAGCGCAAGCGCGATGTGCGCGCCGAGCAGGTCGAGCGCGTCCACCGCTTGTGCGTCGAAATGTTCCGAACGCTCGCTGAACAAGCCCAGCACGCCGAGACGCTCTTCACCGACCTGGAGCCGGACGTACGCGCCGCTGCGGATCGACGTCTGCGCCATGGCGTGCCGGCGGAAGAGCGCCCAGCGCCCGTCCGATTCGAGCTTCGTCACGTGCACCGTCGCGGCGACGTCGTCGAGTGCGCACCGGAACGGTCCGTCGCGGGTTGTGCGGATGATGCCCGACAGTTCCTGCGCATCGTGATCGTCGGTGGCGGCGAGACAGCCCAGCCTGCCGTCCGGTCGCTCCTCGACGAGCAAGGCCGACCCACAACCCAGGACCTCGCCGGCGCGCTGCACCGCAATGAGGCGGGCGCTGGTCAGGGCCTCGGTCGTACCGATTTCCAGGGCCACGTGGGCAAACACACGGGCCGCGCTCAAGTCGCGGTTCATGACGACCGAACCTTCAGGTGTCATCACCCGTGGATGCGAGGTTCATCCGTGGGCTTCTCCGATTAGTGCCCAAAAGGCTCGGATTTCAAACCGACGGGCGGGCCGGCCTCGGTCCCAGCCTTGCCCAATTTCGCCGGACGGTCCAGGGTAGGAATGCGTGACCGTCGCGCTAACCACGCAGCCAGCGCAGCACATCGACGGACCTCACAGCGACACCGACGAGGCCGATGATGATCACGACGATGCCGATGTCGTACATCGTCGGCGAGAGCAGCCCGAAGGCGGTCAATCCGCATCCGAGTAAGAACACCAGACCTGCCAGCAGCACCGACTCGCCTCCACGTGACACAGCGGCGCGGGCATCTTCCCAGGGTCAGCCTACCGCCGGGAGGCCATGATGTTGACGGCAATCGGAACGTTGGCAGATCACGCTGTCATCCCCGCGCGCAGCCAGATGGGCGCTTCGCTCGGATTCCACATCATCTTTGCCTGCTTCGGGATCGCCTTCCCGCTGCCGATGCTCGTCGCGCATTGGCGGGGGTTGCGTCACGACGACGCCTCGGCGCTGTTGCTGGCGCGCCGGTGGTCGAAGGTGATGGCGGTCATCTTCGCCGTGGGTGCGGTCTCGGGCACGGTGCTGTCATTCGAACTCGGCCTGCTCTGGCCGACTTTGATGGGCACCTACGGGCCCGCGTACGGAATCCCGTTCAGCATCGAGGGAATCTGGTTCTTCGTCGAGGCCATCTTCACCGCCGTCTACCTGTACGGGTGGCGCAAGCTGCGACCGTGGCTGCACTGGTGGACCGGCGTGCCACTCGTGATCTCGGGAATCCTCGGCGCGTTCTCGGTGGTCGCCGCCAACTCCTGGATGAACCAGCCGAGCGGGTTCACCCTCTCGCACGGCCGCATCACGCACGTGAATCCGTGGGCTGTGATGTTCAACCGGGCAACCCCGTGGGAAGTGCCACACATGCTGCTGGCCGCGTACATGGTCGCCGGCTTCACAACGGCCGCCGTCTATGCCGTCGGATGGATGCGCGGCCGCCGCGACCGCTATCACCGGCTCGGATTCCTCATCCCGTTCGTCACCGCGGGGGTTTGCGCGCCCGTCCAAGTGGCGTTCGGCGATTCCGTCGCTCGGGCCATCGAGCAGCAACAGCCGCTGAAGTTCGCAGCGATGGAGTTCGTCAACCGCACCCACAGTCACGTCACGGAATGGCTCGGCGGGATCTATGTGAACGGCAAGGTGTACTTCGGTCTCGGCATCCCGGACTTCGACTCGATCCTGGTCGGGTACTCGCCGGACGCCAAGGTCATAGGCTGGCGCAGCGCGCCGCCCAGGGACCGGCCGCAGTTGATCAACCTCGTCCATCTGGCGTTCGACCTGATGGTCGTGCTCGGCATCGCGTTGCTCGTTCTGGCGGCGTGGCAGGGCTGGGTGTGGTGGTTCCGCCGAGCGATTCCCGAGACCAAGTGGTTCCTCATCCCGGCTGCGCTGTCCGGCCTCGCGGCCATCACAGCGATGGAATCCGGCTGGGTGGTGACCGAGGTCGGCCGGCAACCCTGGGTGGTGTACCGAATGCTACGCACCAGCGATGCCGTCACGACGTCGTCGGGCGTGCCGGTGACCTTGGTGGCGACGCTGCTCATCTATGCGGTGCTCACCTGCGTCGTCATCTTGGTGCCGTGGCTGATGGCTCGCCGATGGCGCAACCAGAGACCATCTCCGCCGGAGGGTGCCGAATCCGCCCCGCCGGTCAGCGACGCTCGCGATGATGAGCCGGTCCGATGACCCAGCCCTGGCAGGCGGTCGTCGTCGGCATCGCACTGTTCGCCACGATGGCCGCGTACGCGTTGTTCACCGGCGCCGACTTCGGTGGCGGCATCTGGGACCTGTTGGCCGGCGGCACCGAACGCGGCCGCCGACCGCGCACCGCCATCGACGCCTCGGTGACGCCGGTATGGGAGGGCAACCAGACATGGATCGTGCTGGGCATTGTCCTTGTCTTCACGGCTTTCCCTACCGCGTTCGCAGCGATCATGACCTCGCTGTTCGTGCCGTTGTCGTTGGCGCTGCTAGGAATCCTGCTGCGCGGCATCGGATTCGCCTTCCGGCACGAAGCCGACCGGGTGCGAACGGAGCAGTCCGCGGGCGCGCTGTTTGCGGCATCGTCGTTCCTGGCGCCGTTCTTCCTCGGCGTCACCGTCGGCGCGGTCGCCACCGGACGGGTGCGAACCGATCGGACGGGCAACGTTCCGGACGCGTGGCTCAACCCGTCCGCGCTTATGACCGGTGCCCTGTTCGTAGCCGCGTGTGCATACATCGGCGCGGTGTACCTCGTCGGCGACTCGCATCGCCGTGGGGACGAGGGGATGGTGCGCTACTTCAGCAAGCGCGCCCTTGCCGCGGGCGTGGTCACCGGCGTGTTCGCGGGAATCAACCTGGTGTTCCTCCACAACGACGCGCCGTACGTGTTCCATCGCCTCGTCGGCGCCGCGCTGCCACTGCTCATCGTGTCGATCGTCGCCGGAGCCACCGCCCTCGGCCTGGTCTTGATCCGGCGCGTGTGGCTACTGCGCATCACCGCCGGCGTTGCCGTGGGTGCCGTGGTCGCCGCGTGGGGCTGGGCCCAGTACCCGTACCTGCTGCCCACGTCCCTCTCGCTCCGCGAGGGAAGCGCCCCGACTGCGTCGCTCAACGCCGAACTCGTCGTGTTGGTCATGGCCGCGGTCTTCGTGGTGCCCTCGTTCGTCTACCTGTATTGGCTGCAGCAGCACGAGAAATTGGTTGTCACCGAGGAGTCCGGTGATCTGGTACGCGCGGTCGCTCGAGAGAACAAGACGGCCGCGAGGCCGAAGCGACCGCACCGTGTGCTCGAAGCAATGGTGATCGGCGCGGCGGCGTGGGAATTGCTGCGCGAAGCCGTCGCTCGGATGCGGCGCAAGTAGAGAACGCCGAGGTCGTCGCACCACGCTAGGCGTCGGTGCCCTCGTCGTAGCGGAGCAAGGCGCCGACGCCGTCCGCCACGTAGTCGTGCGCGTTGGGAGTGACGACCATGTTGGCCCCGGTGCCGACGACCGCGCGGACGAGCGCGCTGTCGAGCCGGTCGCTGCTGGGATCGCTCACGCCGATGCTGGTCAGCTCGTCCTTGGTGCGACCGAGCTGGACCGCTTCGGGCCCGATGAACGCACGAAGCGTCGAGGACGGGTCGTCGGAAATGACGAGCGTGTCGACCGCGCCGGCACGCAGCGCGTCGAGTACCGGGCCGAGCCCGGCCACGCCGAACCGTTTCCGTCCGAGGTTCTGCTGCAGGTGCTCGAGCACCTCGCGACGCTTGTGCCATTCGTGGCGCATCACCGCGTCGTCGACGGTCGCGGCGAGTTCGTCCCGGTCGGTCCCCTCCGCGCGCCCGCCGCCTTCCGCGGAGACGACCTCGGCCCCTTCACGCAGTCCGGACTGCAACTGGTCGACGAGCAGCGCCCGAGCCCGAGGATCCCCGGTGACGACGACGAGTTCGATCGCATGTTCAGCCGCCAGAGACACGACCGCGTCGGCGACCTCGCGTGCGTTGGCAGCCCAGGCGTTCTCGACGCGGCGCTGGAAATGCCGCTCGTCCCAAGTATTGCGGCTGGTCATGTGGACGGGACCCGCTGAGCCGGTGACGACGCTCGTCAGCCCGGGCAGCCACGACGGTGCGGCGATGTCGGCACCCTCACGATCAACCGCAGCGGACAGGTAGCGGGTCCGCGGACCACGCTGGGCGAGGTACGGCATCAGCTTGGGCAACGCCGCGACGGTCCCCTCGTCCCGAACCGGCGGGTGGGGCAGCCGGTCGCGGAACACGACCTGCCCGTCCGTCGCCACCAACACGAGTCCGGCATGCCCGACCTCGCGATCCTCCTCGATCGTGCGATCAAGCACAGTCAGGTCGTTGGCGTCGGCACCGTGATCGGACAACGCCGCACGCAGGGCCCGCCATCGCAATTCGACCACGTGTTCGCCACTCTCGGTTGCTCTCGTGGCATCGAGGTACACGGTCACGAACGGACCGGGGTGCTTGTAGATGGCTGCGAACTCTTGCATGACGCCTCCCGTCAGCTCGGCACGTCGGACTGCGGGTCATCCGCGGAATTCGTCCAGCTCCCACATGGCGTGCTGCAGGACGCTGAGCTGATGTGACCCGAAATCGATCACGCCGTTCGCGAACGCGTCCAGGTCGAACATGGAACGCACACCGCCGACGCTCAGGTACTTGACGTGTAAGTCGTCAAGTCCGAGGCCGTGGTCTCCCAACCATGCGCACAGCTCGGTCGGCGAGACGGATGGCAATGGCCGCGCCGCCATCACCGGCGGGTCCGGGATGCGGCCGAGGCGTCGCGCCTCTACCGCCGCGGCGGCGACCTCGGCCCGCCGCCGGGCCTGCTTCAACGCCTCGCGGGCGTGGCTCACGTCGGCGTCGGTGACTCCATTTCGAGCCTGCAACTGTTGGCGGCGCAGGCGGCATTCCAAGGCTCTCGCGGCGGCAGCCTGCGCTGCCGTCCGGAAACGTTCGACTTCAACCGTATTCACGGCAGGTCTCCCGATCGTGCGAATTCGCCATGGTTCGGCTACCTAGAGCTTACGAGGCCGGCAATCACGCGCAAGCAGCGGCGAGTGCAAGTGTGAGACCTCGGTGCATGGGGTAGCTCATTTGTATGGCCAACAAACTTGATGGAAACAAGATTGCGTTCATCGTCGCGAATGAGGGTGTCGAGCAGGTCGAACTCACCTCGCCATGGCAGGCGGTGGAGGATGCGGGCGGCCGACCGGTGCTGGTCGCAACCGAGGCCGGCGACGTGCAAGCGTTCAATCACCTTGACAAGGCCGAGGTGTTCGAGGCGACCATCGATACCGGTCGCCTGAACGTCGACGATTACGCCGGTGTCGTACTTCCCGGCGGCGTCGCGAATCCCGATCAGCTACGCACCGATCCCAAGGCCGTCGGGTTCCTGCGCAGCTGGGCTCAGGTGCACAAGCCGGTGGCAGCGATCTGTCACGGACCGTGGACCCTGGTCGAGGCGGATGTGATCAACGGGAAGACCTTGACCAGCTGGCCGAGCCTGCAGACCGACATCCGTAACGCCGGCGGCACATGGCGCGACGAAGAAGTCTTTCGGTGCGAGGCGGGTGACTTCACCCTGATCACGAGCCGCAAACCTGACGATCTCGAGGCGTTCAACAAGGCGTTCGTCGACGTGTTCGGTGAATAACCGCCCCGCGAGGCGAGCATTACCAGCCGATACCTTCCGCAGTTACGATTTCTTGGCGGCCGCCTCGCCGCCTTTGCGCCCGGCATCTTTTTCCTGCGCGGTGGGTCCGCCCTGTTTCGGGTTGCCACCTGATCCGGACTTCTCCCCGCCGTGCTGAGATGCCTTCGGCGCGTTGGCGATGCGTGCGCAGATTCCTGGTAACGGGACGAGCGGGCAAGATCGCGGCGATAACGAGGAAATGAGCCCAGATCCTGGCGAATGGTGACTTGCTTTGGCACAGTGAACTACGAGGCGGCAAAAGGCATCCTCGGCCCGAGTGTCGCTCGTCCAAACACAGGGCGGTTCCGAATGGCTACCCCCAGCCCGACCAATCTGATCGCCGCATTCCCCTATCTCTCGGGCGCAGACCCGATCAGTAGCCGCCAGATGGTCTTCGCAGCACGCGTCGTCGTTCCGCACGCCGACTACGTCAACTTCACGATCAACGACCGCCGGATGCGCCTGCGCGACAGCGCGAACACCGGGCCGGTAGCCAGCCAGGTCGATGTCATCCAACGCCAGTTGGGCGAGGGACCGTCGCTCGATTCGGTGTCCTGCGCCGACTCGGTTCACGTCGACGAGCTGAGCGTCGACGACCACTGGCCCCGGTTCGCGAAGGTGGCGTGCGCGGTGACCACGGTGCGCTCGCTACTGGCGATACGAACCCCCCTCGCCGACAAGTGCTCCGCAGTGCTGTGCTTCTACGCCGACGGCCCGGCGGAATTCACCACCGAGGACGAAGTAGCCGGCCGAGTCATCGCCACGCTCGTCGCGAACACCTATGACCGCTTGGCGGCTCAGGCCAAAGCCGAGCACCTGAAGGTTGCGCTTGCAAGCGCAACAACCATCGGGACGGCGCTCGGGATTCTGATCGCCCGCGACGGCGTGACCAGTGACGAGGCGTTCGACCGGCTGCGAGTGGCAAGCCAGCACCTGCACCGGAAACTGCACGACCTCGCCGAGGAAGTGACCGTGACCGGCGAGTTGCCGGCATTCCACTGACAGGCGCCCGAGCCTGATGGCCCCGAGGGCTGGACTAACCTGGGTGGTTGCCGACGTGAGGGAGGACATGGTGGCCACAGGTGAGGCGAGCGAACAGCGCGAGCGAGAACTCAAGTTCGACGTGCCCGATAGTTGGGCGCTTCCCGACCCGCACGTGCTTGCCGGGGACGGTGGGTCGGTCACGGCGGGCGTCGTCGAACTCGAGAGCACCTACTTCGACACCGCGGATCGCGACCTGCTCGCCAACCGCTTGACACTGCGTCGCCGCACCGGCGCCACGGACGAAGGCTGGCAGCTCAAGGTCCCCGACGGCGATGCCCGGACGGAGATCCGGCTTCCGGTCAACGGTGTCGCTGCTCCGAAGGAGCTGCAGCGGCTGACGCACGGCATCCGCCGCGGTGCCCCGTTGCGGTCGATCGCCGTGTTGCGTACGCGCCGCAACGCCTACGTCATCGAGGACGCGGCGGGCACCGCGCTGGCAGAACTCGTCGTCGACGAGGTCAGTGCCACCCTGGTGGGGCGAGCAGCAGCCAGCACCTGGCGCGAGGTCGAAGTCGAACTCAAGGCCGGGGACGAAGCGCTGCTGCGCCGGGTCGCGAAGTGGCTCGGCAAGACAGGCGCGACCCGGTCGGCCGCGTCCTCGAAGCTGGCGCGCGCCCTGGTCGACGTGCCGGAACGTCCGACGTACTCGGCCAAGACCGTGCAAGGCGCCGTTCTCAGCTACCTGGCCGATCAGTACGAAGTGATCTTCGCCGGAGACCTGGCGTTGCGCCGGGGTCAGGACGTCGTGCACAAGACCCGGGTGGCAACCCGCCGCTACCGCAGCGTGCTGCGCGAGTTCGGCGGGTTGTTCGATCCGGAACGCGCCGCAGCACTCGATGCAGAGCTCAAGTGGTACGCCGCCGCGCTCGGTGGCGCGCGCGATCTGCAGGTGCTTCGCAAGCACCTGTTCGACGACCTCGACCAGCTCCCGCCTGAGCTGGTGCTCGGCCCGGTCGCCGCGCAGCTGAACGAAGCGCTCACCGCCGACGATGTGCGCGCCTCGCGCAAGGTCACCACCGCGCTGCAGAGCAAGCGTTACCTCGCCCTGCTCGACGAGCTGCACGCGTGGCTGGTCACGCCACCGCTTCGCGGGGGCAAGAAACCTCGTGGGCAGCTGGCCCGCTACATCGACAAGGCCGAACGCAAGTACGCCAAACGGCTCGCCACCGCGGAATTGCTCGAGGACGGCGACCCGGCCAAGAACGAGCTGATGCATCGCGCTCGCAAGGCGGCCAAACGGGCGCGGTACACCGCTGAACTCAGCGTGCCGGCCCTCGGTCGGTCGGCGCGGAAGTCGGCCAAGCGCGCCAAAGCCGTCCAGAGCCGCCTGGGCGATCGCCAGGACGCCGTGGTGTCAGTCGGCTTCCTGCGGCGTGCCGGCGCCACCGCGGGCACCCGCCCGGGCGAGAACGGCTTCACCTACGGTGTGCTTCTCGGTCTGGAACTTCAGCGCGGCGACGTCCACCGGCTGTAGCCCGAGCTACCAGTGCGCCCGTGCACCACCTCGTCGAACGGGCGCCGATTCGGCTTCTGGATGGGACGCAGCGGGCGATGGCCCTGATGGCATCCCATGTCTAACGACCCGGGTGCCCGACGATCGGCGTTAACCGAAGGGACTTACGTACCTGCCGGAACTCCACCGACGCGCACATGCTCATCGCCATGGACACCGATTCGGATCACAAGCGCGCATCGGTCGAGCAGCGCGCGCTGGCCGATGTGGTGATCCGGTTGCAGAACGCATACCCCGACGTGCCGCCGGAGGAGATCGAGGCCACCGTCCACGGTCGCTATGCCCACTTCGAAGGTAGCCGCGTGCGCGACTTCATCGCCGTACTCGTCGAGCGTCACGCCCGACAAGATCTTCGGAACCGGGCGGCCAGCTGAGGCGATCTTCGTCTCAGGTCCGGCCGGGCGAAGGTGGCTTCTGGCCAGGTTGCATTAACCCAAGGTTCGACTGACGGCCCCGTTCAGGCCAATCAAGATCCATAGGGTCCTTATGCCGCAAACGACATCAAGGAACCTAAATGGACGCAATGCCCGCAGTTCGGGCCCGAGGGATCACCAAGTCATTCGGTGACGTGATCGCCCTGAACGGTGTCGATCTCGACATCGCCGAGGGTCAGGTGCACGGTCTTGTCGGGCCCAACGGCGCCGGGAAGACCACGCTGCTGGGCCTGTTCCTCGGGCTGGCAGTGCCGGACAGCGGGACCTTGGAACTGCTCGGCAGCCGGGTGCGCCGGACGCTTGCCCTACCCGACGGCGTTGCGGGTTTCGTGGACGGGCCGGGCCTGTACCCGTCGCTCACCGCCCGGCAGAACCTGGCCGCGCTCGCCGCACTGCGCGGCACCACCGCCCCCGGCGACATCGACGACGCGCTGCACCAGGTCGGGCTCACCGACGTCGCCGACGACCGCGTCCGCGGGTTTTCGCTGGGCATGCGGCAGCGTCTCGGGCTGGCCGCCGCGCTGCTGACCAAGCCGCGGCTGCTGATGCTCGACGAGCCTGCGAACGGGCTCGACCCGGCCGGGACCCGGCACGTCCACCGCGTACTCACCGGCCTGGCAGCCGGCGGGACGTCGGTCATCCTGTCCAGCCACCGCATGGACGACCTGGCTGCCCTGTGCAGCGAGGTCACTCTCCTCGCCAACGGCCGGGTGGTCTTCACCGGCCCGGTCAGCAAGCTCGCAGCCGAGACCGGCGACCTCGACTACCGGCTGCGCACCTCCCATCCCGACGCGGCCCGGCGGGTTGCGGCCGAGACGCCAGAGCTTCGGGTGCTGCCCGAGGACGACCTGCTTCAGCGCCAGGACGCCGACGCACTGCTCGTCCGCGGTTCGGTACCGGCCCTGGACGACCTGGTCGCGCGCCTGGTCGGCGCCGGCGTGGCCGTGCGCGAGCTTGCGCCGGTGGTGGCGCTGCTCGAGGTGGCCTTCCTGGCCCTGACCGAAGGCGGCGCCGCCACCGAGGAGGACTACTCATGACCGCCGCCGCGATGCGCAGGTCCACCGCCCGTCCGGCCCCTGTTCGGCACGGGTACCGCTTCGAACTGATCAAGCTGACCTCGCAGTGGCGCATCCGCCTGATGGTGTTGGGCTGCTGGATCGGTCCGGCGCTGTTCGTCGCCGCGGTCAGCCGACAGAGTTCGCTGCCGGCAGACACCGTCTTCGGACGTTGGATGGGCCAGAGTGGCTGGGCCGGTTCCCTGGTGGTCCTGTCGTTCTGCTGCAGCTGGGTGCTGCCGCTGATGACGTCGCTGGTCGCGGGCGATGTCTTCGGCGCCGAGGACCGCTTCGGCACGTGGCGCCACCTGCTCGTCGCGGTGCGATCGCCACGGCGGATCTTCGCGGCCAAGGCCCTCGCCGGTCTCACCGTCATCCTGGTGCTCTTCGCCGGGCTGACGGCCTCGGGTGTGATCGGCGGGCTGGCGGCCGTTGGCAACCAGCCGCTGGTGGGACTCGACGGCCAGCTTCTCGCGTCCGGGCACGCGGCGATCGCGGTGTTGCTGGCCTGGGCCTGCACGCTGGCGCCGACACTGGCGTTCGCAGCCGTAGGGTTGCTCGGATCCGTGGCGCTCGGCCGTTCGCCGATGGGCCTGTTCATGCCCGCACTGCTCGCCCTGCTCCTTCAGCTCGCGCAGATGCTTCCGTTGCCCGTCGCGGTTCGCGTCGCGCTGCCCAGCTATTCCTTCCTGGCCTGGCGCGGGCTGTTCACCGAGCCGACGCAGCTCGGCCCGATCATGGTCGGCACCGTGGTCAGCCTTTTGTGGGCCGTGGCGGCCACCGCCCTCGCCTACCTGCTGTTCATGCGACGCGACTTCACCGACCTGGCGTACGACGGGGCGGGGCGCCGCGTCCTGCTCGATGCGGTGCTACCGCTCACGGCTCTGCTGGCGGTCACCGTCGCGGTGTGCGCCGTCGCGATCCCGGCGTCCGGGTCCGGGATCGACCGGCCGAAGTTGCAAAGGTCGCTCGCCACCGCGTTCGCGCACTTGTATCGCATGCAAACCACCGAGCTGCACCGCCCGTCCGTCACCGAAGCGCAACTGCGCACGAGCGCGTCGTGCGACAAGGGCGGCTCGCTGGTCGATGACCTCGGGCCCGGCAACGACTGGCGCTGCGTCGTGTCGTGGCACCTCCCCGGCGCCAGGGCAACCGGCTCGGCCATCTACCAACTCGACGTCACGTCCGACGGCCGATACGTCGCCGACGGCGACGGCCCGCAGACGGTCAACGGCTTTTTCCAGGTGCACACCGCAATCGGTGATGCACCGAACCCCCTATGGCAGTTCGACGGTTCCGTCGAACTGCTGACTTCCACCGCGAAGGGATAGGTAATGCAAGTAACCCGACAACGCCGCCAAGTTCAGGAGGCCCGTCCGAGGCTCTTGGGCCTGGCCGGCCGCCGGCTCCGCATCGTGGCCGTCGGTACCGCTGCCGTCCTCGTAGCCGGGGCCGGCATGGCGTACGCGACGACAGCGGTGTTCGGCCACAACCAGGTCGGCACCGAGTACCAGAACGGCATCCAGGTCTCCGACGACCAGGTCATCAAGCCGCTCGGCGATCGGCTGCTCACCAAGTTCGGCAAGTTCATGGGCTCGACGGTCAGCTCGGACGGGCGCTACCTCGCCGCGACCAGCACCGACAGGTCCGTCGCCCTGCAGATCTTCGACCTCTCGAGCTACAAGCTCATCTGGACGGTGGGCTCCGCATCGGGTGTCAGCCAGAAGCTGTCCGACGGCACGGTCGGTCAGGAAGGCCCGACGTACTCACCGGACGGCAGGTTCTTGTGGCTGTCCCAGGCGACCCACCTGACCCGCTTCCCGGTCAACAGCGACGGCACGCTCGGCACGCCGACGAACGTCGCGCTGCCGACCGTCGGCGGCGCGAACGCCCTGCCGGGCAAGTCGGTGTACTCCGCCGACGGGTCGACGCTGTACGTGCCGATCAACGGCCAGAACACCGTCGACGCGATCGACCCGTCCACCGGTTCGGTCACGCAGAGCTGGAATGTCGGCATCGCACCTCGCGAACTCGCCCTCGTCGGCAACAAGCTCTACGTCAGCAACGAGGGCGGCCGCCAGGCTCAGCCGGGTGACACGACGATCAACTCCTACGGCACGCAGGTACCTGCCGACCCGTATCGCGGCACGTCGACCACGGGCACGGTCAGCGTCATCGACACCTCGACGCCGGCCACGCCGGTCAAGTCGATCGACGTCGGGCTGCACCCGATCGCGCTGTACAACAGCGGCAACGCATTGTTCGTCGCCAACACGAACAGCGACACCGTCTCGGTGATCGACACGACCAAGGACGAGGTCGTGCAGACCATCGCCACCCAGCCGTGGCCGTCGTCGAAGGTCGGCTACGAGCCGACCAGCATCGCGCTGACCAAGGACAACCACCTGCTGGTCACCCTGGGCCGCGCGAACGCCGTCGCCGTCTACAAGTACTACGGCAGCGCGCAGCAACCGGTCGGCTACATCGGCCTGCTGCCGACGGACTACTACCCGGCGGACGTCGCGACCGTGGGCAGCCAGGTTGTCGTCACCAATACGCGGGGCATCGACGCGCGTGGACCGGAACTCACGTTCAACAAGGGACCGGGAACCTCACCGGCGGTCGGCCACGGCACGCACAGCACGACCGCCTCGCTGACGCGCTTCACGCTGCCGAGCGACCGGGACATCGCCCGGTACACCTCGACGGTGTTCGCCCAGAACGGCTGGACGAACAAGGACGTGGAGCAATCGACCGGTAACGGCGCCAAGCCCGTCTCGGTGCCGTCCCGGATCGGCGACCCGTCGACCATCAAGCACGTCTTCCTGCTGGTCAAGGAGAACCGCACCTACGACCAGGTGTACGGCGACGACAGCCGCGGCAACGGTGACCCGACCCTGACCCAGTTCGGCGAGAAGGTCACACCGAACCAGCACGCCCTGGAGAAGCAGTTCGGCCTCTACGACAACACCTACGACGTGGGGACGAACTCAGCCGAGGGTCACAACTGGCTGATGCAGGGCGACAACCCCGAGTACACCGAATCGTCTGCGGGAGAGTACCTCCGCAGCTACGACACCGAGGACGATGTCCTGGGTCACCAGCGTTCAGGGTTCCTGTGGACTGCTGCTGAGTCCGCCGGCAACACAGCACGCAACTTCGGCGAGTTCACGCAGTTCGAGACCAAGCCGGCCGGCGCGACGTGGCAGAAGTACTACTGCACCACGAAGAACGTCGAGAACGGTGGCGACCCGAGCCAGCTGACGGATCCTTCGGTCCGGCAGGACACCGAGTCGCCGATCCCGTCGCTGAACTCGATCACGAACCACGACTACCCGAAGTTCGACACGAACATCCCGGACATCTACCGGACCCAGATCTGGAAGCAGGACTTCGAGAAGAACGGCCCCGCGAACCTGAACATGTTCTGGCTTTCGAGCGACCACACCGGCGGGACGCCCGATCCTGAGGCGCAGGTCGCCGACGGTGACCTCGCGGTAGGTCAGATCGTGGACGAGATCTCGCACAGCAAGTACTGGAAGGACTCCGCGATCTTCGTGGTCGAGGACGACAGCCAGGACGGTGCGGACCACGTCGACGGCCACCGGGCACCGATCCAGATCATCAGCCCGTGGGCGCAGCACGGTGTCGTGGACAACACCTACTACTCGCAGATCACCATGGTGCGGACCATCGAGCAGATCCTCGGTGCCCAGCCGCTGAACGAGAAGCTTGCCGCGGCGACGCCGATGTACGGCGCGTTCACGAACAAGCCGGACTACACGCCGTTCAACGTGGTGCCCAACCAGGTACCGCTGACCGAGGGTGTCAGCCCCACGCCCGACTGCGGCGCGGACACCATGGGCGCGACGGGCGCGGCTGCGCAGCGACTGAACGCCCAAGAGGCCAAGAAGGTCGCCGTCCCGGCCGCGCAGAAACAGGTTGCGGCGCAATGGGCGACGTGGGCGCAGAAGCAGCGGTTCACCGGTGACTCCGCGATTCCGGACTACGCGAACCCGGAACAGATGAACCGGTACACCTGGTACCGCACGCACGGTTGGAAGGCCCCCTATCCGGGTGACTCGAAGATCTACGCGCCCGCGAAGGTCCCCGGTGCCTACCTCCCGAGCAACGACTCGAACTGAGCCGTATCGGAGCAACGAACCGCACCACACGACGACGGCCCGCCGGATCCTCCGGCGGGCCGTCGGCGTGATCTCGCGGTCGGAGAAAAGTTCGCGTAGCGGTTGAGAATGACCGGAGCTGATCATAAAGTTTCTGTTAAGCCAGACTCCTCCCCCGCAAGGATGTCGCAGTGAACCGCATCGCCGCTCCCCGCACGACGCGCTGGCAACTGGGTGTTGCAGCGTCGGCCGCCTTGCTGGTGTGGGCCCCGGCCCCGGCCCCGGTCGCAGTCGCCGCTGCGCCCGACGCTGCACCGCAATCCTCGTTCGCCGCCGGCAAGTGGGGTGACACGACCGCGGACGCCCTCTCCAAGGATGCGTACGGCGACAATGCCGCGTCCAAGGACCCCGGCTCGCTGTTCACGGTGGAGAAGGCGACCAACGTGCGCGACGTGTGGGGCAAGAAGGACAAACAGAACCGGCAGGTCACCGGGCAGGGCGTGGCCGTCGCCCTGCTGGACTCCGGCGTCAGCCCGGTTCCGGGGCTGGACGCGCCCGGCAAGGTCGTCTACGGGCCAGATCTGTCCGTCGAGGGCAACGGCGTTCTCGCCGACCAGGACAGCTACGGCCACGGCACCTTCATGGCCGGCCTGATCGCCGGGCGCGGGGCCACGAAGCCGTCCTCCGACCTACCGTCGGCACCGGCCGGCGTGCAATTGGGTGTCGCTCCGGACGCCACGTTGCTGTCGGTCAAGTTGGCGACCGCCGACGGCGGGACGGACGTCACCCAGGTGATCGCGGGGATCGACTGGGTGGTCGAGCACCCGGTGCTGCCGAACGGCACACGGGTGCGGGTGATCAACCTGTCTTACGGTACCGATTCGGCCCAGGGCTACTCGGTCGACCCGCTCGCCGCTGCGGCCGAGAACGCGTGGAACCATGGCATCGTCGTTGTCACGTCTGCCGGCAACGGTGGCTCGGCAAGCGGCGAGTTGACCGACCCGGCCTACGACCCGTACGTGATCGCTGTCGGGGCAGCCGACAGCAGCGATCGCACGGACGGCTGGGCGCACGATCACACCAAGGCCGCGTCATTCTCTCAGGTGTCGACCGACCGGCACGCCGATCTCGTCGCGCCCGGCACGTCGCTGGTGTCGCTGCGCGACCCGGGCTCGACGGTCGACCAGAACAACCCGCAGGGCCAGGTGTCTGGCGACGTCAGCGGGAAACTGTTCCGCGGCAGCGGCACCAGCCAGGCGGCCGCAGTCGTGTCCGGAGCCGTCGCCGATCTGCTGCAGGCGTTCCCGTCGCTGACGCCGGATCAGGTCAAGTACGCATTGACCGAGGGTGCGGACCAGATCAACAACGCCAGCCCCACTGCAGTCGGCGCGGGCGTGCTGGACCTCAACGGCGCATACGGCGTGGCGCAGCACCTGGTCGGGACCGACAGCACGGCTGCGCAGTTCCGCGCGGCGGCGGTACAGAACTTCGCGCACTCGACCGGGGTCGGCTCCATCGACATCGCGCGCGGCGGCTCGGTGCTGGTCGACGCCGACGGCAACCCGATCACCGGCGAAGTGGACGCGCAGGGCAACCCGTGGGACGCCGAAGCATGGCGGGCCGCATCCACCTCGCTCACCGCCTGGGACGGCGGGGCTTGGCTGGGTGCCACCTGGACGGGCGACGGATGGAGCTCGGACACGTCGCTGACCTCGGCGCGGTGGACGTCGGCCCGGTGGACCTCGGCCCGATGGACGAGCGCTGACTGGTCGTCGGCCCGGTGGACCTCGGCCCGGTGGACCTCGGCGCGGTGGACGGCGGCACGCTGGAGCTCGGCGCGGTGGACGTCCGCCCGCTGGACCGGCGCAGGCTGGTAAGCCGATGACAGTCGGTATGCCGCGCAGCAGCGCGGTGCGGACTGCAATACTCACCGGCGGCCTGGGCATCGTCGCGCTGGCGATCTCGGCGGGCTGGGTGTCCGTCCAGGGCTGGCACACGCTGACAGTCGAACCGGTCACGGCGAGCGTGTTAGCGGTCGCGTTCTTTCTCGCCGAACAGAACCTGATCACCTTTGAGTTCCGCCGGCAATCGCACTCGATGACCTTCGCCGGTGTGCCGCTCGTGCTCGGCGTGCTTCTCCTTCCGGTGCCCTCGCTCGTGCTGGCTCGGGTGGCCGGCAGCCTGATCGCGATGGCCATGCAGCGCACGAGCGCGGAGAAGCTGGCCTACAACATCTCGGCGTTTGCTTTCGAAGCGGCGCTCACCTCGACGCTTTGCAAATTCGCGGTCACCGGCCTCGATCCGGTGTCGATGTTGATGCTGATCGGATGCGTCGCTGCCGTAGACCAGCTGATGACAGCACTCGTCCTTCTGGTCATCCGCATGCACGGCATCGCGATGCGGCGTCGAGACGTGGGGCAAGTGGTGATCCAGTCACTCGTGCTGAGCGCAGTTGCCACCGCATTCGGCGTTGCGCTGCGCATTCTGATAATGCGGGGCGTCACAGGCTGCAGCCTCGCCGTCGTTCTCATCGCGCTCGCCGTGCTCGGCTACCGCATGTACGCCGCGACTGTGCAGCGCCACCACACCGTGACGACCGTGCACGACTTCGTGACCAGCAGCGCGACCACCGCGTCGATGGCTGACCTCGCGTCCGCCAGCCTCACCCGAATCCGGAACATGCTCCGAGCAAGTGCGGCGGAACTGGCTGTCCTCGACGGTGGCGACGACGACACGAGGTCGTGGACCGTGTACTGCGCGGACGAAGATGACCTGCTGACCGTGCGAACGGGCGCACCAATGGCGTCGGACTGGGTGCGCATGCGTGCGCTGCACAACGGCATAGCCACCCTGGCCATCCGGGGCCGCGACGCGGGTGTCGACGCATGGCTCGCCGGCGCCGGACCCGGATCAAGTCGGCTTGATGACGCGATCGTGGTGCCGGTGCACAGCGGCACCACCCGGTTCGGGACGCTGACAGTCAGCGGACGGCTCACCGATGTCGTCGTGTTCACCGACGACGACGTCCAGGTGCTGCAGACCCTCGGCGGACACCTCGCGGCGTCGATGCAGAATGCCCGACTGCTCGAGACTCTGAGCTATGACGCGACGCACGACGCGCTGACCGGGCTGGCCAATCGCTCCCAGCTGATCAACGATCTCGCCGCACTGGATGACGAGCCTGCGGCACTGATGGTTGTCGATCTTGACCACTTCAAGGACGTCAACGATGTTCTGGGACACGAGGTTGCGGACGAGCTGCTCGCTGTCGTTGCCGAGCGACTGCGGCGTGTTGTGCCCACCGCGCACGCTGTGGCGCGCGTGGGCGGCGACGAGTTCGCCGTGCTGCTTCGCGGCAGCGAGAGCGAGTGCGACCTGATCGCCCGCGCACAGTCATTGGCAACAGAAATCTCCGAACCGCTTCAGCTGCACGGCGCGACGATCTCTGTCTCGGTGAGCACGGGCGTGGCCGCGACCCCGGCAGTGCGCGCGCCCGAGCTGATGCGGTGCGCCGACACTGCGATGTACGCGGCGAAGGCGAAGACCCACCGACTGGCGATCTACTCACCGGCCATGGATCTGGGACGGGCCGAACGCATCGCACTCGCCGGTGACCTGCGACTCGCTCTCGAACACGCACCCGAGCAGTTCGTCATCTACCTGCAACCGAAAGTCGATCTCCGGTCCGGTCGAACCCACGGAGCCGAAGCGCTGGCGCGTTGGAACCACCCGATCCACGGCCTGATCACCCCGGGCCGGTTCGTCCCGATCGCCGAGGCCACCGGCTTGATCGCTCCGCTGACCCGCCGCGTTCTGCACCAGGCGCTCGTGGAATGCGCATCGTGGAACGCGGCCGGTAACCGCATCGACGTCGCAGTGAACCTCTCCGCTCGGTTGCTCGCGGACCTTGATGTGGTCGAGATGGTGCAAGCCGCGTTGGCTTCGACGTCCGTGCTGCCTGGTCAGCTCGTTCTCGAGATCACCGAATCGGTGCTGATGAACGATGCCGAAGCCGCGATCGCGACCCTGCAACGGGTTGTCGACCTCGGTGTACGAATCTCGCTCGACGACTTCGGCACCGGATACAGCAGTCTGTCCTACCTGCAACGACTGCCCGCCTGCGAACTGAAGATCGACCGGTCGTTCGTGGCAGCGGTGGACACCGACTCGAGCCGTTCCCTCGCGCTGCTTCGAAACGTCACCACCCTCGGTCTCGACCTCGGCATGCAACTGGTTGCCGAGGGCATCGAAACCGGGGCTCAGGTCGATGCGCTCAACGCCCTGGGGTGCATGCTGGGCCAGGGCTTCTACTACGCCCGGCCGATGCCCGCTTCGCAGTTCCGGTCGTGGCTGCAGCACAACCAAGAGACCGCCCTCCGCTTGCTGCCCTCCGCCTGAAGCGGCCGCCGGTTACGCGCACCGTTTCGCGCACTTCGATCATGGGAACACTTCGATCGTCAGCACAAGGCCCATCACGATCGGAGAATCCTAAATGCGTATCGGTGGCGCGCTAGTACTGGTCGCGCTGGGCGCGATCCTCACTTTCGCTATCAACGTGAACGACAGCCACGGTTTCAACATCAACGCTGTCGGCGTGATCCTCATGATTGTCGGAGCCATCTGGGCAGTGGCGGAGATCGTCGTCGCCATGACCCGCCGGCGCACCGACGTCGTGCAGACCAACACTCCGACCGGGCAACGGACCACGTATTCCGAACCCAACCAGATGTACTGAGCACAGTCGATTGCATGTCCGCCCCATCCGGCGACCGGTCGGGTGGGGCGATCGTCTGTCTGCGCCGCCGACGGCGTTCTCGCCCGACGGTGGTGTCTCCACCTCCGCGCGGGCAGCCGATCTCGTGGTGGACGCCCGACTGGATCCGGCCGGTGCGGGTTCGGCCGCGGTCACCACAGTTATCGCGAGTTCGCGGCGCCCGCCCCTGACCAGCACCAGAACTGTCGGTGAAATCTTCCCGCGCAGCGTTACCAATGTGGCGGTGACGGGGTTAAACCGTGCGTGAACCTGTCCCGTCGCCAGTTCCTCACCAGCAGCGCGTTACTCGGCGCGGGTGCCGCCGTCGCGACCGGCGCGAGCGAGTGGCTTGCCGCTGCTCCCCCGGCTGCGGCCGCCGTCCAGCTCCCGGCACCGGCGAAGTCGGGCATCGACCACATCGTGGTCGTGATGATGGAGAACCGCTCATTCGACCACTTCCTCGGCTGGTTGCCGGGTGCCGACGGCAAGCAGGCGGGTCTGACGTTCGTCGACCGGTACGCGATTCCGCACCGGAGTTTCCATCAGACCGCCTACGCGAGCTGTGGATTCCACGACCCGGATCACTCCTACGAGGGCGGGCGGATCGAATTGAACGGCGGCAAGTGCGACGGTTGGCTCAAGGCCGGCGAGAACGATCCGCTCGCGATCAGCTACTACACGCAGCCGGACCTGGCCTTCCTCGGTCGCGCCGCGACCGCCTGGACGGCGTGCGACCGGTACTTCGCGGCGACGATGGCCGAAACGTACCCGAACCGGTTCTACCAGCACGCCGCCCAGACCGACCGCATTCACAACTCGACCACGATCTCGACGCTGCCCACGATCTGGGACCGGCTGTCAGCTGCCGGCCTGACCGGCCGCTACTACTTCTCCGACGTGCCGTTCCTCGCGCTGTGGGGCACGAAGTACCTGGACATCTCCCGTCCGTTCGCCCAGTTCCTGGCCGACGCGTCGAATGGTCAACTGCCGCAGGTCAGCTTCATCGATCCGCGGTTCGAGGACGAAACCTCTGGCACGTCCTCCGACGACCACCCGCACGCCGACATCCGCGCCGGCGAGGCGTTTCTGAATCAGGTGTACGAGGCGATCACGTCCAGCCCGGACTGGGCCAACACGTTGCTGGTCATCAACTTCGACGAGTGGGGCGGGTTCTTCGACCACGTCGCCCCGGGAACCGCGCCAGACGCCTCACGCGAGACGGCATTGCGCGGGTTCCGGGTACCGGCGCTGGTGATCTCCCCGCGGGCCAGGCGCGGCTACGTCGACCACACCGTGTACGACCACACCTCCATCCTTCGGGCCATTGAATGGCGATGGAATCTCGCCCCGCTGACGCCACGTGACACCGCCGCGGCGAACATCGTCCAGGCGCTCGACTTCGGCACCGCCCCGAAGCTTGCCGCGCCGAAGTTCGACGTGCCCCAGGTCGTGGCCGCCGCCTGCCCGGGCGATGCCCTGCCGTCGGCCGAGGACAGCGAATGGACCGGAGTGAGAGAACTTGCCGTCACGCTTGGATGGAGCCTGCCCGCATGAACCGTCGTCCGCGAACCATGTCCAGCCGCGGCGCCCGGCTCGGCGCTGCAGGCCTGCTTGTCAGCGTAATTCTCGTCGCGCTGAGCGCCGCCGGCTCCGCCGGGACGGCCGCCGCCGCGACCCGACCGGCGTATGTGCCGGCGGTCGGGCACGTCTTTGTGATCAACATCGAGAACAAGGGCTACGACGCGACCTGGGGCGCCGGGTCGGCCGCGCCGTACCTGGCGCAGACGCTGCGGGCCAAGGGCGTACTGCTGAACAGCTACTACGGCACCGCGCACAATTCGCAGCCGAACTACGTCGCACAGATCTCCGGGCAGGGACCGAATCCCCAGATGCAGGGCGACTGCCAGATCTACTCACAGTTCGTCCAGCTCGACACGGCCGATCCGGGGCAGGCCGTGGGCCACGGGTGCGTGTTCCCTGCGTCGGTGCCCAGCCTGCCCATCCAGATGAACGCCGCCGGCTTGTCCTGGAAGGGCTACATGGAAGACATGGGCAGCGCGTGCCGGCACCCCGCCCTGAACTCCCAGGACGACACCCAGACCGCCAAGGCCGGCGACCAGTACGCGACCCGGCACAACCCGTTCATGTACTTCGCAGCGATCACCGACTCGCCGAGCTGCGCCCAGCATGTCGTCGACCTCTCGCGGCTGACTAACGACCTCGCCTCGAGCGCAACCACACCGAACTTGAGCTACATCACGCCGAACCTGTGCGACGACGGGCACGACTCGCCGTGCGTCGACGGTCGTCCCGGCGGTCTCGCCACGGTGAACACGTGGATGCAGACGTGGGTACCGAAGATCCTCGCCTCGCCCGCGTACAGAAAGGACGGGGTGCTGATCATCACTGCCGACGAGGCCGACTCGCCGCAAAGTGACGCGTCCGCCTGCTGCGGGGAAGGTCCCGGCCCGAACACCCCGCTGCCGGGTATCGCCGGGTTGGGCGGTGGCCGCGTCGGCGCGCTCATCCTGTCCCGGTGGACCACCGGCGGCACATGGAGCACCACGCCGTACAACCACTACTCGCTGCTCGCCTCGCTGGAGGACGCGTTCGGCCTGCCGTACCTGGGCTATGCCCGGACTGCCGGTCTGAACAGGTTCGGCCTCGACGTCTACAACGACGGTTGGAAATAACGGGCCGTCTGACTAACTCCGGGCAGTCGGCGTCGTCTCGTAGCGGTTCTGGCTGACAACGGTCGGGGCGCCCCACATGATCCGAGACGTGCCCCTTCTGGCCCGATGCGCTGAACTGTGACCGCGCGGCTTTTCGCACCGCACGTCCCAGAACTCCTCGCTGCATCGATCCGCTTCGGGCACAGGACCATCACCTCCGCAAGGTGGCGTCAACGCTCCCGGGGACCGAGTAAACGCGAGTAGGGTCATGCTGGCATCCGTGCAACGCACGCAGGTTCGTTGGATTCGTGGGCATCCGATGGAAGGCGGTGCACCGTGGTCGAGTCGGAGCCGGCCGGACGTCCCGGCGCAGAGGGCGACGTGAACCAACGTTTCGGCCTGACCCGACGCGAGGGCGAACTGCTGAAGCTGGTGGTCGCTCGGTACGGCAATGCAGAGATCGCGGGGCTGCTCAGTATCTCCAAACGCACCGTGGAAAGCCATATGGCCGCGCTGCTGCGCAAGTTCGGCGTCGCGGATCGTCCCGAGCTGATCCGGACCGCGGCTGTTGCGTCAGCGCCTGTCGCGCCCAGGCCCGGGATGGGCGCAGCGGCGACTGTCGCATGGCGTCGGGTCGGATCGGCGCAGGCCAGGGCGGCCACCGTGAAGGATCGGGTCGCGGAGACGGGAAGGCGCTCGCGCGCACTGCTCGCGGAAGCACATCTTCGGAACTCGATCGTGTTCCATGACGTCACCGCGCGGGATCTCGACGCTGCGGCGACTCGCTGGACCCTGCGCGCATCCCGGGAGTTCGATCCCACCGTGCGCGCCGAAGCAGTGGAGCAGGCCGAAGTAGCGCGCCGGCGGGCCGAAGCGGCACGCTCCAGGGCGGCGCAGGGCCGAAAGCGCCTCGGCGCGTGGGGCGGAAGGGCCGGTGCTGACTTCACCTCCCCGGTTTCACCTCGGCGACAGACCCGGTAGCCAGGAGTCGGTGACGCCGCGCCGCTGCAGCCGCACGGCCACGCGGCTGGTGGTCGCCCGCAGCTCCGCCGCGCGGGCGGCGTGTACGCGTGCGTTGGACGAGTCCGGGCCGTGCCGCTCGATCATGTCGCGCATGCGCTCGTCCACGGTCATGGCGACGCCGCCCGGCCCGATGGTCTGGTCGGCTGCGGTGAGAGCATCGGCGGTAGGGCCGGACAGCGGCAGGAACGCCGTCATCTCATGCTGCAGGTTCAGCGCCCGGGCCACGAGCCAGGCGGCCGAATGGTTTGCCACCAGCCGCGTCAGGGCGCTACCGACGCCTAGTCCGACCAGTCCCCGAGCGCCGTCGAGCGGGTGGAACCCGGTACCGCGCAGCGGGGCTGCATAGCCGACGTCATGCAGCCAGGCGGCCGCGACGAGCAGCTCGACCTGCTCCGCGGGGACGGTGACGGACAGCTCCCGGGCACGCTGCGCTACTCCCTGGCTGTGGCGGAAGCGCTCGCTGTCGCCGAGGAGGTCGTGCGCCAACTCGGCGGCCTCATCGACGTTCCACGGCACGATCAAAACGCTATGGGATGCCCGCCGTCCGGCGACCGGTCGTGGCCCCGCAGTCCGCATCGTCGTAGTGGGTCAGCCGACGAGTTCGATCTCCGAGTTGCGGGGACGTAGCGGAAGCAGCAGTTCGGCGGCCCACCCGAACACGGCGATCAACGTCCCGCCGAACAACGCACTCCAGAATCCGTCCACGTCGAGATGGCTGGACAGTCCGGCGGTGATCGCGAACAGGGCCGCGTCGATGACCAGGAGGAACAGGCCGAGGGTCAATACGATGAACGGCAGTCCGAGGATGTGGAAGATCGGGCCGAGGATGAGGTTGACCAGCGAGAACAGCAGCGCGATCCACAGCAATGCCAGGAACCCGCCGTGCACGGTGACGCCGGGCAGGATCGCAGCGACTCCTCCGATGACCAGCGCGAGAACCACGAGCCTGATCAGCAACCGCAGCAGCATGTACTCAGGAAACCGCCGCGCGGGCCGGTCGGACTCATCCCCTTCGGGTGAAAAGCAGAAGCCGCGGTCGGCCACAATCTGCTTGTGATCGTGGATCTGTCGCACCGCATCGAGCCGGGCATGACGACTTACCCGGGCCTGGAACCGCCCATGCTGCGCACTGTCGTCTCCCGAACCGAGACGCGCCAACGGCTCGCCGCAGGGGCGAGCTTCGAAATCGAGGCGCTCACGCTCGTCGGCAACACCGGCACCTACCTCGACGCGCCGTACCACTTCCATGCCGACCGCGCCGACCTTGCCGGGCTGCCGCTGGAGCGGCTTGTGAACGTGCCCATCGTCGTGATCCGCGCACTCGAGGCACGTGTTGTGACGGCCACGCATCTGGGCGATCCGAGCCGGCTGTGGGGCAAGGCGGTGCTGATCAACACCGGCTGGTCACGGCACTGGGGCACCGACCACTACCTCACCGAGAACCCGTTCCTCGCCGCGGATGCCGTCGCCGCGCTTCTCGCCGGCAACGCCGCGATCGTCGGCATCGACTCGCTCAACATCGACGATCCGGCCGACCCGGGCCGTCCTGCCCATCACGGACTGCTGGGCGCCGACGTCCCGATCATCGAGCACCTCACGAACCTGCACGCCGTGCCGGCCGACGGGGCGCGCCTGATCGCGATTCCGGCGCCGGTGGTCGGAATGGCGTCGTTCCCGGTGCGCGCGGTGGCAGTGCTGGCCGACTGACCTGCTGCCTCAGCTGTTCATGATCGAGCTTGCTTGATGAGGGTCTTGCCGAAGTCCCACATCAGAGCTGATCCACGGTGCGCCTGATCCATCACGTCGGTGAATGCGGTGACGAAGCGCTCGACTTCGTCCTCGCCGATCGTCAGGGGCGGAATCAGCTTGATCACCTCGAGGTGATCACCGGAAACCTGGGTGAGGATGCGGTGCTGGTGGTACAGCGCGTGCACGACCGTCTGCGCGAACAAGCCTGTGCGTGCCGCTTGCAGCGCAGTCCACGCCGCGCGCAGGCGCCACGACGACGGACGGCCGAACTCGATGCCGATCATCAGCCCGCGACCACGAACCTCGGCCACCATTTCGTACCGGTCGGACAGCTCGGCGAGCCGGGAATGCAGCAGATCGCCTATCTTCCGCGCGTTCGCCACCACGGCGTCGCGCTCCATCACGTGCAGCGTCGCCAGCCCGGCGGCCATTGCCTGCGCGTTGGACCCGAACGTCGAATCGTGCACGAGTACCCGGTCCATCGACGAGTACACCTTCTGGAAGATCCAGTCCTTGCCCAGCAGCGCGCCGACCGGCACGTACCCACCGGAAAGCGCCTTCGCTGCTGCGACGAGGTCCGGCTGCACACCGTCGTGTTCGTAAGCGAAGAAGTCGCCGGTACGGCCGATGCCCGTCTGCACCTCGTCGGCGATGAGCAAGGCCCCGTGCTTTCGAAGCAGGTCGTGCGCGGCCGAGAGGAACCCGCGTTCGGGCACTGCGACCCCTTTGCCCTGGATGGGTTCGACCAGCAACGCCGCGACGTCGCCCGCGCGCAGCTCGCGGCGCAGCCCGTCGAGATCGCCGAGGCCGATTTCGGTGTCCGGCAGAAGCGGACCGAAGCCGGAGCGGAACTCCTTGGCGCCGTTTACCGAAAGTGAACCTGTGGTGAGCCCGTGGAAGGCATGGTCGAAGTAGAGGATCCGCCTGCGGCCGGTGGCGTAGCGCGCGAACTTCAGCGCCGCCTCGACCGCCTCGGCCCCGCTGTTACCGAAATAAGCGCGTTCCAGGTGTGGGGCCTTCGTGAGCAGGCGTTCGGCAAGGAGACCGGCCAGGGGCGGGGCGTCGAACTGGGTGAGGTCGGCCAGGCCGAGGTCGAGGACGTCGTGCAGCGCGCGCCGGACCGTCGGGTCGTGTCTGCCCAGCGCGAACACGCCGAAGCCCGCGAGCATGTCAAGATATTCGGTGCCCTCGATGTCGTACAGGTAAGCGCCTTCGCCCCGCACGTAGACTTGGTCGAATCCGATGGCGTGCAACATGCGATACAGCTGGGGGTTGCCGTGGCGCTTGTGCAGTGCATAGCGCTCGCCGCCCCGACGCGCGAGCAGATCGCCGAGGAACGGCTCGCCGTCGCGCTCGTCCATCCCGCCTCCCCACGTGGTTTGCCCTGCACGGTACCGACTCCAGCCGATTATCTGATATAGATCAGTACGACACCTGATTGTTAGTTCGGCTAATAAAAATCTATAACACGTTCCGATTTGGGGACATGCGGGTGACCGACTTCGACTTGAGCTCGGGGACGGCGCTGTCCGTCTCGCTCGACGAGCTGCGCCGCGTCGCCGCGGTGTCTCACGCGCAGATGAGCGCCGAGAATTTTCCCGTCGCGTTGCGGTTGTTGCCGAAAGTTCCGCGCGACGCGGTGACCCGCGTGTACGCCTATGCCCGGTTTGTTGACGATGTCGGCGACGAGGCGCGCGGTGATCGCCTCGCACTTCTCGACATCGTCGAACGCGATCTGCGCGCTGTACCGAACGGCCGCGCCGAGCTCGCACCGGTGCAGGGACTGCAGCCGCTCGTCCGCGGCGGTCTCGAGCTCGCGCCGTTCCTGGACCTCATCGAGGCGAACCGCCTTGACCAGCGAAAGTCCCGCTACGCCGACTTCGACGACCTGCTCGAGTACTGCCGGCTGTCTGCCGCACCGGTGGGGCGCATCGTGCTCGGCATCGCGGGCGTGCGCGATGACGAGTTGACAGCGCGCTCGGATGCCGTTTGCACGGCGCTGCAGGTGCTCGAACATTGCCAAGACGTGGGCGAGGACGCCCGCGCCGGACGCGTGTACCTGCCCTCGAACGACCTGGCAGGCGCGAGCGTCACCGACGCCGAATTGACGGCTGACAGCACGTCGCCGGCGCTCCGGCGCGTCGTCGCACTACAGGTTCGTCGCGCCGATGAACTGCTCGCCGCAGGGCCCGGACTCGTGCGCGCGCTGCATGGCTGGGCCCGCGTCGCTGTTGCCGGCTACGTGGCGGGCGGGCGCGCCACGTCGAAGGCATTGACCCGCGCTCACTGCGAGGTGTTGGCGGGCGCCGTCCACCCCTCGTCGGCGCGCACGGCCTGGTACGCGGTACGTCTCTGGTCCGGCCGATGATCACCGCGGCGGTGGCTTACACCGAATGCGAGCGGATCACGCGCGAGCAGGCGCGCAACTTCTCGTGGGGTATCAGGCTGTTGCCGCCGCCCAAGCGCACCGCGCTGTCAGCCGTCTACGCCATGGCGCGCCGCGTCGACGACATCGGCGACGGCACGTTGCCCGCGGAGGAGAAGCTCCGGCTCCTGGCGCAGGCCCGCCGGCAGGTCGCCGACCCGTCCGCGTTCCCGGACGATCCGGTCTTGGTCGGTCTTGCCGACGCGGCGCGTCGCCTGCCCATACCGCTCGACGCGTTCGGTGAGCTCATCGACGGCTGCGAGATGGATGTGCTCGGCCGCGGCTACGAGAGTCTCGACGACCTCGTCGTGTACTGCAGGTGCGTCGCAGGCTCGATCGGACGGCTGTCGCTCGGGGTGTTCCACCCGCAGCTGTCCCCCGCTGAGTCCGCGCGCGCGTCCGAGCTCGCCGACGCCCTCGGCGTCGCCCTGCAGTTGACCAACATCCTGCGTGACATCCGCGAGGACCTCGGCACCGCCCGCGTCTATCTGCCCAAGCGCGACCTGGCGCTGTTCGACTGCAACCTCGCGACGCGCGGTGACGGCACGCTCGACCCGCAGGGCGGCGCGCTTGCGGAGGTGATCCGTTTCGAGGCGTCTCGGGCGTGGGGATGGTACGACCGCGGGTTGCAACTGCTGCCGCTGCTCGACTACCGCAGCGCCGCGTGCTGCGCGGCGATGGCCGGTATCTACCGCGAGTTGCTGAAGCGGATCGCGGCCGACCCGGATGCCGTCATGCGCGCACGTGTGTCGTTGTCCACCCGCGCGAAGCTCACTGTCGCGGCACGTTCCCTGGCCGGGGTGCGCCGTGGCTGACAGACGCACGGTGGTCGTCGGGGGCGGCCTCGCCGGAATCGCGGCTGCGCTCCGTTTGGCTGATGGCGGCCGCGAGGTCGTCCTGCTCGAGAAGCGACCCCGGCTGGGCGGCGCCGCGTTCTCGTTCCGTCGTGGCGAGTTGTCGGTGGACAACGGCCAACATGTCTTTCTGCGCTGCTGTCAGGCCTACCGGCAACTGCTCGACCGGCTCGGTGTTGCGGACCAAGTCGTTCTGCAGCGCCGGTTGGACATTCCGGTGTTACGGCCGGACGGACGGCGTGGCCGGCTGAGCCGAGTGCGCGGCGTGCCTGCACCTCTGCACCTCGGTGCGGCGTTGAGCCGCTACGGCCTGCTCAGTTCGGCGGATCGCGCACGGGTGATCCGCGGTGCGGTGGCACTACGGCTGCTCGACCCGTCCGATCGCAGTCTGGATGCGCAGACCTTCGGCGCGTTCCTGCGCGCGCACGGGCAGAATGACGAGACGATCGAGGGGCTGTGGAGCATCGTCGCCACCGCAACGTTGAACTTGGCGCCTGACGACGCGTCGCTCGCCCTGGCCGCAAAGGTGTTCCGCACCGGGTTGCTCGACCGCGCATCGTCGTCCGACGTCGGCTACGCCGCGGCACCCCTCGCAGACCTGCATTCGGCGGCCCCTGCGGCAGCACTGGCTGCAGCTGGTGTCGAGGTGCTCACCGGACACGGTGTCGATTCGCTCGCGGACGGCTTTGTGCAGGCCGGCGGGCGCAGGTTCCCGACCGACGCCGCCGTCCTGGCAGTACCGCCCCGGGAAGCCCGCCTCGTAGCGCCCCGAATCGCGCCTCCGAAAACCGAAGCTCTCGGTACGTCCCCGATCGTCAACGTCCACGTCGTGTACGACCGCCCGGTGACCGACCTCCCGTTCGCAGCGGCGGTGGGCTCGCCGGTGCAATGGTGCTTCGACCGCACCGACAGCTCCGGCGTTCGCCGGCTACATCCGCGCGGGCAGTACCTCGCCGTGACGGTCAGCGCCGCGGACGCCATCGTCGACGTCCCGAGCCGCACGCTGCAGGCGCAGTTCGTCGACGCCCTCGGCGCGCTGTTCCCCGCGGCGCGGCGGGCCACCGTTCTCGATGCTTTCGTCACTCGGGAGCGGCACGCAACCTTCCGCCAGAGCGCAGGTAGCTGGGCGCTGCGACCGCAGCCGACGGAGGGACACGAAGGCATATGGTTGGCCGGTTCCTGGACCGATACGGGTTGGCCGGACACCATGGAAAGTGCAGTCCGTAGTGGCATAGCCGCCGCCGAGGCGGTTATGGAAATTCCACTTAGTCAGGTGACGGAGTTCGCGGCATGACACGACAACTGGCTCGCACCACCGCACCCGAGGTTCTCGGGCGCGCTCGGGATCTCGTTGCGCCGGTGTTGCGCCTGGCGATCGACGGAATCGCTGACGACCGGATGCGCCTTGTCGCCGGTTATCAAATGGGGTTCAACGATGCCGACGGCAACCCGAGCGAGTCCGGCGGCAAAGCCATTCGCCCTGCGCTCGCGCTGCTCTCTGCCCAGGCGGTGCTCGGCGAGCCGGACAGCGGGATCCCCGGTGCCGTCGCCATCGAGTTGGTGCACAACTTCTCGCTGCTGCACGACGACGTCATGGATCGCGATCTCGAGCGGCGGCACCGACCGACCGGATGGGTGGCCTTCGGCGAAGGACTGGCGATTCTCGCAGGCAATGCCTTGCTCACGCGCGCGATCGAAGTGTTGATGGAGACCGGACTCGCCGGGCGACGTAGCCTGCCGGCCGTCCTGGAGGCGACGCAGCTGCTGATCGGCGGCCAGTCGCAGGACCTGGCGCTCGAGGGCCGGCGCGACGTGACGCTGGACGAGGTGCTCGCGATGGAGGCCGGCAAGACGGCCGCGCTGCTCTCGTGCGCGTCGTCCGTGGGTGCGCTTGCTGCCGGCGCTCCGGAGCACGTCGTCGCCGGGCTGGCCTCGTTCGGTCACGAGCTCGGCATCGCGTTCCAACTCGTCGACGACGTGCTCGGCGTGGTGGGTGACCCGGCGCGCACGGGCAAGTCGTCCTCGTCGGACGTTCGTGCGGGCAAGTGCAGCGCGCCCATCGTCGCGGCGCTCGCCGACCCGTCGCGGACAGGAAAGCAGTTGGCGCAGCTGTTCGCCGACGGACCGCCGGCGACCGAGGCCGACGTCGCGCGGGCCACCGAACTGATCGTCGAGGCCGGCGGCGTCGCCTGGGCCGCGCAGGAGGCCGACACCCGCCTGGACAAGGCGATCCGGCAGCTCGAAGACCTGAAGCTGGTCGAGTCGGCAGCGGCCGACCTGGCCGCCGTAGCCACTTACATCGTGACGCGTGACCGCTGAGAACAGGAGATTCCGTGACCGCACAACGTCGCCCAGAACTCGACGAGAGCGTCGTCGCCGCCGTCAAGCGCGGCCGCGAGTACCTCGTCGAGCTCCAGTCGCCTGTCGGCTGGTGGAAGGGCGAGTTGCGCACGAACGTGACGATGGACGCAGAAGACCTGTTACTGCGCCAATTCCTCGGAATCCTGACGGACAAGGAACTTGCCGATTCCGCGCGGTGGATCCGCAGCCAGCAGCGGGCCGACGGCACCTGGGCCACGTTCTTCGACGGGCCCGGCGACCTGTCCACGACCGTCGAGGCGTACACGGCACTTCGGCTGGCCGGGGACGACCCCCAGGACACGCACATGCGCGCCGCGCGAGACTTCGTCCACGCCCAGGGCGGCATCTCCGCGACGCGCGTGTTCACCCGCATCTGGCTCGCGTTGTTCGGCGAGTGGTCCTGGGACGAACTCCCGGCCATGCCGCCTGAGCTGGTGTTGTTGCCGTCGTGGGTGCCGCTCAACGTGAGCGACTGGGCGTGTTGGGCACGGCAGACGGTCGTCCCGATCACCGTCGTCGCAACGCTGCGTCCGGTCCGTCCCCTGCCCTTCTCCCTGGACGAACTGCATGCCGACGGGCGTCCGCGGCGCAAGCGCGGGCTGGCAGCGACGGCGTTCGGTGTTCTCGATCGCGTGCTCAAGCTCTACGCGAAGTCGCCGGTCAACCCGGGACGCAGGCTGGCGTTCCGCCACGCTGCGGAGTGGATCCTCGCCCGCCAGGAGGCGGACGGTGGCTGGGGCGGGATCCAGCCGCCGTGGGTGTATTCGATCCTGGCGTTGCACCTGCTCGGCTATCCGCTCGACCACCCCGCGATGGCGGCGGCCGTCGCCGGCCTCGAGGGCTTCCTCGTCCGTGAGGAGACGCCGGACGGCACGGTGCGCCGTCTCGAGGCGTGCCAGTCGCCGGTGTGGGACACCTGCCTGTCCATCACGGCGCTGCTCGACGCGGGCGTGAGCCCCGACGATCCGGCGATCACCCGCGCGGCGAACTGGCTGCTGGACGAAGAGATCTCGGTGCCCGGCGACTGGACGGTGCGGCGTCCGGACCTGGCGCCGGAAGGAATGTGGGCGTTCGAGTTCGCAAACGACGGCTACCCCGACGTCGACGACACCGCCGAGGTCGTCCTGGCCCTCCACCGGGTGCCGGATGTGCCGGGCATCGGGGCGGCCGTCGACCGAGGTGTGCGCTGGACGGTCGGCATGCAGTCGCGCGACGGCGGCTGGGCGGCATTCGACGCCGACAACATGCGTCGACTGGTCGAGAAGCTCCCATTCTGCGACTTCGGCGCCGTCATCGACCCGCCCAGCGCGGACGTCACCGCGCACGTCGTGGAGCTGCTCGCACAGCAGGGGCTCGTCGACGGCGAGCCGGCCCGCCGCGGCATCGCCTGGCTGTTCGCTGCCCAGGAGGACGACGGGTCGTGGTTCGGCCGATGGGGTGCGAACCACGTGTACGGCACAGGCGCGGTCGTGCCTGCGCTGATCGCGGCCGGTGTGGGCCGCGACGACCCGGCGATCCGACGCGCGGTGGCGTGGCTGGAAGCCCACCAGAACGACGACGGCGGTTGGGGCGAGGACCTGCGCTCCTACCGCGACGCGACGTGGCGCGGGCGCGGTACGTCGACCCCGTCGCAGACGGCGTGGGCCCTGCTGGCGCTGATCGCCGTCGACCCGAACATCGACGCGGTCGAGCGCGGCGTCCAGTGGCTGATCGACGACCAGCGTTTCGACGGCGGCTGGGACGAGGACTTCTACACCGGCACCGGGTTCCCCGGCGACTTCTACGTCAATTACGAGATGTACCGGTTCGTGTTCCCGCTCAGCGCGCTGGGCCGCTACGCCTCGGCAACAGGGCTGTGTGCGTGATGACCGGACCCTTCGTCGTCGTCACCGCCTTGCGCAGCGAGTACGCGGCCATTCAGGCGACCGTGCCGCATTCCGTGGTCGAACGGTGCGGCATGGGCGGGGGTCGGGTGCAGCGGTGGCTGCCTCGGCTCGGCGCCCTCGCGCCCCGGGCGCTCGCGGTGGCCGGAGTCGCAGGCGGGCTCGACCCGTCCCTGCGCGCCGGCGATGTCGTGGTCGCCACCGAGGTGCGCGACGCCAGCGGCCGGATCGCGTTACGGGCCGCCGCACCGTTGGTGGCCGAGCTGCGTCGCCAAGGACTACGCGTCATCACCGGGCCGATCGTCAGCACGGACCACATCGTCGGCGGTTGTGAGGAACGCGAGCGGCTCGCGGCGACCGGAGCGATCGCTGTCGACATGGAGTCCGCGGCTGTCGTTCGGGCAATGGTCGACCGGCAGAATCCCGTCCCGGTGGCGGTCGTGCGCGTGATCGTCGATACCGCCTACACGCCGGTGGCGCGCCTGCGGACCCTGCCGGCCGGCATGAAGGCTCTGGTCGCGCTGCGTCGCTGCGGACCGGCGCTGGAGCGTTGGGCCAGCTTGGCCGGTCCGCGCCGCGTGCTGCTCGCTGCGCCACGCTCGTTCTGTGCCGGCGTGGAGCGCGCGATCGACATCGTCGAGCTTGCGTTGCAGCGGTACCCACGCCCCATCTACGTACGGCGCCAGATCGTGCACAACGCGCATGTCGTGAGGGATCTCGAACGGCAGGGCGCGGTCTTCGTCAACGAACTGGACGAAGTGCCTGACGACACCACGGTCGTGTTCTCCGCGCACGGCGTCGCGCCGAGAGTGCGCGTCGAGGCAGCGCGACGCGGGCTGAACGTCATCGACGCGACCTGCCCGCTCGTGGCCAAGGTGCACACCGAGGCGAAGCGATTCGCCGGTCGCGGCGACACCGTGCTGCTGGTCGGCCACGCGGGCCATGACGAGACCGAGGGCACCCTCGGCGAGGTTCCCGGACAGATCCAGCTCGTCCAGAACGTCGCGGAGGCCGATGCGGTCGTCGCCGACGATCCCGACCACGTTGCCTACGTGCTTCAGACGACCCTGGCGATCGACGATGCGGCGGACGTCGTATCGACGCTGCGCCGCCGCTTCCCGTTGATCGCGTCCAGCCCCACCGACGACATCTGCTACGCCACGACGAATCGGCAGAATGCTGTGGCGGCAATAGCCCGACAATCGGACGTGGTCATCGTTGTCGGCTCGACGAACTCGTCCAACTCGCGGCGGCTCGTCGAGGTCGTCGAACGGCTGGGCACCCCGGCGCATCTCGTCGACGACGCGACCCGTGTGCTGCCGGAGTGGCTCGCTCACGCCGACACGATCGGCATCACGGCCGGGGCATCGGCCCCCCCACACCTGGTCGACGAATTGGTCGGCGTACTACGTGCGCTCGGCCCGGTCGACGTGGACGAGCGAGCGGTCGCTCGCGAAGACCAGAAGTTCAGTCTCCCCAAAGGAGTATCAGGCTGATGCCCATACCCATGCGCC
>DASXJR010000029.1:0-21666 GCA_036497285.1 Jatrophihabitans sp.
GTGTCAGAGCACCTGGAACCTGCAGCCAGGAGTTCCCGGGCACATGTGTCCGCCCCGCCCGGCCAAGATCATCTGAGGATCTTTGACTCCGCATGCACTACTGCTTCGCGGTTGCTGGTCACTCGGCGCCGTTGTCGAGCCGCATACGGACAGGGCCTATGCCCCGCCATTCGTCCTCCAGGCAGCGGGCCCCTACGCCGATCACGCTGGCCGGGACCGATCCCGCCGCCCCGCCTTATAGGTATCGGCACGTTGCGGAAACGTGAAGTCGCAGGCGCAAGGCGCGGCACACGTACCTGATATGTGACGCAATACGCCAAGGCGCTTGTCGACAGCTGGCCTGCGCCGCCCGATGAGGTGGTGGACCGGGTCGCGCTACTGCTGCCAGCTCGGCTTGATCTCGACGCTGGCCGGGTCGAAGACACGCCTGCCGCGACCGACGGGCAGAAGCCGGATACGGAACAGCTCGCGCAGCACGCGCCGCTTGGTGTCGATGTCGAGCCCGTCCCAGCGCGACGCGATCTCGGCGGGGGTCACGCCATCGAGCACGCCCGGCCCCCGCAGTAGACGGCTGACCTCAGCCTTGGTCGTCTCCACGTTTGCCGCCATGCCCGGCTCAAGTTCCGCCAGCGCTCGGACCGACAGCCGCTTGGCCTTGACCGCCGCGTACAGGTCGGCAAGTTCGGCCTCTGCCGCCTCGGCCTCGGCCTGCGCGCTCTCCAGGGCATCGGCGTCGGTGGGACGCGCCCACGCCCGCTGGAACGCTGGGCGGCTCAGCAGCTCGACCGCTACCCGGTTGACCAGCTCGTCGACCGGCTCGACCAGGCGCGCGACCGACTGGCAGTCGCGGCAGGTGTAGGCGCGCTTGCCTCCCCGGCTCCGCGCGGCGGTCAGCACGTAGAACGCCGTGCCCTCGCACTTGCCACACGTCATCAGCCCACTGAGCAGGTGCCGGGTGGCGGTCTCGGGCCGCGTGTTGCGCGCCGGATCGCCCATGACCGCTTGCAGCCGGGTCCAGGTGAGCGAGTCGAAGATCGCGGGCCATACGGCGTCGCCGACGACCTCGCCCCGGTGCACCCGCTTGCCCATGTATACGGGCGACTTCAGGGCGCGGGTCAGGTTGCTGGCGTGCCAGCGCGTCGCGTTCGGCGTCATCGTCGGCACGCCGCGCGCGTCCAGGTCGCGGGCCAGCTGGTACAGCGAGCCACCGGCCAGCACATGCGCGGCGGCCTCGCGCAGGATCGCGGCCCGTTCGGCGTGGATCTCTACGTGGTCGAGCGCGCCGGTCTGCTCGTCGTAGACGCGCCGGTAGCCATAGCACTGCCGACCGTGCGGGGTTCCGGCCTTCACGCTGGACCGCACCGACCGCAGCACACGCTCGCGGGTGACATCTGACTCGGCACTGCTGTCGACCATGTCATGGCCGACGCGGCGACGGTCGCTCGCCTTGGTCAGGTCGTAGCAGGTGCCGCCGTAGTACCACCGGGTGCGCGAGCCCTCGCAGACCTTGGCCATGGCCACGAACTCGCCGAGGTCGCGGGTAAGCCGCGAGTTCTCCCAGGTCGCCACAAGATCGGCCTTGCCCTGGGCGATGAACTCCAGCAGATCGCGGTAACCCGGCCGGTCCTTGACCGCGTAGCGCGACGCGCTGCGGTCATTGTCCGAGAAGACCGCGACGACCTCCCAGCCCTCATCGGCGGCGACCTGCCGCAGCTCGGCCTCCTGCTCGTTGACGGACTTGTGCCGCCGGTTTCGGTCCTGGCTTACCCGAACGTAGAGCGCCGCCCGTGCGCTGGTCGTCGTCATGTTGACTACTGTACTGGTCGTGCTTTACTGCCGCTGACCGCCACCAGGTGCGTGAGGCCCGCGGCGCGGAATCTGTCGATCAGGACCGGGTCGAGATTGCTGGTGTCGCCGTCGACCAGTCCGGGCAGCAGACCACGCTCGGCCGGTGGCAGCACCGCAGAGGCAGTGCGCAGCCCGGCCCGCACGACGCCGGCCACGCGCTGCCACCACGGTGGCGATCCGAGCAGCGTCGGCGGCGTGTCGGCGAACAGCACCACGCCGTTCCACGCGCCGTCGAGCGAGGGCGAAAGGGTTCCGCGGACCTCGGCTTGCTGGCCCGGGACCACGTCGTGCCATTGCGCGGCCGGCGCAAGCACGAGCACCGGCCCGGACACCGCGTCCTTGCCGTCGACGCGGTTCGCCTCGGCCGGGACGACCACGCGCGGTGCGCCGGAGATCCCCTTCGCCGCCAGCGTCCGCGGATCACCGGTGGTGGTCAGCTCCAGGGTCACCGCGGCATGAGTGCGGGCCAGGATGGCCAGCGGCGAGTCGTCGGCGAGCCACACCCGCGCGGCGAACGGGACGAGGACGACGGCCACGCAGAACCCCGCCGCACCCAACAGACGCAGCCAGCGGTGCCCACGACGCGCCAATCCGACCAGGCCGACCAGCACGGCGCAGGCAGCCACGACGGTGATCGTCGTCAGCGACCCGCTCAGGCACATCGCCAGCGCGAGCCACGCGACGGCCGTCCCGAGGGCGAGCCGGACGTCGACGGCGCCGCCGGTCGGCGTGGTCATATCGTCACCAGCGGCCGTAACTGGGCAAGCCGCACGTCGCCGATGCCGGACACGTCGCGGAGTTGGTCGACCGAGGTGAACCGGCCGTTGGCGTTGCGCCAGTCGAGGATGTTCTGCCCGAGCACCGGGCCGACCCCGGGCAAGGCCTCGAGCTGGTCGAGGGTCGCGGTGTTGAGGTCGATCAACGCCCCACTCGTCGAAGGGCTGCTACCCGGCGCAGGCGCGCTGGTGACCGGCGGCGCACCGACGACCGGCGGCACCGACGCGATGCCCACTACGATCTGCTCGCCGTCGAGCACCGGCGCGGCCATGTTCAGCGCGAGCGTGCTCGCGCCGGGGCGCACCCCGCCCGCCGCACGGAGCGCCTCGTAGACCCGCGCCCCGGCGGACAGGGTGTACACGCCCGGGTGGCGCACCTTCCCGGCGACGTCGACGACCACCGAGGCTGGCGGGGTTGGCGCGATTGCGGACGTGCCGGTCGCAGTCGTGCTGTCCGGTGGCGCTCCGGCGATGCTCGAGGTCATCGACGCCGGCAGCGGCTTCGGCGCCGTGCGGTGCACCGGCATGGCGTGCGGGCTTCCGGTCGCGACCCACCACGTCGTGCCCGCCGCTACGGCAACGACCGCCAGACCGAGTGCCGCCAGCCCCCGCCGGCCCGGGTCCCAGCGGAAACGGTCGCGCCACGCCGGCCTTTCGGGCGACGCATGCCGGGACGGTGCGCGCATGCCCGGCACCCAGGGCGCGCCGACCTCGTGCTCGCGCGAGTCCGGCCGCACGCCGGCGTCGGACGGCGGGGGCGCACCGATCAGGGCCCGCACCCGCGCTGCGACCCTGCCTCTCTCGCCCCTACCAAGACGCCCCGCCGTCCGCACCCGGGCGACGTTACGAAGATCGGCAGGCAGCCGCCGGTGCGTCGCGCATCATGTGGACGATGCGTGCCGCTGTGGACAAGAACGGCCGGATCGTCGGCAGCATCTGCTACCGGCGGCCACGCGCTGCCGGCGGGTTGTCAGCGGCGGACCAGGACGACGCCGATCACCCCAGGTCCCAGGTGCGCGCCGAGCACCGGGCCGAGTTCGGCCACCTGCAACTCGCGGATGGTCGGCAGCGCGATCTGCAACTGTCCGGCCACCGCTTCGGCCCGCGCGGGCGCGGCGAGATGCTGTACTGCGACGTCCACCGGCCCCGACCCTGCCGCGTCGGCCGTCAACGACACAATCCGGGCGAGCGCGCGGGTGGGCGTGCGCACCTTCTCCAACGCCACGATCTGCCCCTCCACCATGTGCAGCAGCGGCTTCACCGACAGCGAGGTCGCGAGCAGGGCGGTCGCGGTGCCGATCCGCCCGCCACGGCGCAGGTACTCGAGGGTGTCGACGTAGAACAGCGTCTTCGTGCTGTCGACGATCGCGGTCGCCGCCTGCTGCACGGCCGCCACCGACTCCCCGGTCGCCGCAGCCGCCGCGGCCGCCTCGACCGCGAATCCCAGCGCCGCCGCAGTGCCGCGGGAATCGACGACGCGCACCACGCCGTAGCCGAAGTCCTGCGACGCCAGCACCGCCGACTCCCACGTGCCCGACAATGCTGCCGCCAGATGCACCGACACGACATGGTCGGCACCGGCCTCGAGGCACGAGCGATACACCGCGGCGAACTCCGCCGGTGACGGCCGCGAGGTCGAGACCGGCACCTTGGCCTTCAACGTGCGCACCACGTCGGCCGGCGTCACATCGACGCCCTCGGTGTACGTCTCCGATCCGAGATGCACTCGCAGCGGGACGACGTGTACGGCGTCGCGCACCGACTGCCGCAGGTACGCCGTCGAGTCGGTGACGATCGCGACGACGCTCATCGCAGGATCAGACCACGAAATTGACCAGACGGCCCGGAACCGCGACCACCCGCCGGGTCTCCCGTCCGTCCAGCACCGCGATGATCCGTGCATCGGCGCGCGCCGCTGCCTCCAACGCCTCGGCATCCGCATCGGCCGGCACAACGATCTTCGACCGCACCTTGCCGTTGACCTGCACCGGCACCTCGATCGTCTCGTCCACCAGCAGCGCTTCGTCCGCGACCGGGAAGTCCGCCCAAGCCAGCGACTCGGTGTGGCCCAGCCGGGCCCACAACTCCTCGGCGATGTGCGGCGCGAGCGGGGCCAGCATCAGCACCATCGCGTCGGCCACCGCACGGGGGGTTCCGCCGTGCGGGTACGCCTGCGTGACAGCGTTGTTCAGTTCCGTGACGCGGGCAATGGACGTGTTGAAGCGCAGCGTCTCGTAGCCCTCGCGGACCGCGTGAATCGTCTTGTGCAGCAGGCGATTCAGCTCGTCCGGCACATCGTCGTCCGAGACGCGCAGCTCGCCGGTGTTCTCGTCGACGACGACACGCCACACCCGCTGCAGCAAACGGAACGGACCGACGATCGCCTTGACGTCCCACGGGCGGGACTGCTCCAGCGGGCCGCTGAACATCTCGAACATGCGGAAGGTGTCCGCGCCGTAGTTCTCGATGAACTCGTCGGGATTGACGACGTTCTTCAGGCTCTTGCCGATCTTGCCGAACTCGACGTCGACCTGCTCGTCGCCGAAGAAGTACCGGCCGTCGCGTTCTTCGACCTCCGCGGCCTCGACGTAGAAACCGTTGGCGTTCGTGTACGCCGGTAGCTGCAGATAGCCCTGGTTGACCAATCGGTGGAACGGTTCGGACGAGCTGACATAGCCCAGGTCGTAGAGCACCTTGTGCCAGAACCGCGAGTACAGCAGGTGCAGCACGGCGTGCTCGACACCGCCGACGTACAGCTCGACGCCACCCAGCGGACGGTCCGCGGACGGCCCCATCCAGTAGTGCTCCACCTCGGGATCGACCAGCACCTCGTCGTTGGTCGGGTCCAGATAGCGCAGCTCGTACCAGCACGAGCCGGCCCAGTTGGGCATCGTGCTGGTCTCGCGGCGGTACGTCCTCGGACCGTCGCCCAGATCCAGCTCGACGTTGACCCAGTCGCTCAGCCGGCCCAGCGGCGGTTCCGGGGTGGAGTCCGCGTCCTCGGGCGGGAATGCCTTGGGCGAGAAGTCGTCGGTCTCCGGCAGTTCGACGGGCAGCATCGATTCCGGCACCGCGACGGGCAGGCCGGTCTCGTCGAACAAGATCGGGAACGGCTCGCCCCAGTACCGCTGCCGGGAGAACAGCCAGTCGCGCAGCCGGTAGGTGACAGCGCCGCGGCCGTGCCCGTTCTCCTCCAGCCAGGGGATGATCGCGGCCTTCGCCTCGGCCACGTCCATGCCGTCCAAAAACCCGGAGTTGATCGCGGGGCCCTCGCCGACGTAGGCCTTGCCATTGGCGGCATCGAAACCGTCGGCCGGCTGCACGGTACGGATGATCGGCAGGTCGTAGACCTCGGCGAACTCCCAGTCTCGCTCGTCCTGCCCGGGAACCGCCATGATTGCGCCGGTTCCGTAGCCGATCAGCACGTAGTCGGCGATGAAGACCGGAATCTGCTGCCCCGTCGCGGGATTCGTGGCATACGAGCCGGTGAACACGCCGGTCTTCTGCCGGCCCTCGGCCTGCCGCTCCAGCTCCGACTTGCCCGTCGCCGAGCGCCGGTAAGCCTCGACCGCCTCAGGAGGCGTCTCGTGTCCGCCCGTCCACTGCGGCTTCGTCCCCTCCGGCCACTCGGCCGGCGTCAGTGTGGTCACCAGCGGATGTTCGGGAGCCAACACCATGTACGTGGCGCCGAACAGCGTGTCCGGACGGGTCGTGAAGACCTCGATCGCGCCTCCCTCGGCGTCGAACACTATGTGCGCACCGGTCGAACGGCCGATCCAGTTGCGCTGCATGGTGCGCACCTTCTCGGGCCAGTCGATCTTGTCCAGGTCGTCGATCAGCCGGTCCGCGTAGGCGGTGATGCGCATCATCCACTGCGCCAGCGGCCTCTTGAACACCGGGAAATTGCCCCGCTCGCTGCGTCCGTCGGCGGTGACCTCTTCGTTGGCGAGCACGGTGCCCAGGCCGGGCGCCCAGTTCACCGAAGACTCGGCGCGGTAGGCCAGCCGGTGGTTGTCGACGACCTGCCGCTTCTCGATCTCGGACAGGTCCTCCCACAGCCGGTCGAACGGGTTGGTGCCTGCACCGGGCTCCCGGCCGCCGTCCAGTTCCTCGATCAGTTCCTCGATCGGACGGGCCTTGCCGGCGATCTGGTCGTACCAGGCGTTGAAGATCTTCAGGAAGATCCACTGCGTCCAGCGGTAGAACTGCGGGTCGGTGGTCGCAACCCGGCGGCGCTCGTCGTGGCCCAGGCCCAGTCGACGCAACTGCGTCAGGAAGATCTCGATGTTGCCGTAGGTCGTGACGCGCGGGTGCTGCCCGGTCTGCACCGCGTACTGCTCGGCGGGCAGGCCGAACGCGTCGAATCCCATCGTGTGCAGCACGTTGGCGCCGCGCATCCGCAGGTAGCGCGCGTACACGTCGGTGCCGATGTAGCCCAGCGGGTGGCCGACGTGCAAGCCGGCGCCGGACGGATACGGGAACATGTCCATCACGTAGGCGTGCGGACGAATCGCGACCCGGTCGAAGCCGTCCTCGAGCGGGCCGGACGGGTTGGGCGCGTTGAAGGTGCCCTGCTCGGCCCACCGCCGCTGCCACGAGGTCTCGATCTCGTTCGCGACCGTTGCGGTGTACCGGAACGGGGGAACGTCAGTGACCTCGGAGGAGGCGGCGTCGGCGGTGACGTCGTCGGGTGTGCTCATCGCTGCGTACTCCTGGACAGGGGGTAGATCTCGGACAGAACAAGAGCCTCTGCACAGGTGCAGAGGCTCAGCCGCGCAGACCGTTGGGACGAATCAGCGCGGCCGTCCGAGAAGAAGTCGGCGACTCCGCATACACCTATGCTAGCGAATCGCGTGCACGGCGCATTTCGACGACTGGGTGCGCGCCCCGCGCCCGCCGTCCGTCGCCGCCGGGCGCGGGGGCACCTGCGGCGACTGTAGAGCCTGCAACTGTGGACACGCCCGACGGCCCGATATGGCGTCGATCACGCCCTAGATGATCACGCGGGCTCGGCGGGGTTCTCGCGGAATCGTCACGTCGCCAGGCGATTTCGAGGGGTGCTTAGGCGTCGGCGTCGGACGCCTCGTCGCCCGCCTCGCGGTGGACGGGGACCGGGACGATCACCCCGGGGGCGCCGATGTTGTGCGCCCGCAGCCGCCATACGGCGTTGTCGTGGGTCAGTTCGGTCCAGTGGCAGTTCGCAAGTGGCCCGAGCACGTGCATCTCCTGATCCAGCCCGAGCAGCGCCGTGCACAGGGCCATAGCGGTCGCACTGTGGGTCACGACCACGACCGTCGGCGCGTCCGGAAGGTCCTCGAACGCTGCGACAGCGCGGGCGGCGACCTGCACGCGGGTCTCACCGCCGCGCCGGCTCACATCCCGACCGGCAATCCAGTCGGCGTACTCGTCGGGATACTTCTCCGCGACCTCGTCGCGGGTGAGTCCTTCCCAGTGCCCGAGGCTGCGCTCGCGAAAGCGCGGTTCGGCGGACAACTCGAGACCGGTCATCGCCGCGAGGGGCTCGGCGGTCTGCATCGCCCGAGCCGCGTCGGAGCTGACGAGCAGGTCCGGAGCGAGCGCGCTGATCAGGGCCGCGATCTCGTAGGCCTGCATGCGGCCGACCTCGTCCAGCGGCGGATCGGACTGGCCCTGGAACCGACGCTGGGCGTTCCACGCCGTGCGGCCGTGCCGCAGCAGGACGAGCTTGGTCACTCTGCGGCGGCCCGGTCGACGAACGGGATCGCGGGGCAGTCCTTCCACAGCCGTTCGAGCGCGTAGAAGACCCGCTCCTCGGCGTGCTGCACGTGAACGACGATGTCGCCGTAGTCGAGCAGCACCCACCGCCCGTCGCGCCGGCCCTCGCGTCGGATGGGCTTCACACCATGCCGGCGCAGCTTCTCCTCGACCTCGTCGACGATGGCCTCGACCTGCCGCTCGTTGTTGCCGGTGACCACGACGAACACGTCGGTGATCGCGAGTCGCTCGCTGACATCGATCAGCACGATGTCGGTGGCGAGCTTGTCCGCCGCGGCCTGTGCGGCGATCAGGGCGGTCTCGCGGGCCTCGTCCGTTGCAGTCACGGGATGCCAGTCTACGTGCGGTACAGCTGATGCTTGCTGATGTATTGGACGACGCCGTCCGGCACCAGGTACCACACCGGTTTGCCGGCGGACACCCGCGCGCGACAATCGCTGGACGAGATCGCCATCGCGGGGACGTCGACCAGCGTCACCGAGTCGCTGGGCAGGTGCTCGGCGCTGAGGTCGTAGCCGGGACGGGTCACCCCGACGAACGTGGCGAGCTTGAGCGCGTCCTCGGCGTCCTTCCACGACAGGATCTGCGCCAGAGCGTCGGCGCCGGTGATGAAGTACAGGTCGCCGTCCGGGCGCTGGGCCGCGATGTCACGGATCGTGTCGATCGTGAACGTGGGCCCGGACCGGTCGATGTCCACCCGGCTGACCCAGAAGTGCGGGTTGGACGCGGTGGCGATCACGGTCATCAGATACCGGTGCTCGGCGGGGCTGACACGGCGATCGGACTTCTGCCACGGCTCGCCGGTCGGCACGAAGATCACCTCGTCCAGCGCGAACAACGTGGCGACCTCGCTCGCGGCGACCAGGTGGCCGTGGTGAATCGGGTCGAACGTGCCGCCCATGATCCCCACCCGTGGAGTCATCAGCGTCCCGCTCCATGCGCACTTGGCCCCGCGAAGCGCCGGTCAGCGTCAACTCCGGTTGTCATGCCCGCGATCCTAGGGACGCGGCCATGCGGTCGAGGATCTCGTCGAGCACCGCCCGTCCGGTGGCGAAGTTCAGCCGCACCCAGTCGGTGGCCTGCGGGTCGTAGTCGGGACCGGGCGCGAGCTCCAGACCGGCGTTCGCCCGGAAGAACCCGGCCGGATCGCCGCCGAGCCCGGCGCCGGTGCAGTCGATCCAGGCGAGGTAGCCGCCATCCGGCACCCGCATCGACAGACCGGGCAGTTCGGCCACCCGGGCGGCGAGGTGGTCGCGCTGAGCGTGCAGATGGACGCGCAGGTCGGCGAGCCAGTCGTCGCAGTCGCGCCAGGCAGCGAGCGTCGCCTCGACACCGAGCGTGTTCGGATGCCCCAGCAGGAACGGCGGCAGCGCGTCCCACCGCTTGCGTAGCCACTCCGCGCCGACGTGCGCCACGGCGGTACGCACGCCCGCGATGTTGTACGCCTTCGTCGCCGACGTGATCGTCACTGTCCGGTCCGGCGCGAACGGGGCGAACGGGAGGTGGACGTGCGGCTCGTAGGCAAGCGCGGCGTGGATCTCGTCGCTGATGACGAGCAGGTCGTGCTCCTCCGCGACGTCGGCCAGTTGCTGCAACTCCGTGTGGGTGAAGACGCGTCCGGTCGGATTCTGCGGGTTGACCAGCAGTAACACCTTCGCGCCACGTGCGGCCGCGTCCATCTCGTCGGCGTCCCACGTCCAGCCCTCACCGTCGGGATGCAGTCGGACGGGGGTCAGCGTGCGGGCCATGTCGGCGATGCCGGCGGGGAACGGCGGGTAGTTCGGCAGGTGCGCGACAATGCGGTCGCCCGGCTCGGTGGCGAGGAACATGATCACCTGCAGGGCCTGGATCAGGTCGGTGACGGGACGGACGAAGTCGGCGTCCGGCGTCCAACCGAAGCTGCGCTGCATACGGGTCACGAACGCCCCGGGGAGCGGGTCATGGTCCCAGTCGGGGTAGCCGAGGTCGCCCCGGTCGAGCATCGCGGTCAGCGCGGCGCGGATCGGTGCGGGCACCTCGAAGTCCATGTCGGCGACCCAGGCGGGGATCAGCTCCGGGCCCGGTCGCGACCACTTCACGCCCTGCTTGGCACGCAACCACGCCATCGACGGCTCGAACCGCGGATCAGCCATCCGTACAGCGTGTCAGAGCTACCAGTGCACACCGCGCAGGATGTGCGCGAACGCAACGCTCTCGCTCGTCGGCTCCTCGCTCTTGGCGCGGTCGCCACCGCGGGCTGCCTTCGAGTCCGGGAAGATCTTGTAGCCGTAGTTCATCACGACGTCGACACCGCGCGGGGCGACCTGGTAGGCGAGGGCGCCGACGTTGCCGAGCGCCGTGCCGACCTTCTTCGGCTTGCGGATCATCGCCTTGCAGATCATGTCCGCGGCCTCGGTCGGGGTCATGGTCGGGAACCTGTCGTACATCGTGGTCGGAGCGATCATCGGGGTGCGCACCAGCGGCATGTGGATCGTGGTCAGGTGCACGCCGTCCTGCAGCACCTCCGAGGCGATGCACCGCGAGAACGCGTCCAGCGCGGCCTTCGACGCGACGTAGGCGGAGAAGCGCGGCGTGTTCGTCTGCACGCCGATCGAGCTGATGTTGATGATGTGGCCGCCCTTGCGGCCGTCCGGCGCGGTCTGGCGCATCATCGGGAGCAGCGTGAGGATCAGCCGCACCGCACCGAAGTAGTTGAGCTGCATGGTGCGTTCGTAGTCGTGGAAGCGGTCGTAGGACAGCGCAATCGACCGGCGGATCGAGCGGCCCGCATTGTTGACCAGGACGTCGACCCGGCCGTGCTCCTGCAGCACCTCCTTGCCCATCCGCTCGATGTCGTTCATGTCCGACAGGTCGCACCGGTGCACGAACGCGATGCCGCCCAGATCCTCGATCTCGGTCTTGGTCTGCTCGAGCTTCTCGGCACCGCGTGCCACGAGGACGACCTTGCCGCCGGCCGCCCCTACCCGCAGCGCCGTGGCGCGGCCGATACCCGACGACGCACCGGTGATCATCACGGTCTTGCCCTTGATCGCCCTCGCGAGGGCACGGTCCTTGCGGCGGTCCGGGCTGTACGTACGCTCCCAGTACTCCCACAGCGTCTGGGCATAGGTCGACAGCGGCGGTACCGCGATGTCCGAGCCGGCCAGCGCCTCCTGCGTCTTCGTGGAGTCGAAGCGGGTCGGATAGTTGATGTAGTGCAGCACCTCGCGCGGGATGCCCAGTTCGGCGAGCAGGAAGTCGCTCGCCTGCTTGGCCCCTGGCAGCTTGCCGGCCACTGCACGCAGCGGCTTCGGCAGTGCCGCAACGGCCGACTCGATCGGCTTCGTGTCGATGTTGTAACCGAACTGCGGCGCCTTGGCCGCTTTGGCGAACGCATTGGCCATCTGCCCGACCGTCATCGGCTCCGGATCGGTGAGATGGAACGCGCGGCCGTCCAGACCGGGCTGGTGCGCCAGGTAGTCCATCGCCTTGGCCACGTAGTCGACCGGGACGAGGTTGATCGGCCCGCCCTCGATGCCGATGCCACGCAGCCAGGACGGCGACACCGACCGCAGCCGCTGAATGGCACGGAAGAAGTAGTACGGCCCGTCGATCTTGTCGATCTCGCCGGTCTCGGACGAGCCGACGACGATGCCCGGGCGGTAGACCCGCCACGGCACGTTGCTCTCCTCACGCACGACACGCTCGGACTCGTGCTTCGTCGCGTAGTACGGGTTGTTGTCGACGTCTGTGGCTTCGTCGAACATGTCTTCGGTGAACACGCCGTCATACAGGCCGGCCGCGGCGATCGAACTGACCTGGTGGAAGTGTTCCGCGTGGACCGCGTCCGCCAGTTCCACGGCGTGCCGGGTGCCCTCGACGTTGGCCACCCGCTGGCTGTCGGCATCGGCGGTGAGGTCGTAGATCGCCGCAAGGTGGAAGAAGTGCTCGATCTTGCCGTTGAGCCGTTCGATCTCGTCCGGCTCGACGCCGAGGCGTGGCTTGGACAGCTCGCCGATGACCGGGACGATGCGGTCGTCGTCGGCGCCGAGCCGCTCACGCAAATCGTCGAGCTTGTCCAGCGAGGTGGCGCGGCACAGCGCATAGATGGTGCCCTCGCGCTTGAGCAGTTCGGCGAGGAGGAAGCGTCCGATGAACCCGGTCGCACCGGTCACGAAATACGCCATCAGATCCCCCACAACTCCCACCGACCGTGTCAGGCCCAGTCTGGTCGAGGGCCCCGATTCCTGCCAATCGGACGGGGGAAACCCGAGGCCGGTTCGGGTGCTGGCGCCATCGCGACGTCCGTGCGCTGCCGCCACCTCGTTTCGGTGAGTGGCGCGTTCTGGCGGTGAGAGGCGCGATATATCGCGCCACTCACGTCCGAAACGCGCCACTCAGCCCACGGGCCTCGACGACGGGGTCCGTCCCTTCCGTCGTGGTGATGACGAAAGCGATCCTGGGAAGTCCGGGGTAGGCGCGCCGATTACCCGCGAGGTAATGGTCCGCCCTCACAACGGTCGCTAACGTGCATCGCGTGACGACCACGGTTCCGATGCCGGTCGGCCGCCTGCTGCGCGAGTGGCGCGAGCGGCGTCGGCTCAGCCAGCTCGAGCTGTCCATCCAGGCCGACATCTCGACGCGGCATCTGAGCTTCGTCGAGACCGGACGGTCGCGGCCGACGCCGGAGATGATCGTGCGCCTGACCGAACAGCTCGACGTGCCGCTGCGCGAGCGTAACCAGCTGCTGCTCGCCGGCGGTTACGCACCGGCCTATCCGCAGCACGGGATGGACGAGCCCGAGCTGGCGTCCGTCCGCGCCGCGCTCGCACAGGTGCTGCGTCGGCACGAGCCCTACCCCGCCGTGGTCATCGACCGCTGGTGGGACATGGTCGACGCCAACTCAGCGCTCGCCCCGCTGATCGCCGGTTGTGCGGCGCACCTGCTCGAGCCGCCGGTCAACGTGCTGCGGTTGAGCCTGCACCCGGACGGCATGGCCGGGCGGATCGTCAACCTCGCGCAGTGGCGCGCGCACCTGCTCGAACAGCTGCACCGCCGCGCCGTACAGACCGGTGACGCCCGGCTCGGCGCGCTAGAAGAGGAACTGCGCGGCTACCCAGGCGGCGCTGCGGAGTCCGCGGCGTCGACGGATGTGGTGCTGCCGTTGCGGTTACGTGTGGACGACCGCGAGCTGGCACTGTTCAGCATCGAAGCCCGGCTCGGCACCGCCACCGACGTCACGGTCGAAGAGCTGTCGATCGAAACGTTCTACCCGGCCGATGCGGCGACCGCGGACTACATGCGCGCTCACACCGAGCCGTAAGCGCGGGTCGGATGCAGTCGAGCGATCACCCGTTGGTCGCGCACCATCGCCGCGCGGTACCCGTCCCAGTCGTCGTGCTCGCCGGTGGCCCGGCGGTAGTAGTCGACCAGTGCGTCGACAGTCGCGTCATCCGGCGCGGCGGCGACCGCGGACAGTTCCACGTCGCACTCGAGCACCGCGTACCGCCAGAAATCCCCGCTGGTGATGTGCATCGCGGCCCACGGCGTACGCACGAGGTTGTGGTACTTCGCGCGGGTGGCTGTGATCGAAACCCGGATCGTCCCGTCGTCGCCGATCACGTGCAGCACGTTCGACAACTGCGGATGGCCGTCCCGCTTCATCGTGACCAGTACCGAGCGTCGCTGCTCGCGGGCGAAGGCGAGAGCGTTCTGGACGTCCATCAGAACCCCCGCACTTTCACCAACCGGATCCGCAACGCGACCGAGTACTTCTCCGCGAAGCTCTCGGCGTCCATCCCGATCCGTTCGACGTCCGTCGCGTACTTGGTGAGATACGGCTCGTACTCGGCGGCCGGCGGAACGTCCAGCGCCTGTTCGGCGACGCCCACGAACACGACGACGTCGTCACCGTCGGCATCGCTGTTCAAGTTCAGCGCCACCCGGGGCCGCACCGCGACGTGGTCGAGCCGCTTGGCGTCGTACGCGTTGTAGATCAGGAGCGCGTCTTCATCCGGCTCCCAGAGGAACCAGACGGGATTGGGCTGCGGCGTGCCGTCCGCGGACGTCGTGGTGAACCAGATGGCCTTCTCGTTCTCGAGACGCTCACGCACGCGCGTGCCGAAATCGGAATCGGGAATGATGCTCACCCGTCAAGCCTAGAACGGCACCTCGGTGCTCATCAGGGCCTCGAGCGGGACGGCTCCGGCGCGCCTGCTCACCACCCGGCAGAATTCGACCGCATCGAGCTCGATCCGGGGACCGTTGGCGCCGGACGTCCAGCTGCCACCGGCCGGACCGGTGAGCAGCAGATTGAAATCTTTGCCGTGCCGACGCGTCCACTCGGCAACGACGTCGGTGACGATGCGGCCGTCGTGATCCTTCGTCACGATCGGTTCGCGCCCGAGCGCGCGGCAGATGTCCATGCGATGCGTCCACGGATCCCGGGTGAGGATCACGTCCACGAGGTAGCCCATCGTCCAGACCTCGGCAGCGCCGTTGACCTGGAACGGCGGCAGCGTACGTCGTCGGATGAACCAGGGTGTGCGTCGACGTCCCTTGACCGCGGCAGGCCAGTGCGCGGCGTACCGGTCTGCGATCCGCGCGCCCGTCCAGTCCTTGCGCTCACGTACCTGCAGGGCGGTGAGTTCGTCGAGATCGAATCGGCTGTCGATCGTGGCTGCCTTGCTCTGGCGCATGCCCTCACGCATTGAGGCAGCCATTTCGACCATGCCCAGCATGTGCGCCGCCATCTGCCGAACGTCCCACTCCGGACATTCGGTCGGGGCCGTCCATTCGCTGCCGTCGAGCGACCCGAGCAACGTCGCGCACCGCTCGTACTCCGTCTCCGCGAGTTGCATCGCTTCCCGGCGCTCGAGCGCCGACTTCATCGTTGTCATCGTTTCCTCCCTGTTGTCCTGCCGGTAATACCGACGGCCTCGGAGAACATGCCGAGTGCGTCCGGAATGAGACGGCGCCAGCGGTCGCCGCCTTGATCGTTGGCCTCCTGCTGGGCTACCAGCCCGGCGATGAGGGCGGTGAACAAGTCGATGTCGCGGTCGCGGGTGACACCGATTTCGCGCAACCGGCCACGCATCTGGTCGAAGGCCTCGACAGCCACCGCGTACGACTCGGCGGACGGCGTGAAGTCCGGAATGACGCGGACGTTCATGAGCTGATTCCGGCTGGGCTCGGCCAGCGCGAAATCGATGAAGACGCGCGTGAAGTAGTCGAGCCGGCGCCATGGTTCGCGCGGCGCGCCCGCCTCCGCTGCGGCCATGACGTCGATCAGTTGTTGCCACCCCTGCGCGAACATCGCGTCGTAGATCGCATGCTTCGAATCGAAGTGCGAGTACAGAGACGGCGGCTGCATGCCGATCCGGACAGCCACCTCACGCAAGGTCAGCCCGGCGATCCCCTTCGCGCGCGCGACCTCCCAGGCTGCAGCCAGGATCTCCTGCCGCGTTGCCTCACGTCGTTCGGCACGCCTATCGCGATTAGGTAACCCGACCATAGTTAGGTACTGTCCGCCCTCCGGGCGTCGAAGTCAAGCCCGTCACCACCCGAGGTCGTGCAGGCGGCGGTCGTCGATGCCGAAGTGGTGCCCGACCTCGTGCACGACCGTGGTACGCACTTCGCGTACCACGTCGTCCTCGGTATGACAGATGGCAAGAATCGCCTCGCGGAATATGGTGATTCGGTCTGGCAACACCATCGAGTACTCGTTGGTGCGTTCGGTGAGCGGCACGCCCTGGTACAGCCCGAGCAGCGTGCCGTCCCCACCATGCGCGTCGACGACGACCGCAACGTTGCGCATCAGCCGTCCCAGTTCCGGTGGGAGACCGTCCAATGCCTCCCCCACCATCGCTTCGAAGCGCGCCGGCGCGACGTCGATCAGCGCACGTGCCCCTCGCCCGTCACGATCCACTTCGTCGAGGTGAGCTCGGCCAGCCCCATCGGCCCGCGGGCATGCATCTTCTGCGTCGAGATCCCGATCTCGGCACCGAAGCCGAACTCGCCACCGTCGGTGAACCGTGTCGAGGCATTGATCATGACGGCGGCGGAGTCGACCCGTGCTGCGAAGCGCCGCGCGGTGTCGATGTCGCGGGCCACGATCGCCTCGGTGTGTCCGGACGACCAGCGTCGGATGTGCGCGATCGCTTCGTCGACATCAGCGACCACCCGAGCCGCCATGTCGAGCGAGAGGTACTCCCGCTGCCAATCGTCGTCGGTGGCCGGTTGCACGCCCTCGAGTGCGCCGAACTGTTCGTCGCCGTGCACGACGACACCGAGCACCTGCAGCGCGGACGTGATGCGGGGCAGGAACTCATCGGCGATCGCCTCGTGCACCAACAGCGTCTCGGCCGAGTTGCAAACACTTACCCGGGACGTCTTGGAGTTGACGACAACACGCTCGGCCATGTCGAGATCGGCCGACGCGTCGACGTACACGTGGACGTTGCCCACGCCCGTCTCGATCACCGGCACGGTCGAGTTCTCGACGACGTAGTTGATCAGGCCTGCGCCGCCGCGGGGAATCACCAGGTCGACGAGCCCGCGAGCCTTCAAAAGGTGCGCGACGCTGCCCCGGTCGGTGCCAGGCACGAGTTGGACGGCATCGCGGGGCAGGCCGGCCTTCTCAGCTGCGCGCGCGAGCACGTCGACGAGCGCCACGTTGGATTGGTACGCGCTGCCCGAGCCGCGCAGCAAGGCCACGTTGCCGCTCTTGACGGTGAGCCCCGCGGCGTCGACGGTGACGTTCGGACGGGCCTCGTAGATCATCGCGATCACACCGAACGGCACGCGTACCTGGCGGATCTCCAGCCCGTTCGGCTGGGTGTAACCGCGCACGACCTCGCCGACGGGATCAGGCAGCGCCGCGATGTCACGCAAGCCTTGGGCCATCGCGGCAACGCGGTCTCGGTCGAGCATCAGTCGGTCGAGCAGACTGACGTCGAGCCCGGCCTTCTCGCCGGCGTCGAGGTCGCGCCGGTTGGCGGCCACGATGTCGGCGCTCGCGTCGTCGAGGGCGTCCGCCATCTGGTTCAGCGCGGCGTCCTTGCGGGCCCGGTCGAGTGGCGCGAGTTCAGCTGCGGCATCACGCGCCCGCGCGGCGACCGCGCGGACTTCGTCCTCGGTGGCGGACCGCTCGCTCATCGGTCCAGGATACGGACGGTTCAGGTCTTGGGCGGCTGCTGCTTTCGCTGCTGGCGACGCCGGCGGCGGTACCGCAACAGCCACGCGATAAGTGCGCCGAGCACCGCGGCGATGAGGATCGGCAGCGCGACCGGCATCCGGTACTGCGGGATGATCAGCCGGACTTTCACGCTCGCGGTGTTCTCGATGGTGAACACCACGACGAGCACGAGCAAGATGCCGCCGAGGATCTGGCCGGTGCTCACCGACCGCTTCGGCTTCGCCTGCGTCTCGCGGCCCGGCCCCGGCTGCCCCTGCTGCGGGCCCTGCGGCTGTCCGTGCTGCGGACCCTGGGGCGGGCGTTGCTGCGGACCCTGCGGCGGTGGTGGTCCAGGCGGAGTGCTCATATTTGCAGACTTACCCGCCCGAGCCGCCACGCCACCAGGGCAGTCCGGCCCGGTTTCACCCGTCCAGACCGATGAAGCGCCGCAACTCGGCGGCGCCCTCGACGTGGATCGGTTCGCCGCGCACGAACCGGTCGGGGGTCAGCACCAGCTTGCGGTTGTGCGCCAACTCGCCCGGGCGGCGCTGCACCCGCACCGTGCCGTTGTCGACGTAGCCGACCTTGCGGCTGACCGCGAGCGACGCCGGGTTGTCGGTGAACGCGCCGGAGGTGATCTCGGCGGCGTCGAGGTGGTCGAACAGCAGTGCGCACATGGCCTGCCGCATACGGGTGCCGATGCCCTGGCCCTGCCGCGCCCGCGTGAGCCACGAACCGGTCTCGCCCGTCCAGGTCACCAGGTAGTCGCGGGTGTGGAACCCCTGCACGCCGACCAGCTCGCCGTCCACCCGGACCGCCAGGTCGAGCGTCCAGGTCGGCGGCCCGAACTGCGAGCGCAGCTGCCAGTAGTAGGCCGCGGTGTTGGGGCCGATCCGGTCCGGGCCGGCGTCGGTCCACGGCATGGCGAACGGCATACGGGACGGGTCGTGGATGCCCGCCCGGATCAGCTCGACGAGTTCGGGGATGTCGGCGTCGGTGACCTGGTGGAGTTCGAGCGCACCCGCCCGAACCTGCAGCGCGAACGGCGGCCAGACGTCCGCGAGGGTTGTCACAAGACGACGAGGTCGTCGCGGTGGACCACCTCGCGCCGGAACTCGGCCGGCAGGTCGGCGGTCTTGTGGCCGAGCAGACCCGGCAGGTCAGCAGCGTCGTAACCCACCAGCCCGCGGGCGACGATGCCGCCGTCCGGTCCGGCCAGCTCGACCGGCTCGCCGGAGTAGAACTCACCGCTCACGGCGGTGATCCCGGCGGGCAGCAGGGACATCCGCCGCTGCACGACAGCCGCAACAGCGCCCGCGTCGAGTACCAGCCGTCCGCGCGGACTCGTCGCGTAGCGCAACCAGAACAACCGCGACGCCGAACGGTCACCCGCCGGGTGGAACAGGGTGCCCACCTCGCCGCGCAGCGCGGCCTGGACGTCGTCGACGCCGGCGAGCACGACCGGAATGCCTTCGGTCGTGGCGATCGCGGCCGCGTCGATCTTGGTGAGCATGCCGCCCGAGCCGACGTGGCTGCCGGAGCGCGACACGTCCACGCCGTCCAGTTCGGCCATCGACGTGACCTCGGCGATGAAGCGCGAGTCCGGACGGCCGGGCTTGCCCGTGTACAGCCCGGCCACATCGGACAGCAGCACCAGGGCCTGCGCGGACACCAGGTGCGCCACGAGTGCGGCGAGTCGGTCGTTGTCGCCGAAGCGGATCTCGTGGGTGGCGACGGTGTCGTTCTCGTTGACGATCGGGATCACGCCGAGCGCGAGCAGCCGCTCGAGGGTGCGATTGGCGTTGCGGTAGTGCCCGCGTCGGTGCAGGTCGTCGGCGGTGAGCAGCACCTGCCCGACGCCGAGCCCGTAGCGCGCGAACGACGCCGCGTAGCGCTCGGCGAGCAGCAGCTGCCCGACGCTGGCCGCCGCCTGCTGGGTGGCGAGGTCGCGCGGACGGGTCTTGAGTCCGAGCGGGCCGATGCCGGCGGCGATCGCGCCGGACGAGACGAGCACGACCTGCTGGCCGGCCTGCCGGCGTGCGGCGACCGCGTCGACGATGACATCGAGCCGGGCCGGGTCGAGCCGGCCGCGCGAGGTCAGTGACGACGACCCGACCTTCACCACCGTGCGTGCCGCGACCGCCACCGCCGCGCGGCTCACCGCCCCGTCCCCCGCCGACAGTGGTCAGTTTCGGCAACAGTGGTCAGTTGTAACTGACCACTGTGCGCGAAACTAACCACTGTCGTCCTCGGAGTGGGTGCGGCGGGCCTTCTTGGCGGCCAGCCGATCGTGGGCACGGACGCGGGTGTCCGGGCTCAACCGCTCATCGGTGCCGCGCCGCGTGGGCAGGTAGTCATCGGCCACGCCGCCGGTGGGCTCGAAGTCGAAGGTGACGCCGCCGATCGTGACCGCGGTGCCGGGTTGGGCACCGAGCCTGGCCAGTTCCTGCTCCACGCCGAGCCGGTTGAGCCGATCGGCGAGGTACCCGACGGCCTCGTCGTTCTGGAAGTCCGTCTGCCGTACCCACCGTTCCGGCTTCGCGCCGCGCACGACGAAGCCGTCCTCGACAGGGGCGATGGTGAAACCCGCGTCGTCGACAGGCTTCGGCGCCAGCACGATCCGCGCTGGCTCCGAGGCGGGACGGGCGGCACGATCCGCCTCGACCGCCGCAGCGAGCGCAAAAGTCAGCTCGCGCAGCCCGAGGTGCGCCACGGCCGAGATCTCGAAGACCCGAAGCCCGCGGGCCTCGAGCTCGGGACGCACCAGGTCGGCCAGGTCGCGCGCCTCGGGCACGTCGACCTTGTTCAGCGCGACGAGGCGGGGCTTGGCGAGCAGGTCGCCGAAGGTTCCCGCAGAGTTGGACAAGTACTGCGCGAGTTCGGCCTCGATCGCGTCGAGGTCGCTGATCGGGTCACGACCCGGTTCGAGCGTCGCGCAGTCGAGCACGTGCAGCAGCACCGCGCAGCGCTCGACGTGACGCAGGAAATGCAGCCCGAGGCCCTTGCCCTGGGCCGCGCCCGGGATCAGCCCCGGGACGTCGGCGACGGTGAACGTGGTCTCGGCGGCGTCGACGACGCCGAGGTTGGGGACGAGCGTGGTGAACGGGTAGTCGGCGATCTTCGGGCGCGCGGCCGAGAGCGCCGCGATGAGCGAGGACTTGCCCGCGCTCGGGAATCCGATCAGGCCCACGTCGGCGACCGACTTGAGCTCGAGGACGACGTCATGCTCTTCGCCCGGCTCGCCGAGCAGTGCGAAGCCCGGTGCCTTGCGCCGGGTGGATGCCAACGCCGCATTGCCCAGCCCGCCGCGTCCGCCCTGGGCGGCGACGAACCGGGTGCCGGCGCCGACCAGATCGGCCAGCACCTCGCCGTCGCGGCTGACGACGACCGTGCCTTCCGGGACGCGCAGCTCGAGGTCCGTGCCATCGGCGCCGTTGCGGTGGCTGCCGGCGCCCCCCTTGCCGTTACCGGCCCGCTGGTGCGGGTGATGGTGGAAGTCCAGCAGGGTGTGCACGTTCGAGTCGACGACGAGGGTGACATCGCCGCCGCGGCCGCCGTTGCCGCCGTCCGGTCCGCCGAGCGGCTTGAACTTCTCGCGGTGGACCGAGGCCACCCCGTGCCCGCCGTTGCCCGCGGCGAGGTGCAGCACGACGCGATCGACGAAGTTCGCCACGGTGCTGTTCCGCCTCTCCGGCCCTAACTGTTGTCGTGGCCTTCCAGCGAAACCGCTACGACACGCTGTTGCCAGCGGCTCCCAGGGTCAGCTTCCGACGATGCTGACGGTCTTGCGGCCGCGCCGGGTGCCGAAGAAGACACTGCCCGGGACGAGCGCGAACAGCGTGTCGTCCTTGCCGCGCCCTACACCGGTGCCGGGGTGGAACTTCGTGCCCCGCTGACGGATCAGGATCTCGCCGGCCTTGACCTCCTGGCCGCCGTACCGCTTGACACCGAGGAACTGCGGGTTCGAATCGCGTCCGTTGCGGGAGCTGGAAGCACCCTTCTTGTGTGCCATATCGGTGCCTACTTCCCGCCGTTGATGCCGGTGACCTTGACCTGGGTCAACCGCTGACGGTGACCCATGCGCTTGTGGTAGCCGGTCTTGTTCTTGAACTTGTGGATCTTGATCTTCGGGCC
>DASXJR010000030.1:0-3900 GCA_036497285.1 Jatrophihabitans sp.
GCGATCTTCGCCTGCGGGGTGCCGAACCCGTCGGCGTGGAAGACGACCTCGACGCCCGGTCCGGGCCGGATGTGCTGACGGTCGGGCAGCATCTGCGGCCGGAACTGGTGCACGACGAGCAGCTTGTCGGGCAGATGCTTGATGGTCACCAGCTCGGACAGGTAGCTGCGCACCGCGTTGATGCTGCGGGCGTCGGCATGTCCGATGACCTGTGCCGGGATCTCGGTCGGGCCCATCTTCCACTCCGGGTCGAGCGCGACCGAAACCCACGGGTCGAGCAATGCGTAGCGGAACCGCTGGACCTGATCGAGGAACTCCGCCCGTCCCGGTTGGAAGTCGAGGATCAGCAGCATCTTGTCGCGGTGGGCGACACGAAGGTACGGCGCGAGTTCGGCACGGCTGATCGGCTTCGAGTACGACCCGTCCGGACCAGGGGAACCCTGCGCAACCGTGGCGATCAACTCCATCGCGGGCTGGACGCGCAGGCCGTACCGGCGCCAGGTCGCCGCGCGACGTTCGATGTCCGCGGCGATGAGCGCCGGGCGTTTCGAGCCGAGCACGCCGAGCGTCGCGCCGCCGACTGCTCCGTAGTACGCGACGACGCGGTAGCGCCCGAGGATCTTCGTGCCGCCCCGTGGCAGTTGTGCGGTGGTCATGTTGGCTGCCGCGACGGAACTGCCGGGCATCAGCGCGCCGGCCTGGACGGTGCCCGACGGCAGCAACAGCATGAGCGTCGCCACCGATGCGAACAGCGCCCTGTCGACGTCGCCACGTCGCATGGCCGAACGATACGGCCACGGCGCTACGGCGGGGGGAGCGACACGTCAGGCCGGGACGAGCAGTTCCTCGATGCGTTCGAGCGCCTGCCGGGCGTAGCCCGTCCACATCTTGGCGAGCAACGGCAGCGCGGAAGCGGTCACCGCAGAGCGCGGGTGCGTCGTCCACTGCCAGGTGATGCGGGTGCCGGTGCCCGCCGGGGCGAACGACCACAGGCCGTCGATGTGGTCGGCGATCGGCTTCATCGGCCCGGTCACCTCGTCGAGTCGGTAGCCGTAAGCCCGGGGACGGTCGACCAGGGTGAGGCGCTCTCGCATCGAGCCGCCGCCAGTGAGCCGGATGAGGCGCGACTGCCCGACGGCGCCCCAGTCGGCCGGCCCCTCCGTGGCGCGGATCGGCGGGATCGCCGCATAGCGCTTGTCGAACAGGACGTCGAGCGGCAACGCGAGCACGGCGTCGAAGGTGGTTTCGAGTTCGAGCGGGTAGGCGCGCGAGTAGGACATCACGGTTGTCTCGGCCACGACCACGAGCCTAGTTCGCCCCGCGGTGGACATCTGCTGTCTGATCCCGCAGGTAGCGTCCGACCCGATGCCGACGCCGCTGAAGAATCCCTCCCCTCTCGACCGGCGCCGGCTGCCCGAACCGGTGTACGACGACGCGCCCGACCTGGTCGACCTGTACTGGGTCGCGTGGCAGCAGGCCTGGGATCACGTCGTCGACCGCGACGGCATGGCTCAGTCGCCGTACATGGACGAGGGATTCGATCCGGACACCATCTGGATCTGGGACACGTGCTTCATGACGCATTTCTGCAAGTACGCGCCGCACGTGTTCCCCGGGATCGAGAGCCTCGACAACTTCTACCGTCGCATGTACGACGGCGCACGCCTGGCAGTGAAGATTCAGCACCCGGACAACCCGCCGCTGTTCGCGTGGTCGGAGGAGGAGTACGTCCGGCACACCGGCGATCTCGATCGGGTGCGGCGCGTGATCGACGGCGGCTACCTGCAGCAACATTTCGACTTCTTCGATTCGGTGCCGCGCGGTTCGCTCTTCGACTACAGCAACATCCCGACCGAGCTCGAGCGCGCCGATCGCGGGTACCGCTGGAACGGAGTGTGCAGCGGTATGGACAACACGCCGCGCGCCGGCAAGCAGGGCGTCGGCGGCACCTACGGCGACATCTTCTGGTTCGACGCGACGGCGCAACAGGCCCTGTCGGCGCGCAGCATCGCCCGGCTGGCCAGGCTGGTCGGTGCCGAATCGCTCGCCACCCGCTTCGACGCCCAGCACGCCCGCCTGGTCGGCTCGCTCGACACGTTCTGGGACAACGCGGATGCGATCTACTACGACCGCAACGACAGCGACCCCTTCGACTTCCACCGGGTACGTACGCCCGCGGCGTACTGGCCGCTGCTCGCCGGTGCCTGCTCGCCGGCTCAGGCGAACGCGCTGGCCGCCAAGCTCACCGACCCCGACTGTTTCGGCGGCGCCGTGCCCTGGCCGTCGGTGGCCCGCGACGATCCGGCCTTCCGCGGCAGCGGCCATTACTGGCGCGGCGGGGTCTGGGTGCCGATGGCGTACATGAGCGCGCGCGCCCTTGCCGACTCGGGTCACGAGGCGGTGGCCGCGACCGCGACCCGTCAACTGCTCGACCATATGGCGCGCACCTACCGCGAATACGAGCCGGCGTCGATCTGGGAGGCCTACGCCGCGGACGCCGGCCGTCCGTCCACCGGAAAGGACGACGCGTACGTCGTGCGTCCCGACTTCTGCGGCTGGTCGGCGCTGGCGCCGATCTCGATGCTGATCGAGCACGTCCTGGGCTTTCGGGTCGACGCGATCGAGCGCACGGTCACGTGGCGCCGACCCGGTGGCAGGGCGGGTATCCGCCGGTTGCGGTGCGGCGCCTCGACCCTGAGCGTCGTCGACGACCACGGGCTGGTCACTGCGGAGATCGGCGCCGCGCCCCTGACCCTTGTCGTCGACGGCCGGCGGCTCGATCTCGAGCCCGGCCGCCACACGGTCGATCTGCGCCCGGACCTCCGCCCCGCCTGAGCTACCAGCCGCTCGCGCCACTCCGCCAGGTGCGGCTATTTCACGACCAGCGTGCCCTTCATGAACGTATGGATGCTGCAGATGTAGGCGTAGCTGCCCGGCTTGGTCGGCGCAGTGAACGTTGCGGTCTTGCCGGGGGCGATGTCCCCGGTGTCGAAGGTGGGCTGCGGTTGCGCGGTGACGGTGTGGGTCGTGGTGTCCTGATTGGTGACGGTCACCTTCGTGCCCGGCTTGACCGTCAGCGTCGTCGGCGAGAACGCGAAATTCTTGATCGAGATCGTGTTCGCCGGAACCGCCGGACCCTGCGCGGCGCCGGTCGAAGATGACGATGCCCCCGGCCCCGACGTGCTCGAACTGCACGCTGCCACGCCGACAACCGCAACAACGGTCAAGGCCATCAAGCGCATCAAGTTGATCATGCGAAGTGGTGCCCTCAGCATCCGGCCCACCCCCTTCCGTCAACCAAGCTACGACTCGGAACGGTCGCCGCCCTAGGGTCGGAGGCCCTATGGCGCCGGGGCGCAGGGTGTTCAGGTGATGCGTATGAGGGCCCGTCAGCGGTTCATGTTTCTACCAACCACGTTCCCGCCACTCCTGCAGGTGCGGCCTTTCCACACCTAACACACTGTCGTCGCCGTGCCCGGGGTAGAACCAGGTCTCGTCCGGCAGGCTCGCGAAGACGCGCTGCTCGACGTCGTCGATCAGCGAGACGAAGCCCTCAGGTGACCAGGTCTTGCCGACCCCGCCCGGGAACACAAAAGGCGCTAAGGTGCCAACATGTCCTCACCTCAGGCTCGCGCCTTGATCTACGCGCGGATCAGCGACGACCCGACCGGGGAACAGGCTGGGGTGAGGCGACAACTTGATGATTGTCGCTCCCTTGCGGAGGCCCGCGACTGGACCGTCGTCGACGAATGCACGGACAACGACATCTCGGCACTGAATGGAAAGACTCGGCCCGGGTATCAACGGGTCCTGCAAGCAGTACGCGCCGGCGAAGTCGACTACGTCATCGTCTGGCAGACTTCTCGGCTCGTGCGGAATCGCCGCGAGCGCGCTGACGCT
>DASXJR010000031.1:0-84808 GCA_036497285.1 Jatrophihabitans sp.
GGTGCCATGACGCAACTCGGTGCCACCTTCCGGCTCGTCTCGCCACGCGCCGACCGCTCGCCGACAGCGCTGCTCGACGCGGTCAACGGCCGGTGACCCCGTCGATCGCCTCGCGCAGCAGGTCGGCGTGCCCGTTGTGCCTGGCGTACTCACCGATCATGTGTACGTAGATCATCCGCAGCGAGAACCGCTCGCCGGGCACCTCGACGGTGTCGTCGAAGTCGATGTCGGTCACGGCTTCGTCGGCGGCACGCCCCTCTGCGCGCAGCCGCTCGACCTTCGCCGTGTGCCGCCGGCCGCCCGACCAGGAACGGCCACGGCGAGCTGATCGCCCGACGCTGGGAACCCCCGCACCCATGCAGGCCTAGCCCGGCCGTGGCCGTCCGTCGACCGCGACACCGGGCCGCGACAACTGGTCTAACGTACGAGACCGCGATCAAGTGCCTGATAGCGCCCTGGCATCCGCATCAGCGCAGGATAACCGTCGGTCGCAGCCGCACCGCGCGACAGGTTCGTCGCGCGGTGCGGGTCGGCTACTGACTCTGGCGTGTACCGCCAGCAGGCTGCGGGCTGATCTGCTCAGGCGCGTGCGTGGCGCCGCCGGCGTCGGGCATCGACGCGTCTGTCGCGGCAGCTTCCTCGCGGGCAGCCTGCAGGCCGGACTGCATCCGCAACGGCACTTCCTTCATCATCACCGCGAGGACGACCGCGAACACGAGCACGCAGGCACCCACGAAGAAGACGACGTCCATGGCGTCGGAGAAGCCGACGAGGAACGGATGCGCGAGCACCGGGTCGAGTTTCGCCAGGAACGAGGTGTCGTTCAGGTTGCGGCCGTGCAGCAGCTGCAACTGCTCGGGGTGGGCCGCCGCGGCCGCGCGGAACGCCGGCGTAGTGGCCGCCTTGGCGTATTCGGTTGCGACGTTGCCCGCGGCCTTCGTGAACAGGATGGACAGGAAGATCGCCGTGCCGAGCGAACCACCGACCTGTCGGAAGAACGTCGTCGCCGACGTGGCCACACCCATGTCACGCGGGTCGACCGAGTTCTGCATGGCGAGCACGATCGTCTGCATGTTCAGGCCGAGACCGGAGCCGAACACGACCATGTACAGGTCGGTCTGCCACAACGGGGTGTCGGCGCCGACCGTCGACAACAGCAGCAGTCCGATCACGAGCAGGATGCTGCCGATCACCGGGAAGATCTTGTACCGGCCGGTGCGGGAGGTGATCTGGCCGGCCACGAGGGACGCCGACATGATGCCGGCGACGAGCGGCAGGATCAGCAGCCCGGCCTTGGTCGGCGAGGCGCCCTTCACGATCTGCAGATACAACGGGATCGACACCAGACTGCCGAACATCCCGGCCCCGATGATGAACGATTGCGCCGAACCGATCGCGAACACGCTGCGCTTGAACAACCGCAATGGCAGCAGCGCCTCGTCGCCCATCCTGCTTTCGATGAAGATGAACCCGGCGGTGCCGATCACGCCGAGGATGTAGCAGACGTAAGCACTGGTACTGCCCCAGCCCCAGATGCGGCCCTGCTCCGCGACAATCAGCAGCGGGACGAGGCCGACGACCAGCGCGGCAGCGCCGCCCCAGTCGATCGTGTGATCACGCCGGATGTGATCGAGCTTGAGCACCGCCTCGACGACGATGAGGGCGACGATCCCGATCGGGACGTTGATGTAGAAGATCCAGCGCCAGCCGCTGATCCCCAAGATCGTCGGTGTGCCGGCGAAGAAGCCACCGATCACCGGGCCGAGGACGGACGCGGTGGCGAACACCGCCATGAAGTAGCCCTGGTAGCGGGCGCGTTCCCGTGGCGGGATGATGTCGCCGATGATCGCGAGCGCGAGCGGGAACAGGCCGCCTGCGCCGATTCCCTGGAACGCGCGGAACGCGGCGAGTTGGTACATGGAGTGCGCGAGCCCGCACAGCGCAGAGCCGAGGATGAAGATCGAGATCGCGAGCATGAACAACGGCTTGCGGCCGTAGATGTCCGACAGCTTGCCGAACAGCGGGGTCGCGATCGTCGAGGTGATCAAGAATGCGGTTGTTACCCAGGCCTGGATCGACAAGCCGTGCAGGTCGTCGCCGATCGTGCGGATCGCGGTTGACACGATCGTCTGATCGAGCGCCGCGAGGAACATGCCGAGGATCAGTCCGGACAGGATTGTCAGGATCTGCTTGTGCGACATGCCTTCGGACGGCACCGCTGCTGCTGGCGCAGTCATTCAGTGGTTCCCTTCCGCCGCACCGGTGGGCGCGGAGACGAGTGTGGCGTTGGACTTCTCGAAGTCTTCGGTGAATCTCCCCAGCATCAGTGCAAATCGGGACAAATCGTCCTCGTCCCAGTCTGACAGCATTGCGGCGAAGTGTGCGAGGCGTACCCGTTCGTGCTCGGCGATGACGGCGTTCGCCCTGGAGGTCAGCGCGAGGATGCTGGCGCGGCCGTCCTCGGGATCGGCCTGGCGCTCGAGCAGTCCGTCCTTGACCATCGTCGCAACCTGGCGGCTCACGGTGGACGGATCGGAGTGCAGCGCCCCGGCGATCGCGCTCGCCCGCATCGCACCTTCACGGGCGAGCAGGCGCAGGACGACCTGCGCCGACCACTCGACGTCGTGCGAGGCCTCGGCCAGGTAGCGCGCCTTGGCCTGGTGGAACGAGCGCATCAGGGCGACGAAGGTATCGGCGACCTCGGCGATCGGTGCGCTACTCGCGCGACCGGTGGCGACGGCCTGGGTCATGACGTCCTCGGTGCAGGGAGGGAGGTTTACGTGTAGCACGCAACTAGTTGGTCGATACAACTATATATACCTGGCGCTGATTCTCGCGCAATCGCGTTCTCAGCCGGCCCGCAGCCCCGGCGGCGGTCAGGCGTGCCTGGCTTCGGCGGCCTGTTCCAGGCCGAGGATGCCGATGGCGTCCTCGCGCATCTGCACCTTGCGGATCTTGCCGGTGACCGTCATCGGGAACTCGTCGACGACATGCACATAGCGCGGGATCTTGTAGTGCGCGAGCTTGCCGGTCGCGAACTCACGCAGCTGCTCGGCGGTCAGCGACGCGCCTTCCTTCAGCCGGACCCAGGCCATGAGCTCCTCGCCGTACTTCTCGTCCGGCACGCCGATCACCTGGGCATCGACGATGTCCGGGTGCGTGTAGAGGAACTCCTCGATCTCGCGCGGGTACACGTTCTCGCCGCCGCGGATCACCAGGTCCTTGATCCGCCCGACGATGTTGAGATAGCCGTCGGCGTCCATCGTCGCCAGGTCGCCGGTGTGCATCCAACCGTGCTTCAGCACGTCGGCGGTCTTCTCCGGCTCGTTCCAGTAGCCGATCATCACCGAGTACGCGCGCGTGCAGAGCTCGCCCGGTTCGCCGCACGGCACCGGCAGGTCGGTGTCAGGGTCGACGACCATCACCTCGACGTGCGGGTGCACCCGTCCGACGGTGCTCGTGCGCCGGTCCAGCGAATCGTCCTTGCGGGTCTGCGTGGACACCGGCGAGGTCTCGGTCATGCCGTAGCAGATCGTGACCTCGTCCATGTGCATCTCGGTGATCACCCGCTTCATCACCTCGACCGGGCACGGCGAGCCCGCCATGCAGCCAGTCCGCAGCGAGGACAGGTCGTACGTCGCGAAATCCGGCAGCCCGAGTTCGGCGATGAACATCGTCGGCACGCCGTACAACGACGTGCATTTCTCCTGCTCGACCGCCTTGAGCGTGGCGGCGGGATCGAAGCCCGGCGCGGGGATCACCACGCAGGCACCGTGCGAGGTGGAGGCCAGATTGCCCATCACCATGCCGAAGCAGTGATAGAAGGGCACCGGCACGCAGATCCGGTCCTGCTCGGTGTAGCTCATCCCCTCACCGACGAAGAAGCCGTTGTTGAGGATGTTGTGGTGCGAGAGCGTGGCGCCCTTCGGGAACCCGGTCGTACCCGACGTGTACTGGATGTTGATCGCGTCGTCGAACGACAGCGTTTCTGACCGCGCGCGCACCTGCTCGCTGGTCACGCTCGCGCCGTCCGCGATCAGCACGTCCCAGGTCGGGTCGTCGAGGTAGACGACATCGGTCAGCTCCGGCAGATTCGGGCGGATCTGCTCGATCATCTGCCGGTACTCGCTCGTCTTGAACGAGATCGCCGAGAACAGCGTCGAGATGCCGGCCTGCCGCAGCACGTATTCGAGCTCGTGGGTGCGGTAGGCGGGGTTGATGTTCACGAGGATGGCCCCGATGCGCGCCGTCGCGTATTGCACGAGGAACCAGGGGACGCAGTTCGGCGCCCAGATCCCGACGCGGTCGCCGCGCTGCACGCTGCGGGCCAACAGCCCGCGCGCGACTTCGTCCACCGCTGCGTCGAGCTCGGCGTAGGTCAGCCGGCGTCCCGCCAAGACATCGACCACAGCGTCTCGCGTCCCGAACCGGTCGACCGCGTGACGCAGATTTGCGTCGATCGTCTCGCCGAGAAGCGGGACGGACGAAGTGCCGGATGCATACGAGCGCGCCGCGACCGGAGTGAGCATTTCCACACCCTAGGCCGCGAACGCTGCAAAGACACTGCAACCGATCGCCTGCCCTGGACAGACGAAAGCGCCGCACCGGAAACCGGTGCGGCGCCTGCGGTCTGTTCTCTTTTGATCGGCGCTAAGCCAAGTTCTCAGGCGTCGATCGTGGCGTGGGTGTTGCCCTCGAGCAGCGAGCGGACCTCGGATTCGCGGTAGCGGCGGTGGCCGCCAAGGGTGCGGATCGAGGTGAGCTTGCCGGCCTTGGCCCACCTGGTGACCGTCTTCGGGTCCACGCGGAACAGCGTGGCGACCTCGGACGGGGTGAGCAGCGGCTCGGACTCGGGACGGTGACGCGGTGTCGTCATCGGGGCCCCTTTCTGGGGATTCTCTACGTTGAGCCCATCGGGACCGCGTCGGCGAGTTACCGCCGAATGGGGCCTCGTGGTGCGTATCGCGGGTCCTGTACCGCGGTACGTGGCAAGTATGCATACGTGTCATGTGTCTAACCACGCGCAGAACGCGGCCTGTCCACTGTGTGCCACGCGTGACGCCCTGTCCGAATCGTCCCGACATCGAAATGGGTCTTAACCGGCCAGGGTGGACATCGTGACACCATGGCTCGTCCTGCGTGCGACTAGGGTTTCCCGCGCGGTAGTCTTGATCCCACGACGATGCCAATTTCCCCGGACGGGCCGCCGCGAGCACGTCGGCGCGAGCCGCCCGCCGGATGACCGGGTAAGCGAGGGGGTCGAGCCATGGGGCGCGGCCGTGCCAAGGCAAAGCAGCAGAAAGTTGCTCGGGAGCTGAAGTACAACTCCCAGTTCACCGACCTTGATGCACTTCAGCGTGAATTGGCGGGCTACTCACAGCCGCCTGACGCCAACGGCGAGGACGACGAGGACGAGGACGACGGCGGTAACTGGGCGCACTCGGGTAGCTGAGCCCATCCCCGGTCGGCCGGCAGTGCTACTGCGCCCTGCTTGACGTCCCGTTGAGAAACGCAGTCGCGTTTGTTGAGTATTGAAACGCCGGTTTCTCAGTCTCATGCTGCCAAAAATGTTCCTCGGAAGAGGTCATTTCGATCCCGACAATCCGTGCCACGGATATGACTAGGTGCCTGGCGCGATAAGTCGGTATTGAAATAGCTACAGGCGCGTATTTATGGGACTCATCGGGTAACTGCCTGCCATTTCGACCCGTCCGGGCTGGTCAGTCAACGTGTGGTTCGTGTAAGGCGACTGCGCGTCGTCGGCGACCCCACCGAGCTCCCAGGCGGCCAGGCCACGCGACTGCGCCAGGGCCAGCGCGTCGGCACTGCGATCCGCAGGGACCACGGCGACCATGCCCACGCCGAGGTTGAAGGTCAGTTCCATCTGCTCGCGCGACACCTGACCGGTTTCGGCTATCAGGCCGAAGATCGGCGCCGGCGTCCACGTGGCCCGGTCGACGACGGCACGCACACCCGCAGGCAGAACCCGGACCAGATTGCCTGCCAGTCCCCCGCCGGTGATGTGAGCGAAGGCGTGCGCTCCAGCCTCCGCGGCCAGCGCCAAGCAGTCCAGGGCGTAGATCCGGGTCGGCTCGAGCAGTTCGTCGCCGAGCGTCCGTCCGCCGAGGGCGCTCGGGGTGGCGGCAAGGTCCAGCCCGGCGCGTTCCAGCAGCACGTGACGGACCAGCGAGTACCCGTTGGAGTGCAGTCCGGACGAGCCGAGCGCGATCAGCACGTCGCCGGGACGGACCCGGTCGGGCCCGAGCACCGCGTCAGCGTTGACCACGCCCACGCCGGTGCCGGACACGTCGTATTCGTCCGGTCGCATCACCCCGGGATGCTCGGCGGTCTCGCCGCCGACCAGGGCGCACCCGGCCCGGACACAACCCTCGGCAACACCGGAGACGATCTTGGCTATTTTCTCGGCGACGACCTTGCCGGTGGCGATGTAGTCGGAGAGGAACAGCGGTTCCGCGCCGACGACGACCAGGTCGTCGACCACCATCGCGACGAGGTCGATCCCGATCGTGTCGTGCCGGTCGAGCGCCTGGGCGATCGCGATCTTGGTGCCGACGCCGTCGGTCGAGCTGGCCAGGACGGGCTGCGGGTACTTCTGCAGGTCGAGGGAGAAGAGCCCGGCGAAGCCGCCGATCCCGCCGAGGACCTCCGGTCGCGTGGTGCGCTTGACCGAATCCTTCATCAACTCGACCGCGCGCTCGCCGGCCGCGATGTCGACGCCGGCTGCCTCGTACGACGGTCCGGGGTCCTCGCGAAATCGCGGACTGCTTTCTGCGGAGCGATTTCGTGGGGTGGTATTCACGGTCGGGACAGTGCGTCGCCCGCGTTGTACCCCGCCTCGTGCTCGGGCTCGCGGCTGCTGACGCTTCGCTCGATGCCTTCGAGGATGTGCTTGCCGACCAGGTCCGGCAGCTCGATCGGGTACTTGCCGTCGAAGCAGGCGCAACACATCCGGCTGTAGGGCTGCTCGCTCGCCGCGACCGTCCCTTCGAGCGAGATGTAGCCGAGTGAGTCGGCACCGATCGACGCCCGGATGCCCTCGGTGTCGAGGCTGTTCGCGATCAGCTCGGCGTTGGTGCCGAAGTCCATGCCGTAGAAGCACGGCCACTTCACCGGCGGCGACGAGATACGCACGTGCACCTCGTAAGCGCCGGCCTCGCGGAGCATGCGGACGAGCGCGCGCTGGGTGTTACCCCGCACGATCGAGTCGTCGACGACGACCAAGCGCTTGCCGCGGATGATGTCGCGCAGCGGATTGAGCTTGAGCCGGATGCCGAGCTGGCGGATGGTCTGCGACGGCTGGATGAACGTGCGTCCGACGTAGGCGTTCTTGACCAGCCCGGTGCCGTACGGGATGCCGGACGCCTCGGCGTAACCGATCGCGGCGGGCGTGCCCGACTCCGGGACGGGGATGACCAGGTCGGCGTCGGCCGGGTGCTCCTTGGCCAGCCGACGGCCGATCTCGACGCGGGCCGAGTGGATGTTGCGGCCGGCGATCGCACTGTCGGGACGGGCGAGGTAGACGTACTCGAACAGGCAGCCCTTGGGCGCGGCGTTGGCGAAGTGCTGGCTGCGCAGGCCGTCCTCGTCGATCGCGACCAGCTCGCCGGGCTCGATCTCGCGGACGAAACTGGCGCCGACGATGTCCAGGGCGGCGGTCTCGGACGTCACGACCCACCCGCGCTCGAGCCGGCCGAGGACGAGCGGGCGCACCCCCTGCGCGTCGCGGGCGGCGTAGAGCGTGTGCTCGTCCATGAACACGAGCGAGAAGGCCCCGCGCAACTTCGGCAGCACCTCCATCGCGGCCTGCTCGACACTCACGTCGGGACGGGCGGCGAGCAGCGCGGTCAGCAGGTCGGAGTCGGTCGTGGCCGACATCGTGTCCTGCCGGAGCGCGCCGGCGGCGCGGGCCTCGGTGAACAGGTCGAGGGTGTTGACCAGGTTGCCGTTGTGGCCGAGCGCCAGCCCGGTGCCGGCCGGCGTGGTGCGAAAGCTCGGCTGGGCGTTCTCCCACGTGGTCGAGCCGGTCGTGCTGTAGCGGGTGTGCCCGATCGCGAGGTGACCCTGCAGGGTGGCCAACGTCGACTCGTCGAAGACCTGGCTGACCAGACCGAGATCCTTGTAGACCAGCAACGCGCTGCCGTCGCTCACGGCGATGCCGGCGGCCTCCTGGCCGCGGTGCTGCAACGCGTAAAGGCCGAAATAGGTGAGCTTGGCTACCTGCTCGCCGTTGGCCCAGACCCCGAAGACTCCGCAGGCGTCCTGCGGTCGCTTCTCGTGGGGGTCGATGTCGTGGTTAAGTCGTCCGTCGCCTCGGGCCGCCACACGTTCATGGTACGTGGCGGCCGGGACGGTCCCGGCTTGGCCTCGCAGCAGGGTGTCGCGCGGCGTGTCGCCCTGCTACGGGGCCAACTCAGGCCAGGACGGGGAGGTAATCCGTCAGGTCGCTGCGGTTGCCGCTGGCCCGGATGGCTCCGTTCGCGACCGCGTCGGCGAACGGCGTGCGCCCCGTCGCCACCCGCAGCCACGTGGCGGGGTCGGTCTCGACGATGTTGGGCGGAGTGCCGCGCGTGTGTCGTGGCCCGGCGACCGCCTGGACGGCCACGAACGGCGGCACCCGCACCTCGACCGAGCGTCCGGGCGCCTGCGCGGCCAGGATCTCGGCGAGCGTACGCACCGTCGTTGCCAAGGCCGGTCGCAGCAGCGGCACCGGCGGACGCGACGGGAACGAGCGGGACAGGTCGTCGCAGTGCACCACCAGGTCGACCACGCGGGTGCGGGCGAAATCGAGCGCGCTGATAGCGCCACGGGGTCCGGCCACAACTGCGGTGTCCGCCAGCGACGGCACCGCGACCGGCGTGCGCAGCCTGTCCAGCAGGTCGGCCGGGCCAAGGTCGGCCGCCACCGCGTAACTGGCCGCCGTGATGTCCGCGGCGGCCGGCGCATAGGCCTGGACGTAGGCCGCGACCGGCATGGCCGGCCCGGGTGACGCAATGGCGAGATAGGTCTGCAGGCCGTCCTTATTACCGACCAGGTGGCCGACAAGGGTGTGCAGCGTCCAGCCGGACAGCACGGTCGGCGCATCCGGCTCGTACGACGACCCCAACCAGTCGGCGACCGCCACCGCCTGCGCGTTGTACGCCTCGATCTCGCGCGCGAGCCTCATCGGGTCATTCGAGTTATTCGAAGCGTTGCCGCAGCGCCGCCCACCACGCGGTGCGCAGCTCGCGGATCGGGAGCGAGAACTGCCCCTCGACCTGCAGGTGGATCTCGAGCACGTCCACGACGCCGAGCCGCGTGCAGGGCAGCGCGCGCTGCTCGCACAATTCGGTGAACCGTCCGGCCGACGTCCGCGGCACCGATACCAGCGCACGTCCGGCCGACTCGCTGAACAGCGCGACGAACGGATCCAGCCCCGCCGGCAGCTCGATCCGAGCCCCGACCCCGCCGAGGATGCAGGACTCGACCAGCGCCTGGCCCAGCCCACCTTCGGACAGGTCGTGCGCCGACTCGACCAGGCCCGCCCGGCCCGCTTCGATCAGGACGTCGGCCAGCACCTTCTCGCGATCCAGGTCGACCCGCGGCGGCAGCCCGCCGAGGAAGCCGTGCTCGGCGTCGGCCCACGCCGAACCACCGAACTCGTCGCGCGTCTCGCCCAACAGGAAGATCTGCCCGTTGTCGTTGACGAAGCCCGACGGGATCCGCTGCGCCACGTCGTCGATCACGCCGAGCACCCCGATCACCGGCGTCGGCAGGATCGGCGTGTGGCCCGTCTGGTTGTAGAAGCTGACGTTGCCGCCGGTCACCGGGGTGCCCAGCTCGAGGCAGCCGTCGGCGAGTCCGCGCACCGCCTCGGCGAACTGCCACATGACCGCCGGGTCCTCCGGCGAGCCGAAGTTCAAGCAGTTGGTCACCGCCAGTGGACGTGCGCCGCTGGCCGCCACGTTGCGATACGCCTCGGCGAGCGCGAGCTGTGCGCCGTGGTACGGATCGAGCCGGGTGTACCGGCTGTTGCCGTCGACCGACAGCGCGATGCCGCGCGTGGTCGACTCGTCCACGCGGATCATGCCGGCGTCGTCGGGCTGGGCGAGCACGGTGTTGCCGAGCACGAACCGGTCGTACTGGTCGGTGACCCACGACTTGTCCGCGAGGTTGGCCGAGGAGACCATTCGCAGCAAGGTCTGGCCGAGTTCGCGACCGTTGCGCGGGCGCGGGAGGTTGTGCCCGTCGTGCTCGTTCAAGATGCCTTGATCCAGCGGGCGCTCGACGGGACGTCGGTAGACCGGCCCCTCGTGCGCGGCGGTACGCGGCGGGATGTCGACGATCTGCTCGCCGCGCCAGGTCATCCGCAGCCGCCCGGTGTCGGTCACGGTCCCGATCACGGTGGCCGTCACGTCCCACTTGTCGCACACGGCGAGGAAGTCGTCGAGCTTGTCGGGGCTGACCACCGCCATCATGCGTTCCTGCGACTCGCTCATGAGGATCTCCTCGGGAGCGAGCGTCGGGTCGCGCAGCGGCACCACGTCCAGGTCGACGTCCATGCCGCCCGTCCCCGCCGCGGCGAGTTCGGTGGTCGCGCAGGACAGCCCGGCCGCGCCGAGGTCCTGGATTCCGACGACGAGGTCCGCGGCGAAGATCTCGAGGCAGCACTCGATGAGCACCTTCTCGGCGAACGGGTCGCCCACCTGCACGGACGGGCGTTTGGAAGGCTTCGAGTCGTCGAAGGTGGCGCTGGCCAGCACCGACGCGCCGCCGATGCCGTCACCGCCCGTCCGCGCCCCGAACAGCACCACCTTGTTGCCGGGACCGTCGGCCTTGGCGAGCTTGATCCCGTCGGTGCGCATCACGCCGACGCACAGCGCGTTCACCAGCGGGTTGCCGGTGTAGCACTCGTCGAAGGCCACCTCGCCGCCGATGTTCGGCAGGCCGAGGCAGTTGCCGTACCCACCGATGCCCGCCACCACGCCCGGCAGCACGCGGGCGGTGTCGGGGGCGCTGACCTTGCCGAAGCGCAGCGAGTCCATCACCGCGACCGGACGCGCGCCCATGGTCAGGATGTCGCGGACGATGCCGCCGACGCCGGTCGCCGCGCCCTGGTACGGCTCGACGTAGGACGGGTGGTTGTGCGACTCGATCTTGAAGGTGACCGCCCAGCCGTCGCCCGCGTCGACGACGCCCGCGTTCTCACCCATCCCGACGAGCAACGCGTCGGTGGCCGGCGCCTTCTCGCCGAACTGGCGCAGGTGGATCTTCGACGACTTGTACGAGCAGTGCTCGGACCACATCACGCTGTAGATCGCCAACTCGGAGCTGGTCGGCCGGCGGCCGAGGATCTCGCGGATCTGCCGGTACTCGGCCTCGGCGAGTCCGAGCTCCTTGGCCGGCTGCGGCTGGTCGGGCGTGGCCTCGGCGTTCTGGACCGTGTCGGTCATGCCGTCGCCTCGTGGCCGCTCGCTGTGCTCGGGCCGGTCGGCGCCACCAACCGCGCCCGGCGGCGCGGACGACATCTTTGATTCGTTCCGCAAGCGTCGCTCATGCAGAAACTCCGGTGAGGCTGAGGAAGAAGCCGACGCCGTCCGTCCCGGTGCCGGTGAGCTCGTCGATCGCGTGCTCGGGGTGGGGCATCAAGCCAACCACGTTGCCCGCCTTGTTGGTGATGCCGGCGATGTCGCGGTAGCTGCCGTTGGGGTTGCGCTCGGCGTAGCGCACGACGACGCGGCCCTCTCCGTCGAGCTTGTCGAGGGTGCGCTCGTCGGCGACGAACATGCCGTCCATGTTCTTGATCGGGATGACGATGTGCTGACCCTGGTCGAAGCCCGACGTCCAGGCCGTCGCGGTGTTCTCTACGACGAGCTCCTGCGCGCGGCAGACGAACTTGCGCCCGGCGTTGCCGACCAGCGCACCGGGCAGCAGGTGCGACTCGCAGAGGACTTGGAAGCCGTTGCAGATACCGAGCACCGGCAGGCCGTCCTTGGCCGCGGCGATCACCGACTCCATGACGGGGGCGAACCGGGCGATCGCGCCGGCGCGCAAGTAGTCGCCGTAACTGAACCCACCGGGCAGCACCACCGCGTCGACGTCGTGCAAGGACGGATCGGCGTGCCACAGCGCGATCGCTTCTGCACCGGCCCGACGAACGGCTCGGGCGGCGTCGCGGTCGTCGAGGCTGCCGGGAAATGTCACTACACCAACTCGCACCGGCACGCCGCCAATCTACCGGGAGTTCACCTGGCGTCGGACCTCAGCGCCGGATGGTGAAGTTCTCGATCACCGGGTTGGCCAGAAGCGTGTCCGCGAGTTTGGCCACGGTCTCGTCGTCGACCGACTCGTCGACCTCGAGTTCGAAGTGCTTGCCCTGCCGCACGTCGGCGACGCCGTCGATGCCCAGGCGTGCGAGCGCCCCGACGATCGCCTGGCCCTGCGGGTCGAGGATCTCAGGCTTCAGAACGACGTCGACGATCACACGGGCCATGGTGTTGAGCCTAGGGCCTGCCCGTCCCCGGACGTGCGAGCCGGTTTTGGCGGCCAAGCGTCAAATAGCGCGGTTGGCCGCCAAAAGTGTGCTTTGTTGACGTGTCACGCGTTACGCAAACCTTCGGTATCCTGTGTCACGTGACGAGATGGTTGAGCACCGAAGAGCAGCGTGCCTGGCGGGCGTACCGCCGCATGGCGCTGCTCGCCGACTCGGCCATCGCGCGTGAGCTGGCGCGCGACAGCGGGCTCTCGATGCCCGACTACCTGGTGCTGTCGTCGCTGTCCGAGTCGGTCGGCCACCGCCGCCGGCTCACCGAACTCGCCACCCGCATGCAATGGTCACCGAGTCGGCTCTCGCACCATGTGACCCGGATGGAGCAGCGCGGCCTGGTCACCCGCGCCGAGTGCACCGAGGACCTTCGCGCCGCCTACGTCGAGCTGACCGAGGACGGCTGGGACGCGATCCGCGCCGCCGCGCCCGGCCACGTCGAGTCGGTGCGCACCCACTTGATCGACCTACTGGACGACGCCGACCTCGCCGCCCTGACCAGGATCGGGGAGAAGGTGGCGAGCCACTTCGGCGAGCAGTGCCTGGACATGGGCGCCGATCATCCGGACGAGCCCGGCCAGTCGGCGAAGCTGCGCCCGGTCAGCCGCTCGTAGGCCTGCACGTAGCGCTCGCGCGTCTGCGCGACGACGTCGTCCGGCAGCGGCGGCGGCGGCCGGCCAGAGTCGCGGTCCCAGCCGGATTCGGCCGAGAGCAGCCAGTTGCGCACGTACTGCTTGTCGAAGCTCGGCTGCGGGTGGCCCGGCTGCCATTGGTCGGCGGGCCAGAACCGGGACGAGTCCGGGGTGAGCACTTCGTCGCCGAGCACGAGTTCGCCGGACTCGTCGCGGCCGAACTCCAACTTCGTGTCGGCCAGGATGATGCCGCGCTCGGCAGCGAGCGCGCTCGCGTGCCCGTAGATCGCGAGGGTCAGCTTGCGCACCTGCTCGGCGGCGTCGGCACCGACCGTCCGGGCGACGGCCTCGAAGGACACGTTCTCGTCGTGCTCGCCGAGCGCGGCCTTCGTCGCCGGGGTGAAGATCGGCTCGGGCAGCTTGTCGCCGTCGCGCAGGCCCGGCGGCAGCGGATTGCCGCACACCGCGCCGGACGCGCGGTAGTCGAGCAGTCCGGACCCGGTCAGGTAGCCGCGGGCGACCGCCTCCACCGGCAGCATCTCCAGGGACTTGCAGATGATCGCCCGGCCACGCCATCGGGCCGGGATCGCGGGGTCGTCGTAGCTGTCCAGATGGTTGGCGACCAGGCCGTCCAACTGGCCGAACCACCACACCGACATCGCCGTGAGGATCCGGCCCTTGTCGGGGATCGGCGAGTCGAGCACGTAGTCGAAGGCCGAGATCCGGTCGCTGGCGACCATGAGCAACCGGCCGTCGTCGAGTCGGTAGAGCTCGCGCACCTTGCCGGTGTGGATGTGCTGCATACCGCTGAGGCTAGTGAGCCAGGAATCTGGTCCGAACAGCACCGATCCCGCCCCGTCCCGTGCCGACGGACACGGAGCGAAGCGGGATCGGGAGTTCCCTGTCGGCTGCCAGGACTACAGCCGACAGGCGGCCTTGTTCAGGTGCCGGCAACGGCGGTCAGAACCACCAGTCTTGGGCGCTCCTGACGCCGCCGGTGGCGTGCTGCGGGTGAGCAACGACGTGCGTGGCGCTGGAGCGAATCGAGTGCGTGGTGGCGGCATCCGCCGGAGCGGTCCCAGCAGCGACCCCGATGCCGACCGCGAGTGCCACGAGGGCGATCGCACGGCGAAGGATCGTATTCATTTGCTTGTCCCCTTTTGATGCGGTTTATGGCCGTTTGGTCTACGGACAGCAACGATCGACGCGCGGCGATGGGCGCCGTTAATGCAACTCAATCATGCCTTACAACTAGGATTCAATCTCGTCGAGGTCCTGACAAACCCTGAAGGTGGCAGGTAGCTGCCTGACAAGTTTTAATACGGATGGCAACATGGGCGAAACGGACGAATTCGGTCAGGCCGAGATCGCCTTGTACCGCGCCGCCCTGCGCATGCCGGGCTCGACGATCAGCGAACTCGCCGAGACTCTGGACCAGGACGTCGCGGAGCTGGACAAGCCGCTGCGCCGGATGAGCGAGATGAGCCTGTTCCGGCTCGACGACAGCGACCGGATCACCGCGGTGAGCCCGATGCTCGCCGAGGCGATCGTGCTGGGCGCCGAGGATCTCGAGCTCGGGGTACGGCGCGCTTCGGTGGAAACGCGCCGCAATGCGATCCGGCGTCTGGTGGTCGACTGGAACGACACCCTGTCGGCGGTCAAGGACGTCGTCCCGTCCGTCGAGGTCGTCGCGGACCAGAACCAGATGGGCAACGTGCTGATGCACTACGCCGACCGATGCCGTGACGAGCTGCTCTCGGTCGCCCCCGGACGGCTGCCCAAGACCCGCATCGACAGCCGCACCCGCATCGCGAACCTGTACTCGGCGCGCCGGGGCATCCGCAGTCGGCTGGTCTACCAGCACATCGCGCTGCGCGATCGCCACACCCGCAGCTATCTGACCGAACTCGCCGACAACGGGGCGCGGATCCGGTTCGCCACCTCCGTCCCCGGCCGCAGCCTGGTGATCGACCGCGAGGTGGCGCTGCTGCCGCTGCCCACCAACGACGCGAACCAGGCCGGGCTCGCGGTCGTGCACGAGCCGAATGTCGTGGCCTGGGTCATCTCGACCTTCGAGCAGCTCTGGGCCGAGTCGCAAACTTTCGAGGAAGCCATGTCGCGGCAAAGCGACGCGGCCGAGCTCGACCAGACCCGGGCAGCGATCCTGCGCCTGATGGCCGAGGGCGAGAAGGACGAAGCGATCTCGCGCCGGCTGTCGATCTCGGTGCGCACCTGCCGCCGCCAGATCGCCGACTACATGGCGCAGGTGGGCGCCACGAGCCGGTTCCAGGCCGGGGTGATCGCGGCGCGGGCCGGTCACCTGGACATCACCGGAACGTCCTGACCACACCGACCCCGGGTGACGTAGCGTCGGAGCGGTGCTCGCCCTCGTCATCGTCTTGTTGGTGACAAATCTCGTGACGGCAGCGGCGCTGATCGTCCGACACGTACGGTCCCGGCCGTCCGCGGACGACAGCGTCGAGGTGTTCGAGGCGCCGCGTCCGCCCGGTGTCGGTGAGCGGGGACGGCGGCTGATCACGATCGAGGTGCTCAACCCGCTCGAGCTCGCGAGCACCCGAGCGGGTCGGCTGGCAGGCCTCGCCGGCACCCTGGCGCCCGGGCTGACCCGCAAGCTCGTCTACGACCAGGTGTACAAAACGCTGCAGCGCGAGCTCGACCGGATGGCGGTGCACGCCGACGTCCGGCTGCACACGCTGCGGTCTGTGCCGCTGCCGCAGCGAGTACGACCGCCCGCCCGTCCCGACGACCGGGTGGTCGATGCCGTCGTGGTCGACGAGGTGGCCCCGCTCGATCTCGATCCGGACATCTCCTAGTAGGCAGTCCGCTGCCAGGGGCGGCGCTGCTCGAGCTGCGCGGCCAGACCCAGCAGGATCGCCTCGCTGCCCGGACGGCCGACGAGCTGTGCGGCGCGGGGCATGCCGTCGGCGCCGATGCCGGTGGGGACGGTGATCGCGGGCCACCCGGCCACGTTCCAGGGCATGGCGAACGGCGCGAAGCGCACGTTGGCCAGCAGGTTGACCAGCCAGCCGCGCTGGGACCAGGCGCTCGACCGGATCGGTGACTGCGCCAGGCCCGGGGTGACCAGGACGTCGTGCTCGGCGAAGAACGCCTCGGCTCGGCGCCGCCACAGCTCGCGGCCCTTGTCCTTCGGGTACCCGGCGCGCAGCACGAGCCGACCCGCCGCGGCGTGCCGGCTGGTGCGCCGTGCGATCCGCTCTCGGTGGGCCAGCTGCCGGGCGTCCAATTCGGTGCCGGCCATCCAGCGGGCCAACGACATGGGTCCCAGCCGTTGGCCGTAGGACGGATTGGCCTGGCGCACCGTGTGCCCGCTCTCGCGCAGCACGGCACCGGCTGTGCGGGCGGCCTCGGCCCACGACTTGTCGACCGGGAAGCCCTGGATCGGGTTCCGCGCGGAGACCGCGATGCGCAACGGGCCCGGTACGGCGGGTTCGGCGAGTTCGGGACGGGCAGCCATCACCGACAGCAGCAGCGCGCAGTCGGCGACCGTCGTGGCGAGCGGCCCGTTCTCGGACATGTCGAACCACGAACCGTTGCCGAGATCGGACGGGACGACGCCGAGACCGGGCTTGATGCCCACCAGGCCACAGCAGGCGGCCGGGATCCGGATCGAGCCCATGCCGTCGTTGCCGTGGGCGGCGACGACCATGCCGGCCGCGACGGCTGCGGCGGCGCCGCCGGACGAGCCGCCCGGGGTGCGGTCGAGGTTCCACGGGTTGCGGGTGATCCCGAAGCCGGAGTCGGTCGCGCCGTAGACACACAGCTCCGGCACCCGGGTGAGCCCGACGACGACCGCGCCGGCGCGGCGAAGCCGGCGGACGATCTCGTGGTCGAACTCGTTCGGCGTGTCAACGGATCCGGCCGAGCCGAGGCGCATCGGCTCGCCGCTGACCGCGACGTTGTCCTTGATCGGGATCGGCACGCCCGCGAGTGGCAACGAGAAGCGGTCGGCGCGCTGGTCGACCGCGTCGGCCTCGCGCAGTGCGGCCTCGGTGCGCACGACCTGGAAGGCGCCGATCCGCGCGTCCCGCTCGGCGATGCGCGCCAGTACCGACTCGACCGCGGCGCGTGCGGTCAGCTCCCCCGCCCGGACAGCGGCGGCGATGCCGACGGCGGTGGACTGGCTCGCCTGCTCGGTGGACTGCATAGTCGGACCGTACTAGCCGGGGTTCCCCGCGGAATCGCTACGTTCTCCAGGCGATTTCGTGGGGTGGCTGGTGACAGGATGGCTGTATGGCCGATCCGCGCGCGGGGCAGCCCGCCCGTCCAGAAGATCTCGTCGACATCGCGGACCTCGTGACCGCGTACTACTCGGAACATCCGGACGTGTCCCGTCCCGAACAGCAGGTTTCCTTCGGGACGTCGGGGCATCGCGGGTCGGCGCTGTCGGTGACGTTCAACGAGGACCATATCGCCGCCACGAGCCAGGCGATCTGCGAGTACCGCGCACAGAACAACATCGACGGGCCGCTGTTCCTCGGGGCGGACACGCACGCGCTGTCGGCACCGGCGACGGTGTCGGCGCTGGAAGTGTTCGTGGCCAACGACGTCACCGTGCTGGTCGATGCCCGCGGCGGCTACACGCCGACACCTTCCGTGTCGCGGGCGATTCTCGCCCACAACGCGTCCGGCGCTGCGCACAGCGCGGACGGAGTCGTCGTCACGCCCTCGCACAACCCTCCCTCGGACGGCGGGTTCAAGTACAACCCGCCGAACGGCGGCCCGGCCGACACCGAGATCACCAAGTGGATCCAGGACCGCGCGAACGAGATCCTTGCGGACGGCCTTGGCGACGTGCGGCGGGTGCCATACTCGCGCGCTCGCGACGCTGTGGAGAAGTACGACTTCCTCGACGCGTATGTCTCGGCGCTGCCGCAGGTCGTCGATATGGAGGCGATTCGGGCGGCGGGCGTGCACATAGGAGCCGATCCCCTCGGCGGTGCGTCGGTGGAGTACTGGGGTGAGATCGGGTCGCGGTACGGCTTGCAGCTGGATGTCGTGAATCCGTTGGTGGACAAGACGTTCCGGTTCATGACGCTCGACTGGGACGGGAAGATCCGGATGGACTGCTCGTCGCCGTACGCGATGGCCTCGCTCATCGCCCGTCAGAACGACTTCGACGTGGCGACCGGCAACGACACCGACTCGGACCGGCACGGCATCGTCACGCCGGACGGCGGCCTGATGAATCCGAACCACTACTTGTCCGTCGCCATCGGCTACTTGTATGCGCACCGCCCGGACTGGCCGGTGGATGCGGCGGTCGGAAAGACGCTCGTCAGTTCGTCGATGATCGATCTGGTCGCTGCGTCGCTCGGACGTACGTTGCTCGAGGTGCCGGTCGGGTTCAAGTGGTTCGTGCCCGGATTGCTCGACGGATCGGTCGCCTTCGGCGGCGAGGAGTCTGCGGGTGCGTCGTTCCTGCAACGGGACGGGTCGGCGTGGACGACCGACAAGGACGGGATCATCCTGTGCCTGCTCGCGTCCGAGATCATCGCTGCCACCGGTTCGTCGCCGTCGCAGCTGTACCAGGAACTCGTGTCGGAACACGGCGATCCGGCGTACGCACGCATCGATTCGCCGGCGTCGCGTTCGCAGAAAGCCGCGCTCGGCAAGCTGTCGCCCGACGATGTGCAGGCGGACACGCTCGCCGGCGACAAGATCGTCGACAAGTTGACGTCCGCGCCCGGCAACGGCGCGCCGATCGGTGGGCTGAAGGTCGTCACCGAGAACGCGTGGTTCGCGGCCCGTCCGTCCGGCACGGAAGACGTCTACAAGCTGTACGCCGAGTCGTTCAGGGGACCTGATCACCTCGCCCAGATCCAGTCCGAGGCCAAGGAGATCATCGCGGCAGCGCTCGATTGATCCGCAAGTTCGGACTCGAGGCAGCGCTGGGGACGCTCGCGCAGCTGACGCAGGGCGTCATCGGCCTTGCGCTGCTGTTGGTCGCGCACTCCGTGGGCTTTTCGGTGACCACGGGGGCGGTAGCGGTTGCTGCGTACGCACTCGGGATGTCTGTGGGGCGTCCGGCTCAAGGCCGCGCGCTGGACCGGTTCTCGGCGGCTTCGGTGATCGTCGCGTGCGGAGTCGGGCACGGGGTGTTCTATGGGCTGCTGGCGGTGGTCGCCCATCAACGGCTAGCCGTACTGTTCGTGGTGGCGGCGTTCTTCGCCGGCCTGACGTTGCCGCCGATCGCGACGCAGATGCGTGCGGCGTGGCCGGTCGGTCGACCGGCTTCATCGGTGCCGCGGGTGTTCGCGACGATCACGATGTTGCAGACGCTGAGCGTGTTGATCGCGCCCGTCCTGTTCACGGTCGTACAAGTGGCCTGGACGCCGACGGCGGCGATGCTCGTCGTTGCATCGGTGTCTGCGGTGTGCACTATCGCGTTCGGGCTGGTGTGCGTATCGGTGCCTGTGGGTCCGCGTGGGGGTGCGCGGTACTTGAGTCTCTTGATCGGCACTGCCCTCGTCGGCGCGGTGACGGGGTCGATCGAGGTGGTCGGGCCGGCGTTGGCTCTCTCGGCCGGGCATCCGGGCTTCGCTGGGCCGCTCGCAACGGTGGCGACGATCGGCACCTTGGTCGGTGCGCTCGTTGCGATGCGACGATCGGTGTCGGCATACGTCGCGCTGTCGCTGCAGATCGTTGGTGCGGCGGTGTTGCTCGTACCGTCGTCGCTGATTGTTGCCGGGGTGGGGTTGGTCGTGCTCGGGCTGGGAATCACACCGACGCTTGCGCTGCTGTCGACCGCGATGTCGCGGCGGGCGGGTGGCACGGCCGAGTCGTTCGGCTGGCAGTCGACGGCGTTGGGACTGGGCGTGACGGGCGGGAGCGCGCTTGCGGGATCGCTGGTTGCGGCGGGTGCGCATCTGTCGGCGCTGCCGTGTTTGGTCGGGGCGCTCGGGACGTTGCTGGTCGCGCCGCAGCTGGCCGCCGTGCCGGTGACGGCTGATCAGCCGGCGTGAGGCTCTGATCGCGATGATCAAGCTCGGCGTCGGGTGCGGAGGTGCGTTGATCACATGTCCGACTAGCTTGCCGATTGTCGTTTCGCGGCGACAACCACGGGATCGCCGCAGGAGTGATGGGATTCCCCCAAGATCGTGAAGGGTTCCGTTGTGCCGCTGCCGGTTGTTCAGCGGTGATGTTTTCGGACTCGGCGGGAGCGAGCATCGCTGCGCTGCTGTGTCGTCGTCGAGTGTTCTAGGACTGGTGGCACCGGGCGAGCACGACCTTGCGGGCCTCGGCTTTGGTGGCGAACCCACCCCGGTCCAGGTCGAAGATCTGCGCTGCCGTTACCGAGCCGGCCTCGTCGAGGCCGGGCGACACCAAACGAAGCCTCCGGAAACACCGGGGCGGCTCGCCTGGGCCCACGGCGGACCCACCAACGCCGCCAACACCGTCCCCCTGTGCTGCCGACACGACCACACCAAACATGGCACCGACTGGACCATCCACCCCGACCCCGACGGCTCCTACACCTGGACCAGCCCGACCGGACGACACCACCGCGTCGATCCCACCACCCACCCGGTCGACCACACCCTCGACGGAAACGTCACGACGCAGGATCTGCCTCGTGCGGGATGAACAACGCTGCAACCCCGGCAAGCACGGCCGACACCGCGCACGCCACGAACAGCGCCCGGTAGGCACCGAGCGTCGGCAGAGCGACGCCGCCGACGACCACGGTGCTCACCGCGAGCAGCCCGCCGCCGATCGCGCTCGCCAGGCTGCTGCCGAACGCGCGCGCCAGCGAGTTGAGTCCGTTGGCCGCCGAGATCTCCGACGGCGGCGTGTTGCGGTTGATCAGCGCCGGCATCGCGGCGTACCCCACCCCGGTCGCAGCGCCGACGATCGTCGTCCCCACAACGATCTGCCATAACGAATCAGTCAGCACGATCCGACTGATCCAGCCGATGGCAAGGACGAGCGCGCCGAAGGCGAGCGTGCGATGCGCGCCCCACCGATGGATCAACCGCGCCGCCACCGGCGACAGGGCAAGCATCAGCAGTCCGCTGGGCAACAAGCACAAGCCGCCGACCACGATCGACGCGTCGAAGCCGTACCCGGTCGCTGAAGGAGCTTCCACGTACGACGCCGTCCCGATGAAGCTGGCGAACAAGGCGAAGCCGAACAGCACAGACGAGACATTCGTCAGCACGATCGGGCGCCGGCTCGTCGCGCGGATGTCGACCAATGGTGCACTCAACCCGCGCTCGTACGCGACGAACACCACGAGCATCACGACGGCCAGCACGAGCAGGCCGATCGTGCGCAGCGACGTCCAGCCCCAGCTTCTGCCCTGCGCCAGCGGCAGCAACAGCGAAACCAGCCCGAGCGACAGGATGATCGTGCCGATCACGTCGATGCGTCCGCCGGCCCGGTTCGGACTCTCCGGCACGACGAACACCGTCGCCAGGACTGCCACCAGCCCGGCAACAGTCGTGATCCAGAACAGCACGTGGTAGTCGGCGTGCTCGGCGACCAGACCGGCCAGCGGCAGACCCAGCGATCCACCCACCCCGAGCATGGCGCTGATCAGGGCTATCGCGGCCGGCACCCGGGCACGGGGCAACAACGAGGCGAGCAGGCTGATCCCGAGTGGGATCCCCGCCAGCGAGGCTCCCTGGATCGCCCGTCCGATGATCAGCACCTCGAGGTTGTCCGTCACGGCGTCGAGCAACGACCCCACCGTCAGCGCCGCCAACGCCACCAGCAGCATCCGCCGCTTGCCGTACATGTCTCCCAGCCGGCCGAAGACCGGGACGGCAACCGCGCCCACGAGCAAAGTCGCCGTCAGCAGCCACTCGACGTTGCCCGCGGACGTGTGCAGGCGCTCCGGCAGGATCGGCAGCACCGGAACCAGCACCGACTGCGACAGCGACACCATCAGCGCGCCCAGCCCGACGATCAGAAGTTCCAGCCGCGCCCGCGCGGGAGAGGTCGCTTCGGTGGCGGGAGCCGCCCGTTTCGTGTCCGCCACTCGACCCAGCGTAGTGACGTGACAACCATTCCAACCAAGAGAGGCCTACGGCCGCAGGGTCGCTCCGTAGATCACCTGGTGGTACTTGGACGACGAGTACGGCGGCGGCTTGGACGAGACCGCCCAGACCATGTAGACGCGTCCCGGCGCGATCGCTTCCCCGATGTAGTCGCCGGGGAAGTACCCGTCGGCCCGCGCGGCGTACTTGAGCGCCGAGCGCGGCCCGATCGACACCGCCGCGCCGAACCTCCGTCCGCCGTCGGTCGACGTCGACACCTGCTGCTGCACGAACCCACCGCTTTGTGCGGCGTCAGTGCGCTTGCCGTACCCGATGTACACCGTGCCGCCGCGCGCCACGACATCGACGTTGACGCGCTGCACGCCGCTCACGTCCCCGCGCGACACCTGGATGGGTGACGACCACTGCCGCCCGTTGCTCGAGAACACCTCGTACACGGGATCGGTGTTGCCGACGCCGCCCTCGTAGGCGATGTACATCTTGTGCGTGACCCGGTCGATGTCCGCGGCAAACAGGCAGCACCGCACGCCCTTGGCATAACCGCCCGCATTGTTGACAACCTCTCGTTCCGCGGACCACGTCTTGCCGCCGTCGGACGAGATCGACACGTCGATCGGTCCTGCCGCATTGATCGTTGCCCGGGACACTAGGTCGGCCCGGTGCCGATAGCCGGCCCCGCCACCGACGAAGTCCGGCGCCCTCTGTCCCGCGCCGTAGTCATAGAACGTGTCGACGATCGTGCCGTTCGGCAGGATCATCGGCTGCGAGTTCTGCGATCCGTGGTCGCGGGGAATGATGTTCCGCGTCGCGCTCCAGGTCCGGCCCTTGTCGTCGGACCACCGCACCACCTGCGGGTCGCCGATGAAGGCCTTCGCGGTGGAGATGAACGGCGTCCAGAACTGGTACAGCCGGCCGTAGTGCGGGCTCGATCTGGACGTGTCGACCACGAGCCAGTTCTTGTCGTCGGAGTAGTTGCACGACGTGCTCTTATGCGCGTTGACGGGCTTGCTCCACGTCTGGCCACCGTCGGTCGACCGCAGCACAACGACAGCGGACGGACAGTTCAGCGAGATTGCTAAAACCGAAAGGTAGACGGTGCCGTCAGGCCCGAAAGCGACCACAGGGTCGGACGCTCGGTCCCACGGTCCGCCGGCAGCCTTGGTGATTCCGCGGACGGGCTTGTGGTGCCACGTCGCTCCCCCGTCGGCCGTCCACGCCACCGAGATGTCGACCGCGCCTCCGTCGGCATACCGCGAGTCGTGCGCGGCCGCCACCGCGATGTTGGCATTGAGCGGGTCGACCGCGACGTCCGGCTCGACCACGGTGTCGGTCTCGGAGCCGGCCCGGCTGGCGATGCCCTGTCGCGTGACCTGCCCCTGGTGGGTCAGCACCGCCCGAGGCGGGAATGCCGTGGCAGCCGTGCTCAGGGCGAGGACGGTGGCGAGCACAGCAAGCAGGACGACAGGCAGTCGGCGCATGAGATCCCCCTTGGATCGAACCCGGCTTTTCGGACTATCCCACCTGCAAGCGCGCGGGGGAAGCGCCCTACCTCGCCCGTTCGTCGACGATGCGGCGCATCTTGCCCATGGATCGCTCCACGCCTTCGGGGTCGAGCACGTCGACGGTGACGCTGACCCCGATCGTGTTCTTCACCAGCGTCCGCAGCTGGGCACCGGCCGCAGTCGCATCGGCACCGCTCACATCGGGACGCCGCTCAACGCGCACCGTCATCTCGTCCAGGCGTCCGCTGCGCGACAGCACGCACTGGAAGTGCGGCGCAAGCGCCGGCGTGCGGAGGATCAGTTCCTCGATCTGTGTGGGGAACAGGTTCACCCCACGCAGAATGATCATGTCGTCGGTACGTCCGGTGATCTTCTCCATCCGCCGCATCGTGCGCGCGGTGCCGGGGAGCAGCCGGGTCAGGTCACGGGTGCGATAGCGCACAACGGGCATCGCCTGCTTGGTGAGCGAGGTGAAGACGAGCTCGCCCTCCGCGCCCTCCGGAAGCACCTCACCGGTGAGCGGATCGATCACTTCGGGGTAGAAGTGGTCCTCCCAGATGTGCAGCCCGTCCTTGGTCTCGACGCACTCGTTCGCCACGCCGGGCCCCATGACCTCGGACAGCCCGTAGATGTCGACCGCGTGCATGTCGAGACGCTGCTCCATCTCGAGACGCATGTCATTCGTCCACGGCTCGGCACCGAAGATACCGACCTGCAAGGACGTGTTACGCGGGTCGATGCCCTGCCGTTCCATCTCGTCGACCACGGCCAGCATGTACGACGGCGTCACCATGATCACGTCCGGTTCGAAATCGCGGATCAGCGTGACCTGACGCTCGGTCATGCCGCCCGACACCGGGATCACCGTGCAACCGAGTGCCTCCGCCCCGTAGTGCGCACCCAGGCCGCCGGTGAACAGGCCGTACCCATACGCGACGTGCACCTTGTCGCCCCGACGTCCGCCGCTCGCGCGGATCGAACGTGCCACCACCGTCGACCACGTGCGTATGTCTTCTGCCGTGTACCCGACGACGGTCGGACGGCCGGTGGTGCCGCTACTCGCGTGGATGCGCGACACCTGTTCGCGTGGCACGGCGAACATTCCGAACGGGTAGTTGTCGCGCAGATCGGCCTTGGTGGTCAACGGGAACCGGGCGAGGTCCTCCAACGACTTGCAGTCGTCCGGATGCACGCCGTTCGCCTCGAAGGCCGCCTTGTAGTGCGGGACGTTCTCATACGCATGCCGCAACGACCACTGCAGCCGTTCGAGTTGCAGGCTGCGCAGCTCGTCCACGGAGGCGCGTTCGATCGGTTCGAGATGCTCCGGCCTCGGAGTGCGATCCTGCATCGAATCCCCTTATGCGTCGTAGTCGACGGTGACCTGCTCGGTGACCGGCAGTGCCTGGCACGTCAAGACATAACCCTCGGCGACCTCGTCGTCCTCCAGCGCGTAGTTGCGCCGCATGGTCACCTCGCCATCGGTGACCAGCGCACGGCACGTACCGCACACCCCGCCCTTGCAGGCGAATGGCAGATCGGGACGGGACTGCTGTGCCGCGTCGAGGATCGCCGTGTCGGGTGCCACCGTGACGGTGCTACTACGCCCGTCGAGCACCACCGTCACTTCCGCTCCGGGACCGGCGGCCGCGTCGACGTGGTGCACCTGCACGGGTGGGTCCGGCTCGACGTAGAACAGTTCGCGGTGGATGCGCGCACGCTGCACGCCGAGGTCGCTCAACACGTCCATCGCGTCGGTGACCATGCCGAACGGGCCGCACAGCCACCAGTGGTCGACCTCGGCGACATCGACTGTCACCGGCAGCAGTGTGCGCATCTTCTCCGCGTCCAGCCGGCCGTTGAACAGTTCGACCTCCTGCGACTCCCGGCTCAGTACATGGACGAGCCGCATCCGTGCGGGGTAGGCGTCCTTGAGGTCAGCCACGTCGTCAGCGAACATCACCGTGTCCGTACGGCGGTTGCCGTACAACAGCGTCACCGTCGAATCGGCGTGCGCGGCGAGCACCGACGCGGCGATCGACATCAGCGGCGTGATGCCCGAGCCGGCAGCGATGAGCACGTGGCGACCCGGTTCGGTCAGGTCGGGAGTGAACTTGCCGTCCGGCACCTGAACGTCGATCACATCGCCGGCCCGGACGCCACGCACGAGCCAACCGGACAGCGCACCGCCCGGCACCTCGCGGACACCGATGCGCGGCGGGCGGCCGACCGGCGCGCAGATCGAGTACGAACGGCGTTCCCCACCCCGGCGGATCGTCAGAGACTGCCCGGGCCGGAACGTGAACTGCTCACGCAGTTCGTCAGGGATCCTGAACGTCACCGCGGCGGCGTCATCGGTGAGTGCATCGATCTTGGCAACTGTCAGAGGGTGGAAGGTCGCCATCAGATCGCTTTCACGTGTTCGAACGGCTCACGGCAGTCGTCGCACCGGTGCAGCGACTTGCAGGCTGTGCCGCTGAACTGCGCGGTCTGCGTCGTACGCGCGGATCCGCAGTGCGGGCAGGCGATTCTCGGACGTGCGGTCAGTGTGAGCGGTACCGGCGCGGTGCGGTTCGGTGCCGCGTGCGGCGGTGCGATGCCCGCCTCCGCCAGCTTCGCCCGTCCGGCCTCGGTGATCCAGTCACTCGTCCACGCCGGGCTGAGCTGAGTGCGCACCGACACCTCGCGGTACCCGGCCTGCTTCAGGCGATGGACGAGATCTGCGCTGATCTCGCGCATCGCGGGGCAGCCCGAGTAAGTCGGGGTGATCGTCGCGGTGACGGTGTCGCCGTCCTCGTGCACCGCGCGCAGGATGCCGAGGTCCGCGAGGGTCAACTGCGGCAGCTCGGGATCCTGAACTGATGCCGCGACCGCGTACGCGGTGCTCACCATTCGGCGTCCGGGTAGCTACGCGCGATCGACTGCAGTTCCGCGAGCACGTAGCCGAGCGCCTCGGTGTGCACGCCGTCGCGTCCGGTCTTGCCGGCGGCCCCAGCGCGTGCGGCCACTTCGGGACGGTCGAGCGTCGCAGTGGCGAACACCGTGTCGAGCACGACGTCGAACTCGGCTCGACCCACGACGGCGTCCAGCGCCGGATCGGTGCACGGCAGGAACAACTCGTCGACGAGCGGCCACACCGAGTCGAGTGCTGCCTGCATCTTCCCGTGCGAGAAGTTGGTGCCGTCACCGAGACGCACGACCCATTGCGCGGCGTAGTCGCGGTGGTAGGTGAGTTCCTTGACGCCCTTGCCGGCGATTGCGGCGATGACCGGGTCGCGTGAGATGCCGAGCCGCTCGAACAGCGCCAGCCGCCACGTGCTGAACACCAACAGGCGCGCGACCAACTCGGCGAAGTCCTCGTCCAGGCGTTCGACCAGACGCACGTTGCGGTACTCGTGCTCGACGCGGAAGAACGCCAGCTTGTCCTCGGTGGTGTTCTCGATCTTCGCTGCGCGGGACAAGAACATCCGCGCCTGCCCCAGCAGATCCAGCGCGATGTTCGCCAGCGCCGTCTCTTCCTCGAGTTCGGGCATCCGGGTCATCCACTGCTGCAGCCGCTGGCTGTAGATGAGCGCGTCGTCGCCGAGCATCAAGCAGTAGGTGGCGAGCGCCTCAGGATCGATGCCTGCCGGTATGGACGTTTCGACGCCCTCGAGCGGGTCGGTGAAGCCGGTGCCGAATGCCCAGCGGTGGTCGTCGCCCTCGTCGGCCAGGCCCTCGTACGGGTTGTCGTGATCGGTCATGGCTACATGTGGGGGACGTCGTCGGGAATTTTGTAGAAGGTCGGGTGTCGATACACCTTGTCGCCGGACGGGTCGAAGAACGGATCCTTCTCGTCCGGGCTGCTCGCGGTGATGTCGCCGGCAGCGACGACCCAGATGCTCACGCCTTCGTTGCGACGCGTGTACAGGTCGCGCGCATGCCGCAGCGCCATCTGCGCATCAGCCGCATGCAGTGATCCGACATGCACGTGGTTGAGGCCCCGCTTGCCACGCAGGAACACCTCGTACAGCGGCCAACCGGTACTCATCGCTGACCCTTTCCGGCGTGCGCGTCCGCGGCCTCGCGCACCCAGGCGCCGTGCTCATGGGCGCGCCGGCGGTGTTCGATCCGCTGCGCATTGCACGGCCCATTGCCTTTGATCACTGCCATGAACTCGTCCCAGTCGACAGGGCCGAAGTCGTGGTGCCCGCGCTGCTCGTTCCATTTCAGTTCCGGGTCGGGCAGGGTGACGCCGAGCTTCTGCGCCTGCGGCACAGTCATGTCGACGAAGCGCTGGCGGAGTTCGTCGTTGGTGTGCCGCTTGATTCCCCATGCCATCGACTGCGCCGTGTTCGGCGACTGGTCGTCAGGCGGGCCGAACATCATCAGCGACGGCCACCAGAACCGGTTCGTCGCGTCCTGCACCATCTCGCGCTGCGCGTCGGTGCCGCGCACCATCGTCATCAGCAATTCGTAGCCCTGCCGCTGATGGAACGACTCCTCCTTGCAGATCCGCACCATCGCCCGGGCATACGGACCATAGGACGAGCGGCACAACGGCACCTGGTTGCAGATCGCGGCACCGTCGACAAGCCAGCCGATCACCCCGACATCGGCGTACGTCAGCGTCGGGTAGTTGAAGATCGACGAGTACTTCTGCCGTCCGCTGATCAACATCTCGGTGAGCTCGGCCCGGTCGGCGCCGAGGGTCTCCGCTGCCGAGTACAGGTACATGCCGTGGCCGGCTTCGTCCTGCACCTTGGCGATGAGAATCGCCTTACGCCGCAAGGACGGAGCCCGCGTGATCCAGTTGCCCTCGGGCTGCATGCCGATGATCTCCGAGTGCGCGTGTTGCGCGATCTGCCGGATCATGGTCTTGCGGTATGCGTCCGGCATCCAGTCGCGCGGCTCGATCCGTCGATCGTGCTCGATCGTCGCGTCGAAATGTTCCTCGAGCGTCTCGGTCATCAGGAGGGGACCTTTGCAACCATGGTGAGAACTTCGTACTTGGCCACCGACGAGCCGTCCTGCTTGGTGACGTCCGCGTCCCAGCGCACCTCGCCGTACTCCCCTTCGCGCGGACTGATCTGCTTGCAGGTCAGCGTCACGGTGAGCTCGTCACCCGGGTAGACCGGGGTGAGGAACCGCAGGTTGTCCACACCGTAGTTGGCGAGTACCGGCCCCGGATCGGGATCGACGAAAAGGCCGGCCGCGAGCGAGACGATCAGATACCCGTGCGCCACCCGTCCGTCGAAGAACGGGTTGGCGCGCGCGGCCTCCTCGTCCATGTGCGCGTAGAACGTGTCGCCGGTGAACTCGGCGAAGTGCTCGATGTCCTCGAGCGTGACCATGCGCGGGCCGCCGACGACGGTGTCGCCGATGCGCAACGTCTCGAGCGACTTGCGGAACGGGTGTTCGCCCTCGGTGCGCGCGGCGCCGGTGACCCAGCGGTTCGTCACCGCACCCAGCACGCGTGGGCTGGCCTGCACCGCGGTGCGCTGCATGTGGTGCAGCACGCCACGGATCCCGCCGAGCTCCTCACCGCCGCCCGCACGTCCCGGGCCGCCGTGGACGAGCGCGGGCATCGGCGAACCGTGTCCGGTGGACTCGGCCGCGTCGTCCTGGTCGAGAACGAGCAGGCGGCCGTGCCACGGCGCCGTGCCGAGCACGACCTCCCGGGCGAAGTCCGTGTCGCCGGTGACGATCGAGCCGGCCAGGCTGCCCCGACCGCGCGCGGCGAGATCGACGACGTCGACCGCGTCGCGGTAGCCGATGACCGTCGACACCGGACCGAACGCTTCGACGGCGTGCACCTCCTCGGCGGCAGCGTCGTCGGCCCGCAGCAGGATCGGCGAGATGAACGCGCCGCGCTCGGAGTCGGCATCGACCACATCGACGCGCTCGGCGTCGCCGAACACGACTGTGGCGACCGACTGCAGGGCCTTGAGCGAGCGGCGCACCTCTTCGCGCTGCTCCAGGCTGGCCAGCGCGCCCATGCGCACGCCTTCTGCTCTCGGGTTGCCGATCGTCACCTTGGCGAGCTTCGCGCGCACCGCTTCGACCACGTCGTCGACCACGCCCACCGGCACGAACGCGCGCCGGATCGCGGTGCACTTCTGGCCCGCCTTGACCGTCATCTCCTGGATCAACTGCTTGACGTAGAGATCGAACTCGGGCGCGCCGGGCGTCGCATCCGGACCGAGGATCGAGCAGTTCAGCGAGTCGGCCTCCGCGTTGAACCGCACCGACCGCGAGACGACAGTGGGGTGCGACCGCAGCCGCTGAGCGGTCGAGGCCGACCCGGTGAACCCGACCAGATCCTGCTCCCCGAGGTGGTCGAGCAGGTCGCCGGCGCCGCCGCACACATACTGCAGCACGCCCTCGGGCAGCAGCCCGGATTCGACGATCAACTCGACCATTCGCGAGGTGAGGTACGCGGTCTGCGACGCCGGCTTGATCAGTGACGGGACGCCCGCGATGAAAGCCGGCGCGAACTTCTCGAGCGGGCCCCACACCGGGAAGTTGAACGCATTGATCTGGACGGCGACGCCGCGCAGCGGGCTGAGGATGTGCTGGCCGAGGAACGTGCCGCCCCGACCGAGTGGCTCGGGGACGCCCTCGACCACGATCTTCTCGTTGGGCAGTTCACGTTTCGCCTTGCTCGCGTACGTCAGCACCACCCCGATGCCGCCGTCGATGTCGAACTTCGAGTCGAACAGCGTGGCGCCGGTGTGCGCCGAGACCTCGTACAGCTCGTCCCGGTGTTCGCGCAGCACGCCGCCGATCGCCTTGAGCAGGGCGCCGCGCTCGTGGAAGGTCAGCTCACGTAGCGCGGGACCTCCGACCGTCCGCCCGTAGTCGAGCGCGGCCCGCATGTCGATCCCGGCAGACGACACCCGGGCGACCTCATCACCGGTCACCGCATCGTGGACGGGCGTGCCCTCGCCCTCCGGATCGATCCACTTGCCGCCGACGTAACTGCGCAGAACCGACATGGTCTCCGTCTTCCTTGGCCGACTGGTCTATTTACTGACCGAACGTTTAGTAGGTTATCCTGCCGTCGTGGCAGATCGCCAGAGCGACCCCGTCGCAACCATGATTGAGTCGGACAACGCGTCACGGACTCTCGGCATCGTGGTCGACGCCTGGGGCGACGGACGTGCGGTGGCACGAATGACTGTGCGCGCGGACATGGTGAACGGGTACGCGATCGCGCACGGCGGGCTCGTGTTCTGCCTGGCCGATACGGCGTTCGCCGCGGCCTGCAACAGCGTCGCCGCCCCCACGGTCGCGGCGGGTGCGGACATCACGTTCGTGGCACCTGCCCGGCTCGGTGACGAGCTCGAGGCCACGGCGGTTCTGCGCACGTCCTTCGGTCGCAGCGGCGTGTACGACGTCACCGTCCGCCGCGGCGGCGACGTGATCGCCGAGTTCCGCGGCCGCTCCCACTGGTTGAAGACATGACAGTCGCCCGGCGCGGGCGTCCCGGCTACGACCTCGAGACGCTGCTCGCCGTTGCGGTCGAGGTGTTCAACGAGCGCGGTTACGACGGCACGTCCATGGAGGACTTGTCGCAACGGCTCGGCATCAGCAAGTCCGCCATCTACCACCACGTCGCCAGCAAGGACGAACTGCTGCGGATGGCGATGGGCCGTGCGCTCGACGGCCTGTTCGAGGTACTCGCAAGCACGCGGCAACTCGAGGCCACCGCCATCGACAAGCTCGAACACCTCGTCCGCGGCAGCGTCGCGGTGCTGCAGGACCAGCTGTCCTACGTCACGCTGCTGCTCCGGGCGCGCGGGAACACCGCGGTCGAGCGCGCCGCGGTGAACCGGCGACGGCAGTTCGACCGGTACGTCGCCGGCCTGGTGAAACAGGCCGAGGCGGACGGTGACATCCGTCCCGACATCGACCCGGGTGTGACGGCCCGGCTGCTGTTCGGCATGGTGAACTCGTTGGTCGAGTGGTACCGCCCGGCACATTCCGATCTGGCCGATGCCGTCTGTGCGATCGCGTTCGACGGCCTACGGCAACGAAAGGACGCGTGATGAACGAAGCCGACCTCCTGGTGGACGCGCTCGGCCGGGCGCACGAGGCCGTGCACAGTGCCGTCGAGGGCCTCGACGAGGAGCAGCTGGCCTACCGGATCGACGGCCGGTCGAACTCGATCGCCTGGCTCGTCTGGCACCTCACCCGGGTGCAGGACGACCACGTCGCCGAGGTCGCCGGCACCGCGCAGGTGTGGACGGGCGGGGGTTGGTACGACCGATTCGATTTGCCGTTCGATCCGGGCGAACACGGCTACGGCCAGTCGTCCGACGCGGTCGCCGCGGTGCGGGTGCCTGCGGACCTGCTCGTCGGCTACCACGACGCCGTCCACGATCAGTCCGTCGCGTATGTGCGGACGTTGTCCGGAGCAGACCTCGACCGGGTCGTCGACGACCGTTGGAATCCCCCGGTAACCCTCGGTGTGCGCCTGGTCAGCGTCGTGAACGACGTGACCCAGCACGTCGGTCAGGCGTCGTTCGTGCGCGGCCTTTTGCCCTGACCGTGCCCAGCGGTCGCTCCGGCTGATCAACCAGGTTAGGCTTGCGCGCGTTTCCCCGGGAGGGCCCATGCGCGCACGTCGCACCACGATCTCGGCTGCCGCCGTCACGACAACCGCTTTCGTCATCACCCTTGCGTCGCTGACCGCTGTGTCGGCGCAGGCTTCGGTCACCGTCTGGAAGGCGGTGCGCATGTGCGCGCCGGCCACGGCGACCCAGCTGTCCTGCCACGGCATGCGCCTGGTTGCGCGTCAGGTGCCGGCATCGCGCGGGTTCAGCGCGCGGCCGCGCGCGACGGTTGCCGCCGGCCCGTCCGGCGGCTACTCACCGGCCCAACTGGCGAAGGCTTACCACGTCAACCCGTGGTCGAGCGCGGCCCGCGGCATCACCGTGGGCATTGTCGACGCGTACAGGGCGAAGACCATCACTGCCGACCTGGCCAGGTTCGACTCGCACTACGGCCTGCCGGCCGAGACCGCGACGTCGTACCGGATCGTGAACCAGCGCGGCACTACGTCGCTTCCGGTCGCGAACAAGGGTTGGGCGGGCGAGATCACCCTCGACGTCGAAGCGGTACGCGGCCTGTGTCACCGGTGCAAGATCGTGCTCGTCGAGGCCGACAACGCGATGCCGCGCAATCTCGCAAAGGCGGCCAACCAGGCCGTCGCCCAGGGTGCGTCGCTGGTGAGCATGTCCTTCGGCGGTCCGGAGAGCCAGAGCAACGCCACGCTCGCCGCCGCGTACAACCACCCCAAGGTGGCGATGATCGCTGCGACCGGCGACGACGGCTATCACGACTGGGACGACATCAACGCGCACGCCGGCGTCAGCAACAAGTCGCAGATCCCGGCGTCCTACAAAACGGTCATCGGAGTGGGCGGAACGTCGCTGTACCTGAATTCGGACGGCACGCGGTCGACCGAGCAGGTGTGGAACTCCAACGGTCCGTCGGACTTCGACGGCAACCCCAGCTTCGGAATGACGGCCGCGCTGGGCGCGGCCGGAAGCGGCTGCAGCACGCGCAACGCGGCGCAGCCGTGGCAGAAGTCGGTCGCCGGTTACGGCAGCCTCGGCTGCGCTAGGGGCAAGCGGTCCGAGGTCGACATCGCGATGGTGGCCGACCCGTTCACCGGCTACGACATCTACCAGAAGTACCCGTATGCGACCGGCGCTTGGAGCACCGCGGGCGGCACGTCGCTCGCGGCGCCACTGATCGCCGCGATGTGGGCGACCGCCGGCGGCCCCGGCGGCGTGCGCTACCCGGCGATGTCGCTGTACCAGCACTTCAATCGCACGCCGCGCTCGGTCTTCGACATCAGCACCGGCGGCACCGGCTTCTGCAGCACGTCCACACCGACGTACTGCAAGCGGTTCTGGGGCCGGAACCCGAACACACTGCGTTCTGGGGCGCACGTCGACTGCGCCTTTCCGGGCACCGGCCGTAATGCGGGACCGATAGCGAATCGGTACCAGTGCTACGCGCGCAAGGGATACGACGGCCCGACCGGCATCGGCGTCCCGAACGGAGCCTCGGTCTTCAAGCCGATGGGCTGAGGACCCTTCGTCCAGGGCTCACCACGGTCGGCGGATGCGGCGCCAGTTGACGCACGGCGTCACTGAGCCGCGCCGCACGCCGGCGCAGGGACGCAACTCGTCGATCCCGTCATCGGATTCCTCGTCCACCGGATCGAAGCCGGGTTCATAGCCGTTGAACAGGAACTCGCAGTCGCAACAACCGCCCGTCCGCCGCAACTGCTGACGAAGGGCCGTCGCACGCGGCGCCCTCGCGTCGCGGTAGCGCAGGGCATGTCGGTGAGTGCCGTCGCAGTCGAACTGCTCGACCATGCGCGCGACGTAACACGCAAGGCACTCACGCGAACGCGGACGGATGAGCACATCCGCCAATTGGTAGATCAGAGCTTCGGCTTCGCCGACGATCGGTGGTGTCGTTGTCATGGCGCGAAGCTAGCCACGGGTCCCGACAATTTCGCGGGTGCAGTTCACCGGGCGGCGGTACGGTGGCGACGCACCGGGAGGGGGCGAGGCGCCGCAAATGACCGGACCGACGGCCGAACCGCCGGCCGAGGGCTCGGCGACCAGCCGGCTCGAAGCGTTCAGCGACGGCGTCTTCGCCATCGCGATCACCCTGCTGGTGCTGGAGCTGCACGTCCCGGAGACCACCGGTCACCGCTCCCTCGCCCACGCGCTGGCCGACGAATGGCCGCAGTTCGCGGCGTATCTGACCAGCTTTCTGGTCATCGGGATCATGTGGGTGAACCACCACTCGATGTTTCAGCAGATCACCCGGGTCGATCGGCTGATGCTGTTCCTCAATCTGCTGCTGCTGCTGTGGACCGCCCTGTTGCCCTTCCCGACCGAGTTGCTCGCCCGCTACCTGCGCGAGGGCAGTACCGACGCACACGTCGCGGCCGCGGTCTACAGCATGAACCTCACGCTCGCTGCGATCGCGTTCAGTCTGGTCTGGGCGCACGCTGTCCGCGCGCGGCTGGTCGTGCACGACATGACCAATCGCGAGCAATGGCGCTCGATCGCCAGATTCTCCGCCGGCACCCTCATCTACGCGGCGACGATCGGGCTCTCGTTCGTCTCCGCCCCGCTGACGCTGGCCGTGCAGTTCCTCATCGCCCTGTATTACGCGTTCGAGCAGATCGGTCGGCGCCAGATGTCGCGGTGAGCGTCGATCCCATCGCTCCTGCTTCGTCGAAGGGGTATGGAAGCCTATCGGCGCCGTTCAGGTCCGCGGCGCAGCGCCGCCACACAGCGGATCGTGGAAATTCGCGAGTTGCAGCAGCAGCTCGTGCAGCTTGTCGCGGTCGGCCGGCTTGAGCGGTGCCAAGAGGTCGGTCTCCAGGCCGTCGATCGTGCGGCGCAGCTCGCGCAGCTGTTCGCGCCCGTCGGCAGTCACGCTGACCATGTGCCGGCGGCGGTCGGCGCGGTCACGGTGCCTCGCGATCAGCCCGCGATCTTCCAGGCTGTCGAGGATCCGGACGAGCTGACTGCGGTCGAGTCCGAGGGCATCGGCGATCGCCGCCTGGGTCTCGCTGGGTTGTTCATCGAGCAGTGCCAGCACGCTGTAGTGGTACTGGCTGACCCCGGCCTTGGCCAGCGCCGCCATGGCCCGGGACTTGAACTCGGTGCCGAGCCGCACCAACAGGAAGCCGCTGCGGGCAACGAGCTCACGCGGCAACGACCCCGGCGGCGCGATGGATCCGACGGGTTCGACATTCGTCGACACGGAATGAATTTACCAGCCCGGTGTTGACTCTCTTAATAGTGGACTCAATCCATGATCGCGAGGAGCAACTAAAGTGTTTGACAACGCGCTCTCGGCGTCGGCCACCCGTACCGGCTCCGACCGTAAGCGGTGGTTCGCACTGGCGGTGATCGTCGCCGCCCAGTTCATGGTCGTGCTCGACGTGGCGATCGTGAACGTGGCGCTGCCGTCCATCAAGACCGACCTGCACTTCTCCCAGGAGAGCCTGCAGTGGGTCATCACGGCCTATGCCATCTTCTTCGGCGGTGTGCTGCTGCTCGGTGGTCGGCTCGCCGACTTGCTCGGACGGCGTCGGATGTTCATGGTCGGCTTGACGATCTTCACCGTGAGCTCGCTGCTGGACGGGCTGGCGTGGTCCGAGACGTCCCTCATTGTGTTCAGATCGCTGCAGGGCCTCGGCGCCGCGTTGCTGTCGCCGGCTGCGCTGTCGATCCTCACCACGACGTTCCAGGAAGGCCGCGAACGCAACCTCGCGCTCGGTATCTGGGGCGCGGCGTCCGGCAGCGGTGGCGCGGCCGGCGTGCTACTCGGCGGCGCACTCACGAGCGCACTCAACTGGTCGTGGATCTTCTACATCAACGTGCCGGCCGGGGCAGTGGTGCTTGCCGTGACCCCGTGGCTGCTCAGCGAGAGCCGGGCCGACCTGCAGCACCGCTACTTCGACTTCGCCGGCGCGGCGTCGATCACCGCATCGCTGATGCTGCTGGTGTACGCGTTGACCCGTGCCACCCAGCACGGATGGGCGACCGGCACGACCGTAGGTCTGCTGGCCGGCGCGGCCGCGCTGATGGTCGCGTTCCTCGTCATCGAGTCGCGGTCGAAGGCGCCGCTGCTGCCGATGCGGATCTTCCGGCTGCGAACCTTGACCGCGTCGAACATCAGCGGCCTGCTCATGGGTGCGGCGATCTTCTCGCAGTTCTTCCTACTGACCCTGTACATGCAGCAGGTGCTGCACTACTCGGCGCTCAAGACCGGCGTCGCGTACATCTCGCTGACCTTGACCATCATCGCGTTCTCGGCGGTCGCCCAGGCACTCGCGACCCGGCTCGGCATCCGGCGCGTCCTCCCGTTGGGGTTGGCCGTCTCTGCAGCCGCGCTGGTGCTGTTCGCCCGGCTGCCGGTGCACGGGCACTACTGGACCGATCTGTTCCCGGCCTTCCTGCTGAGCGGGATCGGCCTCGCGATGGCGTTCGTCCCGATGGCGATCGGCGGGTTGACCGGCGTGCGTCAGGCCGAGGCCGGCATTGCCTCCGGTCTGATCAACACCAGCCAACAGATCGGCGGCGCGATCGGCGTGGCCGTGGTGACGACCGTGGCGACGACAGCCACCACCCACTTCGTCGTCGACCACCCTGGGAGCACAGCGCTTTCCGGCGCGGCTCTGACCCACGGGTTCCAGATCGCGTTCTACGTGCTCGCCGGTCTGGCCGTGCTCGGCGCCATCCTGGCCGCGGTGCTGGTCGAGGCCCGTCCGGCCGACGTGACCGAACCCGGAGAACCGGAACTGGCCATGGCCACCGCGAGCTGACCGATCCGTCGATCGGCCTTTACGCAGAGGGCTCCGGCGCCGTCGCGCCGGAGCCCTTTGTCGTCTGAGCCTGTTTGGAGCGGAGGGCGTGGGATTCGAACCCACGGTTGGGGATCACCCAACAGCGGTTTTCAAGACCGCCGCACTAGGCCACTGTGCGAGCCCTCCAGACGCTCGAAGGTACCGGATTCCAGCGTCTCCACTTACTCGTTCGTTGTGTCGCGGGAGAAGCGGGCCGGATATTGTGCGGCTGCCGGGCATGTGGCAGGCAGCGCTAGCCTGCGGGACGTGGAGTTGATCGCCGCGGCGTCGGCGGAATTCGAGCGCGTCGTACGGCAGCTGCCGGCCGACTCATGGGATCGGCCGACACCCTCAGATGTCTCGGTCCGCGAGTTGGTCAACCACGTCGTTGTCGGGAACCGCCTCACCGCGATGCTGCTGACGGGCGTCGATCGCGATGAGGCACGGGAGCTACTCGGCGGTGATCAGCTCGGGGATGACCCGTTCGGTGCGGTGGTTGAGTCAGCACGACACCAAGCACATGCGTTCGCCGCGACGCCGCCTGGACAGTCCGTTGCCGGCCCGACAGGCGACGTACCTGCGGCCGCGTACCTGCGGTTCCGTCTCGTCGACCTGGTGGTCCACGCGTGGGATATTCTGCGTGCCACACGACTCGACGAGACCCTTGACCCGCGAATCGTCGACGGTGTGTTGACTGTGGTCGAGCCGCACTTGGACGAGATGCTCGCCTTCGGGGCCTATGGCGACGGCCCGAGCGGTACATTGCCTGCCGACGCTTCACCACAGCGTCGACTGCTCGACCGGTTCGGACGACGGCCGTAGCTGTCGTGCTGCGCCTATCCTGGGCGGATGCGGGCCAGCGGGCGGCGTGAACTATGGGACGGCCACGTCCTCCTGATGTATGCGGACGAGCAACAGCGCCGTACCGGCGTCACAGCGTGGGTACGTCGCGGCCTCGAGACCGACGCGAAGATCGTGTATGTCGAGTCGCCCGATGAACAAGCCTCACGGTCATTGATCCGGGTATTGCTCGACGAACACATCGACGTGACGTCGGCCGTCAGTCGTCGCCAACTGGAGATCGTCGATCCGGACGTCGGATTGGGCCCCGCGTGGCAGGCGCAGCTGGTCGATGACGGTCTGGCCGCCGGATATTCCTCGGTGCGCCTGGGCGGGGCGGCCGATACCTCCTGCACGGTGATGTCTCCGTCGGATCATGCCGACGCGGAGCGCGCGGCGGACGAGCTGTGCCTGGCGCGGCCTGCGGCGATCCTGTGTCAGTACGCCACCAGCCTGCCCGCCTCGATGCTGCAACGAGCATGTTCGATGCACACAGCCGGAATCCGCGGGACGACGTTGCAGATCTTCCCGATCCACGACGGCGTCGCCCTGGCCGGGGAAATCGACCTGTCCGATCTGCATACCCTGCGGTCGGCCCTGGGGGCGTTCTGTGCGCGCACGACCGAGGCACACCCGAAGTTCGTCATCGACCTCGCCGAGCTGAACTTCCTCGACGTCGCCGGCGCGCGAGTTCTTGTGTCCGACACGTCGCCCATCCGGGACCAAGGAGTTGTCGTCCAGGTACGCGGTGCCGGGCCGATGATCCATCGACTGCTGCGGCAGCTCGGCGTGGATCGCATCGACGGCTTCGTTCTCGAGGACCCGTCGTGAACGAGACGAACGCCGGCGTGCATGGCTGCTACACCCACCAACTGCTGATCCACGACACTGACGACGCGCTGGTGGCCGGCACCGCTGCGTTCGTCGAGCTAGGCCTTAGCTGCGGCGGACGAGTACTCGTGCACAGCTGCGAGGATCGTGTGGCCCTGCTGCGCGCAGCACTCGGAACTCACCGTCGGCTGGACTACGGGTTCGACCGCGACCTGTACGTATCGCCGATGAGCACGCTGTTCAAATACGAGCGCGAGCTCGCGCGAGGTCCGCACGCGAGCGGCCTGTGGGTCACCGGCACGGTTCCCTTCGGGTCCGACCACAGTGCTCACCCGGCCTGGACCAGATACGAATCGCTCGTCAACGAGGTGCTCGGACCGTACCCGTTCCACGCCCTGTGCACCTACGACACCCGTGCGCTACCTGCTGCTGTCGTCGGCGCGGCACGTGCCACTCACCCGTGCATCAGCAACGGGGTCCGGCAGGATGACAATCCCGGCTACATGCAACCGGTCGACTTTATGACCGACCCACGAGCCGGGTCCCCGTCGCCGCCGACGTCACCACCGCTTGCAGTCATAACCGTCAACCACACCCGTGATCTACGGCTGGCGCGACATCTGATCGCAGAAGTCGCCGACGCCGCCAGCGTCGTGGACCGCGACAACATCGAAGGATTCGTCACTGCCGTAAACGAAGTCCTCGCCAACGGTCTCCGGCACGGGCGTCCGCCGGTCGAACTCAAGGTGTGGGTGGACACTGCACAACTGACGTGCCTGGTCACGGACAACGGCCCGGGTATCGCCAATCCGCTCACCGGCTACCGATCGCCCGGCGCCTCAGTCGACTCCAGTCGAGGTCTCTGGCTGGCCAGACAACTGTGTGACGAGCTGATCATCCGCAACACCGACGACGGGCGCTGCAGCGTGCTCATGACCATCGCCTGACGAGCACCCGTACCTGGCCGTCACGAATCCGGTCGCATCCGCCGCACCCCACGTCGCAACTTCGACGGCCCCTTGACGCAATCAGATGGTTGCAATAATGTCGCAATCAAATGGTTGCTACTTATCGGAGGAGTCATGGGATTTCCTGATCGCATCGAGCGGACCGTCGAGATCGCTCATCCCCCAGCCGCGGTGTGGGCGGCGCTCACCACAGCTGAAGGTCTCGCGGCGTGGTTCGGCGACCGAGCAACGATCGACCTGCGGCCCGGCGGGTCGGCGCAGATGACGTGGAAGCAGGGGCACATCGCCGAGATGCGTGTCGAACGAGTCGAGGAGCCGAGCGTGTTCGGTTACACCTGGCACATCTTCGGCCTCCCCGAGGACGACCCGCGCCGCACCTATGTCGAATTCACGCTCGAACCCCTCGACAGCGGCACGCGCCTCACAGTCGTCGAGACCGGCTTCGCGCAGTTGTCGCCCGATACCCACAGCCAGGCCTACGACGGCAACACGAGCGGGTGGGCGAGCGAACTGGGCGAGCTCGTCAGCTACCTCGATGCCGCCTGACATCGAAGCGATCGCCGAACAGGTCTTCGCGGCGTTGGCCGACCCGACTCGTCGCACGATCCTCGCTGCGCTCGCGTCGGATGGTCCGGCGACGGCCACCGACTTGGCAGATCGGCTTCCGGTGACGCGGCAGGCAATCGCGAAGCACCTGTTCCTGCTCGCAGACGCCGGCCTGGTGACGGCTGAGCACGGAGAACGACGCCGGGTGCGGTACCGACTGCGCTCGGAACCGATGCGAGTCGCGCAGCAGTTTCTCGCCGCGATGGCCAACGACTGGGACGCCCGCCTCGACGCGTTGACGCAGCACCTCAATCGCTCCAGGCGCACAAGCACGAATCGAATCGCAGGGACGAATCGCCATGATTGATCATCGACTTGCAGCACCGTCGACACCGATGACGAGGAGCAGTGCGATCGCGGCAGTCGCAACCCTCGCCCTCGCCACAGGGTGTTGGGTCGTCGCGCTGCGTCAGATGCGCGGCATGGACATGGGCGTTGCCACCGACCTGGGCTCGTTCGGCGTCTTCGTCGCGGTATGGGTACCGATGATGGCGGCGATGATGCTGCCGGGTGCGGTGCCGACAGTGATGCGGCGCGCCTGGTCGATGAGCGCCGCACGAAGCCTCCCGCTGTTCGTCGTCACGTACGTAGCTGTGTGGGCAGTCGTCGGCATCGCGGTGTACCTGCTGTACCGCCCGCACGGCACAGCCGCGGCCGGCGTCCTCGTCATCGCTACGGGGGTCTACGAACTGACCCCACTGAAGACGCGCTGTCGCCGCCGTTGCCGACAAGCGTTCGGCTCTGGAGAGTTCTCGCTCGCCTGCGTCGGTTCGAGCATCGGGATGATGGTGGCTTTGGTTGCGCTGGGCTCCATGAGTGTGATGTGGATGGTGATCATCGCCCTCGTCGTGTCCGCTCAAAAGATCTTGCCGGCGCAACGCGTCGTGGACGTGCCGTTCGCGTTCGCGATTGTCGCGCTCGGCGTCCTCATTCTCGCGACACCAGCGTCGATTCCCGGCCTGGTGCCATCCATGTGAACCGTTGATCACGAAGGAGAACAACCATGGCTACGCATAGAACAGCCACCCGTGAAGATTGGCTCGCCGAGCGGCTCGACCTGTTGGCGGCCGAGAAGGAAGTGACCCGGCGCGGCGACGAACTCGCACGACGACGCCAAGAGCTGCCTTGGGTTCGCGTCGACAAGGACTACGTCTTCGACACCGACGACGGAGCGGCATCGCTGGCCGCGCTGTTCCGAGGGCGTTCACAGCTGCTCGTCTACCACTTCATGTTCGGAGCGGACTACGACGCGGGTTGCCCGGCGTGCTCAGCGATTGCCGATGGCTTCAACGGATTCGTCGCACATCTTGCCAATCACGATGTGATGCTCTGGGCAGTGTCGCGCGCTTCGATCGCGAAGCTGCAGGCGTACAAGCAGCGCATGGGATGGGCCTTCCCGTGGGCGTCGTCCGATGACGGGGACTTCAACCTCGACTTCCAAGCCGGCATCACGCCGGCCCAGCAGCAAGCCGGCCGCGCCGAGTACAACTTCGGCCCGTACGACCTCAGTTCGACGGACGAGTTGGCGGCACAGAAACCGTTCGCTGATTGGGCTGCCACCACCGGCACCGACTGGCAGACCTACACGCGTGAGACTCCTGGCATGAGCGCGTTCGTACTCGAGGACGGCGTTGTCTATCACACCTACTCGGCCTACGCGCGCGGCTTGGACGGACTCTGGGGCATGTATCAGTGGCTCGACCGCACGCCGTTCGGGCGCAACGAGTCACGCGATGCGGACCGCCCCCTCAACTGGTTCCGGCGACACGACGAGTACTGATCGACTGGTTCGGACGACGGCCATAGCCGCTGTGTGTGGGCGATCGGCTTCAGTCGATGAGACGTGCCATCGACGTGGTTGCCTCAATGGTTGCGCGATGACGGTTGTTCCGGTTGGAAGCCGGAGCAGAGCAGGTCGAGGGTCTCGATGGCTTTGGTTCCGGTGGCGAAGACGTGCTGTTCCACGATCCGTCCGTCGTGGGGTGTCGCGGCGGCGGCGACCCGGAGCCGCCACCGCAGATACATCCGGGTGCCGACCTGCCCGATAACGGCGTCGAGAACCTCGAAGATCTCGTGCTCGCCGAACCAGGTCTCGAACTTGGTCGTGACGGGCGCGGACCCGTTCAGTTCGAACGGTCCCGGTGGGACGACCGCCCGGAACTGGACGTCGGGATGCAGGCAGTTGTGTAGCGCAGCGAAGTCACGCTGGGTGAGCGCCTGGACGAAGCGTCCGGCTGCGGGCCACAGCGGGTTGTCCTCGAGCGGCGGAATCGGCGGCACGGCGACGTTTGTAGTCATGATTCATTTCTATGGGCCACCATGCAGCGCCGGTATCGGGTGATCACCCGATCTTTGCCTCACCCGGCTGCCCGAACGGCGTGGATGCGTCGACGAGTCCGCTACGCATCGCGTACATAGCCGCCGCGCCTCGGGTGTTCACACCTGCCTTGGCATATATGTGCTCGATGTGGGTGCCGACGGTTCGGCCGGACAGTGTCAGGCGGGTTGCGATCTGCTTGTTGGTCAGACCGCGCACAAGCAGCTGCAGCACTTCGATCTCGCGCGGCGTGAGCCCGGAGGACGACGCGGGCCGGCGCGGAGACCGGCCCTGCGCTGCGGCGAGCACGGCCGCGACCGCGCCTGCGTCGAGTCGTCCCTCGTCGGCTTCAGCCTTGAGGGCGGCGGCGGCCGCATCGCTTGAGAGTGCGGGCCGGTACGGGCGGTCCTCGCGCAGGGCTCGGTAGACCAGACTGGCGGCGAGGAGGCGTGCCGGACCGGGTATCGCGGGACCGGCCGAACCGCGGGGATAGCCGGAACCGTCCATGCGCTCGTGGGCCATCGCGGCGAGCGAGCCGATCGTTGCCAGCCGTCCACAGCGCCCGAGAATGCGCTCGGTCAGATATGGCACCGTCCTGACTCGTTCCCTCTCGACCGACGTCAGCGGCCCGGCTTTGCTCCAGATCGCCGCCGAGATGCCGATCGCGCCCAATCGGGCGACGCACCCGGCGTCGCGGACGAGACCGACGTCGGCGGCCGAACACTGGGCGTTCAACGCTGCCTTCTCAGCCAGGTCCGCGAGCGCGCGAGAGTGGCCGGTGAACCACGGTGACTTGAGGTCGGCAAGATCGGCGAGGGTCTTGAGCGCTTCGCTCTCCTCTTCGGCCGTCATCGGACGGTCGAGCAGCGCGCAGCCCTCCATGGCGTCCCGCCAGTTATCGACGCCATCCAACCCGCCGAAAATCTCGGTCGGACGGTCGACACACAGCGCGACCAGATCCGGATCGAACTGACGGCCGCTGCGGGCGGTGAGCATCGTGAGGGTCGCGTCGATGCCTGCAGTTCGCACGACGACCTCGGCGTCATTTGCGATGTGAGCCACCCGCATGACCGGTTCGATTGCCGTCCCCTTCAGCCCGGCCGGTCCGCCTTTGCCGTCCCAGCGCTCCAGCGCCTGTGGTAGCGCTCGTTGGACGTGCGCAGGTACGCCGAGGCGCGCTGCGACCGCACCGGTCGTCTGGCAATGCGCAGCCATCCCGTTCATCACTTGACGCACGCCGCGCGACATGAACAAGCCGGTCTCGGCGATGCGCCCACGGCCCGTGCCCGAAGTGTCGAGTTGGCCGAGCATGAACCGCAGCATGGGCAGACCGGCGCGGTCCACGGCGAAGCTCGCTGCCCGCACGCGGACGTCATCGCCGAACCATCGGGCGAGTTCGTGCGAGTCGGCCACACAGCCGACCCAACTCAGAAGTGAGACGAAGTAGGCAGCTGTGCGTTCGTCCTCACTCATGCCGGCCGCGGATGCGAGGCGGCCGGCGATCACGGTCTGTCGCAACCCGTGTTCCTGCGGCTGGCCCAGCCCGAGGTCAGTCGCCAGCGAGAGCGCCGCCACGAGTTCGGCGAGCCGGACACCATCTCCCATGGCCGGCGAGGCTACGCGCATGCACGCCCCACCGCCTGTCCTTGGACGCCGCGCCTCCAACTCGGCTGCACAGGTCGACTCCATCGAGGGTCATCTGCCTGGTCGCGGTCGCGGTGATCAGGTATGAGTTCCTCTGAATGAACCACTGCTCGTTCGGATTCGTTTCCGAAGCATGACCATTCTGGGACCGGCTTCGTGAGACAGGACGAGCGTGACCCGTTCGTGGCGGGTCTGCTCCAGGCCAGACACGCGGCGTATCCGATCGGCGAGCACGTCGGTCAGGAGTCCTTCATGACAGCCGGCGAGATCCGGCAGCTGGCCGACCGCGCTGGGATCGAAGCGGGCACCTCGGTGCTTGATCTGTGCTGCGGGATTGCCGGTCCGGGGAGGTTGCTCGTGGCGGAGCGAGGTTGCCGCTACCTGGGTGTGGACTACTCGGCAAGCGCTGTCGAGATCGCTCGCGTCCTGGCCGGAGACCTGCGGTGCAGCTTCGCGCAAGTTCACCTCCCACCCCTGCCGGACGGTCGTTTCGACGTCGTGCTGTTGTTGGAGACGCTGCTGGCGTTTCCCGACAAGTGGACCCTGTTCACGGAGGTGGCTCGGGTTCTGGCACCCGGCGGCCGGTTTGCTTTCACGATCGAAGCAGGTCGGCCGCTGACGACCGGCGAGCAGACGCAGATGCCGGACGCAGATACGGTGAATCTGATCGACTTGCTGGACCTGATGGCCCTGCTCAGTGCTGCTGGGCTCTCGGTGACCTGGCAGGAGCAGCGCACCGCGTCGCATCAGCTGATCGCCGCCGCGCTGCTCGAATCGTTTCGCAGACATTCGCTCGAGATCGCCGGGGAAATCGGAGCGCTCGCACTGAAGGAGTTGATCGCGGCCCACGAGCTGTGGACTGACTGGCTGCACACCGGGCGGGTGCGGAAGTACGCGCTGGTGGCGCAGAAGCTTTGAGTCCCGAGGAATGCGCGGTGAACCGTTGCGAGCGCCGATGCGTAGCACTACACAGGTAGATCAGCGGATTGCTGGAGGCCCGGTGCGCGTCAGGCGACTCGAGGCGGTTGTCGGCGCGTCCACCACCGCCGTTTTACTCGCCGTCCTGTTCGTGGGCCCCGGTCTCGGGCCGGCCGGATGGGCCGTCGGACTGGCCACCGGCTGGGGCGCGACCGCGCTGCTCGCCGTCGCGCTGCGGCGCACTCCGCACGCGAAGATGGGTCCCGCCGACTGGATCACCCTGACCCGGGCTGTGCTGATCGCGGGGATCGCCGGCCTCGTGGCCGACTCGTTCGGCGGGTCCGATTCGACAACGGCTGTTGTCGTGCTCGCCTGCATCGCGCTCGTCCTTGACACCGTGGACGGGCAGGTGGCACGACGCACCGGAACGGCGAAGCCGTTCGGCGCCCGCTTTGACGGCGAAGTCGATGCCTTCCTGATCCTGGTGCTGAGCATCGAGGTGTCCCGCGACTACGGGAACTGGGTGCTGGCCATCGGCGCCGCACGCTACGTACTGCTGATCGCGGGATGGGTGTTCACCTGGCTGGCCGCACCACTGCCGGCGCGGTTCTGGGGCAAGGTCGTCGCCGCTGTGCAGGGCATCGTGCTCACTGTCGCGGCATCGGGATTGTTGTCCCGGCCTGTCGGCATGATCGCCGTCGGCATCGCCCTGCTCCTGCTGGCCGAATCCTTCGGTCACTCCGTCCTCTGGCTGTACCGCACCGGCGCCGGCCCGGTCACTCGTCGCGTCGTGCGGCGCTCGACAGCTGTGATCGCGGCCGCGGTCGTCTGGGCCGTTCTGGTAGCTCCCGACCGCCTCGACCACCTGACCCCCGCGGCGTTTGTCGGCATTCCCGTCGAGGGCCTGGCCGTCGTAGCGGTCGGACTGTTCCTGCCGACCCGCGGGCGTCGTGCCCTGGCTGTCGTTGCCGGCTTCGCATTTGCCCTGGTGACGATCGCGAAGCTCCTTGACATGGCCTTCAATGCCGAGCTCGACCGACCGTTCAATGCAGCGGGCGACTGGACCAATCTCGGTCTTGGCATCGGCGTCGTCCGGGACTCGATCGGAGCCCGCGCCACCGACACGCTGCTGATGATGGTGGTTCTCGGCCTGCTGCTGATGGTGGTCGTCGTCATCGCCTCGACGCTCTACCTGAGCAACCTGACCGCAAGGCATCCACGTAGCTCCGCCCGCGGGGTCACCGCACTGGGGCTGCTCTGGGTGGTAAGTGCCGCGATGTCGCTGCACGTGGCAGGAACATCAGTCGCCTCCCTGAGCACGGCGCAGCTGGCCGTGACCCAGGTTTACGACGCCGAGGCGGCCATTCGTGACGCGCACCATTTCGAGTCGGCACTGCACTCCCCCGACCCGTACACGCAGATCCCGAGTAGAGAACTGCTTTCCGAGCTACGCGGAAAGGACGTCCTGCTCGTCTTCGTCGAGAGCTACGGACAGGTCGCCGTCCAAGGCACCAGTTTCTCGCCCGGGGTCGACAGTGTGCTGCGCAGTGGCAACACCGCGCTGGCCCGGGCGGGCTACTCGGCGCGCAGCGCGTATCTGACCTCGCCCACGTTCGGCGGCATGAGCTGGGTCGCCCACTCGACCCTGCAGTCCGGGCTGTGGATCGACAGCCAACAGCGCTTCGACGCACTCATGAGCAGCGACCGGTTGACCTTGAGCTCCGCCTTCGGCAAGGCAGGTTGGCGCACCGTCAGCGACAACCCTGCGGACAAGCACCCGTTTACGGGCGGCACGACCTTCTATCACTACAACCAGCTCTACGGCCGACTCGACCAGGGTTACCAGGGCCCGACCTTCAGCTGGGCAGCTATGCCCGACCAGTACACGCTGGCCGAGTTCCAGCAACTCGAACTCGGCCGTGGGCACGCCCCCGTGATGGCCGAGATCGATCTCGTCTCGTCACATACCCCGTGGACCCCATTGCCCAGGATGGTGCCGTGGAACCGGCTCGGTAATGGCTCGATCTTCGACCCGATGCCCGCCGAGGGGCTGTCCCCGGGCGTGGCTTGGCGTGATTCCGACACCGTCCGCCGGCTGTACGGGCAATCGGTCCAGTACTCCATGCACGCGCTCATCTCTTGGATCACCAGACTGCACGACAACAATCTGGTCGTCATGTTGCTCGGCGATCATCAGCCTGCGACCACGGTGAGCGGCTACGACGCCAGCCACGACGTACCGATCTCCATCGTCGCGCACGACCCATCCGTGACTGCCCGGATCGCACGCTGGCGTTGGCAGCAAGGGCTGCTGCCCAGTCCGGCGGCCCCGGTGTGGCGGATGGACGCGTTCCGCAACAGGTTCATCAACAGCTTCAGCACCGGCCACACCGCGAACACGCTGCGACCAGCACGATGAAACCCCTCGGCGAGCTGCCGTGACTCGGGTTCGGGTCGATCCGTCGTGGCTTGCGCTGCGAGAGCCGGCCGATGCCGCGGCCCGGGCGGGCGAGTTGATCGACGAGCTCCGGCGCTCGCTTCCCGCCGACCGGCCAGTGGTGATCCACGACCTCGCCTGCGGGACAGGTGCCATGCTGCGCTGGCTCGCGCCCCAACTGCCCGGGCCACAGCACTGGATCACGCACGACGTGGACGCCGACCTGCTTGCTGTCCTGGACGCCGGCCCCGGCACGTTCGCCGCGGACGGCACGGTTGTCACGCTGGAGGTCAGCCGCAAGGACGTCACCCGCCTCGGCAGCGACGAACTCGCTGATGCCGCACTGATCACCGGCTCCGCGGTGCTCGACCTGTTGACCGCAGACGAGCTGTTGAGGTTTGTGCACACCTGTGCGGCCGTGCAATGCCCGGTACTGCTCACACTGACCGTCACCGGTGCAGTCAGGTTCGAACCGGCGCATCCCCTCGACGATGCGGTCACCACCGCGTTCAACGCTCATCAACGCCGCACGCTCGGCGACCGTACCCTGCTCGGCCCGGAAGCTGCCGGCATGGTCACCCGCATGTTCACCGATCTGGACCGCGAGGTGGTGACCCGTACCAGCGTTTGGCGGCTGGGCGCGGCGACGCCCGAATTGGCCCGCGAGTGGCTCCTCGGCTGGTTGGCCGCGGCGTGCGAGCAGGATCCGTGGCTCGCGCGCGAGATCGACGCCTATGCCTTGCAACGGCTCGACGAAGTGGCGGGCGGGCGGTTGCGGGTCCTCGTCTCGCACCAAGACCTTCTGGTGCGTTGAGCAGGTAGAGGCAGAGCTCCTAGCTCTTGCCAGTGTTCACCACCTCGACGAGCAAGCCAGGATGGTCGGTGGTGCCGAACATATTGATCGATCTGCCGCTCACCGCGTGTGGTGGGCTCGCCACCACGTCCTGTCGGCCGCCGTCGTCAGTGCGTACGAAACCATGCGGCATACACGACTGCGCGTTCGGCCGCTGACTGTCACGCAGGTTGAGATCTGCTCCGAGGACCACCGGGTCCGTCCGATCGTGGATTCGTAGCGCCGGTATCGCGGTGTCCATCAGGTAGCGGCATTGACTGAGCGCGACGGTGACACTGGTGCTGGCCAGATGCGTGGTGCATGCGTAGAAGTGGCCGATCGCGTGCACGCAGAGCCACACCCGCTTCTCGGTGTCCGCCGCGTCCTGACGCGGATATGTGCCACCCGCGACGGTGTATCCGTCGTAGGGCGCCCCTGCATGAACGAGCAAGCCGACCCCGAACGCCTCGCCATTGCGGCATCGAACAACATGACGGCCGGCGCGCGGCTGGGCAACCGCTTTGAATTCGGAGATCAGCCGGCCGCCGGGCTCGGCGCGCTTCAACGTTCGCGCCAGCATCGACACGTCATCGCTGCAGATCTCGTTGAGCGTAACGATGTCGGGTCGCTCGGCGTCAATGACCTTGGCTGCCTCAGTCACTGCGCGACCGGTGTAGCAGGCGGCAATTCCGCTGTCGCACAGATTCATCTGAAGAATGCGAAGCGTGCTGGAGGCGTGCGTTCCGAAGCCGCTGGGTGGATGACCTACGTGGCCGACGCATGCTCCCGATGCCATCGCCAACAGGAAGCAACAGCCGGCGGCTACCGACCGGCCGAGCCGGCCACGCTCCGACATGCGGCTAGCAACCGGCCAGGCGCCGCAGGTCGGCCACCGCCCGTCTCGCGGCCCGTGCGACGTCGGGATCATTCCTGTGGCCGGCGTCGAACCAGACCCGCCAGTCCACCCCGCCAAGACCGGGGGTGCGGGTTGCAACGACCGTGGCGACAACCGTCTCGGTCAACTGCACGCGCCGACGTAACAGTTGCGAAGCGGCGACCCGATCGGCAACCAGCGAGGCGAATTTACGATCGGTGAGCAATGCAATGCGTGCCACCTGATCGTTGCCTTCCGGCCACAACGAGATGACCGTCGATGCTTCGTCCGGCGACCACGCCGCATCGGCGATCTCGGTCCACCTGAGACGCCGTAAGCGTCCTTCCGGGGCGACCATGATCAGTGCACGATCGGTGCTGACCGCTCTCCCGCCGTCGCGCAACCGCGCCTCGCCCAGAACCCGCTCATGCGGCTCCATCACGAGCCCGGCGCGGGCTCTGCGGCGCATCCGCGCGATGACGTGCGCCGGGCGATCGGCCGGGCGTGCGGACCACATCCATTTGTAGGCGGATATCGCGCTCAACGTGCTCGCCCCCGTTTTGCCGGTACGTCTTAAGACACGCCCGGTACGCGCGATCGGTTCACGGTGCGGTTGTCGCAGACCCAGCAGCGAGGAACGCGGTTCCGAAGAACAACTCGGTCCACGAGAGATCGGCCAGTTCCTCCTGCATGGCTGCGCGAATTGCCGTCCACGGACGGCGCATGATCCACTCGTCTATGGATGCGAAAGGCCGCAGGGTTGCGGTTCCGAGCTGCGCCAGCCACCTAGGCGTGTTGTCAGGAACCTTGAGATCCAGGACGACCCAGCGTCCGCGTTCGGACAGAGCCGCGGCGCCGTGAGCGATGACCACGGCGCACTCGGGCACCTGCGAGAGGGCGTACGTGGACAAGATCGCGTCGACCGCGGTTGGGAAGTCGTAGTCGGCCGCGTCGGCTTGCACAAGGTTGATATTGCGCCAGCCGTTCGTTCGTATCCGATCCTCGGCGCGGGCGAGCATTGCGTCGGTCAGATCGACACCGACGATCGAGCCGTCCGGACCGATCATCTCCTCGATCAGCGAGAAGTTCATACCTGTGCCGCAGGCGATATCGACCACGCGGTCACCCGCGCGAAGGCCGAGCGCTTGTACCGCTCGGAGTCGCTGTGCCCGCTGGGGGTAGCCGGGCACCGGGTAGAGCCGGGAGGTGATGTCGTAGTGCTTCGCCTTCTTGCGGTAGGTCTCGATCAGGTGCGCTCGCCGACGGTCGATCTCGTTCACGGCGCGCTCCTGCCGGATTCGACCGCAGCCTTGATCGCTACCATCTCGCGATCGCTTACGCGCTGAATTCTGGCTTTGAGGGTGCGGGCCGGAACCGCGCGCATGATGCCCGCGAGATCGACCTCAATCCACATCGTGGCGTCGGTATGCCTATCGGTCACCGGCTCGAGTTCCATTCCCCAGCGTGCCGCGGACGTCCCCATCGGCCCGGCGAACGCCACGTAGCGGGGCGCCTCGACAGCAGTCACCCCCTGGCTCCGGCCGCGAGTGAACCAAAGTATTCCCTTGGCCCGCTGGTCGACCCGCGAGCCGGGCTGAAGCGGACCTCCTCCGCGAACCCGGCATTCGAGAACCGTCGGGGCCCACTCCGGCCAGCGTCCGACGTCGTTGAAATACGCCCAGACCTCACCGACGCTGTCGGCGATCGTTATGCGGCTCTCGGTTCTGATTGTCATCGGGTGGACCTTGTGTTGATGACTCGGTCAGCCACGAACAGCCTCCATCGTTCGCGGCGCGGGGCCGGCTCGTCCCTCGTCGCGGCGGCGGCGAACGGCATCGCTCAGCAGCAGGCCCGCGCCTGGGGCAACTGCGACCAGCATGAGTACCGCATAGAGGATGGCCACCGAGACCCCGGTGGCTGCACCGAGCCCGGCTGCGCCGAAGGCCCAGGCGGCGGCCCCTTCCCTCAGCCCCCACCCGCCGATACTCAGCGGAATCACCATTGCAGTCTGGACCACCATCAGCAGGGCGACCAGGTCGCCCAGAGGTGCGGTGCTGCCGGCGACCCGGGCCGCAATGACGAACGTGGCGGTGTGCCCGGCGACGACCAGCACGGAGGCCAGCATGATCTGGGACCACACAGCTGGGACCAGCAGGCCGTGACGAAGGTCGGCGGAAACGGCCCGGGCGGCACGACTCAGCCGCGAACGGCCGCGGCGAGCTGCGGCACGCACGACCAGCGCTGCAAACCCGACTGTGCCCGCGACGCCTGCCAGAACGTACGGCAGCGCGGGCCGAACGGGCGACGGCAGAATCAGCAACACGACGGCGGTCATCACAGCCTGGACAACCTGACCGAACAGCCGTTCCCACGCCACGGCCCGCAGCCCCCGCACCACGTCGCCGGCTCGCCGGCCGTGCGTGACCGCCCGGTGGACGTCGCCGAGAACTCCGCCGACGAGCACGGAGTTGAGGAACAGCGAACGGTAGTAGGCGCACACTGCGCCTGACAGGCCGATGTCGATGCCGAGCGCCTGGGCGACGACCCGCCACCGCCAGGCCGAACACACCGTGGTCAGGGCAGTGAGCACGACGGCACCCACGACCGCCGGCCAGGTGGCCGCGCGCAGCCCGTCCTCGAACGGCGCCGCGCCCACCTGGTGCCAGAGAAACCACAGCACAGTGACTCCCGCGGCCAGGCGTAACAACACCGGCCCGAAGCGGCGGACGGCCAGGCCGATCCTGCCCGGAACTGAGTACGAGCCAGCCACACCTGATTACACGCGTCGGCCGGGCACATCGTTCAATTTGTCCGGCTGCGCCGGCATGGCTGGTCTGGGACAGCCAGCCGATCGGACAACCGGGTCGCTGCTCCTGTGAGTCTCTATGCGGATGGTTGGCGGCCTGGCAGGCCAACGACACGACTATCGCGGTTGGATTCGGACCTCGTCGCCGACGCGAACGGTCCCGCCGGTGCCGACCGCGGTCCAGGCGCCGAAGAGGCCGGCGTGGTTGCGGGCGAGCGTCCGAAAGATGTCTCTGTCTTCGTGGACGTCGGGCTGCGGGCGAGTGACCATCGTGCATCGCACGCACGGCTCCTGCGGCTGCAGCGCGACGGCACCGATGCGGACGGTTGAACTGCCGCACCACGCGTCCTCGACCCACCCCTCACCGTCGACGTCCAGAACGAGGTTCGGACGGAACCGGCGCACCTGCCAGTCGCCGTCGGGGTGAAGCCCCGCTGCCGTGCGCAGACTTGCCGTCGTCAGTACGAGTAGTGGCAGCGCGTCCACGAACCGGCCGGCGGGCATGATCCACTCGACGGCCTGGCTGGCGTCGTCAGTGGCGTCGGCGAAATATTCGGCCGCCGCACCAGGCGCGCCAACCGATTTCACGAGCCGCACCGGCTTGCCGAGCCACTCCGACAGCGCCGCGTCTGTCTTTGCGCCCGGCTCGTCGCAGATCACGCCTGTGGGCAGCGTGATCACCGGTTCACCGTCAGGTGTGAGAGCCGCAGCGGCGAAGAGCAACTGCGGCTCGCGACGCCCCGTCAGGATCTTGCCGGTGTTCTCGTCGCGGATTCCCCAACGGCGATCGCCACGCAACCCGTCCACCTCGATCTCCGCGGCGCTCACAGCCTCGCCCTGAAGCGACTTGACCGGGTAACGCACGATCTCGACCAGACGCTCGACCATGCGCCGATTCTCAGACCTCGCACATAACAGCGCAACGCCCATACAGCTCACCGCACCAGCCGATCTAGGCTCCACTGGCAGGCGTGAATCGGAGCCGGGGCGAGGGGTGGGGTATGGCCGACGGGGCCACGGCCGTCTCTGCTGCCGGCGCTGGGCCGGTCGAGGTGGTCGACGTCGAGCCGAGGCGCGTGCGCCATCCGCTCGACCTGGTGCGTGTGGTCGGCCTGGTGCTGATCCTGGGTCTGATCGCGGGCCTCGGCGCCGTCGCCCGGGACACGGTGGCGGGTGCGAACGCCGACGTCACCCGACTGGTCGACCAGGTTCCTCATTTCCTGGTCCGCGCGCTCAGCCTGGTCGGCACGATCGGCGCACTTGCGCTGCCGGTGGCTCTCGTCGTGCGGGAACTGCTCCGGTCCCACCTACGACGGCTCATCGAAGGGCTGCTGACCGGGCTGGTGGCCATCGGTGTGATCGGCGCGCTCGACCTCGGGATCTCGGCCGCGTCGAAGACGTCGCTGAATCATGCGCTCACGAGCGTCGGCCACAGTTCCGCGGCGCGACCCCTCGACGCCTACCTGGCTGCCCTGTTCGCTCTGGCCGTCGTGGTCGGCATCGGAGCCGAGCCGACCTGGCGCGCGATCTTCTGGGTCGTCACCGGCATCTACATGGTGTCCGCCTTCGCGGCGGCACAGGCTTCGTTGTTGTCACTGGTGGCGAGCCCGACGGTCGGTGTCTTCGTCGCCACCGTCCTTCGTTACCTGGTCGGCAGCCCGAACGTCCGCCCCGGAGCCGCGAGCATCGCGGAGGCGTTGAACGCCCAGGGGCTGCGCATCGTCCGGCTGGAGCGAACCACGAAGTCCGGAGAGAACTACCGGACCTACCTGGCCACCGCAGCCTCCGGTCGTCGCCGACAGGTTGTCGCACTGGACCGCGACCTTGTCGCCTCCGGCGCCGTGTACAGCCTGTACCGAAGGTTCCGGCTGCGGGCCGACGTCGCCCTGCCCGCCGCGATCTCGCTCGAGGGCGTCGCCGAACGACGCGCGATGCTCGCGCTGGCGTCGCAGGACACCGGGGTACCCGTCCCCAAGTTGCTTGCGGGCGTTCCGTGCGGCTCCGAATGCATCACGCTCGCCTACGACCTGGTTGACGGCGCACCCCTCGACAAGGCGACGGACGCGCAGCTTGCCCAACTGTGGCGCGATGTCGCCGCACTGCATCGCCGCCGGATCACCCACCGTGGTCTTACCGTCGAGGCGCTGCGGGTCGACGCGAACGGCGACGTCGTCCTGCCGATCCTGACCGACGGCGACGTATTCGCCACCGACACGCGGATCCGGCTCGACCGCGCGCAGGTGCTGGTGACGACGGCGCTGCTCGCCGGTGCCGAGCGGGCGGTCAGCGTCGCCCGATCGTTGCTCACCGAGCAGGAACTCGCGGCGTGCCTTCCCCTGCTGCAGCCGATCGCGTTGTCGCGCACCACACGCGCGGCGCTGAAGAAGCACTCGGGAACGCTCGAGGCGCTGCGCGAACAGATCGAACGTCAAACGGCGCGAGAAATACCGCCGCCCGCCCGGATCGAGCGGTTCCGCCCGCGCACCGTCGTCACGATCGTCGCAGCGCTGGTGGCCGGTTACCTGCTCATCGGTCAGCTCGGATCCGTCAACCTGGCAACGGTGTTCTCGTCGGCGCGATGGGGGTGGGTTCCGCTTGCGATGGTCGCGTCGGCGGGCACCTACGTCGCCGCCGCGGTGTCGCTGACCGGGTTCGTCCGGGAGAAACTGTCGTTCGTGCGCACGCTGCTGGCGCAGCTGGCCGCGTCGTTCGCCGGTTTCGTCACCCCGCCGTCGGTCGGCGGGGTGGCGGTCAACGTCCGATACCTGCGCGCGTCCGGGGTGCCGACCAGCGGCGCCGCGACCAGCGTCGCGGTGTCGCAGGTGGTCAACGCGGTGCTGCACGCAGTGCTGCTGATCGTCTTCACCGCGGCGACGGGAGCGGCGTCGCACCCCAACCTGCCCATTCCCAGTTGGGTATTCATCGCCGTCGGCGGTCTGGCGGCGATCCTCGGCATCCTGCTCGCCGTGCCGGCAACCCGGCGCTGGGTGCTCGCGCGTGTCCTGCCACCGCTTCGGGACGCCCTGCCTCGTCTGCTCGATCTGCTGAGCAGTCCGTTGAAACTCACCGAGGCGGTGGGCGGAACCCTGCTGCTCAACGCCTGCTACATCGCAGCCCTCTGGTTCTCGGTCCGCGCCTTCGACGGCAGCCTCGCCCTGACCGCTGTCGCCGTCGTGTACCTGGCCGCCGCCGCGGTGGCGTCGGTGGCGCCGACGCCGGGCGGGCTCGGCGCCGTCGAGGTGGCGCTGTCGACCGGATTGACCGCAGCGGGCATGCCGGGCGCGGCCGCGGTCAGCGCGGTGCTGCTGTTCCGGATCGCCACCTACTGGCTGCCCGTGCCGGTCGGATGGCTGGCGATGCACGCACTCCAGCACCGGCACGCGCTGTAACGCCCCTGCCGCCCGTGTCAGCGGATCAATGATGGTGATGCGGCGCCGGGACTGACGCCGGCGGCGTCGGGTTGGACGCATCGGTATGCAGGGGCTCGGCGGCGCGGATCAGTCCCGCCGTCCCGATCACGGCGAGGACGGCACTTGCGATGAGTGCCCGCCACTGCGGCTTCATGTCGCGCCGGGTCGGCGTCGGGTCACGAAGCCGATTGCGAGCGCAGCGACGGCGACCACCAGGGCGACGATCGAGAGTACGAGAGGGACGGTGTCGCTACCGGAGTTCGTTGAGGCGGACGCAGCCGGCGCTGTCGTAGCCCGCAGGTCAAGCACGGGAGCCGGGTTGTTCGGCTCGTCCTTCGATCCGGGCGCGGCAACCTCGTTCCAGCGAACCACACTCCCGTCGGCATATTTCTGCAAAGCGGGGAAGGTGAGCGACGAGGCGTCCGGTAACTGGCCGGCGAGGATCGTGAACGACCCGTACTCGCCGGGCTTGAGCCCGTGGCCGGGGTTGGCTGTCCACGCTATTTCGGAAACCGCTGTCGAGATGGTGCCGTCGTCGGTGACGATCGGCTTGGCGAGCTTGGTCGTCTTTTCAGTGTGCGACCAGCCGGGCACCGGGTCGACCAGTACCGAGGCGATCGGTGCGTCCGTCGGTAGGGCGACGGTCAGCCCGACGGTGTCCGACTGCTTCTCGACCGGAACGTGGAACGTGATTTCTTGATCGCTGCCGCCACGGGTCGCGCCAGGTGCGCTGACGGTGATGTGGGCGACGGCAGAGCTGGCGAGCGCCACCAGCGCGCACAGGGCGACCAGCAACGAGATCAGCAAAGTTCGGAGTCGGTGCATCGTCGACCTTTCAGTGCAGGGTGATCGTGACGTCGGCCGTGGTGGCATCGAACTGCGACGTGCTGACGACGAGATCGAAGTCCCAGTCGCCTGCAGCCGGCAGGGTCGCCGTGGCGTCGAACTCACTGTCTCCGCCGGTGCGCGAGAGACGCGTGAGTTCGATCGGCAGCGGCCCGATCTCGGCCTGGTGTTGGGTGGCGGTCAACGCCACGGATGCGTGCGGCTTCCCGTGCACGTCGACGATGACGTCGACGGGCCCGCGCAGCGCGGGATCCACGGTCACCGTCACCGACGCGGATCCGCCGAGAGGCGTCGTTGCCGACACCGGGTTGCGGTACTGCGCCGCCAGCGCTTCCGGGCCGCGCGGCTCGTACACGAGTACCGCCGTCACCGCCAGCACCAATACCCCGAGCACAGTCTCGACGAGCACCGAGCGACGGAGCAGCTCGCGTTCGATCGTCGAGTCGGGTGCAGCGACGTTCGGCGCGACATCGGCGCCACCGGCCGTCGCGTATGCCACGGTCCGTCGGTTCACGTTGCGTCGAGACAGGTTCGCCACCGCGAGCAGCCCGACGAACAAGGCGACCTTTCCCACTACGAGCAGGCCGTATGTCGTGGCGAACAACGCGTGGATCGACCCGACGCCACGCCACGCCGCGTATGCGCCGGTGCCCGCTAGGGTCACGACACAGCCGAACGCCACGGTCGAGAACACCGGCAACACGACACGCAGTTCGGCCGTGTCGCTCCTGGGCAGAACACCGGCGAGCAGGATCACCAGCCCGCCCAGCCACGTCGCCATGGCAAGCAGATGCAGCCCGTCCAGGATCATGGAAAGCCAGGACGGACTGGTCGTGGAGGCGTGTCCGAGGCCGGCAAAGGTCGCGATTACGGCGACTGCGATCAGCGCCGCGAACAGGTCGTTCTCGCCGCGCCGCACACCCGCGCGCAGCAACCGCTCGAACACGAGGCCGAGCGCAGCCAGCAGGAGCAGCCGTAGGCACAATGTCGTGCCGACGGCGGTGTGCAACGTCGCGTCCAACAGGGTGAGGTCCGAGAGGCCGCCCGGTCCCGAGCCCGCCGCGTAAGGGCCCTGCAGAGCGAGGTTCGCGACCGTCCCTGCCGCCAAGGCTCCCCAACCCGTCCAGACAAGTTGTCTGACCCTGCGCTCGTCGCGCCCCGCCGGCCATACGGTGAACAGCAACCAGCTGCCGCCGACCAGCGCGAGCCCGGCGTAGGCGAACCATCGTGCGATGTCGTCCAGGCCGGAAGTGAAACCGTCGGCCGCGCTGGTCACCGACTCGGACCCATGGACGAGCCGACCGCTTCCGACGACGAACCGGATGCTGCCTGCTATCGGGTGTGAGTCGGCGGAGGTGACCCGAAAGCTCGCGGTGTACGCGCCGTCGCCGAGGCCGGGCTTGAGACGGTCCGCGACCTTCGCGCCCGCTCCGGCAGGGTGGAACGCCTCGCCGCTGTCCACAGCGATGCCCGACCCGTTCGTGACGTGCAGATAGCCGATCCCGCCGATGCCCACCGGCTCGTCGAAGGTGATGACCACCTCACGCGGTGCTTGCTGTAGCCGTGAGCCATCGGCGGGAGACGACGAAACAACTGTGGCATGACCGGATGCCGGCGCCGCAACTGCCACGCCTACCGCGAGCAGGGCGAGGGTCGCGATACCCGCAAGGCCGAGAGATCGAGCGAGCGCCTTGACACCGGTCATCGCCGGACGGGTCTAGGGGGCTTGCCGGCCGGGGCGTCATCCGACCGGGACTCCATCGTGTACCAGATGACGCCGGCGAACATGGCGACGGTGCACACGTGCACGACGGTGCACCACAGGCAGATCGCGTTGATCCGGAACAGTTCCGCCCACACCAGGTAGAAGACCGACACCACGCCTAGTGCGACGCCTGCGACACGAAGTGCGTCCAGGCGGCGGCTGTGCCATGCGGCAGGCGTCAGCAGACCGATCATCACCATGAAGTAGACCAGGCCGGCGAGCGCGACGGGGACACCGGCGATGCGCGAGTAGCTGCTCGTAGTGACCTTGGCGCAGTTGATCGCACCCGTCTCGGGGCAGGCCAAAGAGCTCGAGGACGTGTAGTGCTCGATCGTCAGATACCCGGCCGCGACGAGTCCCAGGACGGCCGGGATCAAGGCACCGAGCCGCCACCGGGAGCCGCCCGGCGCCGAGTCCGCGTACAGGTCAGCCACCGTTGCTCAATTTCCCCGTAGCCGCAGTCACGCCCGCGGACTTGCAGACCGCGGCAGGGCTGTCGCGGGTGGCGGTGCAGATCGCTGCAGTGAGCTGGTTGGCTGCGCCAAGAATTGTCTGTCCCACGTTCGACCCGGTGTCGGAAAGCGTTCCGGCGACCTGACGCTGGGTCATGCCGTGCAGCAACTGCGGGCTGTATGCCGCCTGCAGACTCACCCAGCGTCCTCCGATGTCCAGGAACGGGTAACCGTTCCCGCCGATCTGCTTCCACAGAGCCTGGTCTGCCGGATCGATCGGATCAAGAGGAGCGTAGGTGTTCCCCGCGACCTTGTTGCTCTGCGCCTCCTCCCCGGTGAACGAGAGGTAGCGGCTCGTGTAAGTGGTGCCGTGGAAGCTGAGCGTCGGTGTGCTCGGGTACACGTCGGTGGGTGACGAACTGGTCTGGCCGAGGCGGTGCAGGATTCCGAACCTCGACAACGCCACCGCCAGCGGCCAGCGCTCGGCCGCGCAGTACGGGCAGAACTCACCACCGATGAACAAGACCCGCGGCTTCCCGTCGGCGGTCAGTGGAGCTCCCGTCAACGCCTCCAGTGCCTTGCCGGAGCCCGCGCCGGCCGCGTCGAAGGCGGTCCCGGGGACCGTCCCGATCGCCGTGGCAACCGACTGTGAGGCCGCCCTTGCCCGCGCACCCGACTGCGGCGCTCCGGCGTTCGTCGCGACCTTCACGACGATCAACGCGAGGACGAGGACCACGATGGTGCCCAGCGACGCGACTACGGTCCAGAGTCGCCGGCGCCGCTGCGATGCCGCGATTCGGGCGCGCGCCGCCTCGGCCCGCTGCGCCGAAAGCTTCTTCTGCGCCGCCGTGGGCGGGGCGGACGACGGGGTCGGACGAGAACTGTCCATGCCGTTTAAGTCGCCGACAGGAACCGATTAGTTCCCGACGACCAGGGATTCAAAGCGGACCCGCAGCGGCGAACGCCGACGCAGGACGCGATCAACTCCTCAGGTCGCCGCCGAGGAGATCATTGCGGCATCGGCAGCGATGCGCGGGCCCACCGACGGCGGCGCCGCCAGCCGTCCGACCGCGGTGCACCCAACGCCCGAGGAATCCGCGCCCACCTAGCGCCGAGGCGAAGATGTGGTGCAATGGGGCCGTGCATCGCCCAAACCCCCGGGGCGCGCCACGCCACGCGGTTTTCGTCGATGAGACCGGGCGGCGGATGCGACTCTCCCAGCATGTGTACCGAGTGTTCGTGGCCCTCGGTCTATCTGCGCTGACCCTGTTCGTGATCAGCGTGCTTGGTGGTGTCCCGCTGCCCGGGCTGAGTCGTCCGGTCCCGCTGCCGTCCCAGGAGCCGGCCCAGCCCCGTTTCGACGCGGCCGCACCTCCCGATCAGTTCCACGCCGCGCTCGCTGGGACGACACGATCCACGGCGACCCCTCCGGGCACCATCGCCGGATCGGCCGGTCCGTCGTCGGTGCGGATCACGAGTCGGCTCCCGCGTCCGGCGCTTTCGCTTGTGGCCGGTAGCGCGACGTCCGCGGCAGCCCCGATTACGCGTACCGGCAGCGCCCCCTCGAGTACACCGGTCGCAGCCAGGCCGACCCGCACGACCGGCACGACTCCGACCCGGACGACCGGCGCGACTCCGACCCGCACGACCGGCGCGACTCCGACCCGGACGACCGGCAACACACCGACCCGCACGACCGGTAACACACCGACCCCGGGCCGGCACACGACGCCGCCAGGCGCCCACCCGCATCCGACGCGTACGCATCCCGCTCCCGCCGCGTGATGGTGCGTGGTCGACGAGCGGGTAGGCACACCGCACGCCGCACACCGAAGCCGCGAGTGCACTGGATTGCACTCGCCGTCGCGATTGCGATCGTCGTCGTGCTGGTATTCGTCGACGCGGTGACGCATTCGCCGGGTGGCGAGCAGCCGCATACGACCGTGACCGGCGCGGCGGCACCACCGCCGTCCAGCGTCGTTGACGGCGGACCGGTCGTCAGTTCCGGTGCCACCGCAGGCTACCGGCTGTCGCCACGGGTGGCGGCACTCACCTTCGACGACGGCCCGAGTCCGTACACAGCGCAGATTCTCGATGTCCTCGAACGGCAACACGTGCCGGCAACATTCTTCGTCATCGGCGCGAACATCGCCGGTCATGGCGACGAGTTGCGCCGGATGGTTGCCGACGGTGACGAGGTCGGCGTGCACACGTTCACTCACATCGATCTATCGGGCGTGTCCGCCTGGCGTGAGGAGATCGAACTCGATACGACCCAACTCGCGATCGCCTCCGATACCGGCTATCTCACCGACCTGCTGCGCCTGCCGTTCTCGTCGCTCACTTCCGACATGACGGCCGGCCAATGGCAGGCGGTGCAGCGGGCGAGTGGTTACCGGACGGTGTTCGCCGACCTGGACACGAAGGACTGGGAGCGGCCCGGGGTCGGCCGAATAGTCGCCGCGGGAACGCCGTCCCGGCGTCGGGGCGTTGTGATCATGCTGCACGACGGTGGCGGCGATCGCAGCCAGACTGTCGCGGCACTGAGCAGGTTGATCGACCGGCTGCGCGCACGCGGCTATCGCTTCGAAACCGTGTCGCACGCGATCGGCGTTCCGTCACCGTGGTCCCGGGCGACGACCGGTGACCGGTGGCGCGGGACGGTCGTGCTCGCCACCACAGTCCTGTCGCGCTGGCTGGTGACCGCGTTGGCCGTGCTGTTCTGGATCGCGGGTGCACTCGCGGTGTTGCGGACCATCGTGCTGCTCATCTTCGCGCGGCGGCACGCGCGGCAGCCCACCGTCGCGAGCGGGACGGATCTGCCCGCGGTTTCGATCATCGTCCCCGCGTACAACGAAGGCGTCGGGATCGCTGCCTGCGTACGGTCACTGGTGGCCAGTGACTACGCGGACTTCGAGGTCATCGTGGTCGACGACGGCTCGACCGACGACACCGCCGCGGTCGTCCGGGCCCTGGGCGAGTCCGGGGTGCGCGTGATCGTCCAGGCGAATGCCGGCAAGCCGGCCGCTCTGATGACCGGAATCGCCGCCGCCCGAAACGATGTCTTCGTCCTCGTCGACGGCGACACCGTGTTCGAGCCGCGAAGCCTTCGCGCACTGGTCGCGCCGATGCTCGACCCCCGCGTGGGAGCTGTCTCGGGGAACACCAAGGTGGGAAACCGGCGCCGCCTGCTCGGCAGGTGGCAGCACGTCGAGTACGTCATCGGCTTCAACCTCGACCGCCGCATGTTCGACGTCCTCGAATGCATGCCTACCGTGCCCGGTGCAATCGGCGCGTTCCGTCGAGAAACGATGGCCGACATCGGCGGCGTCACCGACCACACGCTCGCCGAGGACACAGACCTGACCATGGCTGTATGCCGGGCCGGCTGGCGGGTCGTGTACGCCCCCGCCGCGAAGGCATGGACCGAGGCACCGAGCAGCATCGGCGCGCTGTGGCGCCAGCGCTACCGCTGGTGCTACGGCACCTTGCAGGCTATGTGGAAACACCGCCACGCGATCATCGAGCACGGCTCGTCCGGCCGGCTCGGCCGCCGTGGACTGCCCTATCTGATGACGTTCCAGGTCCTGCTGCCTCTGCTCGCACCGGTCGTCGACGCGGCAACGATCGCCGCGTTGTTCACCGGCCACGGGACACAACTCGTGATCGCCTGGCTGATCTTCCTAGGCGCTCAGATCGTCAGTGCGGTCTACGCGTTCCGACTCGACGGGGAGCGACTACGTGTCCTGTGGGTGCTCCCGCTGCAACAGATCGTCTACCGGCAACTGATGTACCTGGTGGTCGTCCAATCCGTCGCAAGCGCGATCTACGGCGTCCGCCTGCGCTGGCACAAACTCGACCGCACCGGCCAACTCGACGACGCACCCACGTTCGCGGCCTGAATCGAGCCAGCGGCGCGCGGTTTGGCGCCCGTTGGCCGAGCATGGACATGATCAGGCGTGTGATCACGCTGACTCGGTAAACGCACTCCCGCTTTTCGGGTGCAGTTCTCCGGAGTACACGAGGTCTTCGGCGACGTCGCGCAGTTTCCGGTTCTCGCACTGACTGGCCTTGACGAGAAAGTCGAAGGCGGTATCCGGCGAAATCTTGTGGCGTTCCACCAGGATGCCGACGGCCGTGCCGATTACTCGACTGGAGCGGAGCGCGACTTCCAGGTTCGCGATCTTCGCCTCGGCAGCGGCTAGCGGGTCGTTGGCCTCGAACGCCGTAGGTGTGCGGGTCGAGTGGTGTTGTATGTCGGCCATGGCTGACCGGCCCCTCCGGAAAACTCGGCGCAGCCAAGGACCGCCCATGGTTTGAACGGGGACTGCGTCACAGCGCCATTTACCCGGGCGACGCCCGGGAATAACGCGGATCTGCTGCCCGTGTGGCCGAGCGGTTTCACCCGTCCGGCATGGGCCGGACGGGTGAAACGTAAAGGTCAGGTCAGGATGCCGATGATCCGATTCAGCAGGCTCGACAGGTTCAGCAGATTGCCCTGCGTCGGGGTGGTGTTGTCGAGCAGATGCGCGACCGCACAGAGCAGATTGCCAAGCAGGTTGCCCGATCCCGAATGCGCCGTGATGTCGAGGACTACGCGATTCAGATGTACGACAAGCCCGAGAAGGTTCAGGTCCAACGGGCCGAGAACCAGATGCAGGATCGTGCAGGTCGCCTGAGCTGCCATCGGGTTCGCGCCGGACGTGCGCGCGGTGTGCGCGCCGCTCGTATTGATCGGGAACACGACATCGTGGCGGACGGTTCGGCCGACGAGCTGACCGTTGCTGCGCCGCAACGTAGTGGAGAGATCACCCTGGACCACCGTCTTGTGATTGCGCACATAGGAACGCAGCGGCGTGAAGTGCCCCGTCGCCCGGCCGTGCTTGCCGAACGACCCCATGAGGTGCGAGGCCCACGCGCCTTGGGCGGACGCGTGTGACGTGACTGCGTGCTGCGCTCTCGGCGCCGACGACGCGGACGATGCGGGCACGACGATCGCCAGCGCAGACACGACCCCCGCGATGATCGCCACAGCGCTGATGAACAGCTTTCGATGCATGGACATGCGTAGAACTCCCCTCTGAGCTCGCCCCGACAAGCGAGCGAGTGGGCGTATGCCACCGGCTTGGACACCGCCGCAGAAGGGCTACCCGCCCGTGTCGGGCGAATCACACAAATTGGGTGCAGAAGGTGTCGGCGACCGTCGGCGGGCAGATCAACCGACCCGTGGCGGGCGACCACGAGGTGAAGCTAGGACCGGAACCTTCTTCTCTTTCCGAAATGACAGGTCGCCCTGCGCGGGGAACACGGCGTGCGCAGCGATCAGGCGCTCACCTCCGGTGCGGGCTCATGCAACCTTTCGGCGACGGCGTCGCGGACGGCAGGGACGTCGATGTCGAGTTCGTCGAACACGGCGGCAAGTCCGCGGCTGTCGCTGTCGAGAGCGCTGAGTAGCAGCCGGCCGTGCAGCTGGGGCCGCGCGCTCTCCCAACAGCGGCCGAGGGCGTGGTCGATGGCGCGCTTCAACTGTGGACTCAGTCCGAGGTCGCACAGTGGGCCGCGGGGCCGTAAGTTCCACCCGACCTCGCTCGTGTAGAGCCGATCGATGGCATCCGGCCCGAACTGCCCCTGCACGTGGCGGCGGATCTGCCCGAGGTCGATCCCGAGCGTTGCGAGCAGGCTCGCCGAATCCAACCGGGGCCCGTCGCCGCGCCCGGAGCCGACGACGAGCCGGACCGCGGCGCGGCCGCGCTGTGTGGTGATTCCGTGCGCCGCCAACAGCAAGCGGGTCGCGCCCGCCTCGGGCCGGGTCAAGGTGAGTAGCAGATGTTCCAGCCCGACATAGCCGTGCCGGGCCAGTCCGGCTTCGGCGCGGGCGACAGTGAGCATCGGACGAAGCGGCCGTGACGACACCGGTCCGCCGGTCGGGTTGCGGCGCCTCACCGTGGCCGCCGTCCGGGCAGGCGCCGAGCCGCGTACTTCTTGTGAACCGACTGTCGCGTGAGCCCGAGCGCCGTAGCAATGCGTTCCCACGTCCAGCCATGAGCGCGCGCCGACGAGACCTGCAGCGCCTCGAGCTGGTCGAGCAGCTGACGCAGCGCCACCACCGCCGCCAGGCCGACCTCGGGATCGTCGTGCGCCGCAGCGGCGGCAAGCTCGGTTGCCTCAGTCATGCCTGTCAGTTTGAACTGACAATGCAGATCTGTCAACCTCGGCTGACGCGCGAGTAAGGATTTGGGTCCGCGATGGTCGCGACAGCACCGATGAACTGTTCCACTTTCCGAAATCAGAATGGGTACGCCGCGAGCGACGCGCCGCGGTTGGTCAGCTCATGGGATACGGCGCGACGTGTCCCAACTCGCCGGTGAACACGAGATCGGACGCGATGTCCCGAACTTTGCGATGTTCCTCGTGGCTCGCCTCGACAAGGGAGTCGAATGCGTCCCCGGGAGCGATCTTGAGTCGTTCGACAAGGATGCCGATTGCGGTCCCGATGATTCGGGCGGACTCGAGCGCGGTCTCGAGAGTCGCGATTTTCGCCTCGGCGGCGGCGAGAGTGCGCGATTCCTGGACGGTTGCGGTGCGGCTGCGATCTGGCGCGTCGGTCATGACTGACCAACCTCTCGGTTCGAACGCGCCACTGACTTGACCGCCCTCGGTCTGGACAGCATCGGCGGCACGTTCCCAGACCTGTACCCAGGCGACCGTCACGAATCACGCCCGGTAACCGGCCCGTCAGGGGCAGACTGAGCCAGTGCACGAGTACGGCCCTTGGGATGAGTCCGGACCATGCGAGTAGGCCTGGCACTGCTTCCTGAGGCGCACCCGGCCCAGGATGACCGTTGGTCGCGCGCCGAACAGCTGGGTTTCGCGCATGCGTGGTGCTTCGATCACCTGGCCTGGCGATCGCTGGCCGATTCGACGTGGCATGCCACCGTCCCGGTGCTCGCCGCGGCAGCGCTGTCCACCTCGACGATTGCGCTCGGCACGTTCGTCGCGTCGCCGAACTACCGACATCCGGTTCCGTTCGCAAAAGAGCTGATGACCCTCGACGTGATGTCTCATGGTCGGCTGCTGGTGGGTATCGGTGCCGGCGCGCCGGGCTTCGACGCCACAGTCTTGGGCGGCGCGCCGCTGTCGCCCCAGGACCGGCAGAGCCGGTTCGAAGAGTTCGTGACGCTGCTCGACCTGTCGTTGCGTCAATCGCGCACGAGTTGGGACGGAGCCTATTTCCGTGCTCTGGACGCGCGCACCATTCCGGGTCCCGTCCAGCGGCCCCGTCCACCCTTCGTGATCGCCGGCAACGGCCCGCGTGGCATGCGGTTGGCGCTCGCGCACGGTGACGGCTGGGCCACGATGGGAACCGCGCCGCATGGTAGCGATCCCGAGGCGTGGTGGAAGGGAGTCGCCGAGGCGGCAAACCGCTTCGATGAGTTGGCCGTGAACGTCGATGTCCCACCGACAGGAATGCGGCGCTATCTCGACCACATGGCCCTAGCCGGGCCCGTGGGCTCGGTCGAGCAGCTGCACGACGACGCCGGCCGCGCCGCCGCACTCGGTTTCACCGACGTCGTCATGCCCTGGCCACGGGCGGGTGACCCGTTCGCCGGCTCGGTGGACGTGATCGAGCGGCTCGCCGATCGGCTCGTCGACGGAGGCCTTGCCACCTGAGGCCTACGGTGCGTCGCCACCCGCCGTTGCCGCATCGATCACTCGTCGCAGCGCGGCGTTGAGCTCGAGCAGTTCGGATACCGGCATGTCGAGACGCGCGACGATCTGCTCAGGAACCTTCTCGGCTCGGCGGCGCAGCGCGCGTCCTTGCGCCGTCAGTGTCACGGCCAGCAGGCGCTCGTCGGCGCGGTGGCGACGCCGCCGAACCAGGCCGGACGCCTCGAGCCGCTTCAGCAGCGGCGACAGCGTCGCGGGTTCGAGTGCCAGGGTGTCGGCGAGGTCGCGCAGCGACCGCTCGTCGCGCTCCCAGAGCGCGAGCATCACGAGGTACTGGGGGTGCGTCAGGCCGAGCGGGGCAAGCACCGGGCGATACAACGCGATGACCTCGCGAGAGGCGACGGCCAGGGCGAAGCACACCTGGCGCTCGAGCGCCAACGGATCCTCGGCTGCGGATTGGGGCGGTGCGGTCAGTGACACAACTCCCAGTGTACAAACCAATAGGGCACTAATCATTAGGAGTAGGATTGTGTCGTGGTTGAAGACGACGTCATCCGACCCAATCCGTTGCAGTGGCTCCGGTACGTCTACACCGGTCAGGTGCCACGCGAGAATGCTGCCTGGGTGCTCCACGACGCGACGTGCAAGACCTGGATCCTGCGCCACGCGGTCCGATATCTGTTCCTCGTCGGCCCGCTCATCGCCCTGGTTGTGATCTTCCTACCGGCATCCGGCACGCTGCGCGCCGAGGCTGCCGGCGCTGCAGCGTGCAGCATCCTCATCGGATACCTCTGCTTCACGACCGAGGCCCTCGAGCACCGCGTCGAGAAGGCCGGCTACCCGTACGGGCTCGCAGGGAAGATCCGCGAGGAACGGTCGATCTCGGCACAACGTGCCGTCGCCGCCCGTGCGCGCGAGCGACGCGCGCTGAGATAGCCCATCGGCGCTCCTGAACGTCGGCGGCCCGCCGCCTCATTCACAGCTCTGGATGAGGCGGCCTCGTGCGTTTGAATGATTCGCGCCTTCGAGGCAGTCGATACGTTGCAACCCGCAGTGCCAGTTCTCGTTCGGTTGCCCTGCGCGGGCGGCGGTGACGAACTCAAGGGCGCTCGTCACGAAAGGTTCATTCATGCGAGATTTCTGGCGGATCACACGAATCGCGCTCGTAAGCACAATCGTTGCGAGCGGCATGACGGTCGCTGCCGCCGACGCGCATGGCGCGGCGATCGGGGTCTCCGTCCGCGGCGTGCGGATCGTCGAGATCTACTTCGACTCACCCGGGCCCGACAACGTCTCCAACAAGAGCCTCAACGGCGAATGGGTCAAGGTGAAGAACACCACCGGATTCCACAAGAACATCACCGGCTGGACGGTGCACGACAGCTCCTCACACCGGTACACCTTCCCGACCACGATCCTGGCACCCCATGCCATCATGCGGGTGCACACCGGCCGCGGCTCCAGGAACGCGCACAACCGGTATTGGGGCAGCACCACCTACATCTGGAACAACTCCGGCGACACGGCCAGGCTCGCCAACGCCAACGCGGTTGTAGTCAACCGGTGCAGCTATTCCGCGAGGTTCGACTCTGTCAGGAAGTTCTGCTGAACCCCGCGCGCTGAAGAGCGCCTGACGAATTGCCCTACCCGGGCGTCGGTGTCGATGTAAGGCTGGCAAACGTCGCAACGGTCACCGTCCCCCGAGAAGGGTGATACGCGATGACCAGCGTTGCCATCGCGAATGGCCGGTCGAAGGGTCTCGTCCTCACGGCGATGATCTTCGCGGTGGCCATGACATTCATCGATCAGACCATCGTGTCGATCGCGGCGCCGACGATCCAGGGCGACCTCGGTCTGACCAACAGCGGGATGCAGTGGGCCATCAACGCCTACCTACTGGCGTTGGCAGCCCTGTTCGCGTTCGGCGGCCGCCTCGCCGATACGGCCGGGCACCGCAAGATGGTCGTGCTCGGCGTGATCATCTTCGCCGGCGCGTCCGCGTTGTGCGGCGCCACGCCCAGCAACGGGATCGCCGAGGGATGGCTGGTGACGTTCCGGGCGATCCAGGGTGCGGGTGGAGCGATCATGTTCCCGGCCGCGATCGCGATCGTCGTGCAGACCTTCGACCTGCACAGCCGCGGACGGGCGCTGGCACTGTTCTTCGGCATCGCCGGGGCGCTCACCGCGATCGGCCCGGTGGCCGGTGGATACCTGCTGCAGTGGACGTGGCGGGCGATCTTCTGGATCAACATCCCGGTTGCCATCATCGCCCTGGTGCTCATCGCGATTGCCAAGCCGGTCGCCGCTCATCAGCCCGCGCCGATGGACTACCGCGGCCTGGTGCTGATCGCGTCGGGCGTCGGATTGAGCGTGTTCGGCCTGCAGCAGTCGGCGATCTGGGGTTGGCACAACCCGATCATCTGGGCATGCATCGGCGCGGGTGCGGTGTTGTTGGTGGTATTCGTCGCCGTCGAGCGGGCAATCAAGTCTCCCCTCATGAACGTCCGGATATTTCGAAATCGGCAGTTCCTGGTGGAGAACATCATCCTGGGCATCGCCATGATGGCGTTCATTCCGGTGTTCTTCTTCGCCAGCATCTACGGGCAGATCGCGTTGGCCGAGAAACCCACCAGGGCGAGCCTGCTCCTGCTGTACTTCTTCCTCGGCTTCGTGGTCTTTCGCGCAGATCGGCGGTCGAATGCTGGACCGGATCGGCGCGAAGCAGCCCGTCGTGGTCGGCAGCGCCCTTGCGGCGGTCGGTTTCGCGTTGTGGGCCGGTCGCGTGACCACCCTGCACACCGGTCCCCAGGTCATCTTCATCATCCTGGCCGGAGCAGGCATGGGGCTCATGCTGGGTCAGGCCAATACCGATGCCATCAACCGCGCGTCCCGATACTCCTACGGTGAGGCCACCGGCATCACCCAGACCATCCGCAACTACGGCGCGAGCCTCGGCTTCGCCGTTCTGGGCACAATCCTGGTCTCGGAGTTCCGGTCACACATCACCGACTCGCTCACCGCGCGTGGCGTTCCGCACGGCGTGGCATCGGCACAGGCGGGCAAGCTGGCTCAATTGCAGGGCGGCAGCAGCGACATCAGCACCATCCCTCCATACGTCCGTGCCGACTTCGCCGACGCCACCCAGGCCGTCCTGTATTCCATGGCGGTGATCATGGGGGTGGCGGCAGTCGTCGCGTTCGCAGGACTGCGACGGGGCGTCCAACAGGACACGGACGTCGTGCAGCCGGAGCCGGTGGACCGATCCCCGAGCCAGAGCCCGCAGTCCTGAGCGTGGCCGGCGCACTGACCCGTCTGCCGTTCGTGGCGGCCGGGCCGAGTGTCCGGCTTCGCCCGGTATAGCGGCACCGACACCCATTGCCGCGCTTAGGTACGGCGCGTACCGTCGGCCGGATATACCAGTTGCGAAATTCGACAACTAGAGAATTGATCAAGTTCGAACTCCCGCGGCGCGAACTGGACGACGCAGCCGTCTCCCTCCGGCTGCGTCGTCGAGTTCGCGTTTGCGGGCTAGCCGGACGGTTGACCAACTGCCTCGTTCAGAGCTCAGCTGCTCTGGCACGCACGTCGTCGTCCGAGCAGAACCCGGTGCCGGCGCTTTTGAGACACAGCAGCCCGCGATACGTCCCGTCGGAGTCGACTACGGCGAGCCGGCGCCGGCGGGTCGCGATCATCCGCTGACGGGTGGCCTCCAGCGGTGCGTGCGGTGCGACAACCCGGTCGGCGAGCGTTCCCAGGCGACCGACCCGGTCGTCATCTCCGAGCTCCGCGATGAGGTCGCCCCGGTCGAGCACCGTCAGCACCACCGTGCCGTCGAGGACCACCACGGCGTGCCGGTGATCGTCCGCGAACGTCGCGCGGACCTCGCCCACCCGCGTGGCGCGGGTAGCGGTCTCGGCAATGGTCAGCATGGCGTCCGCCACGACGGCCTGGTCGGCCCGTCGAGACACGTGATGGTCAAGCTCGAGCATCGGATCGTCAGCGAACGTGATTGCGTGGAACCGCGGTGAGCAGGACGGCGGAGTCCTCGAGTGCCTCGAGGGTGTGCCGCGCGTCCGGGACGATGAGTAGGTCGCCGGTTTGCGCTTCCCAACTGTCGGTGCCGGCGACAAGTCGCACGCGGCCGGTGAGCACGAACAGCGTCGCTTCGCCCGGGTTCTCGTGTTCGCCCAGCGATGCGCCGGCAGCGAGCGCGACGACCGTCTGCCGCAGCGCGTGTTCGTGGCCGCCGAAGACCGTCGACGAGGATCGCTCGGCTGCGGTGTTGCGGGCGATGCCGAGGTGTTCTCGCGCGATGGCATCCAGTGACAGCTTCTGCATCGGTGCACCTGTTCCTTCCGGCTGTGGCGCGGCGTGCCGACGGACTCCCGTCCGCCGCCGGGTCAGGTAGCCGATCGATGCCGAGAATACGTGGACGAGCCGGGTGGACGGTGATCAGATTCGCAATTCGTCGACCCGGGTCACCAGCTCTGTTCGCCGGAACGGTTTGGCAAGAAAGTCGTCGCCGCCGGCATCGAGCGCTTTTGCGATATCGACGCGCGATGACTCGGCGCTCATCATCAGCACCGGTCTGCGCGTGCGTTCGACCGCCTTCAATACCCGACACAGGTCGCGGCCGTTCATGGCGGGCAGTCGCACGTCGAGGATGTAGACGTCCGGAGGGCGCTCGTGTGCTGCGAGCAACGCGCCATAGGGCTCGGCGAATGCCCGCACGGTGTATCCGGCACGACAGAGGATGGCCGATACGAGAGCCAGGATGCCCTCGTCGTCATCGACGACGACGGCGGTCGGTTCACCGGGCATTTTCGAAGGAACTCCTGGCGGTTCAATGAGCGGTTTGCCCGGCGACGGCCGCTTGGTTCAACCGTCGCGGGCCACCCCACCGGCGTAGGGCAATCGGAACCGTAAGTGGAAAAGGTCAAGTAAAAGCAGATCCACGCTATGGACGAGCCAAAGATCTGCACCACCGCGCCACACGTCCGCCGCAGCCCCGCCGGGCCGCCAGGAAAGTTCTGCGGCTAGCACTTGCCAAACGTCGCTGTCTCACACAAACTTTACATCACAGAACTTTCCCATACAGGAACAGAACAGGGCCAGGCCGGTGTCGTATCACCCAATGCCACGTCCGCAGCGCAAAGATGCGGTCCGCAATCGCGCTGCGTTGATCCAGGCAGCCCGCGAGATCTTCGCTCGTCGCGGGTTCGAAGCCAGCATGGACGACATCGCCGAACATGCCGGGCTGGGTGTCGGCACCGCCTACCGCCACTTCGCGAACAAGTACGAACTCGCTGACGCGATCTTCGACGACGCCGTCGCCGCCTTCGTCAACGCCGCCGAATCCGTGCTGCGTGAGGATGATCCGTGGAAGGCGCTCGTCGGCCTTGTGGAGCGCACCCTCGAGGCCCAGACCTACAACCGCGCCATGCGCGAGATCCTGCTCGGCCGGCACCAGGACGACCCCGAGCACCACCGCAGCATGACCTCCGCCTTCGTCCGGCCGTTCGAGCGCGCCAAGGCTGCCGGCCAGATCCGCGCTGACGCCGAGGTGTCCGACCTCGCCGCGATCGTGTTGATGCTCTGCACCGTCGCCGACGCCACCGCCAACCGCAATCCGCGGCTGTGGCGGCGCTACCTACCGATGCTGTTGCAGGGTCTGCGTCCAGGTGGCGCGCCGATGCTCGAGCCGCCGTTGCCGCCGGAGACGCTCGTCCCGAGCACGACGGCCACCTCAGCCTGACCGGTGAACCACTGCTCCTGACGCCACCGTCGTCACGACGCTCACGTCGGCGAGTCGCCCGTCCAGTTCGAACACGTCCTGGTCGAGTACCGCGAGATCCGCACGCTTCCCAACTGCCAGCGTGCCGCCGGCGTCGTCGTGGTTCAGGTACGCGGAGCCGGACGTGAATGCGCTCAGCGCGTCGTCGAGGGAAAGCCGCTCGTCCGGCAGGAACGGTGCGTTGTCGCGGTATTCGGGATCGATCCGCCGGACCGCCACCTCGAGCTGATCCAGCGGGTTCGCCGTGGTCACCGGCCAGTCGCTGCCCATCGCCAACCGCGCACCCGCCCGACGGAGCCCTTCGAACGGGTACTGCAATGCGGCGCGCTCGCCGCCGATGTACGGCACGGTCAGCTCGTCCATCTGCGGTTCGCTCTGCGCCCAGTACGCCTGACAGTTCGCGACGACACCGAGCCGACCGAACCGGGCAAGGTCCTCGGGCTGGATCACCTGCAGGTGCGCGATGTGATGACGTCGGTCCGTCCGCCCGTTCGCCGACTGCGCCGCCTCGACCGCGTCGAGGGCATTGCGGATCGCGCGATCGCCGATGGCGTGCATGTGTACTTGGAAACCCAACGAGTCGAGCTCCGTCAATGCGGCGGTCAGCAGGTCGCGGTCGACGTAGTCGAGGCCGTAGTTGTCCGAGGCCGGCTCGCCGTGCGCGCCGCATCCGCCGCAGTACGGCGCGATCATCGACGCGGTCTGGTTCTCGATGATTCCGTCGACCATGATCTTCACGGTTATCGGACGGAACGTGCCCGCCGCGCGCTCACGGCGCTCTTGGAACTCGGTGATCTGGTCGAGCCCGCGATGGCGGTCCCACCACAGTGCCCCGACGACCTGCGCGGTCAGCCGCCCGTCCGCGCCGAGCGAGCGGTACGCCTCGAACGTCTCGGGCGTGACCCACGCGTCCTGCCAACCGGTGACACCGAGCGCGTACAGGTACCGCTGCGCGTGCAGGATCACGTCCTCCCACTGCGCGCGCGTGGGCTCGGGCACCCACCGGGTGTTGAAGGTGTACGCGGCGCCTTCGTGCAGCATGCCCGTCGGAGTGCCGTCCGGGTCGCGCTCGAAGTACCCGTCGGACGGGTCGGGTGTCGACGCGTCGATACCGGCCAGCGCCAAGGCGGCACTGTTCGCCCACGCGCCGTGGACGTCGCGGTTGAACAGGAACGCAGGCCGGTCACCGGTGATCGCGTCGAGATCCTCCCTGCGCGGGCCGGTCTCCGGGAAGTGGTCGAGTGCCCAGCCGCCGCCGGTGATCCAGTCGACGTCGGGATTCGCTTCGCAGTAGGCCGCGATCCGCGCCAGGTAGGCGGGACGTCCCTCGGGCAGCTCGTGCAGGTCGATGGTCAGCAGTTCACGGGCCGCCGGCGGGGCATGCACGTGACAATCCTGGAAGCCGGGGACGACGAGCCCGCCCGTCCCGTCGTGCACCTCGGTGCGTGGTCCGATCAGGCTGCGCACGTGTTCATCACCGAGCGCGACCACGGCGCCGTCGCGGATCGCGATCGCGTCGGACGTCGTCCCGTCCCCCACCCAGATCGGCGTGCCGGTGAAAGCGAGGTCCGCGTCGGTCACGCCCCCATCATGGAACAGTTTTGGCGGCCAGCCGTCACATGGCACGTCTGGCCGCCAAAAGTGAGTGGTCAGTCGAGGAGTTTGCGGCGCAGGGCGGCGGCGTCGGCCTCGGTCCAGCCGTGCGCGCGCAGCCACGCGTCCACCCCGCCGAACTCGTGGTCGACGGTGTCGAGCAGGCGCTCCATGGTCGCCTCACGCGGCGCGTGCTTGCCGACGTCCGGGTTGTCGGCGAGATCCTGGGCGTAGGTACGAGTGGTGCGCAGTCGCTCGAGGATCGCCTCGATGCGCTCGGCCGACCGTACGTAGTCGACCACGATCGCGTCGCGGGTCACCCCGACCTCGGCCAGAGCCAGCGCCACGATGGTGCCCGTGCGGTCCTTGCCGGCGGCGCAGTGCACGATCGTCGCCCCGGGCGACGCCGCGATCAGTCGCAGCGCGGCGATCACCGAGTCCGCACGGTCGTCCAGGTACTTCAGATACACCCCGGACGTGCCCCGACGGCCGTTGTTCTGCTCGCCGGCGCTGTTCTGCCAGGGCAGGACGACCGGTTCCTCGGCGTCTGCCGCGACGTCGGTGGTGTCGCCGTGCTCGGGGTGCAACGACAGGTGGTGGATCTCGACGTCCTCGATCTCGACCAGCGGCCCGGGACCTTCGTGCGTCACCTCGACCCCGGTGCGCAGGTCGGCGACCGAGCGCACTCCGATCTGTTCGACGAGCATGCGGACGTCACGGTCGGACAGCCCCTGCAGGTTGTCCGAGCGGATCAGCCGACCGGGCTGCACAGTGCGTCCGTCCGCGGTCGGCAACCCGGCCAGGTCACGGACGTTGACGGCACCGTCCAGCTCGATCCAACAAGCGTCAGTCACGCATCGAGCCTAACGACGCGCCATGAGCTCAGAAGGACTCCTCGGCCACATCCATCAGCGCGTTGTCCATCGCCTCGATGACCAGACGGCGCGCGGTGAGTTCCGGCAGCACCGTGGTCACGAAGAACCGGGCGACGGCCGGCTTGCCCTCGTAGAACCTGCGATCTGATTCGGACACGCCGTTGGCGTCGAGCTTCTGCAGCGCGACGTGCGCCTGACGCAGCAGCAGGTAGCCGACCATGAGGTCGCCGGCGGACAGCAGCAGACGGGTGGCGTTCTGGCCGACCTTGTAGACGTTGCGGACGTCCTCCTGGCCGCTCATCAGTTGTCCGAACATCGCCGCAACCATCGCGCCGAAGTCCTCGAGGCCCTTCTGCAGCCCGGCCCGCTCCTCCTTCAATCGCGCTTCGTCCTCGAGCGAGGCGAGGAACTCGGTGATCTCGGCCGAGAGCGCACCGAGCGCGGCGCCCTTGTTCTTCACGATCTTTCGGAAGAAGAAATCCTGCGCCTGGATCGCGGTCGTGCCCTCGTACAGAGTGTCGATCTTGGCGTCGCGGATGTACTGCTCGAGCGGGTAGTCCTGCAGGTAGCCGGAACCGCCGAAGGTCTGCAACGCCTGGGCGAGCTGGTCGTAGGAACGCTCCGAGCCGGCACCCTTGACGATCGGCAGCAGCAGGTCGTTGATCGCAACATCGGTGGCGTCCGGCTCGGCACCGGTCGACTCGGCGATAAGGATCCGGTCCTGCACGGTCGCCGTGTAGTAGACCAGCGCGCGCATGCCCTCGGCGTACGCCTTGTTCAGCATCAGGCTGCGCCGCACGTCCGGGTGGTTGATGATCGTGACCCGCGGCGCATTCTTGTCCGCCGCCTGAGTCAGGTCGGCCGACTGCACGCGCGTCTTGGCGTACTCGAGCGCGTTCAGGTAGCCCGTCGACAGCGTCGCGATCGCCTTCGTGCCGACCATCATCCGCGCGTGCTCGATGACCTGGAACATCTGCGCGATGCCCTCGTGCACGTCGCCGACCAGCCAGCCCTTGGCCGGACGGCTCGGGTCCTCGCCGAAGCGCAGCTCGCAGGTGGTCGAGGCCTTCAGCCCCATCTTGTGCTCGACGTTGGTGACGAACACCCCGTTGCGCTCGCCGATCTCACCGCTCTCGATGTCGATGTGGAACTTCGGCACGACGAACAACGACAGGCCCTTGGTGCCGGGGCCGGCTCCCTCGGGACGGGCGAGCACCAGGTGCACGATGTTCTCGGTCATGTCCTGCTCGGCCGAGGTGATGAAACGCTTGACGCCCTCGATGTGCCACGAGCCGTCGGCCTGCTCGATCGCCTTGGTGCGCCCCGCGCCCACGTCGGAACCGGCGTCCGGCTCGGTCAGCACCATCGTCGCGCCCCAGCCGCGGTCGACGATGTACTGGGCGATCTTCTTCTGCGTCTCGTTGCCGTTGCGGTAGAGGATGCCGGCGAACGGCGCTCCGGCCATGTACATGTGCAGCGCGGGGTTCGAGCCGAGCACCTGCTCGGCGATGGCCCAGACGACGGTGCGCGGGACGAGTTGCCCGCCCAGCTCCGGCAGGGTCTCGGTGCGCCACCACTCGCTGTCCTGCAGCGCCTTGAACGACTTCTTGAACGACTCCGGGACGGTCACCGAGTTGGTGTCCGGGTCGAACACCGGCGGGTTGCGGTCGGCGTCCGCGAACGACGCCGCGAGTGGGCCCTCGGCGAGCTTGGCCACCTCGGCGATGATGCCGCGCGCGGTGTCCTCGTCCAGGTCCTCGAACGGCTCCTTCGCCAGGACGGCGTCGGTGCCGAACACCTCGAAGAGGTTGAAGGCGATGTCGCGAACGTTGCTCTTGTAGTGGCCCATTGCGGTGGCGCTCCCTGATCCGGTGAGACTGTCGAGCTAAGTTACCGATGAGTAGCACAAGGATATTACCGGTCGGTAACTCGCGCAAGCGATCACAGGAGAGGCGGGTGCGCCTAGCTGCAGGGGGCGAAGTTGCGGTGGCTCCAGCGCGGCGCGTACTTGCGATGCTTCCCGACGCAGGGGCCGTAGTCGGTGCGGTACACGTTCCCCGTCCAGAACGAGGTCAGCCCGCGCGCACCGTTCCACGACAGCGAGATGTGCATGTGCGTGCGGTGGCACTGGTTGTCGTACTTGCGGGCGCGGAGCTTGGTCTGGCAGCCGTCGTACTCGTGCCACTTGCCGTCCCAGGCGCCCCACATCCGGCTGTTGAAGATGATGTACATGACGCCCAGCCGGCGGGCCATCGCGAACCTGTTGCCGTACTTGTCCTTGGCCAGCAGCCAGACCCAGAAGGCGTGGCCCATGGCGTGCTGACGGGCGTCGCGGCTGGACACCATCCAGTCGATCGCGCGCCCGTCGTGGTGCTCACTGACCGAGCCGTCGCACGGCCGGTAGGAACCCCACGTGGTGCCCTTGTAAGTGCGGGTCAGCAGGTTGCCCAGCATCGTCGTCCCGTGCTTGGGGCGGGAGTCACACGAGTCCTGCGGGACGTAGGGGGTATCGGCCTCGATCGTGCTCGAGAACGCCCGCGGCGCGCGCGGGACCCTGGCCGAGGACGGCGCGGCGGCGACGATGAGTCCGGCCAGGAACAGGCCGAGCACAGTGACAAGGGCGGTGAAGCGACGGTGCATGCGAGGAAACTCCGATCAACGATCCCCGCATCAACATCTAGTGGTCCAACCCCGTGTTGATCACCATGCCTTGTTAAATCATTTTAAGCAAATCGCTGATTCGCGGCGCGCAGGCTGACGGTTTCCGGCAACTCGCGCAACTGGGTCAGCATCTCGTCGGTCAAATCGGCACCCAGATCGGTGACCACGTAACCGAGCTCCCCGCGAGTGCCCAGAAGTTGTGCCTCGACGTTGACCTTGTGCTCGGCGAACACCTGGTTGATCGTCGCCATGACGCCCGGCACGTTGTGGTGGATGAGCAGCACCCGGTTGGTGCCGGGCGCCTGCGGCAGGGCGATGCCCGGCAGGTTCACGCTCATCGCGGTCGTGCCGTCGAGGACGAAGTCGCGCAGCTTGCCGGCGACGAACCGGCCGATGTCCTGCTGTGCCTCCTCGGTGGAGCCCCCGATGTGCGGGGTCAGGATGACGTTGCCGAGCCCGCGCAGCTCGGAGACGAACTCATCGCCGCGACCCTTCGGTTCCACGGGGAACACGTCGACGGCGGCGCCGGCGATGGCGCCGGACTCGATCCGCTTGCGCAGCGCGGCGTAGTCGACGACGAAGCCGCGGGACAGGTTGAGGAACAGTGCCCCGTGCTTCATCCGGGCGAACTCGTTCTCGCCGAACATGCTCTTGTTCTCGGCACGGCCGTCCACGTGCAGCGTGACGACGTCCGCCTCGGCGAGCAGGTCTGTCAAGGACGCGCAGCGGCGCGCGTTGCCCAGCGCAAGTCGGTCCGCGGTGTCGTAGAAGAGCACCTGCATGCCGAGGTTCTCGGCGAGCACGGAAAGCTGCGTGCCGATGTTGCCGTAACCGACGATGCCGAGCGTGCGTCCGCGGACCTCGTGCGCCCCCTCCGCGGACTTGTCCCACACCCCGTCGTGCATGAGGTGGTTCTTCTCGGTGAGCCGCCGGGTCATCGCGATGATCTCGGCGATCGCGAGTTCGACGACCGAGCGGGTGTTGGAGAACGGCGCATTGAAGACGGTGACGCCGCGCGCGGAGGCGCTCTCGAGGTCGATCTGGTTGGTGCCGATGCAGAACGCACCGACCGCCACGAGGCGATCAGCGGCGTCCAGGACCCGCTCGGTCAGATGCGTCTTCGATCGGATTCCGAGCAACGCGATGCCGGGAACCGAGTCGATCAGTTCCCGCTCGTCGAGCGCGCCCGATCGCGTTTCGACCTCGAAGCCCGCTGCGCGCAGCAGCACCTCGGCATCGGGATGGATCTGTTCCAGCAGCAAGGCGCGGGGAGCGTCGGTCACCGCTCAATCCTACGGAAGCCGCCGAACACACTTCGACCCCGCAACGGTCGTGATCTCGGTCGGATCACGACCCTTACGGGGTCGAAGTCGCGAGCAGCGTCAGGTGCGCAGCATGCCGCGGCGGTGGTGGTTACGACCGCTCACGGCGCGGTAGATCAGCAGCGCGATGATCGCGCCGATGATCGACCCGAGCAGCCCGGACGGCTGCAGAGCGCCCTGCTTGGCGTCGTGGTGGAACAGTGCCCAACCCAGGAATCCGCCGACGAACGAGCCGACGAGTCCGAGCAGGATTGTGGCGAAGATGCCCATCGGGTCCTTGCCGGGCACCAGCAGCCGGGCAAGTGCGCCGGCGATCAGGCCGACGATCAACATCACGATAATGGTCCAGAGCATTTGCGTCCTCCTTGTAGGCGTATGCCAACGGCCTATGGCAAAGGCCTGTGCCAAAGAGGTACCCGCGCCGGATTTGCCCCTAACTATGCGGCGTTACGCCGTGCTCGGCGCCGGCCGGCTCACGCCGATGCCACCAGGCGTGTCCGCTCCGTACCGCTCGATCTCGCGGGCCAGGTCGAGGGGACGGATCTGAGCACGGCCCGCCAGCACGTCCGCATCGAGCCGATCGGCCGGCACGACCCAGGCGATCTCGAACTCCAACCCGTCCGGGTCATGGCCGTACAGCGACTTGGTGGTGCTGTGGTCGGAGGCGCCGACCAGCGCACCGGCCTCGGACAGTCGGGCGGCGAGCACCTCGAGGTCGTGCAGCGTGTCGACCTCCCAGGCCAGGTGGTAGAGACCGACGCTGGTCCGGCCGGCGGGCGAGGGCTCCGCGCCCGGACCCATGCGGAACAACCCGAGGTCGTGGTCGTTGGTCGAGCCGGCCGCCCGCAGGAAGGCCGCGGCGCCGTTGCCCAGCTCGGACACGACCTCGAAGCCCAGCACTTCGCGGTAGAAGGCGACGCTGATGGCGGTGTCGCGGACGTAGAGCACTGCGTGATTGAGGCGGTGGATCGACATGACATGAGGCTACTTCAATTCAGTTGAGAGTTCAACCATTAGGTCGGGAACCGATAGGCTGAACCTGTGAGTGCAATCGACCAGGCGCCGAGGCAGCCCCACTGGCTCAACCCCGACCAGCAGCGCGCGTGGCGCAACTACATAGAGGCGACGACCATGCTGCTCGACGCGCTCGACCGCCAGCTGCAACGCGATGCCGGGATGCCGCACGGGTACTACGAAATCCTGGTCCGGCTGTCCGAACGTCCGGACCGGACGATGCGGATGAGCGACCTCGCCGAAGCCACCCGGTCCTCGCGCAGCCGCCTCTCGCATGCGGTGTCGCGACTGGAGGAGCGGGGCTGGATCGAGCGTCGCGACTGCGAGACCGATCGGCGTGGTCAGCTCGCGGGCTTGACCGATGCCGGCCTCGCCGCCCTCGCCGACGCCGCGCCCGGGCACGTCGCCGAGGTGCGCAAGCACGTGATCGACCGGCTCAGCCCTGAGCAGGTCACCCAATTGGCCGACATCGCCGACCTGATCGTGGCCGGGTTGAGCAAAGCCGACTGAACAGCCCCGGCATCAGCGCGCGGGGTCGCCCTTCCAGAGCACGCTGTTGATGACGGGGTCCATGGCGAACGCCACCCCGGTGTTCACGCCGGTGGCATGCCCGATCTCGGCCGGAGTGAACTCGCGGTAGCTGCCGTAGCCCACAACGAGGACGAAGGTGTCGTTCTTGACCGCGGCGAACACCACGAGCCGGTGCCGCGTGGATGAGCCGCTCGTCGTCTGGGGATAGACGTCGAACACCTCGCCGTAGCCCGGCGCGTAGCCCACCTCGGCGTGCGCGATCTGATACGCCGAGCGTGCGTCGGGAAAATGCTGCTGCATGTAGGACTGCACCGTCTGCTGCGCCGTGCTCCCGCCGGCCGCACCGCCGTCGACGTAGATCGCCGCCACGCCCCCCGCGATCTCGATGAAGACCGAGTTGCCGGTCTTCTTGATGCCGGTGAAGATCGAGTCCGTCTTGGGGTACTCCACGCTGAAGGACCTGTCGGTGGAGAAGAACCGCGGCTTGGCTGCCACCGGCGGGCCGACCGGCGGCGGGCCGCCACACGTCGGGTTGCAGTCCTTCTGGTCGTTCGGTCCCGGCGTGGCGAGCTTCGCGATGAGGACGAACGCGCCCACCGCGACGACGAGAGCCACCACGAGGATCGCCAGCAGCTTGGCGTGCGAGGTGGTCTTGACCGGTGGACGTGGCGCGGCCGGCGCCGGGTAGCCATAGCCGTAGCCCTGCGGCGGGTAGCCACCGCCGGCGGGCGGATAGCCCTGCGGCCGGGCGCCGACCGGCGGACCGTACGGCCGGTAGCCGGGTTGCGGCGGTGCTTGCGGCGCACCGAACTGCGGCTGGAACTGCGGCTGCGGTGGCGGCCCCTGTGGATGTGGACCTCGCGGATGTGGACCCTGGGCGGGCGGTGCCTGCGGGGGTGGCCCTTGCGGTGCCGCTTGCGGCGGCCGGCCCTGCGGTCCGTGCGGTCCCTGCGGGTAGCTCACGACGACGACTCCTCACTACCCGCGACGCCGGCACTGTCCGGCGGGCCCATGTCGAGGCGCGCCCGCGAAGCCCGAGACGCAGCGCGGTGCGCGTAGCCGCAGTGCGGGCAGAACGGCATCGTCGGCACCACCTGCTCGCAGTGCGGGCAGACCCGCGGCGCGCCGATCACCACCTCGTGCTCCTCGTGCAGCAGCACCGCGTGCAGCCCGTACCGCAGCAGCAGCAGGGCGATCACCGCGACCAGGGCGTGCAACCCGAGCAGCGTCCATTGCGGTGGCTGCTCGTAGTCGATGACGCCGAGCACCGCGAACACGACGACTGCCAACGGCACCATCAGCCGCGCCGTCGCCAGCCATCGGCCGAGGTGGCCGGACTGCGAGCTGCGCCGTACCCAGAGCGCGGCACCGACGATGCCGCCCAGGCTGGCGGCGGTGATCGGCAACGTGCCACCTTGCAGCAACGCCTCGACAACGATGCTTTCGACCGGCCGGCCGTGCGCGACGATGCCGGTCTTGAGCTGCGGCGCGAGCCGCGTGATCGTCGACGCCGCGGTGAACGCCACGGCCGCGAGCGACCCGATGAGGAAGCCGTCCATCGACTCGTCGATGTGCGGCGGCTTCAGCGCGAATGCCACGAAAGTCGGCACGAGCATGAGCAGGCCTGCCGCGCCGGGGATCAGCACCCCGTCCAACCAGAAGTGACTGGTCGGAGCCTGGCCGAGCAGGCTGGTCGTCAGCGAATCGCTCACCGTGTTGTCGGTGACCGCGGCCCAGCCGTAGCCGAGTGCCGCACCGAGCACGGCCACGATCGCGAGCAGCCTGACCGGCAGGTCTTCGTAGACGTCCGACTCCTGCAGGTACAGCTGGAACACGATCGGCACGCCGAGAGCGGCGAGCGCGATCATCGGCGCCTGCAGGCGTAGGGCGGCCAGCACGACGAGCCCGAGCGCGAGCAGTACGACCGCGATGCGGAACGCGGCGCGGGAGCGGTGCGGCAGGTGCGGGAACAGCGAGGAGACGATCGACAGGCGCAGCACGTGCTCACCGGGCGCGGCCGCGTAGCTGTGCGCGCGGAACCCGTTCGCCGCGCCGTCCTGGTGCAGCGCGAGGTGATGTCCGCAGGCGCCGCAGAAGACGCCGGGTGGAACCTCGTTGCCGCAGGTGGGGCATGGCACGGTGGGCATCCCGCCCGGCGGCAGCTGGGCCTGTTCGGATGATTGCTCGGTCATGATCCTGCTTTCTGAGCGGCCTGCAGGGCCTTGACGAGGACAGCGGTGCTCGGGGCGCCGAGTCCGGTGAGCAGGTCGTAACCCTTACCGGCGAGATAGGGCACGTTGCCGCCGAGTGTGACGTCGTGGAACGCGCTCGGCGTCGTCGCGGCCGCCCTGTACAGCAGCGGGTTGATGTTGCCGAGGGCATTGCTGCCGTTGGCCTCCAGGTATTGGTTCATCATCACCGTCAGTCCCGCCCAGATCGGCGCGGCCTGCGAGGTGCCGCCGCCCTGGGAGACCTTGCCGTCGATGACGGTCTTGACGCCGGTCTCGCTGTCCGCGTCGGCGGCGACGTCAGGGGTCAGGCGGTGCGCGGTATCGGTCATCGAACTCAACTCGGGTCCGGTCTGCCAGCTCGGCCGGGCGAAACGCAGGCTCGGGCCGCCGCTGGTGCCCTGCTGGGTCGCGAACTGTGTCCACGCCTCCTCGGAGATCCAGCCGCCCTTCGCGTCCGTGTCCACCTGCGTGCCGCCGACGCTGGTGAGCGATGGCGGGGTGTTGATGGCACTCACCCCGACATCGGCCTGCGAGGGTGGCGAGCCGAAGTCGGCTGCGTTGGCGTTGCCCTTGCATTCGAGCCCGCCGGTGTCGCCGGAGGACATGAACACCGACGTCCCGCGCGCGGTGGCCTGCTGCAGTGCGGCTTGCATCGGTTGCAGGTCGGTGGCGGTGAAGTACCGGTCGCAGGCCGACCCGATCGAGATGCTCCAAACCGAGCCGGGGTACTTCTGTTCGACCTGCTTGTACGAGTTCGCGATGTGCACCGAGTAGGTGGCCAGCGATGATCCGAACGTCCACGCGGTGTTGATGTTGTACACGACGAGCCGCGCATCGGGAACAAGCGCGTGCACCACCTCGAGGTCCATCTCGGTCTCGCCCTCGATCTTGCCGGGCATCGTGCTGTCGAGGACGGGCGTGAATCTGCGGGTTCCGGTCAGTTGGGCGTACTTGTCCATGTCGGCCTGGGTGTAACCGTCGAGCTCGAAGAAGACGACGGTCTTGCCCTTGCCGGTGTAGCCGGCCTGTGCGAGCGGCGCCGCGTCGTAGGTGCGAAGCAGCTGACTGGGCGTGAGGCCGCCGGCCGGGACGTCCTGGTGGAACGGGAGCAGCGACGCCGGGTGGGTGGGCGGGAAGTAGCTGAGGATCGAGCCGACCCCGGTGACCGCGTGCCGCAGCGCGCGCGGGACGGCCGCGTAGCGCCGCGTCGCGTAGTACAACCGCCCGGACTTGGCCCGGTAGTCGTGGATCGACACCGCGAACCCGGCGCTCATCGCCGGCGCGGTGCCACGCACCATCGCGTACGCGTTGCCGTGCTGCCACTGCGCGCGCAGATCATGCGTGTGCGCCCACCGCAGGAGCTTGGTCGGACGGGCGGCACGTGGGAGTGCAACCAGGACGTCGACGTCGCGGGCGTGGGACGGCCCGAGGTCGGAGGACGCGGCGAGCATCGCGCCGACGACGGGATTGGAGCCGGACGTCGCGAGGTAGCCGACCCTCGTTGTGGCAGCCGAGTGTTCCGTGTGACTGCCCGAGCAAGCGGCTGTCGACAGCGCGAGGGAGGCCACGATCGCGACCGCGCCCACCCGATTCTTCAACACCGACATGCGCCCCCCGTACCTCGTGGTTCGGCGGCGATGATTGCAGCACGACGGGATCTTGGAAAGCGGGCGAGCCGCACTGTTGGCAACCGGTGTCCTGGGCCGGATCGGCTTGTGGGGGCTCGTCCCGAATGTCCGTCCGGCCTATGCGGTCCGGCGGCGCAGCGTGGCGGCGGCGGCGATCACTGCGCCGACGACGAACGCCGCGAGTACCAGGACGTCCCGGGAGAAGTCGGCGCTCGGTGCGGTCCCGTGCGCGACGTACTGCAGCGCTTCGACCGCATACGGCAGCGGGAGTACGTTCGCGATCCACTGCAGCGGCACGGCCATCTCGGCCCGTGGCTGGAACAACCCGCAGAGCAGCAACTGCGGAAGCACGACGACCGGCATCAGCTGGATCGCCTGGAACTCCGTCGATGCGAACGCACTGGCGAACAGTCCGAGCGCGACGCCGAGCAGGGCGTCGAGGACGATGACCACCGCCAGCCAGCCGAACGGCCCGGCGACCGTCATCCCGAGCAGTTCGGACACCGCGATCGTCACTGCGACCTGCAGCAGGGCGACCAGGCCGAAACCCCCGCCGTAGCCGGCGATCAGAGCCAGCTTCGGCAACGGTGTCGTCATCAGTCGTTCGAGCGTGCCGGACGAGCGCTCGCGCAACGTGGCGATCGAGGTGACCAGGAACATCAGCAGGAACGGGAAGATCCCGAGCAGGGTGGGCGCGATCGCCGAGAACTGTTGCTTCGAGTCGAAGACATAGCGCAGCAGAACCATCAGCACCGCAGGGACGGCGAGCAGCAACACCACCGTGCGTGGATCATGGCGCAACTGCAGCAGCACCCGCCGGGTCGTTGCCGCGGTGGGCGCCGTCATGCCGCGTCACCGAT
>DASXJR010000032.1:0-39656 GCA_036497285.1 Jatrophihabitans sp.
CGATCTGTTCGCCGAGCTCGGCCGCTGCTTCCAGCTGGTCACGAGCGGCAGGAAGATCACCGGCGGCTGCGACTGTCCAGGCCCGGGCCTGCAATATCTCGGTCTCGTTCGGCAGGAGCGGAGTGACGTCGAGCGCATCGTGGGCGGCGAGGGTCTCGGCTGCCCGGTCGGCCTGTCCGACCAGCGCCAGTGCCAGTGCGGCGTGGCCGTAGGGCCACCGGGATGTGTAGGGCTGCCCGAGCTGCCGAAAGAGCGTGTAAGACTCGCTGGCCCGGCGAAACGCGCTCTTCGGTCGGCCTTGCTCGAGGTGCAGAACGGCGAGCCACCGGGTGAGGATTGCCAGCGCCTGGGAGCCCGGCTGTTCGATCGCCAGGTCATAAGTATGGATGAGTAGCTCTTCGGCCTCGTGCAGACGGCCGCCATAGATCAACGCGGCGGCGCGGTATCCGAAGAGGGCCCACCGGTCCCAAGGCTCGTCGAGCGCGGGTATCGCCGCACTGTCGGCGGATTGACCGAGGTGCTCGGTTGCAGCGGTGAGGCGTCCGAGCCGGATCAGACTGTAAGCCATGACCATTCGCGCGGCATTTCGTGCTCCCGTGTCCGGGCGCGGGAGCAAGGCCGATGCCTCCTCAACCGCGGCCCGCGGCCCGCGGGACGCAGCCGTGCCGACGACGCGCCTGCTCAGCAGCTCGTCGCGCCACGACGAATCGGTCATGCCCTGGGCCACGTCGTCGAGCAGTCGAAGTTCGGCCCGTCCCCGCAAGAAGAAAGCGTTGTCGAAGCGGAGCAAGGCGACACGGGCCCGCTCGGGGTCGCCGACCGCTTCAGTTGCAAGCTCGGCCAACTCGATCTCGGCCTGCTCGGGCCGGCCCTGGTAGTGGGCGGCCTCGGCGGCCACATAGCGGGCTGCGAAGTTGGCTCCTTCCTCGATTGCCGCTCGGGCAAGGCGCTCGGCGAGACCGTGGTCGTGTCGGGTCCGCGCGGCGATCGCGCCCGCGAGCAGGAGGTCGGCGCTGCCGCCACCACCCGTCAGACGCAGCGACGCCAGCCGGATGGTGTCGTTAGTGCGTCCACCGCGTGCTGCCTCGATCACCTCCGCCAACGACCGGGCGATCCGCTGCTCGCGAAGCGCGGTGATCCCGACCCGCATCACATCGCCATAGACAGGGTGCGCAAGCCATACCCGGACCCGGCGGCCGTCCGGACGGCTGGTGATCAGGCCTTTCTGTTCGAGGGCGTCGACCGAGGCGGGATCGGCCAGTTCGGCAAGCTCCTCCTGCTCGAGAGGCTCACCGACGGTGACGAGTTCCAAGGCGGCCCGCTCCGGACCCGTGAGGTCACCCAATCGGAAAGCCACTAAGTCGATCAAGCGGGCCGTGGGCCGAAGATTGCCCTGAAGCCGCCACAGGCCGCCGTCCTCGACCAGCGCATCGGCGTTCAGTGCTCCCATCACGAGCTCGCGCAAGAACAGCGGGTTGCCTCTACACCGATCGGCGAGCTGGCGCGCCGACGCATCGTCCACCGGTCCACCTAGCACCGAGACGAGCAACTGCTCAATCGCCGCGGCATCGAGCATCCCCACCTCGATGCGATCAGCCAACGCGTCCTTCCACAACGCCACCACCGCGTCGGGGGCCTGCTCACCGGACCGTACGGTGGTCAGCACGGTCGCCGTGCGGGACAACGCGAGCTGGTGCACCAGGGTGGCTGACCCGTTGTCGAGCAGATGAGCGTCGTCGACGAACATGAGCAGCGGGCGCCCTTCGGCCGCGTCGATTATGGCCTTGGCGTAGCGGCGTAGAAGGTCACCGTGGTTCTCGCGGGACAAGCGCTCATCGCCCGGGTCGGGCGGCAGCATCGATGCCAGTGCCCCGAACGGCAGACTCCGCGAGGCCCGAGTTGCCATCGCGCGAGCGACTGACATCCCTCGGCGCTCGGCGAGCTCGACACCCGTCACAGCCAAGGTTGTCTTACCGACCGCGGCCGCACCGCTGATCACGGCCCCACGCCGGGCGAGCAGGGCGGTCGTGAGCTGGCGAAGCTCATTCGACCGGCCCACCACGGGCCACCTGTCCACGCCTGAGTCTAAGTCCGCCTACGCGCAAGCGCGGGCGGCGCGGACCTGCGGAAACCAGTAGGGACTACCGAGGACCGATCCTCTCCCGTCTGGCCGAATGTATTCATGAGCCCGAGCCAGTCCGCTGACTGACCGAACAGGAGGCAGGAAACCGATGAACGATCCCGATGCTGCAGCCGACCGCGCGTTCGAGAAGGCCGCCGAGTTGTTGGGCGAACCCCTCGACCTGCCACTCGGGCAAGGGGAGCCGGCCATCGGCATTGATTTTCGTCGCCTGGCAACCCAGCACACGTTCGGCGACTCTTGGTCCAGGCCCGGTCTCGACACGCGAACGAAGGCCCTGGTCTCCGTGACCATCGCTGCCGCCCTCGGAACGCGGGATCCACTACGCGGCCAGCTACGGATCGCGCTCAACAACGGAGTCACCCCAGCCGAGATCGTCGAGCTGTTCATTCATCTCGAGGCGTACGCCGGCGCAGCACGAGCGTTCGAGAGCTACCAAGTCGCCCTGGAGGCCTTCGCTGAAACGAGCACCTCTGACACCGTGGTCGTTCGGTCGTAGCAATCCGTCGGGTGAGGTGGTCGGGCCACCGCCGGAACGCAGGCCTCGCGCAGCGCAGCCGAATTATGCGAGGCCGGCCATTTCTGGACTTGCTAGTCCATTTTTCGAACCCTACCGTTGGCAGCTCACGAGGATGAGCGAGGAGAGCGCCGGATGTCTCAACGGCTACGGGGCAAGGTCGCCCTGATCACGGGGTCCACCAGCAACATCGGGAAAGCGATCGCAATCCGGTTCGCGGCCGAGGGTGCGCGTGTTGTTGTCACAGGACGCGACGCGAAGCGCGGCCGCGCGGTCGTCGCAGCGATCCAGGTAGCGGGCGGAGAGGCGACACTTCTCCCTCACGAACTCGATGGATCGGTCGAACGCTCGAGAGAGTTGGCAGCGCTGGCGACGAAGGTTTACGGATCGATCGACATCCTCGTCAACAACGCCGGCATCTACCCGCCGGGTGGGACTTTGGCAATCGACGGGGACGCCTTCGACCGCATCATGGCGGTGAACGTGAAGGCGCCGTACTTCCTCACCGCTGCACTCGTGCCTGCCATGGCTGAGGACAGCGGGGGTGTCGTACTCAATCTCGGCTCCTGGGGTGCACGGCTGGGCATCCCCGCTGGGACGGCCTACGCCTCGTCGAAGGGCGCGATAGAAACGCTCACCCGCGCGTGGGCGGCAGAGTTCGGTCCACAGGGAGTCCGCGTCAACGCGATCTCTCCCGGCGTCACTTTCGACAGCCTCAGCCCGGTGGCCGAGATCGCCGGGCCGATGATGGCGACAACGCCGCTCGGGCGGCTCGTGGCGCCGGACGCGATCGCGCGAGCCGCAGTATTCCTGGCCAGCGACGACGCTGCTGATATCCACGGCACCGTCCTGGACGTCGATGGAGGGCGGTCATCCGTGCTGTTCGCGGCCCGATGACCAAGCTCACCGCAAAGGGCGCGGCCACCAGACAACGCATCATCGATGGCGCCGCCGCGGTGATCCGCGAGGTCGGACTCAGGGACACGACGCTGGACGACATCCGCATGCGCACGGCCACCAGCAAGAGCCAGCTGTTCCACTACTTCCCATCCGGGCGCGACGAGTTGCTGCTTGCGGTCGCGCAGTTCGAGGCCGACCGTGTACTGCTCGACCAACAACCACATCTGTCCGACCTCACAACCTGGGAGTCGTGGCAGCAATGGAAAGCCGCGCTCCTTCGTCGTTATCGCAAGCAAGGCACAACGTGCCCGATGGCCGTGTTGATGTCCGAGCTCGGGCGTACCGACCCCGCCGCACAGGCGGTCACTCGAAGTCTGCTGCTGCGCTGGCGCACTGACCTCGCAGCCGGAGTGCGCGCCATGCAAGCAACCGGAACCGCCCCAGCGGCTCTCGATCCGGATCGCTTCGCAGGAGCCATCGTCGCCGCAATACAGGGCGGCGTCGCGATCCTCCTCGCAACCGGCAGCAGTACCGATCTAGACGCCGTGCTCGACCTGTTACTGGAGCAACTGGGTACGCCCGAGGACGTCAGTGCCGCCAGGTCGCGTGGCGGCGTCAGAGCTTCGGTTTCGGGTCGTCCGTGATCGACTGCTGCGTGGGCGCGAGGACGGCGTCGAGCACGACTCGGGCCTCGTCTCCCGCGGGGAGGGTTGGTCGTCCACTCCCCCGGGTGAACCCGTCAACAGCGCCCTCAGATTGACATGTCGGGTCGCGCCATACCTGAGCATGACCGGACGGTGTGCCGCCGCGCCGATCAGCTCCTTGGTCGGGAAGCTTCGCGCCGACAGCACAACCCTTCGAGCGCAGTTGTAGCGGAAGCGGTCCGCACCGATCCGCGGATTCGTCCGCAACGCTGGTGTCAGCGGCGGCGGCTCACGCGACGTGCGGTCCGGCGACCTGTGCGCCTCGCAACTCGACGACTACCAAACATGAGGTTCTCCTTTGATTTAGCCGATCGAACGGAACTGGTCAGACAGGGGCGGTCGCCTCGAGGTCATGCAGTTGCTTCGCTTCCTGTGCGTCGACCATCCCCAGCTCGATGAGGTCGAGCGGGCTGATGAAGCCGTCGCTGATGCGGAATCCGCCGGCCCGCACCACCGCATCACGAAGAGGTACCGCCCAGTGGTGCTCGAGCAGGATCAGTGCGGCAGCAGAGTCCGGCGGGATGTCCTCGAGGACGTCCCAGGCGTCGTCGGGCAGCATTGCCGCGCCTTCCATTCCCGCTTCGGCGCCCAGTGCAGCTCCCTCTTCGGCGCCTTCCTCACCTGCGAATCCGAGGCCGATCAGGGCGCCGATCTTGCTGCCGAGTTCGATCGCCTCGTCCTCAGTCAGGTTGCTCAGGTGCTCGGCCTCCAGATCGCCCTCGGCATCCTTGTACACGGCGAGGGCGTCGATCACTCGCACGGTATCGTCTTTGCGCAGTTGTTCGAGCGCATCGATGATCTCGCCGTGGAACTGCGGATGCTCGAATCCGAGCACGATGAGCTGTACGGGTCCGATGGCCATGTCCCATGTCCTTCCGAGTATTAGCTGTCGTAGGTCGCGGGGCGATCAGATCATCGTTTCGCGGTCGCACATCGTCGCGCCTGCCGCCGGCCTCAGATCCAGGACACCCCTGCTGCAAACAGTCGAGCAACGCTCGTGAGCCGGCGCGTCATCCGGCACGGATGATGCATAAGTGGGAACAGCCGGTGGCGGGCCTCGAGACCGGCGAATCTCGCGGGTCTCGCTCACCGTGCTGGCCGAGTTCAAACGAATCCGCTCGTGCCGTGCACCGCCGCCGCACGGCACGAGCGTCGTGACGCCGGGGGACCTTGGCCTCTGCCAGCCGACCGGACCGAGGCGTTCGCTTCCTTGATGGGCCGAACTGCCCGCAAGGCGTCACCGCAGCGGAACCGACGGCCACCAGTTGCATCGAAAGGGCCGCGCCATGACCACGACGAACCAACGGACTTCGGCTCACCGGACCGGTTCCCAGTCACGTGCCCGGACCGACGCTGTGGAGCATGTGAGTCGTGCCGACCGGGTCGCGCGGGGCAAGGACGCCCGGGACGTGGCGCCGCTGGAATCTCATGCTCAGTTCGAGCCGGCGCGAACCCGGGACCCGGTCGGCTTGCTGTTGGGTCAGGCGGCCTCGAGGGTGCAGGAGTTGGTCCCCATCCGCCACGGGCGGATGTTGGTCTCCCCGTTCACCTTCTACCGGGGCGCCGCGTTGCCGATGGCCGCTGACTTGGCGAACACCCCGATCTCCGGTCTGCGGGCGCAGCTGTGCGGGGATGCGCATCTGGCCAACTTCGGCGCGTTCGCCTCGCCGGAGCGCCGGCTGGTCTTCGACGTGAACGATTTCGACGAGTCGCTGCCAGGCCCGTTCGAATGGGACGTCAAGCGGATGGCCGCAAGCTTCGTGGTCGCCGGGCGGGACAACAGCTACTCCGCCAAGGACATCCGCTCGATCACCATTACCGCTGTGCAGTCTTACCGGTCCGCGATGCGCGAGTTCAGTGCTCAGCCGCTGATGGCCGTCTGGTACGCCCATATCGATGCCGAGTCAGCCATCACGCAGTTCAAGTCGCAGATCAAGGCCAAGCGTTTCAAAGCTACGAAGGGATTGCTGGCCAAGGCGCACACCAAAGACAGCACACACGCGCTGCGCAAGCTCACCACCGTCGTCGATGGCCACCGGCAAATAGTCAGCGACCCACCGATGATCGTTCCCATCGAAGAGGTGTTCACCGCCGTCGACAAAGACGCAATCTACAAGGAGCTTCACGCGGTGCTGACCACCTACCGTCGTTCGCTGCAGTCGGACCGGCGCCACCTGCTCGAGCAGTTCACCATGGGCCAGGTCGCCCGCAAGGTCGTCGGGGTCGGCAGTGTCGGCACCCGCGCCTGGATCATCCTGATGGAAGCCGACGACGGATTGGAACCGCTGTTCCTGCAGGCCAAGGAGGCCCAACCCTCGGTGCTCGCTGACTACTGCGGGACCAGCCAGTACCGCAACCAAGGCGAACGCGTCGTCGCCGGACAACACCTCATGCAGGCCCAAAGCGACATCTTCCTCGGCTGGACCCACGCCACCGGCCCCGACGGGAACGAGCGCGACTTCTACGTGCGCCAACTCAAGGACTGGAAGTTCTCCGCCCCCCTCGAACTCATGAAGCCGGCCGGCATGCGGGTGTACGCGCAACTGTGCGGATGGACCCTGGCCCGGGCACACGCCCGTTCCGGCGACCGGATCGCGCTGGCCTCCTATCTGGGCGGATCGAACAAGTTCGACAACGCGATCGCCGACTTCGCCGAAACCTACGCCGACCAGAACGAACAGGACTACACATCATTCCAGGCCGCCGCGAAAGACGGCCGAGTTGAAACCACCACCAGCATCTGAGATTCCTCGTCCGGCATCTTTGTCAGGTGTCGGCCTCAGCGGCGATGACCACCGAGATCGGTGCGGACCGCTCCCACACGACGGCACTGAAGCACGCGGTGATGACCCACCCGAAACCGATCACGCCGCACCAGGTCATGAGAGCCATCGCGACACCGATCGGTCCGAAGATCGTCCAGCCCGTGAGCAGGGACGGGAAGAACAGGCGTGTGCCGAGTCCGAGGAGCACGCCGTCGATCACCAGCCCGGCCAACCCGGCTTGGGCCAGGAACTTCTTCCCGCGTGACCCGTCGCGTACCAGTAGCACCGGGGTGACCGTCCAGAACAACCACACCGGGATCAGGGACACCAGGTATAGGCCGACCTGTGGGCCGGGCTCACGCGAGATACCGAACGAGATGCGCTCACGCACGACCAGCATGATCAGGTAGAGCACGAACCACACAATTCCTCGGCCGAGCCGCTGCAGCACCGTGAACTGCTCACGCCGCCACGCCTTGGCGAACATGCCCGCCACCGTGATCGCCATCGGGATTCCCCAGACCAGCCATCCCGCCACCCCGATTACGGTCCACGACGACTGGAGTGCCTTCGAGGAGCCGAAGGCGGCCCGCACGGTGTGCGCGCTTGCACCGGTGAGCCCGAGTTGGTGGACAAACAGGTTTCCGACGCTGGCATTGCTGGCGAACCCGCTGAAATACCCGAATCCGAGAATGATCAACGGCAGCACCGTGGTGAACAGCTCGATCGCCACGAGACCGCCGTAGACGCCGCCGTCAATCTCGCCGAACCGCTTCCCGACCGCGACGAAGAGCCCGGTACGCCGCCCCTGCTCCAACCTGCTGTACCGGTCCTGCGCATTACGCAGCAGCCGGGCACGGCGCTGTTCACTCGCAGCTGCGTCGGAGTGGACAGCAGCGGTCGTCGAGGTACCTCGCGCACGCCGACGTGACATGGTCGCAAGCTAACCGCGGGACGACGACCGAGAGTCATCCAGCGCGGAGGATGTCGCACAGCAAGGACCTGGGACCGTCAGCCAGGCCGGGCGTGCGAATAGCGACTCCCAACTCGCCCGCTTGATTCCACTAGGTGCCGAGACCGACCTCCGCCACACTTGGCAAATGGACCAACAATCGGTCACTGCGGCCGGTGTCATCGACACGTTCCTGCTGCTGCTGATCGGTGTCGGCCCCAAGCTCGCGCTGGTTCCGTTCCTGGAGATCACCGGCTCTCTGGACCGTGCGGTCAAGGCACGGGTGCAGCGCAAGATGATGGTCACTGCGGCGGTGGTCGCCGTGATTCTGATGGTGCTCGGCGAGTTCTTACGCGCGCTGCTGCACTTCACGATCGGCTCGTTGTCGATTGCCGGCGGCGTGATCTTGCTCGTGCTCTCAGTGTGGATGGTCGTCGGACAACCTGCCGACAGCAGCCTCCGCACCGCGGGCAAGGACCCCATGCAGCTGGCGGTGTTCCCGCTGGCCGTGCCCTACCTGCTCAACCCGGTGGGCATCGTCGGCCTGATCACGATCTCCGCCGAGGCGAAGTCACTCAGTGTGTTCGCCGTGGAGTTCGGCATCCTCGCCTTCGTCCTCCTGCTGGACATCGCGGTCTTCCGGTGGGCGAACCGGGTGAGCGCGAACCTGGACGAGAGCCGGATGCTGGTCACCGAGAAGGTCTTCGGCTTCCTGATCGCAGCGATCGCCGTGCAGTTGATCCTGGACGGACTCGCCTCGGTCGGCGTGATCGGGCCGGTCCCGCACTGACCTGGATCAGGCCTTCTGGGCGGCGCAATCGGGGAAGGAGACGCGGCGGGGCGTCCGTTCAGTCCGTGGTGATGTGGGCGGCGAAGGAGGTGGTGCGAAGTCCGACCCCGCCGTTCCAGATCTCGAACCCTCCATCGAGATTTTCCAGCCACCAGCGACGACTGATCAGCGCGGTGGGCTGTCCCTGACTGCGGTGCGCCTGTTCGGCGTACTGGATGAACGGTTTCAGGTTGAGGTTGGTGACGTGGCTGGTCTGGATTACGCGACGGAACTGAATGTAGTTCCACGAGACGCCAGGAAAGGTCGGGTCCGAGGGGTGCCAGTACTGGAAGTAGTACCGAACGCCGTTGATCCGGACGATGGGCGCGTGCCGTCGGAGGATGCAACATCCTCCTCGATGGTTGAGCCACACCATCAGCTCGGCGCCATCGGCGTGGCCCTGGGTCATGCTGTGCTTCCCGAACCACAGGTCGTAGGAGGTGTTGAACGTGCCGCGCAACGGAACGTTGCGCACCTCGCGCACCAAGCAGGTCGTGGTGGTGGTGTGGGTGTACGTGATCACGACGCGACCGTTCACCATTCGGCGGTGCCGATGGCGAACGGTGACCGTGCGCCGGCTACCGGGGAGGCAACTGGTCGTGCGGGTGACCCGGCGTCGCACCGTGTTCGTCACCCTGTGTGTCGAAATCGTGGACCAGGTGGACGTGACAGTGCGGAGGTGGTCCGCTCTGGCCGGCAACGGCGTGTTCTTCGTGCACATGCCCCAGATGCAGCCGCGAAAGATTGAGGGGTACGTCGTCACCAGCTGCCGCGGGTAAGTGGGGCGCGGTGTGCGAGTGACCGTGAAACCGGCGTCGCCGTCGAACGGGGTGCGAATGCAGGTCGGGCCGGTGCCCTTCCAGTACGTGTTGCGGACCTGGACAGAGTCGTCGGCCGGACCGACGGGGGTGTGGTCATGCGTTCCGCACAGGGTGAGGCTGTGGTCGACGTGCGGATAGAAGAGATGCGGTTCGGGTCGGGCCGCCGTCGCCGGGTGGGTGGAAACGACGGCTGCGGCGGTAATGGCCGCTCCCGTCAGGGCGATGACCTTGAGCATTGTGTTTCGTGTTCCTTCGTTGACGTGCACGGGCGGACCTCGTTGGCGGTGGCCGCAGGAATGGTAGGGACATCAAAGCCAAGACCAGCCGGACAAGCGCACAAGATCCACACAGGAATCGCTCAATCAGGACGTTCCCGCCGTTTCAGACGCGCGTTGAACCGGAATAGGTACGTGGAGCGGGCGACGAGAATCGAACTCGCGTAATCAGTTTGGAAGACTGAGGCTCTACCATTGAGCTACGCCCGCAGCTGTGCTGCCGATAGGACACAATACCGGGCGTGATCCGGCGAGTTGGCGCAACTGCCCTGTTGGCAGCGACTTTGCTCGTCCTCGCTCAACAGGTCAGAGCAGCCACCACGACCCAGATCCAGCGCGGCGTCACCTACGCGGCGGCGTACGGCGCCGACAACGGCATGCGCGCAGGCGTCGCCGTCGAAGATCTCAAGACCGGGCGGATCTGGACGGGTGGAGTGGCCCGGCGCAGGTTCGCCGGCGCATCCGTCGTGAAGACCATGATCGCCACTCGACTGCTGCTGACCGATCAGATGCACGGCGCGGTGCAGAAGAAGGCGTGGTACATGATCACGCGCTCGGACAACGATGCCGCGTGGGCGTTGTACCCGAAGGTCGGTCGCGATCGGCTGCTGCCCTGGATCTCGGCCCACTACCGACTCGGCGACATCGGCGCGCGGCCGACCATGCCCGGCATCTGGGGCAGTACCCAGATCACCGCGCGCGGCATGGTGCGGTTCTACCGCGCCGTCCACGACGACCCCACGGTGTGGCCGTGGCTGGGCAAGGCGATGCATGCCTACGCCCAGCGCAGCAGCGCCGGCGAGCCCAACGCGTTCGGCCTCGCCGCGGCGGCGCCGGCGTCCGCGGTCAAGAACGGCTGGGACACCCACCGCGACGTCAAGGCACCGAGCAACGCGATCATCAACAGCACCGGCTACACCCCGAAGGGCCGCTACGCGGTCGCGATCCTGACCGAGGGACCGGGATCGCTCTACTACGCCGCCGGCGAGCGCATCGTCACCGCGATGGCCGTTCGGGTGATCCGTGGGCTGCGCGGACTCCCGGTGCGGCCGCCCGCCCCGCACCGCACAATCGTGCTCGACCCGGGCCACAACGGCGGCAACAGCACCCACCTGCGTGAGATCAACCGGCTCGTCTACGCCGGCTACGGCCGCCGTAAGCCGTGCAACACGACCGGCACGGCCACCAACGGCGGGTACCCCGAACACGCGTTCACCTGGCGTGTCGCCAACCTAGTCAAGCGCATTCTCATCGCGCACCAAGTGACGGTGATCATGACGCGCAGTACGGATACCGGAGTAGGCCCCTGCGTCAACCGCCGAGCCGCAATCGAGAGCACCAAGGGGGTCAGCGCAGCCATCGCAATCCACGCCGACGGCGCACCGGGCGCGGACCACGGCTTCCACTTGTGCGTCGACAGTCGGCGTCCGGAACACGCCACCCGGGCCACCGTCGGGCACACCAAGCGCCTCAACGCCGCGCTGCACAAGGCGCTCGCCGGCTCGTCCGGGCTAAGCGTCGCCAACTACGTGGGCAACAACGGCTACTACTACCGCGATGACCTCGCCGGGCTGAACCTGTCCACCAACCCGACCGCGTTCCTCGAACTCGGCAACATGCGCAACCGGCACGACGCGGCGCTGCAGCACTCGCGCACCGGGCGGATCAAGATCGCAAAAGCGATCACGCGCGGCATCCTGGCCTATCTCGCCGCGCTCCCATAGGTTCCGGACATGAATCCGATGCGGCTGACCGGACCGCCCATGCCGTTGCACCTCCGGGGCGAGATACTGCCGATGGTCGGACGGGTGCGCATGTACGTCTGTGGGATCACCCCGTACGACGTCACGCACCTCGGTCACGCGTCGACCTACATCTGGGCCGACGCCGTCGACCGCATCCTGACCTGGCACGGCCACACCGTTGTGGTCGCCCGCAATGTCACCGACGTGGACGAGGTGCTCTTCGCCGAGGCGCGGCGCCGCGGCGAAGCGGTCTCGATGATGGCCACGCTGCAGCGCGCCACGTTCGAGGCGACGATGTCGACGCTGCGGGTACGCGTGCCGGATCACTCCCCCACAGCCGCGCAGGCCGTCGGGCATGTCGTGCAGCTGGCGAGCGCGCTGCTGGCGCGCGATGAGGCCTACTTGCGCGGCGGCACCGTGTACGCCCGCACGGCCAAGGCCGCCGCCGGCCTCGACCACGACACCGCGCTGCGGCTGTCCGCCGAGTACCACGATCACCCGTACGCCCCGGACAAGGACGATCCGCTCGACGTCGCGGTGTGGCAGGAGACCTCCGGCGAGGAGGCCAGCTGGCCTTCGCCATGGGGTGAGGGACGGCCGGGGTGGCACGCCGAGTGCGCGGCGATGATCCTTGCCCTGTTCGGGCCGAGCGTCGACATCCATTGCGGCGGCGCCGACCTGATCTACCCGCACCACGCCTGCGAGTCCGCGCTGGCCGAGGCCGCGACCGGCGTCGCGCCGTTCGCCCGCGCCTGGATGCGCGCCGGCATTGTCGGCGTCGACGGCGCGAAGATGGCGAAGTCGACGGGCAATCTCGTGCTCATCGAGGACGTCCTGACTGATTACGCGCCTGCCGCGATCCGGTTGCTGTGTCTGAACCGGCCGTGGGCCGAGCCATGGGATTTCACCACGTCGCAGCTCGATGCGGCCGCGGCGACGATCGAGGACCTGTACGCGGCCGCCGCCCGTCCCGACGCGAGCGTCGGCGGACAGGCCGCCGTGCCCGCAGCCCTGCTGCATGATCTGGACGTTCCGACCGCGCTCGCCATCGCGCTCGAGGACGGCGGCCAGGCCGCCCGCACTCTCGTGGAGCTGCTCGCGCTCAGTTGATTGCTTCAGCCGAAGAGCGCAGCGACGTACGGGACGATCGCGCGCAGCGCCTGGCCGCGATGGCTGATTGCGTCCTTCTGCTCCGGCGGCAGCTCGGCACTCGTGACCTCGTACCCCTCCGGCACGAAGATGGGGTCGTAGCCGAACCCGCTCGTGCCGCGCGGCTCGCGGATCAACCGCCCGGGCATCCGCCCGTCCACGACCACCTCGCCGGCCGCGGAGACGAGCGCGACCGCGCACACGAAGGCAGCACCGAGCCGATCGTCAGGGGTGTCGGCGAGTTGTCCCAGCACGAGTTCGAGGTTGCCGTGGTCGTCACCGTGCCGGCCGGACCACCGTGCCGACAGCACGCCCGGCATGTCGTTGAGCGCGTCGACGGTGAGCCCGCTGTCGTCGGCGACCGTCGGCAGGCCGGTATGGGCGAATCCCTCGCGTGCCTTGATCAGGGCGTTCTCGGCGAACGTGGCACCGGTCTCGGGCACCTCCTCGTAGCGCGGCACGTCGTCGAGGCCGAGCACGATGAGGTGCGGCACGGCCGGCTCGACGATGCGGTGCATCTCGGCGAGCTTCTTCACATTGCGCGAAGCGAGCAGCAGTTTGCTCACGTGGTCAGGGCTTGTTGCTGGAGCTTCGCGAGCGTTGCGCAGCCGGTCACTGCCAGGTCGATCAACGCGTCGAGTTCGTCGCGCCGGAACGGTGCGCCCTCGGCCGTGCCCTGCACTTCGACGAACTCGCCCTGCCCGGTGACCACGACGTTCATGTCCGTCTCGGCGCGGACGTCCTCCTCGTACATGAGATCCAGGCGCGGTTCGCCGTCGATGACGCCGACCGACACCGCCGAGATCGAGTTGATCAGCGGCTCGGGACGGGCCAGCGAGCCCCGCTCACGCAGCCACGAGACGGCGTCGGAAAGCGCGACATAGGCCCCGGTGATCGCCGCGGTGCGTGTGCCGCCGTCGGCCTGCAGCACGTCGCAGTCGATCGAGATGGAGTTCTCGCCCAGCGCGGACAGGTCGATCGCGGCCCGCAGCGAGCGTCCGATCAAGCGCGAGATCTCGTGCGTGCGGCCGCCGATCCGGCCCTTGACCGATTCGCGGTCGTTACGGGTGAGGGTGGCGCGCGGCAGCATCGCGTACTCGGCGGTGACCCAGCCGAGCCCGCTGCCCTTACGCCAGCGCGGCACACCCTGCTGCACGGACGCCGCGCACAGCACCTTCGTCTCGCCGAACTCGACCAGCGCGGAGCCCTCGGCGAACTTCTGCCAGCTGCGGGTGATCGTGACGGGACGGAGCTGGTCGGCCGCGCGGCCGTCGGGACGTGGCATGCGCCCGAGCCTACGGAGCAGGTCGGACGCCCACCGTTACGGGATGGGCTACGGGATGGTCAGAGCCAGGAAGATGACCGCCCGCTGGAATTCGGGATCCTTCCAGAAATCGGAGTGCCGGCGCGGTTTCGGCACGTCCGTACTGCCCGGGCGCGGGTCGAACGGCGGGTCGACGAGATGGGAATCGATGTGCAACCCGCCGAGCCCGTCGCTCGCCGGATCCGTCGGCAAGACGGCGTGCCAAGGCGGTTGCACGACTGGCGGGGGCCCGACCGTGACCGGACCGCCGAGGTAGTCGGTGTACCGCCACAGATTGCGCCACCGCGTCGTCTGCACCGGCGCGTCAGTCGCGGGAGCGAACGCGTCGTTGACCGCGTCGAGCGCCGGCGCCCCGAAGTAGGCCGGGAAGAACCGGCCGTACAGCCGGCGCAGCACGCAGCCGAAGGTGAGCAGCGCAAGCTTCGGCACGATCGCGTGCTCCGGCTCCAGCTCGTCGTGCCGGCGCAGTTGCATCACGACCGCCGCGCTGAGCACCGTGCCCTGGCTGTGCGCAGCGAGCACCAGGCCGTATCCGTTGTCGGTGTGCAGACGGGCGCGCTCGACCAGGTCGGGCACGGCCCGTTCGGCGTAGCAAGGTGCGGCAAGGGGATGCGACAGGCGCGGCCAGAACGAGGCGAGATCCCACAGGATGCCGACAGACCTGCGCAGCGCCCGCTTACGGAACGTGTAGTAGCCGAGCACGACGAGCAGCAGCAGCGTGAGCACCACGGCATATGCGCCGTAGGCCTGCAGGTCACGCTGGCGGTCGAGGTAGTCAGTGACGCGCGTCCAACCCACGGTCTGCTCGGCGACCAGCGCGCCGGCGACGAAGACGCTCAGCACAGCGCCGGCACCCATCAGCGCGGTGAGCGGCGGCGCGGCGATGTCGACGACACGCCCGAGCCACATCGCGCGCAGGATCGCCTTCTTCCGCTTCGACGTCGAGGACCACTGCACGCCGTAGTCGGTGGCGCCACTGCCGGCGACGATGAGCGGGCTGCGGTCGTTGATCAGCCACACCACAACCGCCGCCTCGAAGATCGCGAGCACCACGACACCCGCGGCGATCAACACCGCGACGGCGTAGCTGTAGCCCGCGTCCTTGATGACCTCCGGCACGGCAAAACTCGGATGGTCCGGCGTGATGTCGGACGGCCTCGGGATGAGCGTGTGCTTCGAGTGCAACCAACCCGCCGCGTACAGGTACACGCCCGCGGTGAACACCGCGCCGATGAACACCGCCATGATCGAGAGCACCCAGGTGCCGATCCCTGCCGCGCCGGGCCGCGGCCCGTCCGCGCCGAATCCCTTCTGCGGCGCGGCAGCGACCTGCGCGGCGACCACGACGGCGAGCAGGACGAGGGCCAGCACCAGTTCCGCGACGAGCAGCCACATCGCAGTGGCGCCGTAGCCGGGCAGCCCGGCGCCATTGCTGCGGAGCCGGTGCGTGACCCAGCCCAGCCGCACGATCAACGCGGCTGCGGCGCCGAGCAGGGCCAACCAGCACGTCGCGGTGAGCCAAGTCCAGACCCGCGCGGGCTGCGGGGTGGTGAAGTTCGGCACCGGCAGCATGAGCACGGCGACGGCGATCACCGCGATGCCGACCACCGTCCCGACATCGCCTTCCCAACCGCCAGATGCCCGCCCGACGAACGCGACGACGACGCCGATCGCGGTCTGCAGGTGAGCCGCGCGCAGTCGGCGCACGGGCGCCTCGTTGCGCCACATCCAAGTCGATCCGAGACCGGGGGGCTCGGACTTCTTGACCGTGTCGCCGGCGCGCAGGCCGGCGATGACCCCGACCTGCTCGTAGCGCTTGATCGTGCGGCCGCCGATGTACCAGAGCAGGCCGATCACGAGCAGCGGCAGCGCAGCGCCGGCGAGCATCCGGTGTGGTGCGGTGTGCTCGAGCAGCAGCGAGTCCGACCAGGCCGGGCCGGTATCGCAGGACGTCACTCGGTCGCACTGCCAGCCGATCAGATCGACGCCGACGCCGACGAAGGCCATGACGAACACGACCGTCGACGAGAGCGCGAGCAACCGGCACAGCAACCAGATCAGGTACATCCGCAGCGCATGCGCCCGGCCGGGTTCCGCGGGATCAGCCGGGCGCATCCGCGGCGCGACGTTGAGTAGCGCGAACGGCAGCAGCAACAGCCACAGGGCGCGGAACGCCGATCCGGACGTGAGGCCGCCCCAGGCGTAGCCCTCCAGGTACGGGCCGTGCAGCCGTCCCACCGTGTCACCGGGCCGCGACTCGTAGATGTCGTTGACGTCAGCCGGGTTGGTCGAGCGGTAGAAACCGGCGCGCTTGTCGCCGTCGAGCAGCATCACGTCAGGCCGGTCGAGAAGATCCTCGGGCGGCGTGCCGGACACGCCGTGCACGCGTAGTTCGATCACCTGCTGGATTCGCATGCGCGCCCTCCCCGGTGGCCGCAGAATAGCGCTGTCAGCGCCGTAACAGTCGACGACAGCACCGTGTACGTGCCGTGCCAGCGCACCCGGGCACTGTCGCAGCATGACCAACTACGCCATCGAAGCCGAGGAGCTCACGAAGCGCTTCGGCGATACCTGGCGGCAGGCTCGATTGCCAGCGGCCCCACGTCGACCGGACCACTGTGCCACGGGGATGATCGCAGGTATGCGCAGCGAGACACTCTCTGTCCGGACCGGCGGCTCGGCCACCGTGCGCGACCTGACCGGTGAGTGCGCGGGCTTCGTCCGTGACGAGCAGGACGGCCTGTTGAGCGTGTTCGTGCCGCACGCCACAGCCGGACTCGCCATCCTCGAGACCGGCGCAGGCAGCGACGACGACCTGCTCGAGGCGGTCGACTCGCTTCTGCCGCGCGACCGGCGGTGGACGCACCAGCACGGCAGCCCCGGCCACGGACGCGATCACGTGTTGCCGGCCTTCGTCGCGCCGTCGATCACCTTGCCCGTGATCGGCGGCCAGTTGCAGCTGGGCACGTGGCAGTCGATCTGCCTGGTCGACACCAACGTCGACAACGCCGCTCGGACGGTGCGGTTGAGCTTCCTGCCCGGCTGACCCCGTCCGTCGCTTCCTGCCGGGCTAACCCGCGTCCGTCCGACTGACAGTGGTCAGTTACGCGCACAGTGGTCAGTTGCAACTGACCACTGTGGCCGGAACTGACCACTGTCGGACGCGACCTCGGGACTAACCGCTGTCGGCCGGGGCGGCGGCGCGGCGCCTGGTGATCGCGCCCGAGTCGGCGAAGTTGACGATCTCGCGGGCCACCGTCCTGGGGTCGCTGCGGTGCGGTGTGTGCCCGACCCGGTCGAGCACACGGACGGTGCTCCACGGCAGCATCGACGACACGTTCTTCGCCTGCCACACCGGCAGCACGCGATCCTCACGTCCCCAGAGCACCAGCACCGGGATCCGCGAGTTGATGACGATCTGGGTCTTGTCGATGGCGGCGTTGAGCGCGAGGCTCTCGCGCACGCTCGCACGGAACAAGGTGCGCGCCTGTTCGGTACGTAGCCGGCCATAGGTCTCCATGAGCTCCGAGATCCGCACCCGGCTGTCCGCCGAGCGCGACTCGACCCGCGCCGCGATCCGTTCGATGGTCCGCGCCGCTCGCGGGCTGTACAACGCGCGCAGCAACCTTGCACCGGCGCGGGTGCCCATGAACGGGACGACCGGGTTGAGCTCGACGCCGAACCCGCCCGGTGCGATGAGCACCAACCCGTCACATCTGGTGGGGAAGTGGTGGGCCATCAGCATCGACACCGCGCCGCCGAACGAATGCCCGACGATGACGGCGGACGAGACGTCCACGCGTGCAAGTACGGCATTGAGCCCGACGGCAAGCTCGTCCGCGTGCGGCACCTGGGGATCCACCGACTTCAGCGAATAGCCCGGCAGGTCGACGGTGATCACCCGGAAGCGCTCGGCGAGCAGTGGAACGACGCGGTTCCACGCCGAGGAGTCCGTGCCGAGGCCGTGGACGAGCACGATCGGGTCACCCGACCCCGACTCCTGCACCAGCCACTCCGACGCAGCGCCGAGTCGCACGTCGCTCACCCGCTCCCCCGCCACGCGCGCCACCCTAGCCGCTGCGACGCGTTCGCGGGTTAGCAGTTCGTTACGACTGAGAGCTACTTCGGTGCTCGTGGTCGGCCGAACGCAGGAACTGCTTGAGCGCCGGATGCTTCTTCATCGCTGCGTCGAGCTTGTCGTAGTCGAGGCGCACGGCCCGCACCCGCCCGTGGGTGGCAACCGTCGCGTTGCGCTGACCACCGTCGATGTAGGCCATCTCGCCGAGGAGAGTGCCTGGTCCGACGGTGTTGATGACCTTGCGGCCAACCAGGACGTTGGCCTCGCCGTCCAGCAGGATGTAGGCCGCATCGGCAGGGGTGCCCTCGTGCACAAAGGCCCATCCGTCGGGCAGCGTGACAACTGTGCCTGACTCGGCCAACGTACGTAGGTCGGCCTTGCTGCACTCACGCAGATTGGGCAGTGCGGCCAACTCGTCCACACGCACGCGCTGCTCTTTCGTCACCTGTTCTCCTAGCTCGGGAGGTCGCGCGTCTCGTGCCAAACCATACGGATGGCTCCGACGCTCGCAACTTGATCAGGTTTCCCCGATCGCCATCCCGGTTATCCGATTTCTGCGCGGCGGCGGCCCCAGGGGCCGGTCCTGTCAGTGGCCGCGTGTGTGCCCGGGCGCCCGTCAACGCCGGGCCGCGTCCCCGAGTACACGTAGCGCCGGTGGTGAGCCAAGCGCCACCGGCGTTACCCGGCGGCGTGGTCAAAGGTCCGCTGGCCGATCAATGAGGACGCCGGACGGATCGGATCCCGATGCCCCCGCACGGATCGACGATCCGTCCGACGTGCGCTGCATTAGAACCATCCCCACACCTTCCGTGTAAATAACGTCGAAATCTGACGAAACGGACAGTTCATGTCCTGCGCTCCGGCTCGGCGCGCGTCTCATGCCGTCCCGTACCGACGCAACCGTCACCTTCGCGCAGTTCCTCGCGACTCGCGAGCGGCGGCCCTGGGAACGGGCTACCCGATTCCGATGCGCGAAGTGGAGACCGCGGCGTCGTCGAAGCGCACGTCGTAGGTGGCGGCCGAAGCGTCACCGAGTTGCACCACGCCCATCGCTGCGGTGCCGAGATCGATCGCCGAGAAACTGAGAGCAGACACCACCGCACCGTCGAGCCACACCTGGGTCTGGCCGGCCACGCTGTTCGCCGCGTTGATCACGAGGTGCACTTCGACGACGTGCCAGCCCGGCCCCGGCTTCACCGAACTGATGGTGTTCGACGAAGGCGCATCGACGTGAAGGCCGAGAGAACCGCCCGAGCTCAGGAACAGAAACGCACCTGTGCCGGTCGGCGTATTGCGTAGACGCAGCAGGGTCATCTGGCTGGTCTGCCCGACCACCTCGAACCCGACCCGCGCGTACACGTCGGTGTACGTGCCGGTCACGGTCTTCTTGACGAAGCTCGCAACGCCTGCCGCATTCGCCTCGCCCGCCCACGTCCCGGTCCGGACGTCGGTGTTCTCGGCTGACACGTTGCCCGTCGTCGTCCACTGCGAGGTGTTGCCGCTCTCGAAGCCGTCGGCGAACACCGGCGTCGCGGCAGCCGGCGTGGTGACCGAGGCGGTGCTCCAGGCCGACACATTCCCCGCGGCGTCGCGGGCGCGCAGGCTGTAGTTATACGTCGTCGAAGCGAGCACCGTGCTGTCCGTGTACGACGTCGCGGTCGCCGGTAGCGCGGCCAGCAGCATGCCGTCGCGGAACAGGTCGTATCCGCTGACCCCGACGTTGTCCGTGGACGACGTCCAGCTCAGGCCGACGTCGAACGGGTCGGTGGCGTTCGCGGTAAAGGTGCCCGGCTGGGTCGGCGCGGTCGTGTCGCCGCCGAGGCCGATGCGGCTGGTCGAGAACGCCGCGTCGTCGAAGCGCACGTCGTAGGTCACGCCCGCGGTGTCACCGAGTTGCATTTGCGCGATCGGGTTGAGGCCCAGTCCGACGGACGTCAACGACATTGATGCGATCGCGTGCCCGTCGAGCCAAACATCGGTGCTGCCGTTCGCGATCGAGAGGTGCAACTCGACGGTGTGCCAGCCTGGCGTCAGCACCGCGCTGGTCGGGTCCGTACCGGTACGCGCGTCGAGGTGCAGGGCGAGCTTGCCGCTGGTGTTGATGTAGACGTAGCCGATCGAGGTGCCCGTCGCATCGCGCAGCCGCAGCAGGATCACCTGGCTGGTCTGCGAGACGAGCTCGAAGCCCACTCGCGCATACCCGTCCATCGTGGTCGACGGCAGCGTCCGCTTGGCGAACGCCGGCGCGGCAGCCGGCGCGGCCTCCGCGGCCCACGACCCCGACCGGACGTCGGAACTTTCGACCGACAGGCCCGAGGTGCTCGTCCAACCGGACAAGTCGCCGGTCTCGAAGCCGTTGGCGAACATGGGCGCGGCCGCGTCAGGCGTCGTCACCATCGCAGTGGCCGTCGTCGACACGTTGCCTGCCGCATCACGAGCGCGGACGGCGTAGCTGTAGGTCGTCGAGGCGAGCACGCTCGTATCGGTGTACGAAGTCGCCGACGCCGGGAGCGTGGTGAGCACTGTGTTGTCGCGGAGCACGTCGTATCCGGTGACGCCGGTGTCATCGGTAGAGGGCGTCCAGCTCAGACCGACGGTGAAGGCGTCCGTTGCGGTCGCGGCGAAAGCGCCCGGCGGCGTGGGCGCGGTCGTGTCGCCGCCGACTCCGATACGGCTCGTCGAGAACGCCGCGTCGTCGAACAGCACGTCACCGGATACCGAGCCGGTATCGCCGATCTGGAGCACGCCGAGCGGCGACGTGCCGAGATCGATCGAGTCGGAACTGAGGAGTGGGACCAGTGCGCCGTCGAGCCACACCTGCACCCGGCTCGACGCACCGTTGATCACCAGATGCAGCTCGACCGTGTGCCAGCCCGGGCCCGGGGTCTGGTTGCTGGTCGTCGCCGCAGTGAGCGCATCGCTACGGAATGCGAGCTTGCCTGTACTGGTGAGGAAGACGTAGCCCCCCACGCCGGCCGCGGTGTCGCGCAACCGCAACAGCGTCCACTGGCTGCTCAGCGAACCGGCCTTGAACGCGACGCGCGCATAGGCGTCGGTATAGGTCGAGCCGAGAGATTCACGTGCGAACGCCGGGGCTCCTGCGACATTGCCTTCTGCGGCGATGCTGCCCGAGTGCGAGTCCGCCGAGGTCGCGGTCAGCCCGGAGGCCGTCGTCCACGCGGACAGGTCACCGGTCTCGAACCCGTCCGAGAACAACGGCGTGCCCGCAGCCGGTGTCGTCACCCCGGCCGTGGCCTGCGCCGAGACGTTGCCGGCTGCGTCCCGGGCGCGCACCGCGTACGCGTAGGTCGTTCCGGCCAGCACCGTGGTGTCGTTGTACGACGTCGCGGATGCCGGAAGGCTTGCGAGCACACTGTTCCCTCGCAGGACGTCATAGCCTGTGACGCCGGTGTCGTCGGTGGACGCCGTCCAGTTCAACGAAACCGTGAACGCATCCGTTGCCGTCGCAGCGAAGCTGCCCGGCTGGGTCGGCGCGGTTGTGTCGCCGCCGACTCCGATCCGGCTCGTCGAGAACGCCGCGTCGTCGAACAGGACGTCGGCCGTGACCGAGGCGGTGTCGCCGATCTGCAGCACGCTCAGCGGCGACGAGCCGAGATCGATTGCATCCGAGCTCAACGACGGCACCAGGACGCCGTCGAGCCACACCTGCACCTGGCTCGACGTGCCGTTGATCACCAGATGCAGCTCAACCGAGTGCCATCCGGTGCCTGGTGCCTGGTTGCTGACGGTCCCTGCCGCCAGCGCGTCACTGCGGAAGGCCAGCTTCCCGGTGTTGGTCAGGTAGACGTAGCCCCCGACACCCGTCGGCACGTCCCGTAGACGGAGCAAGGTCAGTTGACTGCCTTGTGACACGACGTTGAACGAGACCCGGGCATAGACGTTGGTGTAGGAGGTCGGCATCGTCACCCGTGCGAACGCCGGGCTTCCGGTGACATTGCCCTCGACAGCGAAGCTGCCGGAATGCGTGTCCGCGGAAGTGAGGCTCAAGCCTGAAGTGGTGCCCCAGGCGGACAGGTCGCCGGTCTCGAAGCCGTCGGAGAACAGCGGCGGCGTGGCCGGCGGTTGGGTGACCGTCGCCGGGTCGGACCAGTCGGAGGCATTGCCCGACCCGTCGGTCGCGCGCACGCGGTAGACGTGATCGCCTCCTGCCGTCGTGGTGTCGTCGGTGTAGGACGTGGTGGGTCCGACAGACGCGATCACGGTTCCGTCGCGCATGATGTCGTAGCCGGTCACCCCGACGTCGTCGTTGGACGCCGTCCACTGCAACTGGGCCTCGAACGGACCTGTCGCGGTACCGGCCAGTCCCGTGGGAAGCGACGGAGGAAGTGTGTCCGTGTAGGGACCCAACCGAGAGGTGCCGAAGGCGACGTCGTCGAATGCGACGTGGTAGGTCTGGTTCGTCTGTACGTCGCCGATCTGGATCGATGCGACCGGCGCGGACCCGACGTCCAAGGAGGTGTCGGTGAGATCGAGCACCGGAGCGCCATCGAGCCACAGTTCGAGCGCGCCCGCCGAAGTTCCCGGTGCGTCGGCAGCTCGATGGACCTCGAGCACGTGCCAACCAGGACTGGGGGCAAGCTGCGACAGCGTGTTCGTACCGAGAGCGTCGTTGTGCCAGCCGAGCTGTCCGGTCGTCTCGATGTACGCATAGCCGAGCGACGTGCTTGCGCTGTCGCGAAGCCGCAACAAGTTCACCTGGTTGGGTTGCGCGATGACGTCGAATGCCACGCGTGCGTAGGCGTCGGGATAGGTCGAGGGCAGGGTGCGCTTCGCATAAACCGCGCCCGTTGTCGTGTTGCCTTCAGCAGCGAAGCCACCGGTGTGCGTGCTCGTGCTCTCGACCGTGAGTCCGGCGGTGGCGCCCCACGCAGAAAGGTCACCGGACTCGAAGCCATCGGTGAAGACCGGTGACGGGGCCGATGCGGTCGTGACCGAGGCAGGCGCGCTCAGCGGTGACGTGTTCCCGGCGATGTCCTGCGCCGCCACCGTGTAGTTGTACGTGGTGCTGCCCCGCGCGCTGTTGTCGGTCCACGAGGTCGCCCCGGTCACCGTCGCCACCTGGACGCCGTCGCGATAGACGAGGTACGACGTGACACCCGTGTTGTCGGTGGCCGCCGACCACTTGACGTCGACGGTGAACGGCGACGTACCGGTAGCAGTCACGCCGGTGGGCTGGGCCGGCGGGGTGGAATCGACCGTCCAGCGTGCGATGGCCGGCGTCGGATCCTTCGACTTGTTGACCGTCGCTGCGACGGAGAACGTGTGCGCGCCCTGCGCGAGGCCGGTGTAGCTGATCGGGCTGGTGCACGTTGTCGCGGTGCGCGTGTCGAGTTGGCAGGTGTAGGTGGCAGGCGTCCCGCTGGCGTGGAAGGTGAACGTCGCAGTCGTCCCGGCGGTGCCCGCGGGCGGCGCGGAGTCGATGTAGGTGTCGGTCGGGACCTTGAAGGTGTAGGTCTTCGAGTCGAATGTCCGCCCGGTCGAGTCGGTCGGTGTCACCGTCACCGTCGTCCCGGACACGGTGACCTTCAGGAAGTGGAAGACCTGCGCTGCCGACGTCGGGGCGCGCGCCGCGCCGCAGGCCGAGCCGACCAGCCGGGTCGGCGACCATCCGATCCCGTAGGCGTCGATCGGGCTGCACGGTCCGATGGGTTCGAGGGTCGCCCCGCCACCGCCGGTCACGTAGGTGATCGGCATCCCGCTCGCACTCGCGGTGTTGCGCTCGTACATGTGGGCGTGTCCGTTGAACACGAGTTGTACGCCGTGTTGGCCGAGCAGTCCTTCGAGGTTGGACGCGCCCTGCAGGAAGGTGTCGGAGGTCTCGTTGTTGTTGTCCGAATAGAACGGGTAGTGCGAGAAAGCGAACTTCAACTGCGTCGGATGTGACTGCAGGTCCGACAGCAGCCATTGGTATTCGGGAGTCCCTGGGGCGAAGTGCGCAAGCGCATCGTTCGCGTACGGAGAGGCCGTGCCCGAGTTCGTATCGCCCCACGCCGAGTCGAGGACGTAGAACCGGACGTTGCCCGCGGTGAACGCGTACCACTCGCTGCCGTAATTCGATGACGTACTGCCGTTCACGCAGCAGTAGACGTCGTTCTGGTAGCGGCCGTTGGACGACGCGACGGCGACGTCCTGAGTCCAGGTGTTGATGTCGGTGTGCGCTATGCCGGCGAGTCCGTGGTTGCCGACGGCCGTGAACAGCGGAACGGACATGCCGGGCACGGTCCAGAAGTTCTTGCCGAAGATCGCGCTAGTGCCACCGCCGGTCTGTTGGAGGTCGCCGTAGTTGATCTGACTGCCGTTGGGGTAACCGTTGTCGCCGACGGTGACGGCGAACCGGGCGCCGCTCGCGGCGATCTGCTGGAGAAGGTTCGCCTGGTCCTGGTTCTGCCCGTTCGCGTCGACCGACCCCCAGTCACCCAGCACGTCGAAGCTGAACGACTCGGTCGAGCCGGGCTGCACCTGAGTCGTGAACGTCGGTGACCTGTTGCCGGCGAGCAGATCGAGACCGTCGGCGAGGACTCGGTAGCAGTACGTGCCGGTCGAGGGCAGGTCGAGCGACACCTTCCACTGGTACTCGAAGACGCTCCCGACAAGCAGGTTGCGACGCGTCGCGGCAACGGTCGTCGACGGGGTGCACGCGCCGCCCGCGCCGACCGTCCCGTACTGCGCGTTCGCCGTAGACACCGACTGGTCCGTCGCGAAGTTGATGGCGACGTGCAACCCCACCAGGTCGGTCAAGTACGGCGCGCGGGTCAGGTGCGGGTTGAAGTCGGCCGTCGGCGTAGCTACCGCGGCTGTGCTGACGGCAGAGAGGTTGCCCGCAGCGTCCTTCGCCCGCACGGTGTAGGTGTACGTCGTGCCGGTGCTCGTGGAGTTGTCGGTGTAGGTCGTCGTGGTGCCGACCGATCCGATCACGTTCCCGCCGCGCAGGATGTCGTAGCCGGTGACACCGACGTTGTCGGTGGACGCCGTCCAGGTCAGCGTGACGCTGTTGCCCGATGACGCGGCCTGTAGCCCGGTCGGCACGGTAGGGGCCTGGGTGTCGACGGTCCAGGTGGCCGTCGCGGGCGTCGGGTCGGTCTGGCCGTTCGCCGTTGCGGTGACGGTGACCTTGTGCGTGCCGCCGCCCAGGGCGGTATAGGCCTTGGGACTGGTGCACGCATTGGCTTTGCCGTTGTCGAGCGCGCACGAGAACGTGGCGCCGGAAACGGTCGAATGGAACGTGATCGACGCCGAGGTGGACGAGGTGCTGCCCGAAGGAGCCGAGTCGATGACGGTGTCCGGCGTGGGTGGCGGCGTGGGTGTGGTGACCGAGGCCGCGCTGCTCGGTGTCGACTGGTTGCCGGCCCCGTCGAGGGCAACCACCGTGTACGAATAGCTGGTTGCGGCCGTGACTGTCGTGTCGGTGTACGCCGTCACCGCGCCGACGGTGGCAACGGTGGTCGCCCCTCGCATGATCTTGTTCTGGGTGACTCCGACGTTGTCGGTTCCGGCCGCCCACTGGAGGCTGACCGACGTACCCGACGTCGCGGTCGCCGTGAGAGCGGTGGGTGCGTTGGGGTTCGTCTGGTCAACGATCCACGACTGCGTTGCCGGGGACGGGTCGGCGATGCCGTTGGCCGTCGAGGTCACCGTGAAGGTGTGTGCTCCGGCCGCCACCGTGTAGGTACTCGGGCTGGTACAGGGGGTGGCTGCGTTCTGATCGAGTTTGCAGCTGAACGTGGCACCCTGCGCCGTCGAGTGGAATGTGAAAGTTGCCGAGGTCGCCTTTGTCGATCCGGTCGGGCCGGTGTCGATGATCGTGTCAGGCGTGGGCTTGGCTGCCGCCGGCGCGACGGCGAGGCCGGTCACCACAGTGAACACGGCAAGCAGAATCGTCGCGATGCGCAGTTTGCCTCCCAGCCGCGTAAGCGCGCGCCGGGTCGCAACCGTCTCGTCCATGTCGCAACCTCCGTCGCAGCCCTCCGAGCGACGACGAGAATGTATTTGCCGATCAGCCGCTCCCGCCTCCCCCATTTGACGGAGAACGCCACGACTTCAGGGAGGTTCCGGCCGATTCGGGATGTCGGGCCGGCTGACAGACCTGTCAGGCGGGGCGTGAATGCGTTGACCCCTGTCCGGAGCGCAACTTAGCTTGACGGCGCGCCAGGTCAGCTGACTCCCCGACGTGCTGCGCGCACGGGTGCTCCGATCGAGCGGTGGGAGTCTCCATGCGTCGCAGTTCGCGTCGATTTGCAGCCCTTGGAACGAGCCTGATCGCTGTAGCCGGCCTCGCCCTGGCCGTCCCGTCGACGGCAGGCGCCGGGACGGAGATCACGACCGTCATCTCCGGCCTCAACGCGCCGCGCGGCATCGTCTTCGACGGCAACGGAAACATGTACGTCGCCGAGTCGGGTACCGCCGGCAGCGGACCGGCCGGGCTGACGCACACGGGCAGGGTGAACAAGTATCGGTGGGGCCAGACCACCCCGACCTGGAGCACATCGTTCGAGTCGCTGTACGTGACCGAGGCTCCGAACCAGCCGCCGGACGTGCTCGGGCCTGAGGGACTCAGCGTGCTCGACGGCAGCTGCCTTCACCGCCACCCGATCAACTGCGCGCTGTCGTTGATCACCAGCGAATCCCACGACGGCGTGGCCGCGGCATCCAACGGCGCGATCCAGACGACACAGGCCGGGCACCTGTTCCGCATCAACCGCGGGACGGGCGTGGCTTCCGACCGCTCGAACGTCGGCGACCAGTCCTACCAGTTCACCACCGATCACCACAGCCTGTTCCCGCCCGACTTCCCGGACGCGAACCCGTACGGCGTGCTGGTGACCACGCGCGGCCCTCATCACCATCACCACCACGGCGATGACGGCGACCACGATGGCGACCACGACAGTCACCACCACGGTGACCACCACGGTGACCACCACGGTGACCACGGGCGAATCCGCACCTTCGTCGCCGACGCCGCGGCGAACACGATCAACGAGATCATGCCGGGCGGCAAGATCCGAGTCATCGCCTACATCCCGAACGAGACGAGCGCGCCGTTCCGCGACGCGACGCCGACCTGCATCGCGCAGGGACGTGACGGATTCCTGTACGTCGGAACGCTTGACCTACTTGCCGGCGAAGGCAGGGCAATGGTCTACAAGGTGGACCCGGACGCGAACTTCCCGACGCGACCGAAGGTATGGGCGACCGGTCTGACGACGATCACGTCGTGCACGTTCGACCGCCACGGCGATTTCTGGGCGACCGAGATGTTCGCCGACGCGGGCACCCATGCACCGCCTGGTGATGTGGTGCGCATCGACCGGCACGACCCGGACGACGTCGATCACTTCGGGCTCGGCCGGCTGCCGTTGCCCGGTGGCATAACGCAAGGCCCGGACGGCGCGATGTACGTGACCGTCAACTCCGCCAACCCGGCGCCTGGGAGCGGCGCTGTGGTGCGGCTCGAGGACTGATCCCCGAGCTGATAAGGCGCTTGCTGCGGCGGCCCTGCCGCCGCGGCAAGCGCGCCTGCGGCACGTCCTGCTCAGACGTTGAAGCGGAACTCGACCACGTCACCGTCTCGCATGACGTAGTCCTTGCCCTCGATGCGCACCTTCCCGCGTGCCTTGGCCTCGGCCATCGACCCCGCATCGACGAGGTCCTCGTAGGAAACCACCTCGGCTTTGATGAACCCACGCTCGAAGTCGGTATGGATGACTCCGGCCGCCTGGGGCGCGGTCGCGCCGATCTTGATCGTCCAGGCGCGGGATTCCTTCGGGCCGGCGGTCAGATAGGTCTGCAGACCGAGGGTGGCGAAGCCGACCCGAGCCAGTTGATCGATGCCCGACTCCTCCTGCCCCATCGACTGCAGCAGTTCCAGCGCCTCGTCGTCGGGTAGTTCGATCAGTTCGGACTCGGTCTTCGCGTCCATGAAGACCGCCTCGGCCGGTGCGACGAGGGCGCTGAGCTCATCGGTGAACTGCTCGTTGGCGATCTCGTCCGGGTCGAGATTGAACACGTAGAGGAACGGCTTGGCCGTCATCAGGTGCAGTTCCCGCAGCGGGCCCCGGTCGAGGCCCGACCCGAAGATCGTCCTACCGGTCTGCAGCACCTCCTGTGCCTGCTCGGCCGCTGCGACGAGTTCCTTCCTGTCCTTGTTGAGCCGGGCCTCCTTCTGCAGCCGCGGCATCGCGTTCTCGATCGTCTGCAGGTCGGCGAGGATCAGCTCGGTGTTGATCGTCTCGATGTCGTCGGCCGGTGAGACCTTGCCGTCGACATGCACGACGTTCGGATCGTTGAACGCGCGGATCACCTGACAGATGGCGTCGGCCTCGCGGATGTTCGCGAGGAACTTGTTGCCCAGCCCCTCGCCCGTACTGGCCCCACGCACGATGCCGGCGATGTCGACGAACGAGACCGTCGCCGGAACGATCTTGGCGGAGCCGAACAGCTCGGCGAGCACCGGCAGACGCTTGTCGGGGACCCCGACCACACCGACGTTGGGATCGATCGTGGCGAACGGGTAGTTGGCCGCGAGGACGTCGTTTTTCGTCAGCGCGTTGAACAAGGTGGACTTGCCGACGTTGGGCAAACCGACGATACCGATGGTCAAGCTCATTACGTCGAGTCTACGGTTCGCGAAATTGTCGGACCCCGGTGTCACCCTGCGGGCATGGAACTCGTGATCATGCTGATCGTGCTCGCCGCAGGGATGGCGATCGGCTGGCTGCTCGCCTCCCAGCGGGCTGCCGGTCGGGGCCGCACCGGCGACGCCCTCCGCGACGCGATCGGTGCCGAGGCCGCCGACGCGCTCGAACGCGTCCAGACCCAGCTGGTGAGTCTCGAACGCGGCCGCGCCGGGTCGGAGGCGGGGTTGCAGCAACAGCTGCGTGCGATGGCCGAGACCTCGCAACAGTTGCGCTCCGAGACGTCCCAATTGGTCACCGCATTACGCGCTCCACAGGTGCGTGGGCGGTGGGGCGAGATGCAGCTCGAACGCGTCGTCGAGGCGGCCGGCATGACCGAGCACGTCGACTACCAGACCCAGGTCACTGCGCCGGGCGCCGGTGCGGGCCAGCGTCCTGATCTTGTCGTGCGGCTGGCGGGCGGCAAGCGCATCGTCGTCGACTCGAAGGTGGCCTTCAACGCCTACCTCGAGGCGATGGAGGCGCGCGACGAGCGAACACACGCGGCCCGCATGCAGGCCCACGCCCGGCAGTTGCGCCAGCACGTCGACATGCTGGCGGCCAAGGAGTACTGGCGCCGGTTCAGCCCGTCCCCGGAGTTCGTGGTCTGCTTCGTCGCTGCCGACGCGTTTCTCGATGCCGCGCTACGCGAGGATCCCGAGCTGCTCGAGCACGCCTTCACCCACGACGTTGTGCTCGCCACTCCGTCCACCCTGATCGCGCTGCTGCGCACGATCGCCTACACCTGGCGGCAAGAGGCGCTGGCCGAGAATGCGGCGGCGATCCACGAGCTGGGCCGGGAGCTGTACCGACGGATCTCGACGATGGGCGGCCACGTCGAGAAGCTCGGGCGCAGCTTGAGCGCATCGGTCACCGCGTACAACGACGCGGTCGGCTCGCTCGAGCGGCGGGTGGTGTCCACGGCGCGGCGGATGAGCGAGCTCGGGGTCGTCGCGCCCGGCACCCCGCTGGCCGCGCCGGAGCCGCTGCTCGACGTCGCCACCCGACCACTCGGGGCTGCCGAATTCGTCGAACCACGTCTGATCGCCCTGCATCGCGCCGAGCGCGACGGTGCGTGATGTGACGGCGATCGCGATGCTCGGCGGCGGCCGACCCCCGTGAAACGCCTGAGCCGAACCTGCGCAATAGCCCTCTGATCCGGGTAAACAGGTTACGGTTGGGCAACAACTGATCCTGTTCGATGCACCGCCAACTCCCCGCCCCTCTGCGGATTGTGCGGTGCCCGGCGGAAGGCGACACATTGGCGGACGCGTCCTGGGCGCAAGGCTCCGGCCGCGACGACGGTTGGGGGCCGGCGACCTCTGTCCGGTCGACCTCGGCCGGCCCGGCACCGAGCGAGGCGCCATCGGTGCGCGCAACTCGTCAACCACAGGATCAGTCCGCGCCGCGCTCCGCCAGGTCGAGCCGCGGCTCCCGCGCGAGTTCCCGGCAGGCCGGCGCTGACGGCTGGGAGTCCGGTCCTCCACGCGCCAAGAGCCCGTCGATGGTGCGGCGATCGGCGCTCGCATCGGCCGCCGCTCCGCAGCGCGGCGTGCGTGCCTGGGTCGCCTTGCTCGTACTCGTCGCCATCATGATCCTTGGGATCGTGGTCGACGGCATGCGTGGCCAGCAGCTCGGCACCGGGTTCGACCTGGGCATCATTCTCGGGTCCGCCGTCGCGATCGTCATCGTCCGCCGGTCGGGCATGTTCTGGATCGTGGTGAGCCCGCCGTTGGTCTACTCGCTCGGGGCCGGCGTGTCGCTGTACCTACGCTCGGGCGGCCTGCACGACCGGGGCGTGCTCATCGACGCGGCGACAAACTGGCTCGTCTACGGTTTCCCGGCGATCGCCGCGGCCAGCGCGACCGTGCTGATCATCGCCGGAATTCGGCTGATCACCCGCAAGTAGCGCCGCACCGCCCGCCGGTCACGAAGCCGGACGGCACCCATCTTCGAGGCACCTCATGCAGGATGGTTCGTGTGGCGCAGTGCGCCCTGTGCGGCCCGGATCGCAGTGACGTCCCCGCCCGGACCGCGCAGCACCCAGGCCACGCCGACGGCAAGCACCGCGCCGACCAAGGGCCCGATCAGGTACACCTGGTAGGCGCTGAAATCCCACAGTGCAAGGTCCGGGCCGAACGATCGGGCCGGATTCATCGAGGCGCCGCTGATCGGGCTCGACCACAGTCCGGCGAGCGTGATGTAGCCGCCCACCGCGATGGCAGACATCGGCCCGACGTTCTGCGCGGACGACGCCGTGCCCAGGATGGTGCTGACCAATCCGAAGGTGAGCAGGGCCTCCATCGTGGTGGCCAGCAGGATGCTGACCCCAGGGCCCGGCTCGGTAGCCCCGAGCTGCCCGATCTTGCCGAACATCGCCCAGAGCAGCAGGCATGCGGCGGCCGAACCCGCCAGCTGGACCAGGATGTACCCGGGAACCCGCCGCCACGGAAACTCGCGTCGCAGGGCGAATGCGATGCTGACCGCGGGGTTCAGGTGCGCGCCGGACACCGCCCCCATGAACAAGATGATCGCGACCACCGTCAGGGCCGGCGCCGTGACGGCTGCCGCACGTCCGATCTGACCGTGCGTGTACGCATCCACCACGCCGCCGCCGGCGCCGGCGACGACGAGAAAGAACGTTCCGAGGAACTCGCTGATGAGCCGGCGCCATTCCAGCGAGGTGTCGTAGAAGTCGCGCACATCGCTCTCGGCCCGCACCGCCCACGAGTCGAGGCGCATCTGTATGCCGGCGTCCCGGGGCATGTCGGGACGCGATGCGTCCGCGGCGCCCCGTGTCGCGTCCGGCCCGGTCGCTTCGGCCGCATCCGTCATCGTCGGCCCTCCTCGGTGCAGCCACACGTGCGGCCAGACTGCAATGGCGAACCGTCTCTGCCATCACCCCTGGCGGACGACCGCGTCCGTCCCCACGACCGTGCCGTCGATCAGCGCAGCGCGCGGCGCAATTCCTGCGGCAGCGCGAACGTCAGTCGTTCCTCGGTGTGGCTGACCTCTTCGACGTCACCGTAACCACGCTCTGCAAGCCAGGCGACGACGTCCTGCACCAGCACGTCCGGTACCGACGCGCCGGACGAGACTCCGATCGAAGTCACCCCATCGAGCCACGCTTCGTCGACCGCGTCGGCATTCTCGACCAGGTACGCCGCCGGCGCTCCTGCAGCCACGGCGACCTCGACCATGCGCACCGAGTTCGACGAGTTGGCCGAACCGACAACCAGGAACAGCTCGACCGACGGCGCGATCGTCTTCACCGCGGCCTGCCGGTTCTGCGTCGCGTAACAGATGTCGTCGGACGGTGGCGACTGGAGCGAGGGGAACCGCGCGCGCAGCGCCGCGACTGTCTGCATCGTCTCGTCGACCGACAAGGTGGTCTGCGAGAGCCACACCACCTTCTCGGGATCGCGCACTGTCACCGAGTCGACCGACTCCGGTCCGTCCACGAGCTGGATGTGCTCGGGCGCCTCGCCGCTCGTGCCGATGACCTCTTCATGACCCTCGTGGCCGATCAGCAGGATGTCGAAGCCGTCACGGGCGAACCGGCGGACCTCCTGGTGCACCTTCGTGACGAGCGGGCAGGTGGCGTCGATCGTCCGCAGGCTGCGCGTCGCCGCCTGCTGATGCACCTCGGGAGCGACCCCGTGCGCGGAGAAGACCACCATCGATCCCTCTGGCACCTCGTCGTTCTCCTCGACGAAGATGGCGCCGCGCTTCTCGAGCGCACGCACAACGTGCAGGTTGTGCACGATCTGCTTGCGCACGTACACCGGGGCGCCGTAGTGCTCCAGCGCGTGCTCGACCGTCTGTACCGCGCGGTCGACGCCGGCGCAGTAGCCCCGGGGCTTGGCCAGAATTACGCGCCCTCGGGTCGCGGTCTCGGTGGTAGGCATCCCTCTCATGGTACGTACGGAGTGCATGGGGCACTCTGGACGCATGCCGCCGCTGCCGTCGCCAGTCCGTGCCGCACTCGGGCTCGCCGCAACGATGCTGGACGAAGCCCGTCGGCTGCCTGATCGCGCGATCGAATTGCCGATGCAGGCGGTCAGCCAGGCCCTCGCCCTGTCGCTGCGTGCGCAGCAGCGCTACGCCGCCCTCGCGGCCCGTGGCGACGAGATCATGGCCGGGCGGCAGGTGACCGACGAACCGCCCGAGTGGGCGACCTTCGACGAGCCGGTGGCGCAGCCCCGTCCGGTTAAGACCACGCGTCCGGTCAAGACCGTCAACCCCCCGCGTAACGGCAAGGCGTCAGCGTTCGACACGGTCGTCGACGAGCCCGAGCAGTAGCCCGGTAGTGGCCAAGCTCGAAACCTCGCCGGAGTCGCCCGTCCCCGTCCGGGTGATCGCGATGAAGATCGGCGAGTGGATCTCCCGGCTCGGTGAGGTGTGGATCGAGGGTCAGATCGCCCAGCTCAACCGGCGTCCCGGCGTCTCGACCCAGTTCCTCACCCTGCGCGACCCCGATGCCAACATCTCGATCACGGTCACCTGTCCGCGGGCGATCCTGCCGGACTCGGTCGTCGAGGGCTCGCGGGTGGTGCTGCGGGCGCGTCCTGACTTCTATCTCGAGCGCGGCACGCTGAGTCTGCGCGCGAGCGTGGTGCACCAGGTCGGGCTCGGCGAGTTGCTCGCCCGGCTCGAGCAGTTGCGTCGGCTGCTCACCGCCGAGGGGCTGTTCGCACCGGAACACAAGCGGCGCCTGCCGTTCCTGCCACGCCGGATCGGCCTGATCACCGGACGGGCGAGCGCAGCCGAGCGCGATGTCGTCGAGAACGTGCGCCGCCGCTTGCCCGGGGCGCAGTTCCAGATCGAGAACGTCGCGACGCAGGGCGCGTCGGCGGTGAACGAACTGGTCGCCGCGCTCGAGCGTCTGGACGGCCACGTCGACGTGATCGTGATCGCACGTGGTGGCGGCAGTGTGGAGGATCTCCTGCCGTTCAGCAATGAATCGCTGGTGCGGGCCGTGTTTGCGGCGCGCACCCCGGTGGTGAGCGCGATCGGCCATGAGGCGGACGTGCCGCTGCTCGACCACGTGGCCGACCTGGCCGCGTCCACCCCGACAGACGCGGCCAAGCGGATCGTGCCCGACCTCACCGAGGAGCTGCGGCTGGTCGCCGAGCTGCGCCGACGCGCGCGCGACACCGTGCACCGGCGCCTCGAGCGCGAGGCCGAACTGATGGCCGGGCTGCCCGAGCGGATGCGCGCCACCGTCCGCGGACGGTTACAACGCGAGGGTGAGGAGGCCGCGGCGTTGCGCGCACGGTCGCAGCGTCGACTGGCCGGCCTGCTCGACGCGGCGCGCGCGGACCTCGAGCACGTGCGCGCACGGGTGGTCGCGCTCTCACCGCAGGCCACCTTGGAGCGTGGCTATGCGGTCGTCCGGTTGGCGGACGGGACGGTCGTGCGTGCCCCGGCCGAAGCCGCCGGAGCGCTGCGGATCCGCGTGGCCGGAGGCGAGTTCGGCGCGCAGGTGCAATGAGCCGTCCCGTAGCGTGATCGCCGTGAGCGAGCCGAGCTACGAGCAGGCGCGGGCCGAGCTACGCGAGATCGTGACGAAGCTCGAGTCCGGCGGCCAGTCGCTCGAGGACTCGCTCGCATTGTGGGAGCGCGGCGAGGTGCTCGCCGACATCTGCCAGAAGTGGCTCGACGGCGCGACCGCCCGGCTCGACGCCGCGATCGCCGAGCACGACGCCCCGTCCGACTGAACCACGCCCCGTGCGCGCGGCGCCCCGTCCCTCCTTTGCGATGAGTGGCGCGTTCTCGCGGTGAGTGGCGCGATATATCGCGCCACTCACGGGCAGATCGCGCCACTCATCGCAGAGGGACGGGGCGGGTCAGCGCTCGAGCGGGGGCATCGGGTCGGCTTCCGGAGCGCGCAGGTAGAGGCCGGCGATGGCGGCGAGCATGAGCGCCGCGCCGACGATCCCGAGCGTCGTCAGCCGCTCGTGCAACGTGATCGCCGCGAGCACCGCCGCAGCCAGCGGTTCCAAGAGGGTCAGTACCCCCGCGGTCTCGGACGGCGTCGACTGCAGGCCGCGATAGAACAGTGCGTAGGCGACAACGGTGGTGACCACGCCGATGTAGACCAGCCAGCCCGAGGCGATGCCGTCGGACGGCCACCACAACCCGACCGCGAGCGCCACCGGCAGCAGCGTCACGGCGCCGATCGCGCTGGTCAGCCCGGTCAGCAGCAGCGCGTCGCCGTCGGCAGCGATCCGATGATTCACGACGGTCGCCGCCGCGTAGGCGAGTCCGGCGGCCAGGGAGGCGATCAGCCCGAGCACCGGATGCGATCCGGCGGCCGGGCCACCGGGCTTGATAGAGACGAGCACCAAACCGACCAACGCGGCGACCAGGGTGAGCGTGGCGACGCGGTCGGGCAGGCGCCGTCGCTGCAGCGCCGCCCAGCCCGCCAGCGCGAGCGGGGCGACACCCAGGCTGACCAGGGTCGAGATGGTGACGCCCGCGTACTGGACCCCGACGAAATACAGCGCCTGGTACGCGCCCAGGCCGACCCCGGCGGCCACGAGCCACCAGCGGTGCCTGCCGAACATCGTCCGTACCGGCCGCACGTCCCGGAACACGAGCGCGACGGTCAACGTCGCGATCGCCAGGCGCAGGCAGCCGATCGGCACCGCAGACAGCCCGGTGCGGTCGTGGATGATCGCGACCGGGACGCCGGTCGTCCCCCACAACAACGCGCCGCCGCTGACGGCGAGCAGACCGGCCCGAGCGTGGCTCGGCATCGCGCGGACAGACGCGCGATCGGCCACGGACGAGACCCTATCGGCCGACGCTAACCGGAACCACGAAGCAGGTTGACCGAACCAGTTAGACCAATATAGGGTCGGTGGACTTGCTGGTTTCGAGGGAGTTCGTTCGTGCGCGTCACACCCACCGTGTTCTCCGCGCCTGAGGAGATCGGGCGGTCACTTGCCGCCCTGATCGCCGATCGGCTCACCGCGAAAAGCCCCGGACGGCCGTTCCTGCTCGGCTGCCCCAGCGGGCGCAGCCCGCACAGCACGTATCGTGCACTCGTCGGGGAGGTCCGCCGCCGGGACCTTGACCTGCGCAACCTGATCATCGTGATGATGGACGAGTACGTCGATGCGGACGGCGGGTCGGTCGACCCGCACGCCCCGCACAGCTGCGCGCGGTTCGGGCGCGAAGAGATCGTCGCGCCGCTGTCCGCGGCCGCCCGTCCTGGCCACGGCATCGGGGAGAACCATTTCTGGGTTCCCGACCCGCGACATCCCGCCCGCTACGACATCGGCATCGCCAAGCTCGGCGGCATCGACCTGTTCATCCTCGCCAGCGGCGCGTCCGACGGGCACATCGCGTTCAACCAGCCCGGCACCGCCCGCGACGCCCGTACGCATGTCGTGACGCTGTCCGAGTCGACCCGCCGCGACAACCTGCACACTTTCCCCACCTTCGAGGACGACCTCGACCGGGTGCCGCGCCGCGGCGTGACCGTCGGCATCGGCACGATCCGTGAGCTGTCCAAGGAAGTGGTGATGGTCGTGCACGGGGCACACAAGACAACCGCCGTGCAGCGGCTGTGCGCCGCCGAGCGCTACGAGCCGGACTGGCCGGCAACCATCCTCGCCGAGTGCACCCGCCCCGAACTGTTCGTCGACGAATCCGCGATCGACGACTCCATCCGCCACCACTACGAGACCTCGCCCGCGGTGGCGAGGACCACCTGAGGAGACCAATGGCTCGCATCAAGATCGCGTACCTGGGCGGCGGCTCGTCCCGCGCGCCGGGCACGATGGCGTCGTTCATCCATCACGGCAAGGAGTTCGACGGCTCGCACTTCGTACTGATCGATCTCGACCCCGACCATCTCGAGATCACCCGTCGGATCGCGACGCAGATGGCTAAGGCCGCAGGCCTCGACATCACGGTGACGGCAACCACGGATCTGCGCGCCGGACTCAAGGACGTCGACTGCGTGCTGTCCAGTTTCCGTCCGGGTAACTTCGCCGCGCGGGCCATGGACGAGCGGATTCCCTTGAAGTACGGGGTGATCGGCCAGGAGACCCAAGGCCCCGGCGGACTGATGATGTCGCTGCGGTCGGCACAGGTGATGAAGCAGCTCTGCGCGACGCTGTCCGAGGTCGCGCCGAAGGCCCGGATCTTCAACTACACGAACCCGGTCAACATCGTCTCGCAGGCCGTGGCCGACAACACCGACATCCCGATCGTCTCGTTCTGTGAGGGGCCGATCGTGTTCCCGCCGGTCGTCGCGAAGGCCGCGGGCCTCGATCCCGACAAGCTGCACGCGAACATGACCGGCGTGAACCACAACGTGTGGTCCAACGAGGCGACCTACGACGGGCAGGACGCGATCCCGATCCTGCGCGAGCGGTGGGAGGAACTGCGCCACCGGCCGACCGATGACATCAACGGAATGCGCGCGCTGCACCTTGCCGTCGCGATGGAGTCGATCCCCTCGGACTACTTCAACTATTTCTATTTCCGAGATGAGCTGCTGCGCGAACAGCAGCTGGCACCGATGACCCGCTCCGAAGTCATCATGAGCTCGCTGACCGCCTACTGGTCGCACTACACCGAGCAGTCCGCGGCCCCGGCGCCCCGGCTCGACCCCGCGTGTTCGCGCGGCGGCATCCACGAGCTGGAACTCGCCATCGAGGCGATCAGCGCGTTCTACAACGACACCGGCGCGCGGCTGCCGTTCAACGTGCCGAACGACGGCGAGATGCTGCCCGGCTTCGCCGAGTCGACGGTCGTGGAGCTGTGGGGCACGGTGGACGCGAAGGGCTTCCACCCCGAGGTGCAGAAGCCACTGCCGCACTCCGTCCTCGGCCTCACCCAGCAGCTTGCCGAGTACCAGATCCTTGCCGCCGAGGCCGGTTGGAACGGCACCCGCAAGGACGCCATCCAGGCGATGATCGCGCACCCGCTCGTCCCGTCGTTGACGATCGCCGAGGCGATGTACGACGAGCTGGCGGCAGCGCAGCGCGAGTGGCTGCCCGAGCGGCTGCTGCACTGACAATGCCGACCGCGTACCTCGGTGTCGACGCGGGTAACAGCAAGACCGTTGCCCTGGCCTGCCTGGCCTCCGGAGCGGTGATCGGCGCCGGACGGTCGGGATGCGGCGACATCTACGGCGCCGCCACCGAGGAGGCCGCCGTGGCCGAGGTGTTCGCCGCGATCGACGCCGCCCTTGATCAGAGCGGGCTCGATCGCGGCGACATCGCCGCCGGCGCCTTCCGTCTCGCCGGTATCGACTGGCCGATCGACCGGGAGTACTGGGAGCGGGCGCTCGACCGCGAATGGCCGAGCCTGCCGCGGCGCTCGATCCTCAACGACGGCTACGCCGCGATCCGTTGCGGCGAGCCGTCCGGGGTCGGCGTCGCCGTCGCCGCGGGGACGGCGGCCGCCATCGCCGCGCGCGGGGCGGACGGCGGGCTCTGGGACATGAGCTGGTGGGGTCAGCACGCGATGGGTGCACTGGGGCTGGTGTCCGAGGCGGTACGCGCGGTGTTCCTCGCCGACCTCGGGCTCGCGCCACCTACCGCGTTGACCAAGGAACTGCTGGCGTTCTACGGACGCGACGACCTCGCCGAGCTCAACGAGTGGTTCACTCGCCGGCACGACCGCGCGACCCAGCCGGAGCGCGTCGCCGCCGCCCGCACCGTCACCGCGGTGGCCGCGCAGGGCGACGAGGTCGCGCGCGCGATCGTCGACGAGCAGGGCCGCCGGCTCGCGCTCTACGCCGAGGTCGCTGCGCGCAGGGTCGGGCTCACCGACCGCGCCGAACCCGTCCCGGTCGTGCTGGCCGGCTCGGTACTCACGGCGCCCGACTCGCCGGTCGCGGAGGCGATGCATCGGCATGCCGCGGTGCTGCTGCCGAGCGCGCGGCTGCACGTCGGCGCGCTACCGCCCGCCGCCGGCGCGGCGCTCGACGCGATCGCAGAGGCGGACCAGCCGGTCGACGAGAACACCCTCGAACAACTCGGCGCGACGGCTCCGCCGCCGGAATTCCTCGTTACGTGAAAGGGACGCGATCATCGACATCGATGAACTGATCGGCCGCCTGACCCTCGAGTCGAAGATCCGCCTCTTGTCCGGTGAGACCGCCTGGACGACGTGTGCCGAGCCCGCGATCGGACTGCGGTCGATGGTGTTGTCGGACGGCCCGGTCGGCGTGCGCGGGACGAGCTGGGACGAGCGCGCTTGGGGCGCGAACACACCGTCTCCAACCGCGTTGGCGGCGAGCTGGGATCCCGATCTCGTCGAGCGGATCGGCGCGCTGCTCGGGGGCGAGGCGCGGCGCAAGCACGTCGACGTGCTGCTCGCCCCGACGGTCAACCTGCACCGCACCCCGTACGGCGGACGCCACTTCGAGTGCCTGTCCGAGGATCCGTACCTGACCGCGCGCATCGGCGCCGCCTACATCGCCGGCGTCCAGAGCCAGGGCATCGGCGCGACGGTCAAGCATTACGTCGCCAACGACTCCGAAACCGAGCGGATGACCTACGAGGCCGTCGTCGACGAGCAGACGCTGTACGAGGTGTATCTGCGCCCGTTCGAAGAGATCCTTGCGGCGGCCCGGCCGTGGCTGGTGATGGCCGCGTACAACGCGGTGAACGGGCCGACGATGACCGAGAACGCGCTGCTCACCGATCCGCTGCGCACCCGCTGGGCCTTCGACGGTGTGCTCGTGTCGGACTGGAACGCCGTGCGCAGCACCGCGCTCGCGGCCAACGCCGAGACCG
>DASXJR010000033.1:0-10912 GCA_036497285.1 Jatrophihabitans sp.
CAGCAAGCACGTCACCGTCGGCGTCGATCAGAGCAACGTCGGGCAGAGCCTCGGGTCGAGCGCCACGATCCTGGTCGACAAGGTCGACAGCCTGGCGCTGGCGGTTCCTGCTGTGCGCGTCGCGGCGCTGCCGGTGTCCACTGCCGGTCTGAAGATCGTCACCCAGCCAATCGGCCTGCCCTTGAACAACGCGACCGTGACCGTGCACGACTACTCGTCGACGGCGCAGGGTGCGGGCACGGTGACAGCGAGCATCAACTCCGCCGGCGACCTGATCTGGGCTGACGCGAACGTGTCCAGTGGCAACATGGCCTGGCAGGGCATTTACACCCTCGACATCGACGTGCCCGGATTCAGCAGCCCGCTCAGCGCGACGCTGAAGTGCGGGTACTTCGACGACGACACCACCGACGACACCACGGTGCCGGACCCCACTCCGACGAACCTGCACTGCACGCTCGCGCCCGCCACGATCAACGCGCTCGCCGAGCTGCGCGGGCAGGTCAATGCGCCGAGCCTGACCCCGCCGCACACGACGTCCGGACCGCTACCCGGTGCGACCCTGATCGCACGCCGGTGCGCAGCGACGTGCCCGAGCGTCGACGTCGCCAGCAGCACCGCCTGCAACACGCAGATCGGCGACTACACCGCGTCGACCACCTTCGACGGCAAGTACGACTTCGTCGCGGCCGGCGGGGTGCGCTACATGACGGTGGGCAGGTACGAGCTGATCGTCTGCGCATCGGGGATGATCACCAAGGTCGTGCAGCCCGTGACGCTGTCCGGCGGCTACGTGTCGACCGAGGACCAGAACGTCACGATGAGTCTGCTCGGCGGCGTGTCCGGAACCGTCAGCGCCAGCAACAACAGTCTCGGGCTGCAGGGCGTCGACGTGCATCTGTACTCCTGCCCGACCGGAGACTGCGCAGCCCAGAAGACGTCGGTCGACGAACTCACCACGGGTAGCGGCGGCACCTACCAGTTCTCCGGCGCGACCGGCCGCTACTTCCTGCCGCCCGGCCAGTACCGCGTGACCTACGACGCGACGGCGCTCGGGTACACATTCCAGCAGCAGGACTTCACGATCGACACCGCGGACGCGCCCGCGAGCGCCACTTCGGTGACTCTGGTCGCGCTGGGCGGGCTGGGCGGTCGGGTCACCCAGGCCGGCACGAGTCCGCTGCAGCCGGTCACGAATGCGACGTTGACCCTGATGCGCTGCGACACACCCGCCGACGTCACGTCCTGCACGCATCTGGTCACGACCACGACGCCCGACGGCGGTGGCAACTACCAGTTCTCCGGAACCAGCGGTAGGTACTTCCTCAGCGACGGGTACTACCAGCTGCAGGTCGACGCGACCGGCTTCTCGTCCTACGACTGGCCGGCGCCGCTGCACCTGGTCAGCGGTGACAACCTGGTCGGTGACGTCTCGCTGACGCAGCAGGGCGCGCTGAGCGGGACGATCACCGACAACCTGTCGAACAACATCGGCAGCGCGACGGTGACGATGACCAAGTGCAGCGACGCCACGTGCACGTCGCTGCTGTCGACACCTGCGCCGCAGTCGACGGTGACCGACTCGTCCGGTGCCTACGCCTTCGGCACGGTCGCCAACCCGTACGTCCTGGAAGCCGGCACCTGGCAGTTCGAGGTCACGGCCGCCGGGCACGTGCAGCCGTTCAGGCAGATCCTCTTGATCCATGGCGGCACCCAGCAACCGACTGGCGTGCAGCAGGAACTGACCGCACTCGACGCGCTCGGTGGCCAGGTGACCGTCTCCGGTGAGCCCGGCACACTGGTCAGTGGTGCCACCGTGACCGTGCGCGCGCACTGCGCCGACCCCGCCAGCTGCGCCAACCCGACGCTGGCCACGACGACGAGCAACCCCGACGGCACCTACCAGTTCACGAGGGCCGGTCAGCGGTACTTCCTTTCCGACGGCGACTACGACGTCACCGTGTCCGCCGCGGGCTTCGCCACGACGACGGTGACCACGACGGCGGCCTCGGGCGACAACACCAGCGACATCGAGCTGCCCCGGCTGGCTGCGTTGCAGGGCACGGTCACCGACAACACGACCGGCAATCCGGTCGTGTCCGGCGCCACCGTGCTCGTGAAGAGGTGCGTCGACTCCGCATCGCCATGCACACCGACGACGGTCGCCGCACAGATCATGTCGGCCACCACGGACGCGTCCGGACAGTTCTCGTTCATCCAGTTCGGCACGCCTTACCTGTTCGCGCCCGGCCTGTGGCAGATCACGATCACCGCTGCCGGTCACACCCCGAGTGCCGCGACTGACGTCACGCTCGGCAACGGGCTGAACACGCTTGCGTACCCGGACATCCCGCACCTGGCCGCGTACGGCTCGATCACCGGCACGGTGTTCGGCAACGGCGCCTCCCTGCAGCAACTGTCCGGCGCGACCGTGAGTGCTACCTGCCAGTCGACCACCGACCCCTCGACGACGTGTCCGACCACGCCGCTCACGGCGACCACCAGTGGGACCGGGGTATACAACTTCACCGGCACGGGCACGCCGTGGGCGCTGGTTCCCGGTAGCTGGACATTCAGCGCATCAGCGCCCGGATACGTCACGAACTCGGTGACGCAGACGGTCGTCAGCGGAATCAACCCTGCGACCAGCGGTTCGACCGCGTTCGACATCACCGACGAAGTACGCACCGCGACGCAGCCGATCCGGGTGAAGATCGCCGACACCCCGACCGTGCGCTACACCAGCCACGCCGTCGTGACGCTCGTGCGCAACGACGCGCCCGCCACGACGATCCTCACCGACAACACCGACACCCCCAGCATCTTCGTCGCCAGCGATCTGAAGCCCGGCGTCTACACGGTCACCATCGTCGGTGACACCTCGCAGCTCGGGCAGAGCATCCAGTTGACGTACGCGACCCTGAACGTTCCACTGGTCGCCACGGATGCGACCACACTGACCACCTTCGTCGTCCCGGCCTCGATGTACCGCACCTCGCTGACGGGCAAGGTCGTCGGAACGAACGGAAAGGCGTCGACCACCAACCTGGGCAACATCCCGGTCGAGCTCTACGACGCCGGCACGACCAGTCGCGCCGGTGACCTCGGCGACGACCCGATCTTCACCAAGACCGCCTCCGACGGAACGTTCAGCATCGCGGGTATCCCGAACGGTCTGTACGACATCCACATCAACGATGTGGACCGTGACACGCCACCGGTCCCGAGCGGGCTGGTGAGTCCGAACGCGAACTACGGGGCGCAGACCGTGAGCTCGGTGTCGATCGCCTACGGCGCCACCGTCGCGGTTCCCACGGTCACGCTGGCGCCGACGACCCAGACGGTGAAGGTCGAGGTCGACTACGACTCCGCCGAGGACCTTTCGGGCGGCACCGCAACGCTGACTCCGAGCGACGGCGCGACGTGGGACCCGCTGACCGTGACGACTCCGGACTCGACGACGTCGACGACGTCACGCACTTTCACATTCACCAACGTGCCGCGCGGGTGCTGGTCGTTCAGCCTGCCGTTCCCGGTCGGCTCGGTGCACCCCGGCGGGGTCAGCACCACCGCCGGTACGTCGTCCTGCCGAGTCTCGGTGCCCGCGTCGCAGACCGCGCAGACACCCACGCCGGTGGTGTACCACTTCGACGAGTACGTGCTGACCGTGACCGCCTCGATCAGCCTGCTCGCGCTCGACACGCCCGCACCGACAATCAACCTCGTGCTGACGAAGAGCGGCAGCAGCTCCATCGTCGGCTCGGTGACCAACGGCTCGACGACCACGATCCATGCCTTGCCGGGTCAGTACACGGTGTCGCTCGCAGTGGCATCCGCGACCGCTCGCTCCACACGGCTGTTCCCGACGGGCGCGTTCACCAATGACGATGTCGACCTGAGCAGCCAGTCGCAATCGGCCAGCGTAAGCGTTACCGAGCGCGCGCTCGGCACGGTGAACATCGACGCGTACGTGAACTCGACCGCGCCGCACAAGACAGGTGCGGACTCGACCATCACGTATTCACTGAGCTGCCCGTCGCCCGACTCGACCTGCCCGGCCGGCATCCCGACCGCGCTCATCCCGACCGATCAGCAGGACACGGGCAGCGGCGCGACCTTCAGCAACGTCCCGCCGGGACAATGGGTGCTCACCGCGTCGAGTGGCGGCGGTGTCGTCGAGAACTCGCGCGACACGTACAAGTTCACGGTGTCGGCCGGCGGAACGGTGACGGTGACGAACTCCAACTGGACCAACCACTGAGTTCCGTACCGCGGTACGCGCACAGCAAACGACGGAGGCCCGCGAAAGTCGCTGTGGAGGGCCGGCGCGCTCAGTTGATGGTGCCGGTGCCGATCAGGACGATCAGCGTGATCAGCGCGGCGGCACCGAGGGCGAGCAGCGCCCACACCCACCACGCGACCTTGCTCGGCTCCTCGACGACGACGGGCGCAGGAGGCGGCGCAACGTAGACCGGCGCCGGCGGCGCCTCCTCGACCGGGTGCATCGGCTTGCCGCACCGGATACAGGTCTGCGCGGACAACGCGTTCGGCTCGTAGCAGAACGGACACGGCAGCGAGGCGATCGTGACCCGACCGGCCTGACCTGGCAGGCGGCGCAGCGACTCGTCGGTCGACATGGACGGCCCGCGCACGATCTTGCTCGGCGTCCAGAACAGCGGGTAGTCGCAGTTGCGGCAGAAGTCGACCGACTCGCGGCGGTTCAGCGTGACCTTGGCGACGGTGCCGCACTCGGGGCAGGTGATCACCTCGGTCGCCGGTGGCGGCATGACCCCCGCCGTGGTGGACGGGACGGTCGCGGGCGACGACAGCAAGGTGGTCGTGGTACCTGCTGCGACACCGTTCCCCGAGACGATGTCGGGTGATGTGACGGTCGGAGAAGGCGAGTCGGCCGCCAGCGGCGGCATCGAGATCTCGACCATCGCGTCGGCGACCGACTGCGGATGGGTGGGTGCGGGTCGCGCGGGCGGGGGCGGTGTCGGCGGGAGCGGCGACATGGGTGCGGGTTGCCGGGGCGGCGCCGACGCGTGCGCGTACGGCGGCAGCGGCTTGTCGTTCGCCGAGATCACGCCCGTCGTCTCATTGTCGGCTGGATATGCCGAAATCGGTTCTACGGTCATGTCGTTGCCTCCTCGTCCGCCGGCCACACGCGGCGGTCACCTACGAACAACTCCGCCCGCACGTGGGCGGGCACTTCGTCGCGGACCAGGTCCACGAAGTCTGCTTCGTCGAGCCAACCGGTCGACTCGACCGTCATGCGCACCCATGCGGTGTCAGCCGGAGCCTCGCCCTCGCGCCACACCCCGCCGCCGTCCTCGACCTCGGCCGGGCCGCCGCTGGTCAGTTCCAGGAAGCGGCGCAGACCGTGCACCGTGCCGCGCCAAGTGAGCGTGGTCGCCGCTCCGGCGACGATGCGGCGCTTGACCGCGTCGTCGAGCGACTCGTCGATCGACTCGGCGCCGATCCATGTGCCGAGCCAACGCACGACCGGTTCCGGGGCGACCGAGACGTCGACCAGGTTGTCGATGTTGTCGGCGTCCTCGAGCAGGGTCGAGCCGATCTCCTGGAAGATCGACACGAACCGCACGAAGAAGTCGGCGTCGAGCATGCCGACCGGAAGTTGGTTCAGCAGCCAGTGCGGGCTACGGTTCGACCGGCTGACGCGGTCCGGCAACCCCGCCTGCTTGCGCGGAACGAGGGCGGTCATCGTCGGCTCATCTCACGACGACCTGGTGCGTGGCCGACAGGAACAGGGAGTGTTCGTCGAGCCGGACGACGTCCTTGCCCGCTCCGAGCCGGCGACCGGTGCGCAGGTCGTACTCGAACAGCAGTGCTTCCTCGACCCGCTCGACACCGTCGATGGTCTCGAGCATCTGTGTCACTGCCGCCGCATTGAGGTCGGCGTCGAAGGGCCAGCCCATGCCGTCGGGTCCTCCGGTGAGCGGGTTGACGAATCTGGTGAGCGCATCGAGCGCGCGCTGACGCACCAATCCGGGTGGCCGGCCCGGCGCGCAGTGCACGAGGGCGGCGACCGAGACGCCCTGGTAGTACGGCGTGCTCACCTCGACGGCGGTACCGACCACCCGGTGCGCGTCCAGATGATCAGTGATCCGGCGCATCAGCGGTTGGGCGATGGCGAAGTCGTCGAGCTTGTGCCGGATCGCTTCGCCGCGCACCTGCGGAACGACGAGCAGGCGTACCGAGCCGTTGCCGTGATCGGTCGGCAGGCAGCGCGCGCGGGCCACCTCGATCGAGGATTCGAGGGTCAGCCGCTCGTAGTCGCCCGCGGTGACCGCGCGCTGGCCGGTTCGCAGCGTCATCGGGCCGCGCACCTTCGCCTCGTTGACCGTCTCGGCGTCGACGCCGCCGGTGGCCGGGCCGAGGTTGGTGACGCCGCTGACGAACGGGATGGACCGGCGCATGACGGTGAGCGTGCGCGCGCCGACGTTCCCGCGCTGGCCGCCGCCGTGGCGGTAGCCGGTGACCGAGATCGTGGCGCCGTCGCGTGGGATCGCGCCGTGCTGGCACGTCGCGCCGTTCGGATAGCGCACGCTGGGGCCGAAGCGCACCTCGCCGCCCGCGCTGTTCCACACGAAGTGGTGATCGTTGGGGCCGGACGCGCTGAAGTCGTCGACCTCGGTCCAGGCGATGCTGTTGCCGCCGTCCTCGACCAGCACGGTCTCGACGTCCTTGCGCCGTTCGAGCACCGGACGGTGCATGACCGGGAAGACCTGTGCGGGTGCACCGGAGCTGCGTCCGATCACCTCGGCGATGGCGGACTCGGCGTGCTCGGCGCCGACCGTGCCGCCGAGTGAATCGACGCGGAGGTTCCGGATGCGCGGCGAGGCCTGGTAGGTCGGGCCTGCGGTCTGGACGAGCCGGGCGCGCAGCCAGTACGCCGCGTCGTTGCCGACGGTCAACATCTCGTGCTCGTTCGGCACGAGCAGGGTCACACTGCCGGCCCGGTTCAGGCCGCCCGTGGTGTCCTCGTAGCCCGCACACCCGATCCAGCCCTCGCCGTTCCAGACCTCCCAGGCCAGCGGCGGGGTGCGCGGGTCGACGCCGATGCCCTCGGCGCGCGCGTCGAGGGAGAGCCGAACGACCGTGCCGGCCAGACTCGACCGGAACCCGAAGAGGATTGCGTCGCCCGGCGTCAGCTCGTCCGACGGGAAACACCGCACGCCGTCCGCGGAGTAGCGCAGGTCCTCCCACACGTCGGTCACGCGATCGGTCGTTGCCGAGCTTGTCTTGGCCGCATGCAGGTCGGGGGGCGCGATCACGAGTTCGTCGGCGGTGGTGAAGACGATCGCCTCGCCGGTCCCGCTCGCCCCACCCGGCGTGGTGACCTCGGTCCCGGCCGGGATCACCACCGGTTGCTCGACCACGGCCGACAGCCAGAAGGTGAGATCAGCCCGCGCCACCGACGGCGGGAACGGCTCGATGCCAACCATGTTGAGGAAGTGGACGTAGAGCCGGTCGGGTACCTGGTTGATCCGGTAGAGCACCATCTCGCTCATCCACGCGAAGAGCTCGATCAGCGCCACGCCCGGGTCGGAGACGTTGTGGTTGGTCCACTCCGGGCAGAAGCGTGGGATGAGGCGCTTGGCTTCGTCGACGATGTCCTGGAACTTGCGGTCGTCGAGTTCGGGGGCAGGTAGTGGCATGGCGAGTCTCTATTCGCTCTCGTGCGGGATGACGTAGAACGGGTAGACGAGGTTGCGCCTGTCGTTCGTCGATCGGACGCGGTACACGATGTGGATCCGCACGAGTGCGTCGTCGTTCTCGTCGGGGACCGGGGTGACCTGTTCGACGCTCACCCGCGGTTCCCACTGCCCGATCGCCTCGCGGACGGCTTCGACGATCAGGCCGAGCAGGTTCGGCGTGATCGGTTCGAACAGCAGGTCCCAGATCCGGCAGCCGAACTTGGGACGCATGACCCGCTCGCCGGGCGCTGTGAGCAGCACCAGGCGGATGGATCGGTCCAGGTCGTCGGGTCCGTTGGTCAGTGCGATGGCCCCGGTGTGGTCGACACCGAGGGGCCACGAGAGGCCGCGGCCGATGAATGTGGCGTCGTAGCGGCTCACGTCGGTGCCGCGCGCCGGCAGGAACTCGGTCATCAGTTGATCATCACCATCGCGCCCTTGACCGCCGTCTGACCGCTCGACTGGAGCGTCGCCGTGCCGTCACCCTTGAGTTCGGCTGTTGCGCCGTGCAGCGAAACGCCCGCGGTGCCCTCGGCCTTCAGTTGGGCGTTCGCCTTGAGTTCGATGTCGGACTGGGCTTGAATGCTGATCTTCAACCCCTTGACGTTGATGTTGCCCTGGGCGTCGATCTCGATCGAGGCGTCGCCGACCTTGATCAGGAAAGGCTTTCCGGACGGCATCTTGATGTCGAAGCGGTCGGCGCCGAGCCGCAGCTCGTAGCCGGCCTTCCCCAGCGCCAGCTTGACGTGGGATTTGGTGTCCTCGTCGCCGTCGCCCAGCTCGACCACATGACCGGTGCGGGACGTGATCCGGCGGTAGTCGATCTTTCCGCTCTGCACCGCGTTCGTATCGGCGGCAATCGTCGTCTTCTGTCCGAACAGGCCCCCGATCACGACCGGGTGCCGGGTGTCGCCGCGCTCGAACCCGACCAGAACCTCGTCGCCCACCTCAGGCAGGAACACGCCACCGCGGCTCGTGCCACCACCGAAGGACACCACACGTGCCCAGGCGCTGGCGAGGTCGTCGTCCCACGAAGGGATCTTGACCTTCACCATTCCGAACTCTTCGGCCTTCGTGGCGACCTCGGTCACGATCGCGGTGACCAGGCCTTGGTAGACGAATCCTGGATCACGCGATGTGGTCTTCAGCGTGTCGACGAGCAGCCTGCTGCGTACGGGACCGGCCACGAACTTCGTCAGGAAGCCACGGTGGGTGTAAACGTGTTCGACCTCGTTGACGACGTAGTCGCCGTCCATGGGGCCGTCACCGTCGATTGTGACCTTGGTGTACGGCTTCACTGCAGGGTCGGCGAACATGGTGCCGCGAGCAACCACCGCCTCCGAGCTCCAGATCGACTGCAACGAGTCCGCGAGCGCCGTGGCCTCGCTGGCCGTGTTCGGGTTCGACTCGTCCACGACGATCTTCGGCGTGCTCGAGGAAAGGTCGCTCACCTTGCGGTAGTTCGTGGTGAAAGTGGACTCGCCCCCTGTTGGCGCGTCGCTTTCGTCACCGACTATCGCCTGAAGCTGCGCGCTGTCCCAGCCCTTGACCTGCACGGCGCCCGGACGAAGCGCGGAGGTGCGTACCGAGAAGTCGATCAGCTTGGCGGAAGCCTTGATCTCGACCGCGCCCTCTGAACCGCCGGCCTTTTTGACGATCAACTTCTGGTCGTCTGCGTACCAGACGCAGTTGATCCGTCGGGTCAACGATTCCAGGAAACTCAAGTCCGACCCGCGCTGCAACAAGTAGGGATAGATGTCCCCGCCGGCCGGGACGTCGACCGACAGACCGTTCTGAGAGGCCAGCTTCTTGATGACGTCGCCGACGGACACCTCTTCGTAACTCGCGATCCGGTGCGCCAGATTGAGCTTGTACGCCGCATCGTCGACCGTGACGACCAGTTCCTGGATCTGCGTTGCAGACTGCTCGACGCTTGCCCCGGTGACCACCCCTTTGAAGATCGAGGTCGTGTTGATCCCGATCTCGACGGGGGTTCCGAGCGCGAACTTGTTACTCGTTGCGATCGCGTACCCGGGATCGACGAAGCGCAGCGTGGCCCGCGCCATCATGCTCAGGCCCTTGTTGACGCGCAGCGCGACGAGGTCGTTCTGCACGGCCACATCGAGAGGGCTGCCGGCGACCTTGATCACCGGCGCGGTCAGGGCGAGGTTCTCGGTATCCGTGGGAGCGCTCATTCAGGGACCTCCCCCGGCAGCGCTGCGTGCACTGCGGTCCTAGGGCCGGTCATGCCAGTTCCCCGCGGGGGATCGACAACAGCGCGCCGGGCCGAAGCGCAAGGGGATCCTCGATGCCGTTGGCACTGGCCAGTTCGCGCCAGCGGGTGGAATCGCCGTAGTAACGCGCGGAGATGCGGTCGAGCGTCTCGCCGGGCTGCACGCGGTGCACGCGGTGCGGGCGCGGCGTCCCCGAGGTCGGGTTCTGCCAGGTGAATGCATCGCTCGAGTCGAACTGGTACAGCTCGACGTGTGCTTCTGCCCGCAGCGGCTTTCCGGCCGAGGAGAAGTAGGTGAAGTTGACGACGACGTTCGACACCACCGAGGGGAACGAGTGGAAGTCGCCCCAGTGGAAGTGCACGATCGGCGGACGTCCGTTGCGGGTGCCCTCATCACCGCCCGGCAGCGAGTAGTCGACCTCCATCAGCTTCATCAACTCGCCGGTGTACTTCGTCACCGACGTGCCGTCGGCAGTCGTGTCGAAGACCAGGTCGAGATTGAGCCAGCCGTGGTGGGCACCCAGGTAGGAGAGCTTGGTGACGTCCCAGCCCGGCTTCGGGTTGTCGCGCCAGTAGTTCTTGCGCCCGACGGTGATCGTCTCCGGGTTGAACAGGCAGGCGATCTTGTTGTTCTTCTCGTCCTCGAGGAACGCCTTTTCCAACTCGGCCATCAGAACACTCCCGGGTTGTAGTGATGTCCGCGCCGCTCCAGCTCGTCGACCACGCGCTGCTCGATCTTGTCGATGACGCGCTCGACGATGTCGTCCAGTTCCTCGGCGGACATCCCGGTGCGGGTGTCCGTTCGGTCCTCGACCGAGGCGGAGATCTGCAGCTCGTCGATCGTGACCGCGCGGCGGATCGGCAAATTCCCGCTCGGGCTCATCGTCGGTCCTCCGCTGGTGGCATGGCTGTGAGTGCTGCGTCGTATTGGTCCATCGGCAAGTCGGGCCGCCTGGAA